>JBGVNF010000021.1:0-171489 GCA_045125245.1 Lachnospiraceae bacterium
TTTTTTTGGCAGATGAAAACATCTGTCTATTTGTAATTGAAAAAAAACTTAAATATGATAAAATTTCTTTCTTTTCCATCTGTTGCTATTATGAAAGAAAAAAAGAACTATACTAAAATATTCTTATCTTAATGACATTGGCTTATTACCCATCAGGGGAATAAAAGCCGAGCTTGCTCAAACATACTCGGCAGGCGGCATTATTGCTGCGGTGTGGGGTTCAAAACTTCACGAAAATCTTCCGATGATGTCCCACATCCACACGAACATCACCTAGCTAAGGTTGTTTTTTCTTGAAAATATCACACAGTAATAAACTTGTATCAAGGGGGCATTTAGCAAATCACGGGTTCCGACATCTAACTCAAAAAAATATATGAATATACTCGGTCTTTATAAAATTTAAAGGCAGAAAATTAGATATAATAGCCAAGATATAGTTCTGATAGTGTAATTGCTTTAAATTGTATTGATTTTAGGTATATTTTATGATAGTATAAGAACATAGGTTCGTTAGGAGGGAGATATATGAAAAGAAAATATATAGCAGATAGTTTGTTAATTATATTTTTGGTTATATCAACTGTGCTTGTAAGTGTTTTTATTTATACAGAGCCTGATGCTGAAACTTTGCAGGTTGAAGTATGTGTGGATGGGAAGGTTATTAAAACATACCCATTGGATAGTGATTCAGCTTGCGATATAGAAGAGAAGCTTCCTACGGGTAATACTTTAGTTATAGAGAAGGGGCTAGTATATATAGCAGAGGCTGATTGTGATGATGAATTATGTGTAAAGCAAGGGAGCATAAAAAGAGTTAATGAATCTATAATTTGTCTACCACATAAATTAGTTGTTAGAATTACCAGTGATGGTGATGAAGGATATGATAGTGAGTTGGATGTGATACAATGATAGATAGTAAATCAAATCATAGTTGCAATGTAACTGCGATAAAATCAAAAAGAAAAATTGAAAAGATAGCTATAATAGGTGTGCTTTCTGCTTTTGCAGCGATATTAAGTTATATGGAAGTGATAATTTCCTTTGGCATGTTTATTCCAGGAGTAAAATTAGGTTTGGCAAATATTGCCATTGTGGTGGTTCTATATATCTATGGCTATAAATATGCGCTATTTGTAAATGTAATTAGGATAATTGTAGTCGGATTGTTATTTACAAATGCATTTAGTATAGCATTTAGCTTGGCTGGGGCACTCATAAGCTTTGTAGTTATGTTGTTGCTGAAAAAATTAGATGTTTTTTCACCTTTAGGAGTGAGTGTTGCAGGAGGGGTTAGCCACAATATTGGTCAATTGTTAATAGCTACCTTTATAGTATCTAGTTATAGTGTTATGAATTATATTCCTGTTTTGATGATTGCTGGTATTATTTGTGGTTTTGTTATCGGAATAACCTCTATTGGAGTGATTAAATATACAAAAAATTTCTTAGAAAGAAGGATATAGTATGATAGGATTTGTCAATGGTGAAATAGAAGATATATATGAGGACCAGGTACTGATAGATTGCGGATTTATGGGGTACAATATTTTTGTGTGTAAAAATGTTATAGAAAATTCTTCAATAGGTGATGAAATTAAGCTTTATACATATTTAAATGTAAGAGAAGATGCTATGAATCTCTTTGGATTTTTATCAAAGGATGAATTACACATATTTAAGCTTTTAATTACTGTAAATGGAATAGGTCCTAAGGGAGCGTTGTCAGTGCTTACAACTATGACACCAAACGATTTAAGATTTGCGGTTTTTAAAGAAGATGCTAAACTGATAAGCAAGGTACCAGGAATCGGTGCGAAAACAGCGCAGAAAGTTATATTAGATTTAAAAGATAAGTTAAATATCGACTTTAATTTAGATAATGATAATCAAGATTTATATAATGATTATAGTAATAATAACGATAAAGAGGATATAATAGATGAAGCTATACAGGCTCTTGTAGCTCTTGGATATACTCAGAAGGAAGTTGCAAGGATAGTTAAAGGTTGTGATTTAAGTATGTGTACAACCACAGAAGAAGTTATAAAGGTTGTCCTTAAAAATATTTAGTATAGAGATATTATACAAGGAGAAATTAACATGGATAGAAGAATTATAAACACAGAACTAAAAAAAGAAGAGATTGTTATGGAGAACAATCTAAGACCATCTTCTTTAAATGAATATATAGGACAGCGAAAAGTTAAGGACAATCTTAAAGTATATATTGATGCAGCAAGGCTTAGAAGAGAGTCCTTGGACCATGTATTATTTTACGGACCACCAGGTCTTGGCAAAACGACACTTGCTTGTATTATAGCTGAGGAAATGGGCGTTGATATAAAGATTACAAGTGGACCTGCCATTGAAAAACCTGGTGAGATGGCTGCTGTACTTAACAATCTTAAGGAAGGTGACGTTCTATTTATTGACGAGATACATAGATTAAATAGACAGGTGGAGGAGGTTCTTTATCCTGCTATGGAGGATTTTGCCATAGATATTATGATCGGTAAAGGGGCTGGCGCAAAGTCTATTAGATTGGATTTACCCAAGTTTACTTTGGTCGGAGCTACGACTAGGGCAGGTTTACTTACAGCGCCGTTAAGAGATAGATTTGGTGTAATTAGTAAGCTTGAGTTTTATGATATAGATGAATTGAGAGATATTATTGTAAGATCTGCAAGTGTGTTGGATGTAGATATAGATAGTGCTGGAGCAACAGAACTTGCAAGGCGTTCAAGAGGAACACCACGTCTTGCTAACAGATTATTGAAACGTGTTCGAGATTTTGCACAGGTTAAATATGATGGAATTATAACAAAGGAAGTAGCCAGTGCAGCTCTTGATATATTAGAAGTGGATAAGTACGGTCTTGATAACGGTGATAGAGCAATTCTTAATACTATGATACATAAATTCGCAGGCGGGCCAGTTGGTATTGATACACTTGCAGCTGCACTTGGAGAAGATGCTGGCACATTAGAAGATGTATATGAGCCATATCTTATAAAAAATGGATTTATTAATCGTACTCCAAGAGGTAGAGTCGCAACTGAATTAGCATACAAGCATTTGGGTATTTCATAGAAAAAATATCAATATTTTGTTGTTTATTTTTCTAGATAGTGTATAATCAGTATATAGATGATTTTTAGGAGAGATACATATGTCAAGCAAAAACGATACTGAAGTAATTATAAATGGTAAAATATATACATTAAGCGGCTATGAAAGTGAAGAATATTTGCAAAAGGTTGCAACATATATGAACAATAAAATCACTGAATTAAAGGCGATGGATGGATATAAGCGCTTAAATGTTGATATGCAGAGAATTCTGTTAGAACTAAATATTGCAGATGATTATTTTAAAGCAAAAAAACAGGCAGATTCTATAGAAGGAGAGCTTGATTCTAAGGACAAGCAGCTTTATGATGTGAAGCATGAGCTTATAGCTGCACAGATTCAGGTAGAATCCTTAGAAAAAGAGAATTCTGGATTACAAAAACAGATAAACGAACTCCAAATCAAAATTGCTAAGCTTGAAACTGAGGTAGAAGATACTCCAGCAAGAAAAAGAAAGAATTTATCTGAGTAATTAATTACTGCCGAACGTTTTGTTCGGCATTTTTGAGGCTTATTATGACAAATAGATTTGATAATAATAAATATGAGGTTTTGGCGCCAGCTGGCTCTTATGAGTGCATGCTGGCTGCTTTTAATGCAGGAGCAGATGCTGTATATGTGGGTGGTCAGATGTTTGGAGCAAGAGCTTTTGCAAATAATTTTAATACAGAAGAATTAATTGCGGCTATTGATTATGCACATATTCATAATAAAAAGTTGTTTTTGACATTAAATACACTCTTAAAAAATCAAGAAATAGAATCACAGTTAATAGACTATGTAAAACCATTGTATGAAGCTGGTCTTGATGCAGTTATTGTTCAAGATTTTGGCGTATTATCTTTAGTAAAAAAACATTTTCCATTGCTAGATATTCATGCAAGTACACAGATGACAGTAACAGGAAGTTCTTTTGCAAAAGAGTTAAAAACATTGGGTATAACAAGAATCGTACCTGCCAGAGAGCTTTCTATAAAAGAAATTGAAGATATCTATAAAGAAACAGGATTGGAAATAGAGTGCTTTGTTCATGGAGCCTTGTGTTATAGCTATTCAGGTATGTGTCTTTTAAGTAGTTTAATAGGTGGAAGAAGTGGTAATCGTGGACGTTGTGCACAACCATGTAGATTGCCGTATGATAGCATTTTTAATGATAAGTCTATAAAAGGTGAATATCCATTAAGTCCAAAGGATTTATGTACTCTTAAGATTTTGCCTAAAATCTTAAAGGCAGGTGTTTATTCTTTAAAAATCGAAGGAAGAATGAAAAAGCCAGAATACGTAGCTAGTGTAACAGCTATGTATAGAAAATACGTAGATATGTTTATAGAATATGGTGAAGATGGTTACAGAGTATCTGAGGATGATATAAAGGCTCTTATGGATATATACAATAGAGGCGGTTTTACTGATGGATACTATAATAAGCATAACGGACGAGAAATTATGTCTTTGGAACGACCAAATCATATGGGTGTAAAAGTAGCTACAGTATTAAGATGCGATGTGAACAAAGGACAAATAGTAGCAAAATCACTTGAAAACATTTCAAGTGATGATGTTCTTGAGATATTTACACTTGATGGCCAAAGTATATATGTAAAAGCTGATAATGTATTAAAGAATAAAGAGTTTACAATATCCTTTAATAAGCTTACTTCTTCAAAAAATGAAAGAATAGATAAGAAGACTATATCGAAAAATATAGTGCAAAAAACATATATAAATCGTACAAGAAATAATGCATTGATAAAAAATATACAGAATGATTATATAAATACGTCTAACATAAATGAATTATCTGTGGGCGGTAGTGTCATTATAAAAAAAGATATTCCAATAGCTGTAAATATGTGGTATAAGGATAATTATGTAAACCTTACTGGAGCTGTTCCGGATATAGCAGCTAATAGGCCTGTATGTGAAGCTGATATATTTAAGCAGTTCAATAAGACAGGCGGTACTGACTTTAAGCTTGATAAGGATGATTTTGTAATTAGCTTAGATGATGGATTGTTTGTAAATATAAAAGAATTAAACCAATTAAGACGAGAGGCATTGGAAAAGTTAAAAGAACTTATTCTTGCTTCTTATAAGCGCGTCTATTTTTCAACAGAAAAGCAAGTGGTATGTAGTGATGATAAAGCAGAAATAGTTTGTGATAAAGAAAATGAAACTAGTAAATCAGCGAAAGTTACTACACTTGTATCAAATATAACTCAGCTAGAGACAGTTATATCAAACGAAAATGTAGATATAATTTATGCTGAAGCAGATATTTTTAAAGAAAATATTGCTAATAATTGGCATATATATATAGACAAAGCCCATAATAATCATAAAAAGCTTATAATTGCTTTGCCTTATATTACGAGATTACAAGGAAGAAATTTTATTCAAAATAATAAAGATATAATATTTAATCAGGATTTTGATGGATATATGTTTAGAAATCTTGAAGCGTATAAGCTTTTTGAGGATATGAATATACCACGTAAATATACAGTATTCGATAATACTGTTTATGGGATGAACAATTATTCAGTTGAATTTCTTAATGAGTATAAACCTGACTTGATAACAGCTTCTTATGAATTGAACAAAGAAGAGTTAAAGTATATCAAAAATTATAAAATGGAATTAAATGTTTATGGATATATTCCAGTTATGATAAGTGCAGGCTGCATAAAAAAGTCATATAATAAATGCAATAAAAAAGATGAAATTATCCATATAAAGGATAGACTTGGCAATATGTTTATGGTTAATAATCACTGTGATTACTGCTATAATGTTATATATAACAGTATACCGCTATATATCTATGATTTAATCGAAAAAGATAAAGATATAAAACCATTAGCTATTAGATATAATTTTATAAATGAAAGTTCCAAGGAGATAGAAAGTATTTTGTCAGGTAACACTGTAGAAAAATATACTAGAGGACACTTTAAAAGAGGGGTAGAATAATGATAGAGGTTTTTATTGTAAGTATAAAATATGCGATTATTTTCTTGATGGCTATTTATACATATGAAAGCTTTAGAGCTTTAAAAAATGTAAAGAATGAAAAGGATGAAATTAAGCAAAAGAAATTTTGTTTTAAGCAGTCTTTGTTATTCTTTATTATTCATGGATTAATGTATACATCTATATATTTGCATACATTTCAAGATAAAATAATTATATTTTATGGTGCTCAACTTATTTATTTCTTGCTTTTAATACAGATAAGTAAGCTTTATTGTAAGTATCACAATCGTCAATTGTTAAATGTTATGTCGATGATGCTTATGATTGGATTTGTTATGCTTACAAGATTGTCAATTGATAAAGCCTATAGACAATTTTTATTTTGTGTCATAGCCACAATTATGGCTAGCTCCATTTCATATATTATGAAAAAAATAAAAAATCTAAGAGAATATCATTATATTTTTGCCATAATTGGCATTGGCGCATTATGTGCAGTATATGCAATCGGCAAGGTGACCTATGGAGCTAAATTATCAATTGATTTAGGGTTTATTTCCATACAACCATCAGAATTTGTCAAAATAACATATATTATGTTTTTAAGCGGATTGTTGCACAAGGTACAAAATTGGAAAACAATACTTTTATCAGGCATTCTAGCGGGTATACATATTGTTGTATTGGTTTTATCAAGTGATTTGGGAACAGCGCTTATATTTTCGATAGCCTATATATTTATAATATATATGTCTACCGGAAAAATATATTATTTATTCGGCGGATTAACCTTGGGTAGTGTTGCTGCATACTTAGGATATAAATTATTTTATCATGTACAGGTAAGAGTAGCAGCGTGGCTTGATCCATGGCCTATAATAGACGATAAGGGATATCAGATAACACAGTCCTTATTTGCTATAGGTACAGGTGGATTGTTTGGAATGGGATTATTTGAAGGGCTTCCTAATTCGATTCCTGTAGTTGACCAGGATTTTATATTTTCTGCCATTTCAGAGGAGTTGGGAGTATTATTTGCCGTATGTTTGATTATGTTAAGCTTAAATGTGTTTTTAATTTTTATAAATACATCAATTAAATGCCAAGATAATTATTATCGTTTACTATGTGCAGGTTTAGCTGTAATTTATGGATTTCAAGTATTTTTGACCATCGGTGGAGCGATTAAGATGATTCCGTCTACAGGTGTAACATATCCTCTTATAAGCTATGGAGGAAGTTCACTTATGTCCACGATTTTTATGTTCTTTATCATACAGGGGGTAAAAATAAATGAAAAACAACAATAATATCATGAAAACAACATATATTTTTACAGGCCTTTTTATGTTGCTGGCAATATATTTAGTAGGATATGTTGTTTTTCAAAGCAAGAAAGATATAAATAATACTTATAATAAAAGACAAGACATATTAGCTGAAAAAGTTGTTCGAGGAACGATTTATTCTAATGATTTCAAACCTTTAGCCATTACAAAAATAGATGAAAACAACAAGGAATATAGATATTATCCTTATAATGAGTTATTTTGTCATGTTGTAGGTAGCTTTGATAAAGGGCAGTACGGTCTGGAATTAGTTCATAATTTTGACTTATTAACAGCAAATTCATCAATAGTTGAAGAAGTAGTTGCTGAAGTAAATGGAGTAAAATTACAGGGCAATAGCATAAAGACGACACTTGATATAAATCTTCAGGAAATATGTCTTAATGCATTGGGGGATTATAAGGGTTCTGTTGTAATTATGGATGCTATGACAGGTGATGTTTTATCAATGGTATCAAATCCATATTACAACCCAAATGAAATAGCAAATATCTGGGATGATATAAAAAATAGTGAAAATGGTATCTTGATGAATAGAGCCACACAAGGTCTGTATCCACCAGGTTCTATCTTTAAAATATTTACCCTTGGCGAATTTATAGATAGTCATAAAAAGTCATATATTGATTATTCATATAATTGCGAAGGAACTATAAAGTTTGTTGATTTTTCTATGAGTTGTAGCTATAAAAAGCCTCATGGCAATGTAAATTTAACTAGTGCACTGGCTAATTCCTGCAATTGCGCTTTCGTAAACATAGGTACAATGATAGATGCAGAGGTATTAAATAAATACTGCAAAGACAAATTATTTAATAAAGAATTACCCCTTGATATTTTGCATAAAAAAAGTCAAATAACACTTTCTAATAGTGATAGTGAATTTATTAAATGTCAAACTGTTATAGGTCAGGGTGAAACACTTGTTACACCTATTCACATGTGCATGGTAATGAGCTCTATAGTTAACGACGGAATGCTTATGAAACCGAGACTTGTAACAGAGATTTTAGATAGCAATAACAATGTGGTAAAGAAATATAATGTGACAGAATATGATCAATTATATACAGCAAATGAGGCAACTACTTTAAAGGAATATATGCGAGAAGTTGTTACAAATGGAACGGCGTATAGACTGAATCATGATAAGCTATATGTATACGGAAAGACAGGAACTGCACAGATTAGTACTGCAGGAAAGGCTGATTCGTGGTTTATAGGCGGTATAGAATTAGATACAAATACAAAATATGCCATAGCAGTTGTTTTAGAAAATATAAACGAAAATACTTTACCAGCCATAGTTGTTACAAAAGAAATTATGAATTCGCTTGATAAGTAAAAAGAATATGTGTATACTAAAACTAAGTCACTAGACACACCATGAAGAGCAGGAGGATTCAATATGGAAGCAACCAGCTGTGGAGGTGTGGTTATATTTCGTGGTAAAGTTTTAGTTCTTTATAAATGTATTAAAAACAAATATGAAGGCTGGGTTTTGCCTAAAGGAACCGTAGAAGAAGGCGAAGATCATATGACCTGTGCTTTAAGAGAGGTTCGTGAAGAAAGCGGTGTAAATGCTTCAGCTATTAAGTATATTGGAAAGAGTCAGTATTCATTTAATGTGGGTGAGGATACTATCAACAAAAATGTCCACTGGTATTTAATGATGGCTGATAGCTATTACAGCAAACCACAACGAGAAGAGTATTTTCTTGATTCGGGTTTTTACAAATTTCATGAAGCGTATCATTTGCTTAAGTTTTCCAATGAAAAGCAAATTCTTGAACAAGCCTATGCAGAATATTCAGAATTGAAACGCAAAAATTTGTGGGGAACAAAAAAATACTACTAAAAATGAGGAAATATGAACAAAAATTATCAAAAGGTTTTAGATGAAACCATCAAAAAAATCCAACTGAATAATGAAGTTCCAAGTTTGCTCATTCATAGCTGCTGCGCACCTTGCAGCAGCTATTGTTTAGAGTACCTTAGTGAGTTTTTCAAAATTACTGTATTATATTATAATCCTAATATTTATCCTAGGGAAGAATACGAATTTAGGGCAGATGAACAGGAACGTTTTATCAAAAAATTTAATGCGAAAATACCTATAACATTCATAAAAGCTGATTATTCGCCTAATGATTTTTATGCTATAGCTCAAGGACTTGAAAAAGAGCCGGAGGGTGGCGAGCGATGTACGAAATGTTATAAATTACGCTTAGAATATACAGCTAAGCTTGCCAAGGAATTAAATATGGATTATTTTACAACAACATTATCTATAAGTCCTCTAAAAGATGCTTGTAGACTTAATACAATCGGCTTGGAATTGGAAGATATCTATAAAGTACCTTATCTTGTGTCTGATTTTAAGAAAAAAAATGGATACAAAAGAAGTGTAGAGCTTTCAAAAGAATACGATATGTACAGACAAAACTTTTGCGGTTGTATATATTCTAACACAAAAACGCTTGCAAATTTGTAGACTTTGTGATAATATAATTCGGTGTTAAAAAACACAAGCTGGTGTGGCGGAATGGCAGACGCATCAGACTCAAAATCTGACGTGGGCAACCACGTGCGGGTTCAAGTCCCGCCACCAGCATTAAACCTAGCTGTTTGCTAGGTTTTTTTATTGCCCTGAAACCTTGAAAAAGCATTGAAATTACGTGATATTTAGTGTATACTAGAATGAGGTTTAGTCTGTCCTTTTGTAGGGCATATTATTAATCGTAATTATGAGATAATTCGATTTGTTTAGGAGGCAACAATGGCTGGCAAGCTTGTATTAATAGATGGACATAGTATATTAAACAGAGCATTTTACGGTGTTCCTGATTTAACCAACGGAGAAGGACTTCATACTAATGCAGTATACGGATTTTTGAATATTATGTTCAAGATTTTAGACGAAGAAAAACCAGATTATTTAACTGTCGCTTTTGATGTAAAGCATAAAACTTTTAGACATGAAATGTTTGCTGAATATAAAGGCACAAGAAAACCTATGCCAGCAGAGCTTCATGAGCAGGTACCGGTATTGAAAGAACTTTTGAAGGCGATGAATATTCAGATAATGGAGCTTCCGGGTTTTGAAGCAGACGATTTACTTGGTACTATTGCAAAGAGAGCTGATGGAGATGATATAGAGGTACGAGTTGTATCTGGAGATAGAGATTTACTTCAGCTGGCAACAGATAGAATAATGATTAGAATACCTAAGACAAAAATGGGCAAGACAGAAGTGGAAAACTACTATGCCAAGGATGTTTTAGAAAAATATCAGGTATCGCCATTGGAATTTATCGATTTAAAAGCTCTTATGGGAGATACTGCAGATAATATACCAGGTGTTGCTGGAATCGGCGAAAAGATGGCTACAAAGATTATATCCACTTATCATTCTATCGAGAATGCTTATGAAAACTTAGATAACATTGAGCCAAAAAGAGCAGGTAAACTATTGGGTGAAGATTATGAATCAGCAAAATTAAGCAAAGTACTTGCCACAATAAATACAGATGCACCTATAGAAATTGATTATAAAAAGGGCACTTTGGAAAATATGTATAATAGCGAAGCACTTGCTATTATAAAAAAGCTTGAATTCAAAAAGCTTGCAGAAAAATTTTTAGCAAACGGTGCAGATAGCACGACTACGCAATCTGTCAATTTAGAAGAGCTTATAAAAAAAATTAGCGAAGATGACATTGATTACAATGCATTATCTAAGGCAGAATATGTAGGTATACAGATATTTGAAGTAGGAGATGTGAATAATGAACCTACACAGATGACATTTGACTTTTTAAACACTGCTTCAAATGAAGATAAAGAAAAATATGTTTTAAGCTATAGCTTTGTATTAGATGAAAAAGAATATGTCTATTATGTAGAATTAAATTCAAAAGACAATATTAGAAAATTTATTAACAATCTTACAGCTAATCAAGTAAAGATTTGTTTATTTGAATTAAAGAAGCATTTAAAAGACTTTGATATTCAGGATTTATTGGAGAATAGCAATGTACTTGAAATAAATCTTATGGCATATCTTATGAATCCGCTTAGAGATTCATATAACTACGAAAATATAGCTAGAGAATATCTTGAGATTGAATTACCAAGTATAGAAGAGTTAGTTGGAAAGAGTAACATCAAGGATTTATACAAGAGCAATCAACATAATGTTATTATGTTAACTTCTCTTTATGCGTATGTAGCAGTTAAGGCATCAAATATATTAAAAAATAAATTATTAGAAGCCACTATGTGGGATTTATATTCGGATATTGAATTACCTTTGGTATATGCCTTAGATAGAATGGAGAAGGAAGGTATTCTTGTAAATGCTACTGAGCTTAAGGAGTATGGCAATGTACTCAAAGAAAAGATTTCTTTAATTGAGAAGGAAATATACGAAGAAATTGGCGAAGAGTTTAATATTAATTCCTCTAAACAGTTAGGAGAAATTTTATTTGGTAAAATGGGATTGCCGGGAAGTAAGAAAACTAAGACTGGCTACTCCACATCAGCCGACGTTTTAGAAAAACTTGCGCCAGATTATCCAGTAGTTAATAAGATATTGGAATATAGGCAGCTTACTAAACTTAAATCTACCTATGCAGACGGTTTGGCCGTATATATAAAGGATGATGGAAGAATTCATGGTAATTTCAACCAGACTATAACTGCCACAGGTAGAATAAGTTCTACAGAGCCAAACCTTCAAAATATTCCCATTAGAATGGAAATGGGTAAGGCTTTTAGAAAAGTATTTATTTCAAAAGATGATTATATATTTATAGATGCAGATTATTCACAGATTGAGCTTAGAATTCTGGCACATATGTCAGGTGATGAATCGCTTATAGATGCATATAATTCTGCTCAGGATATTCATAGAATAACAGCTTCTAAGGTTTTTAAGATTCCATACGAAGAAGTATCAGAAGCTATGCGTAGAAATGCAAAAGCTGTTAACTTTGGAATCGTTTACGGAATTAGTTCTTTTGGCTTAAGCCAAGATTTAAGTATAAGCAGAAAAGAAGCTAATGAATATATAAAGCAATATTTTGAAACTTATCCAGGTATTAAAGCATTTTTAGATAAAACTATCGAAGATGCAAAAAAAGACGGATATGTAAAAACGTTGTTTAATAGAATAAGACCTATTCCAGAATTAAATTCAAGCAACTTTATGCAAAGAAGCTTTGGAGAGAGAATCGCTATGAATTCTCCAATCCAAGGAACTGCTGCCGATATAATGAAAATAGCAATGGTAGCTGTAGATAAGAAGATTAAGGATATGAATTTAAAATCAAAGATCGTATTACAGGTACACGACGAACTTCTTATAGAGGCTAGCAAAGATGAAGTAGATATAGTCTGCGATATCGTCAAAGAATCAATGATGAATGCTGCTAATCTTAAAGTGAAGCTTGATATTAATATTTCAAAGGGATTAAATTGGCTGGAAGCTCATTAAAGTAGGTATAGTTATGAAGGATGAGAAAAATATAAATCAAAGCTGCAAAGAAGCTACGGTTAAATATATCATTGGACTTACAGGCGGTATAGGTACTGGTAAGTCAATGGTACTAGAACACATCAAAAATGAATATAATGGTTTTGTTATTGAAGCTGATAAAATAGGTCATGAAATATTTGAATATAATTCAGAAACCTATAATCGTGTAGTGGAAGCTTTTGGACCTGATATATTAAGTATTTCAGATGATACGCCATATATAGACAGAAAAAAGCTTGGTCAGATAGTATTTGACCATAAAGAAAAGCTTCAATTGCTTAATAGCATTACTCATCCAGCTATTCACAATAGAATTGAAGAACTTATAGATAAATGCGACCAGGAGTTAATTGTAATAGAGGCAGCAATATTGCCAGACACATCCTTGAAATATTTGTGTGATACCTTATGGTATGTATACGCAGATAAGGATATTAGGATATCACGTCTTTTAAAATATCGTGATATACCTAGAGAAAAAGCACTAAAGGTTATGGCAAATCAGCCAGATGACGAAAGATTTAAAAATGTATGTCAAGTAGTTATAGATAATAGTTATGATAAAGAGACTACTTTCAAACAGATAAAAGAACATTTACCAGGAGGAAGCTTATGGGCGAAATAAAATTACCAGATCATCTTGTTTTTGGCCTTGATATAGGAACAAGAAGTATTGTGGGTTCTGTAGGATATATGGACGGAAAGAAATTCAATGTAGCAGGACACTATGTAAAAGAGCATGATACTAGAGCTATGATGGACGGACAGATTCATGACATTGCAAAAGTTGGTGAGACGATTAATTACGTAAAAAGAGAACTTGAAAATCAGATTGGTCGCCCGCTCAATGACGTATGTATAGCGGCCGCTGGCCGTGTGCTCAAAACAGTTACTGTTCATGTGGATATGGAACGAGTTGACGATATGGCTGTGACAGAGGAGGATATATATTCTCTTGATATGCTTGGTGTTGAAAAAGCATATGATATTATGCGCGCAGATTTCCCAGATGTGGAATTTTATTGCGTAGGATACACTGTTGTTAAGTATTATATGAATGGTTATATAATCGGAAATCTCGAAGGTCATAAGGGCAGAAATATCGGTGCGGATATACTTGCAACATTTCTTCCTAACGAAGTTATCGAGGATTTGTATTCAGCAACAGGCAGCGCTGGATTAAGTGTTGCAAACCTTACATTGGAGCCTATAGCAGCTATTAATATAGCAATTCCTGAGAATTTCAGATTGTTAAATATCGCATTAGTCGACGTAGGAGCCGGTACATCGGATATTTCTATCACAAAAGATGGAAGTATTATTGCTTACGGTATGATTCCACATGCTGGTGATGAGATTACAGAGGCAATTGTCAATAAATGCTTATGTGATTTTAAGACAGCTGAAACTATTAAGCTCAACTCTATGAAGAAGGGTGCAAAATCCATTTCTTACAAAGATGTAATGGGATTAAAGCAAAAGCTTACACCTGCAGATGTGAAAGAGATGTATAAAGATACAGTAGATAATATGACTAGAGAAATCGCAGAGAAGATAAAAGAGCTTAACGGTGGCAAGAGTGTTAATGCTGTATTTGTAGTTGGAGGCGGTGGTAAGGCATTTGGTTTTACAGAAAGTCTTGCAAATCACTTAGATATTCCAACACAAAGAGTTGCCTTAAGAGGTGAGGAAGTATTAGGAGATGTAAATTTTTTAGTAGAAGGTGTAAAGAAGGATCCATTACTTGTAACACCTATTGGCATATGTATGAACTTCTACAATCAGAAGAATCATTTTGTATATGTGAATATTAATGATGAACGTATTAAATTATACGATAATGACCATCTTACAGTTGTAGATGCAGCAATGCAGATAGGTTTTCCAAATGATGCATTGTTCCCTAAGAGAGGACAATCGCTTAATTTCAATATAAATGGAAAGCTTAAGATAATAAAAGGTGAATTAGGTGAGCCAGCTTATATTACTGTAAATGGCCACGATGCAAATATTAATTCAAAGATAGCTAAAAATGACAAGATTTATATTAAGGAATCAACTGCTGGTGAGGATGCAGTATATACAGTAGGTCAGCTTCCTGAATATAAAGAAAGCATAAGCTTTATAATAAACGGAGTGAATGTTACTTGTCCAAAATTTGCTGAGGTTAATAAGGAGTTAGTTACAGCATCTTATAATATAAAAGATGGCGATGAGATACATATAAGAGATTTTTATTCTGTATTGCAGATACTACAGTTTATGGATGTGGATGGTACAGGAAAGACTATATATGTAAATGGACATAAGGCTGAGCTTGATGAGCCTGTATATGGTGGGTTTAAGGTAAATATTGAAGATACAGACTATCTTAATGAAACTGAAGAAGATATCGCTATAGAGGAGTTTGAAGAAGAAACAGCAGTTTTAAATGATTCTGATAATGAATCCTTAAGCGAAGTAAAGGAAGAAAAGACTGAGGTTAAGGCTGCGCCAGTTGCAAGTAACATTACAATCAATTTAGCAATTACTGTAAATGGTACACCAGTAACCTTAAGAAATAAGAGTAGTTATATCTTCGTAGATATATTGGATTTCTATCCATTCAACACTCAAAAAGCTGGTGGTTCAGACCTAGTGAGAAAAATAAATGGTGAAAGCTGTGAGTTTACATCACCTTTAAAAAGTGGTGATGCAGTAGAAATATATTGGACAGCGTAAAGAATATAGCAAAAATGTAAAAAAATGTATTGTGAAATTGGTAATTAAATCGTAGCAACTACGATTAGATTTGAATGTAAAGGGGAATATCATGGATATTAAACTATGGAAAGAGCTTCTCTATCCCTATGAAATGGCTGTAGATGAGCTCACACTGAAACTTAATAACATTATAAAAGAATACCATGCAATAGGTGAATATTCGCCTATTGAGATGGTTACAGGAAGAGTAAAAAAAATATCGAGTATCTTAGAGAAATGCCAAAAGAAAAACATCTCTTTAGATGAGATAGCATCAAAAATTGAAGATATTGCTGGTATAAGAATTATTTGTCAGTTTGTTGAAGATATTGATAAGGTGGCAAATTTATTAAACTCAAGAGATGACATAACAGTAATTCATTCTAAGGATTATGTGAAAAATATGAAGCCTAGTGGATACAGAAGTTATCATATGATTATAGAATATCCTGTAGCTACATTAAAAGGTCCGCAGCGTGTAAAGGTTGAGATTCAGATTCGTACTCTTGCTATGAATTTCTGGGCAACTATAGAGCATTCATTGCAGTATAAGTACCGTTCTAATATGCCTGAACACATAAGAGAACGTCTATCAGCGGCATCACAGGCTATCATTTCCTTAGATACAGAGATGAGCTCGATTAGAGAGGAAATTATGGACTCTCAGAACTCATTCCGTATAAAAGCTAACATTGTAGCAGAGATACTTAATATTATTCAAAATCTTTATAAGGTTGCAAATAAGCGAGAAATCGTAAAGATTCAGGATGAGTTTTATCGTGTATATAAGCAAGGAGATATACCAGCTCTTGAGCATTTTTTAAGAGAATTAGATGTTATAGCAGAAGGCTATAGAGCACAAAACGTTGATGAATTTGATGCATAAAGGAATGTTGCTATGAATATTCGACTTGATAAATATCTTGCCGATATGGGCATTGGAACACGAAGCGAAGTAAAGGCAGATATAAAAAAGGGAAAAATTAATATAAATGGGATTGTGGTAAAGGATGCTAATTTTAAGATTAATACTGAATCAGATAAGGTGCTTTATCAGGGCAATCCCATTGTTTATGAAGAATATGAATACTATATGTTAAATAAGCCAGCAGGGGTAGTATCAGCTACAACGGATAAAAACGACAAAACGGTTGTAGATTTGATTACCACAAAGAAAAAGAAGGATTTATTCCCAGTAGGTAGACTTGATAAGGATACAGAAGGATTGTTAATAATCTGCAATGATGGTGAGTTATGTCATAATCTTTTAAGTCCTAGAAAACATATAGATAAAACATATTATGTATGCTTAAATGATTCACTTTCGATAGAAGCAGAAGAAAAGATTTGTACTGGCGTATTTATCGAAAAGGATGTAATGTCCATGCCTGCTTCTTTAACAAGAATTACAGATGACAAAGTGTATTTAACCATACAGGAGGGAAAGTTTCATCAGGTAAAAAAGATGTTTCACGCAGTTGGACTGGAAGTAATATATTTAAAACGAGTATCTATGGGTGGATTAAACCTTGATGAAAACTTAAAAGTAGGAGATTTTAGACCATTAACTCAGGAAGAGATAGATTATTTGAAAGGTGTAACCAATGATTGACGAGTTTAAGGCGGTTCTATTTGATTTAGATGGCACTCTTGTAGACTCTATGTGGATGTGGCATGCTATTGATATAGAATATTTAAATAGATTTGGATTAACTCCACCTGATGATTTATCAGAAGCTATTGAGGGTATGAGTTATGATGAAACGGCTGTCTATTTTAAGAGAAGATTTAATATAGAAGATTCCTTAGATAAGATAAAGGCTGATTGGAAAGAGATGTCTAGGGAAATGTATTGTACAAAAATACAATTAAAAGCCGGAGTGAGACGTTTTTTAGATTATCTTAAGAATAAAAATATTAAGATGTCTATTTGTACAAGTAATAGTTACACACTTGCAGAGGAGCTTTTAAAATCCCTTGATATTTATAAATATTTTGACACTATTGTGACAGCAGGAATGGTAGGCTTAGGCAAACCAAATCCAGATGTATATTTGGAAGCTGCCAGACTTCTTGAAATTCCTATAGAGAAATGTATAGTTTTTGAAGACGTTGTACAAGGAATTATGGCTGGGAAAAATGCAGGAATGAAGGTTGTGGCAGTATTTGATGAAGCTTCAAAAAACACAACGGACAAAAAGAAAGAATTGGCAGATTATTACGTAGAAAGTATTGATGAATTTATAGAAAATTATTGTAATTAAGAGGTAGTATATGACTGAAGGATTTTTATCAATTTCAAAGGAAGATATGCAAAAACGTGGAATAGAGCAGTTTGATTTCGTTTATGTTATAGGTGATGCATATGTAGATCATCCTTCTTTTGGACACGCTATAATAAGTAGAATGCTTGATTCATATGGTTATTCAGTGGGTATAATCTCACAGCCGGACTGGAAAAACGAAGACTCTATATCTATATTTGGTGAGCCTAAATATGGATTTCTTGTTATGGGTGGAAATATGGATTCTATGGTTAATCATTATTCTGTTTCAAAGAAAAGAAGGAGTAATGACGCTTTTACACCAGGTGGTGTAATGGGCAAGAGACCAGATTATGCAACAGTTGTATATTGTAATCTCATTAGAAGAAAATATAAAAATACTCCTATAATTATAGGTGGTATAGAAGCTAGTCTTAGACGATTGGCACATTATGATTATTGGTCAAATAAGGTAAAACGTTCTATATTACTTGATTCGGGAGCTGATTTAGTTCTTTATGGTATGGGAGAACGTTCTATTATAGAAGTGGCTGATGCGCTAAAAAGCGGTATAGATATAAAAGATTTGACTTTTATAAAAGGAAGTATATATAAGACAAAGGATATCTCTAATATTTATGATTATCATATTCTTGCTGATTATGACACTATAAAAGAAGATAAAGTAGAATTTGCCAAGAGTTTTTACTCTCAGTATCAAAATACTGATCCTTTTACTGCAAAAACTCTTATAGAGCCTTATCCAAATGGCATATATGTGGTACAAAACCCACCACAAGAACCACTTAGCAAGGAAGAGATGGATTATACATATTCATTGCCTTATATGAGAACGTATCATCCGTCATATGAGAAAGACGGTGGAGTTCCGGCAATATCTGAAGTAAAATTCTCTCTTATAAGCAATAGAGGCTGCTTTGGCGGATGTAATTTCTGTGCATTAACTTTCCACCAGGGACGTATTATACAGACTAGAAGTCATGAAAGTATCCTAGAGGAAGCTAAAAAGATAGTTGAAGATAAGGATTTTAAAGGATATATCCATGATGTAGGTGGACCTACAGCCAACTTTAGACATACTTCCTGCGAAAAGCAGCAAACTAAGGGTGTATGTATGAATAAACAATGTTTATTCCCAGAGAAATGTAAAAATCTCTACGTAGATCACAGTGATTATTTATCCTTACTTAGAAAGCTTAGAGATATACCGAAGGTCAAAAAAGTTTTTGTACGTTCTGGTATTAGATTTGATTATTTAATATATGATGAGGATGACACATTCTTTAAGGAATTGGTGGAACATCATATAAGTGGACAGCTAAAGGTAGCTCCAGAGCATGTATCTGATAATGTATTATCTAAAATGGGCAAGCCTTCCAATAAGGTTTACGAACGCTTTATTAAGAAATATAAGAAATTAAACGAGGATATAGGCAAAAACCAGTTTGTAGTTCCGTATCTAATGTCATCACATCCAGGTTCTACCTTAAAGGATGCCATTATATTAGCTGAATATTTAAGAGATTTAGGATATATGCCAGAACAGGTACAAGATTTTTATCCTACACCTTCAACCATTTCAACATGTATGTACTATACAGGAATAGATCCTAGAACTATGGAGAAGATATATGTTACAACGAATCCACATGAAAAAGCTATGCAACGAGCACTTATTCAGTATCGTAATCCAAAGAATTATGATTTGGTATATGAAGCATTGGAAAAAGCTGGAAGAATGGATTTAATTGGTTTTGATAAGAAGTGTCTTATTAAGCCAAAACGTGGACAGGGCACAGCTTTTGTTAACAATGATAATAAGTTTAATCAAAAGGATTCAAAGCCTAAAAAGAAAAAGGCTATTAGGAATGTTCATAAGAAAAAGATTAAGTAGATAAGGAGGCAGTTTTATGAAAAATATTATAGTTATAACAGGCGCATCATCTGGATTTGGTCAATTATTTGCAATGGAACTTGACAGATTATTTACAAGCATTGATGAATATTGGTTAATCGCACGTAATACAGAGAAAATGTTAGAAACATCAAAAGCTATAAAAACACCATGCCGAATACTTAGCTTAGATTTAGCAGTTCGTTCTAATGTAAAAGAGATAATTAAGGCTATTGAGAGATATTCTTATGATTGTGAAGATGATGTAAATATTAAAATGCTTGTTAACTGTGCTGGCTTTGGAAAGTTAGGCAATTTTGCAACAATTGATGAAGAATATACAGAAGGCATGATTGATGTAAATATAGCTGCACTAACATGTCTTACAAGAGATTTGATTCCATATATGAAGAAAAATAGCCGTATTATCAATGTAGCATCGGCATCAGCGTTCTTGCCACAACCTGGATTTGCTGAATATGCTGCTACAAAATCATATGTATTAAGCTTATCTAGAGCATTGAATGTAGAATTGAAGCATAAAAAAATATATGTTACAGCAGTGTGTCCAGGACCTGCAAAGACGAATTTCTTCAATATTGCTGAAGAAAATGCAAGTTCACCATGGTACAAAAAGTTTTTCTATGCAGAGCCAAATAAGGTGGTAAATAAAGCAATTAGAGATTGTATGCGTAAGAAGGAAGTATCTGTATATAGTATTTCCATGAATCTTTTAAGATTCTTTACAAAAATTATTCCTCATAGAATAATACTTAAATTTTTCAAATAACAAAGAGGTTTGTATGCAGGAAATAATCATTAATAAAAATGAAGCTGGGCAAAGATTTGACAAGTATTTATTTAAATATTTTAAGGAAGCTCCTCAAAGCTTTGTATATAAAATGCTTAGAAAAAAGAATATTGAGTTAAATAGTAAAAAAGCTACGGGTAATGAAAAGCTTGTTGTAGGCGATATAATTAAACTTTTTATGGCTGATGATACAATTGCTAAATTTAGAGGCAATACAACAGTTAAAGAAGTTAAAAGCAGCCCTATAGATACAAAAATCGTTATTGATAATATCTTATATGAAGATGAAGATATCCTTATTATCAATAAGCCTGCAGGAGTATTATCCCAAAAGGCTACACCTGGCGACATTTCTATTAATGAAATGATTATTGAATATCTTATTCAAAATAGTAAGTTAACTATGGAAGATTTAAATACCTTTAAGCCTTCTATTTGTAATAGACTTGATAGAAATACAAGTGGATTAATAACCTTTGGAAAAACCTTGGCTGGAACACAAGATTTATCTTATGGTTTTAAAGAACGAACCTTTGATAAATATTATCTTGCTGTAGTGTGGGGCGAAGTAAAAGAAAGTTCCAATATATCAGGATATCTTGTTAAAGACAATAAGACAAACAAGGTAAGTATAAGCACAAAAAAAATTGAGGATGCCTCATACATAGAAACGTCTTACGAACCTTTGGAAGTTACTAACATTAACGTGAATAATACCAATAAAAAGATTACACTTTTAAAAATAAAGCTAATTACCGGTAAAACTCATCAGATTAGAGCTCATTTGGCGTCAATTGGTCATAGTTTATTAGGTGATGATAAATACGGTAACACAAATTTAAATAAAGATTTAAAAAATAAATATAAGATTAAATATCAATTGCTACATTCCTATGAGCTTCATTTTAATGATACAAAAGAAACTAAAGCTCTAAAAAACGTAGATGAAAAAATAATCAAAGCACCTATATGTGAAAAATACAAAAAGTTTTTCACGGTGTAACGAGGATAGTTATGGGAACTTGGAATTCAAGAGGACTTCGAGGTTCTACCTTAGAAGAACTTATAAATATTACAATTGAAAAATATATTGATAGCGGTATAGCGCTTATACAAAAAATACCTACACCAATTAAACCTATCAATATAGATAGTAACTCAAGACATATTACACTTGCATATTTCGAACAGAAAAGTACAGTAGACTATATTGGTGTTGTGCAAGGTATTCCTATTTGCTTTGATGCTAAGGAGTGTACAAAAGATACATTCCCTATGCAAAACATTCACGAGCACCAGGTTAAGTTTATGGAGAACTTCGAAAAGCAGGAAGGAATTTCGTTTATTATTTTGTATTACAGTCATAAGGACGAAATGTATTATCTACCTTTTTCATACATAAAGAAATTTTATGATAGAAGTAAAGATGGAGATAGAAAAAGCTTTCGTTATGATGAAATAGATAAATCATACAAAATTTCAAGCAAAAGTGGCGTTCCTGTTCACTTTCTTGAGGCCTTGCAAAAAGACCTGGACAGTAGGTGTTGACAAATTATTATATATAAGTTAGAATAAATCAGTCTAGTAATTAAGTAACACGCTACTACACTAAAGTATTTAAATAAAGGAGAATTGTTTTCTATGGAAAAGAAACTTTTACATACACCTGAAGGTGTGAGAGATATTTATAATGGTGAATGTGCAAAGAAGTTATATCTTCAGGATACCATCCACGAAACCTTAAAGGCTTATGGATATGAAGATATACAGACACCTACATTTGAATTTTTTGATATATTTAAGCGCGAGCGCGGAAGTGTAGCTTCTAATAATATGTATAAATTCTTTGATAGAGAAGGATATACACTTGTACTTCGTCCTGATATGACTCCAGCCGTAGCTAGAGCAGTTTCAAAGTATTATATGGATGAGTCTATGCCTGTTCGATTCTGTTATATGGGTAATACATATATTAATCATGCTGAACATCAGGGGAAATTAAAAGAGATAACACAGATTGGTGCTGAGCTTATAGGCGATAATAAGTCAGATGCGGATGCGGAAGTTATTGCTATGACTATAGATTCCCTTTTAAAGTGCGGCCTTGAAGAATTCCAGATAGAAATAGGACATGTTGATTATTTCCATGGTTTAATGGAAGCCGCAGGCCTTAATGAAGATGAAGTAAATGAACTTATGACACTTTTATCAAATAAGAATTTCTTCGGTGTGGAAGAATTGATAACAAGATGCAATGTTCCTGAAAATGTAAAAGATATTTTCAATAAATTACCTGAACTTACAGGACAGATAGAAGTTATCAATACTGCTAGAAGCTTATTTACAAATGAATTAATTAATAATGCCTTAGATAGAATGGAAAAGCTTTACGAATTACTCACAATGTACGGCTTTGAGAAATACATTTCCTTTGATTTAGGTATTATTGCTAATTTTGATTATTATTCAGGAATTATATTCCATGGATATACATATGGAACTGGAAATCCTATTGCAAAGGGCGGTCGCTACGACAATCTCCTTAGTCAATTTGGAAAGAACGCACCTTCTATAGGCTTTGCCATTGATTTGGATCAGCTTTTGATAGTTCTCAATCGCCAGAAGATAAATATTAATGCAGATTCTAAAAAAACGCTTATTATTTATGACGAGGATAAAAAAGCACAGTCTATTAAGGAAGCTATTTTACTTAGAGACCATGGAATTCCTACAGTTTCTATGAGAAAGAGCGAGCAGCAGACAGTAAGTGAGTACGAGAAATATTGTAATGAATATAATTTTGATACTATGATATATATCACAGGTGATGAAGTTATAAGGAAGGAGTTTTAATAATGAGATATTTAACATTTGCCCTTGCAAAGGGTCGTCTTGCAAAAAATACTCTTGAAATTTTCGAAAAGATAGGTATTACTTGTGAAGAAATGAAGGATAAGGATACTAGAAAGCTTATATTTGTAAATGAAGAGTTAAAGCTTAAATTCTTCTTAGCAAAGGCTGGCGACGTACCTACATATGTAGAATATGGTGCAGCTGATATAGGTGTAGTAGGCAAGGATACTATTTTAGAAGAAGGTCGTAATATTTTAGAGGTTGTAGATTTAGGAATGGGAAAATGCCGTATGTGCGTATGTGGTCCTAAGTCTGCCGAGGAGCTTTTAAAGCATCACGACATGATAAGAGTAGCTAGTAAATATCCTAATATTGCTAAAGATTATTTCTATAACAAAAAGCATCAGACAGTTGAAATCATTAAGCTTAATGGTTCCGTGGAGCTTGCTCCTATAGTTGGGCTTTCAGAGGTTATAGTTGATATAGTTGAAACAGGCTCTACACTCAGAGAAAATGGTTTGGATGTTCTTGAAGAAATATGTCCATTATCAGCTAGAATGGTTGTAAATCAGGTATCTATGAAGATGGAAAATGCAAGAATTATGAAATTAATTTCTGACCTTAAGACTGTTTTATAATACGATACAGAAAGGTAAGGCGAATAAAATGAGAATAGTTAAATTAAACGAAGAATCAAAGAAAAATATTCTTGATGATTTATTAAAAAGAAGCCCTAATAATTACGATAGTTACGCTTCTACAGTAAACGAAATCGTAAATAATGTAAGGGAAAATGGAGATAAAGCTGTTGCTGAATACACTCTTAAATTTGACAAGGTTGAATTAAATGCAGATACTATCCTTGTCACAAGAGAAGAAATAGAAGAAGCATATAAGTATGTAGAAGAGAATGATGAAGGTTTAGTAGATGTTATTAAGGCTTCTGCTAAAAATGTTAGAGATTATCATATGATGCAAAAGCAGTATAGCTGGTTTGATTCTAAGCCAGATGGAACAATGCTTGGTCAGAAGATAACTCCTATTGAAAAAGCTGGTGTATACGTTCCTGGTGGAAAGGCAGCATATCCTTCTTCAGTTCTTATGAATATTATCCCAGCTAAGGTTGCAGGTGTAGAGAAGATTGTTATGGTTACACCACCTGGAAAGGATGGCAAGGTAAATCCTGGTACATTAGTAGCTGCTGATATTGCAGGTGTTGATGAAATATATAAGGTAGGTGGAGCTCAGGCTATAGCTGCACTTGCTTTTGGAACAGAGACTATTCCTAAGGTTGATAAAATCGTAGGACCTGGAAACATCTTTGTTGCTCTTGCTAAAAAGGCAGTATTTGGCTTTGTAAGCATTGATTCTATCGCTGGTCCAAGTGAAATACTTGTCCTTGCTGATGAAACAGCAAATCCACGTTTTGTAGCTGCTGACCTATTATCACAGGCAGAGCATGATGAGATGGCTTCAGCAATACTTGTAACAACAAGCCAAGAATTGGCTAATAAGGTATCTGAAGAAGTAGATAATTTTGTAAAGGTACTTAGCCGTAAGGAAATTCTTGAAAAATCTTTAGAAAACTATGGTTATATCCTTGTTACAGATTCTATGAAGGATGCTATAGATGTAGCAAATGAAATAGCCTCAGAACACTTAGAAATAGTAACAAAGAATCCATTTGATACAATGACAAGAATTAAAAATGCTGGTGCTATTTTCTTAGGTGAATACAGCTCAGAGCCACTTGGTGATTACTTTGCAGGACCAAATCACGTCCTTCCTACAAATGGAACAGCAAAATTCTTCTCACCACTTGGTGTAGATGATTTTATTAAGAAATCAAGCATTATCTCATACTCAAGAGAGGCACTTGAAAAGATTCACAAAGACATTGAGCACTTTGCTACTTCAGAGCAGTTGACAGCTCATGCAAATTCTATTAAGGTAAGATTTGAATAATTCAAGCTACAGAAAGAAGGTTATAACATGTCAAGAATAGGAACAGTAAAGAGAGTAACTGGCGAAACACAGATAGAAGTTACAATAAATCTTGATGGACAGGGCAAAGCAGAAGTTAACACGGGTATAGGATTTTTTGACCATATGCTTAATAATTTTGCTCGACACGGATTATTTGATTTGACAGTTAAGGCTACTGGAGATTTATATGTTGATTGTCATCATTTAATTGAAGATACAGGAATTGTATTAGGACAAGCGATTTTACAGGCAATTGGCGATAAAATTGGAATAAAGCGCTATGGCAATGCAATCTTGCCTATGGATGATGCATTGATTCTTTGTGCCTTAGACTTATCTGGCAGACCTTATTTATCATATGATTTAAAATTTAGCCAGCCTATGTGTGGTTATTTCGAAACTGCTATGACAAAGGAATTTTTCTATGCATTATCATATAGTGCAGGAATGAATCTTCATTTTAAGATGATGTCTGGAGAGAATGATCACCACATAATAGAATGTGCATTTAAAGCGTTCTCAAAGGCACTTGATATGGCTACTCAGACAGATTTAAGAATCAATTCAGTACTTTCTACAAAGGGTACATTATAAAACTAGCGAGGAAACATATATGAATTCAATGAAATTTGAAGAATTTAAGTTAAATAGCGATGGCATGATTCCAGTTATTGTTCAAGATTATGAAACTAATGATGTCTTAATGCTTGCTTATATGAACAAAGAAGCCTATGAGCATACAATAGAGACTGGTAAAATGACATATTATAGCAGAAGTAGAAATGAGCTTTGGATTAAAGGCTTAACTTCAGGTCATTTTCAATATGTAAAATCTCTTGAAATAGACTGCGATAAGGATACACTTTTAGCAAAGGTAGACCAAGTCGGTGCTGCATGTCATACAGGCAATAGAACTTGCTTTTATACAAATATCTATAAAGGTGAGTCAAACTAATTATACATGTTAAATATTATACACCCCCTTTTTACTAACATAATTATGTATTAGTGAAAAGGGGGCTTCGGGGTTTTATATAAAGGAGAAAAGTTATGAAGAATAAAAAGAAAATAATTATAGGATGTGCAATATTTACAATCGCAATAATCGCTATAGTATACTTGGGTGTAGCTGTATACTATCAATATCATTTTCTTCCTGGAACAACTATAAATGGCAAGGATTATGGCAATAAAACCGTAGATGCCGTTAAGAGTTCTATACAAAATGATATCCGCACATATTACCTTAAGCTTATTGAAAGAAATGATGAAGTAGAGCACGTATCAGCTGGTGACATAGATATGAAGGTTACTATTGATGGAGATTTATCTAAGATAAAGGAAAATCAAAATCATTATCTTTGGTTTATCAAACCCAAAAAGGCTGAAAACCTTGATATTACCATAGCTTATGACGAAATCAAGCTTGACTATGCTATAAATGGATTAAAATGCCTAGATGATGAATATATCAATTCGGGTATTGCACCAGAACTTACCTTTGACGGTAATGCATTCACTATGACAGAAGGTGTTCCAGGCAACGAAATAGACAAAGAAAAGACTATCGCACTTATAAAAGAAGCTATTAAAAATATGGATCCTGTTTTGACTTTAGAGAACGAAAACTGTTATCTAGTTCCTATTGATAAAGAGGCTTCTGAAAAGGAACAAAAACTTCTTAGCCAATTAAATAGCTATCTTGATGTGGTTATTACACTTACTTTTGGCGAAGAAAAGGAAGTTATAGACAAGGCTCAGATATATAAATGGTTATCTGTTGGCACAAATAATGAAGTAATCTTTGATAATGAGAAAATCATTGAATATATTGATAATATTGGCAAAAAATATGAAACCATGGGACAGACAAGAGAATTCTTAAATTCTTACGGCGAGACAATCAAGGTTAGCGGTGGCGACTTTGGTTGGTGGATTAATAGAAAAGCTGAAGCAGAAGCTATTATCAATGATATAAAGTCCCTTAACTCAACTACAAGAGAACCTGATTTCTTGCAGAGAGCTGGAGCCTTTGGCGAAAATGATTTCGGAAATACATATATTGAAATCAACTTAACTGACCAACACTTATATGCTTATAAGGACGGCAATAAGATTGTTGATTGCGATATTATTTCTGGTGATCCAGTAAATGGTTTAGAGACACCTACAGGTGTATTTAATATGAGATTTATGTTTACAAATTACAATTTTGTAAGAAAGGATTTCAGCAAAAAATTAAAATACTGGATGGTTTTTTACGGTAATACTGTAGACACAAATATCGGTATAGCATCATGTGACTGGATAACAAACTTTGGTGGCACTGCATATAGAGGCGCAGGCTCTCTTGGTTCTATATATGTTAATGAAGCAGATGCTAAGACATTATATATGGAACTTCCAGGTAAGGATTTTCCGGTAATTATTTATAAAGAAAGACGTTAATTTTGGAGGCTTAAATGACTAATTTAGCATTAACTGATGAAATACTTATGAGTATTGATAAACCTGCCAGATATATTGGTCAGGAAGTCAATATGGTAAAAAAAGATTTAAACACAGTAGATGTACGTTTCGCAATGTGTTTTCCAGATGTATATGAAATAGCTATGTCTCACCTTGGAATTCAGATTTTATATGATATGTTCAATAATATGGATGGCGTATATTGTGAACGAGTATATTCTCCATGGACAGATTTAGACGAAATTATGCGAAAGGAAAATATACCATTATTTACATTGGAGACACAATCACCAGTAAAAAATATGGATTTCTTAGGTATAACAATTCAGTATGAAATGTGTTATACAAACATTTTGCAGATTTTAGACCTAAGTCACATACCTTTTATGTCTTGTGATAGAGCTGAAGATGATCCTATAGTTATCGGTGGTGGTCCTTGTACCTATAATCCAGAGCCTATAGCTGATTTCTTTGATATATTCTATATGGGCGAGGGCGAGACACAATACCAGACGCTTATAGATTTATATAGAGAAAATAGAGCTAATAATGGTTCTAGATTAGATTTCTTAGAAAAAGCCGCAAAGCTTCCAGGTATGTATGTTCCAAGATTCTATGATGTGGAATATAAAGAAGATGGCACAATCAAAAGCTTTATGCCTAATACTGAAGGAATTCCAGAAACTGTTACAAAGGAACTTGTAATGGATTTAAGTGATACAGTATATCCAGAAAAGCCTTTAGTTCCTTATATCAAGGCTACACAGGATAGAGTAGTTCTTGAAATACAGCGTGGATGTATAAGAGGCTGTCGTTTCTGCCAGGCTGGTATGATTTATAGACCTGTAAGAGAGAGAAGCATAGAATTCTTAAAGGATAAAGCTATTAAAATGCTTAAGAATACAGGACATGAGGAGATTTCCTTAAGTTCACTTAGCAGTTCAGATTATTCTAAATTACCAGAGCTTATGGATTTCCTTATAGAAGAACTTAAGGGAAAAGGTGTGAATATTTCATTACCTTCTTTAAGAGTAGATGCATTCTCACTTGATGTTATGAGTAAGGTTCAAGATATTAAAAAGAGTTCTTTAACTTTTGCTCCTGAAGCAGGTTCTCAGCGTATGAGAAACGTTATTAACAAAGGTTTAACAGTAGATGATATATTAAATGGATGTTCATTGGCCTTTAATGGCGGCTGGAACAAGGTAAAGCTATACTTTATGCTAGGACTTCCAACTGAGACAGAAGAAGATATGAAGGCTATAGCGGAATTATCAGAACTTGTTGCAGAAAAATATTATGAAATACCTAAATCTGAGAGAAATGGAAAAGTAATGGTTACTGCCAGCAGCTCATTCTTTATTCCAAAGCCATTTACACCATTACAGTGGGCTCCAATGTGCTCTAAGGATGAATTCCAGAGACGTGCATATGTGGTAAGCGATAGAATGAAAGAAATGCTTAACAGAAAGAGTCTTAAGTATAACTACCACGATCCAGATGTATCTATTATCGAAGGCTTACTTGCTAGAGGTGATAGAAAGATTTCCAAGGTTATTATGAAGGTTTATGAAAAGGGCGGCATTTATGATGCCTGGGGCGAATATTTTAATTATGATAGATGGCTTGAAGCTTTAGATGAAGCTAATATTGATTTAGATTTCTATACAACAAGGCAGAGAGAATTAGATGAAATATTCCCATGGGATTTCATAAACACTGGCGTAACTAAGGAATTTTTAAAGCGTGAGTGGAATAATGCTATGAACGAGCAAGTATCACCTAACTGTAAGATGAAGTGTCAGGGATGCGGTGCTACGATGTTTAAGGGAGGTATCTGTTTTGAAGATAAGAATTAAATTTACAAAAACAGGTCCAATAAGATATATTGGCCATTTAGATGTAATGAGATATTTCCAGAAATTAAATAGAAGAGCTGATATTGACGTTAAGTATTCTGCCGGATTTTCACCACATCAGATTATGTCTTTCGCAGCACCTTTAGGTGTTGGACTTGAAAGCTACGGTGAATATGTAGATATTGAAGTAAATACTACAATGTCCTCAAATGATGCTATAGATGCTTTAAATGCAGCTTCTGTAGATGGTATTACTGTTACTGGCTATGTAAGATTAGATGATAATGTAGCCAATGCTATGTCTTGTGTAGCCGCTGCTGACTACAAGGTAAGAATCAAAGATAATTACAAGCCTTCTACAGATAATATTAAAGAATCTTTTGAAAACTTCTTAAATCAACAGAGTATAGTTGTCGAAAAAGCAACTAAGAAATCTGTTATGGAAGTAGATTTGCGCCCATTAATTTTTGATACATATATAGATGATAATGGCGATTTCTTTATGAAACTTTCGACAGGTAGTGCTCAAAATTTAAAGCCTGAGCTTGTAATGGAAGCTTTTTATAAATACTTAGGCGAAGAAATGAGTGAATTTGCTTTAAGTATCACACGTTTAGAAGTGTATGGACAAAATATAGTTAAGGATAGCAGTGGAAATATAATTAAAGAGGAAATTATTCCTTTAGAGAAATTTGGTGAAATAATTGAGTAAAAAGCTTGTTTTAACAAAACTGAATATACCAAGTATAGCACCTGCAGATGTGGCTGTATTATATGAAGATAACAAGGCTACATATATGGACATTTTTTACGAAGATGAACCTTTTGTGCTGGGAAATATATATGTTGCCCACGTGAATGATGTTGTAAAAAATATAAATGCAGCTTTTGTTGAATATTCTCCAGGAAAAAAAGCTTATTTATCCTTGGAAAACACTGAAAACACCTTTTTTATTAACAGAAAAAACACAACAAAAATATGCCAAGGAGACAATATTCTTGTACAAATCAAAAAGGAACCAATAAAGACAAAGGATGCCGTATGTAGCACTTGCATAGAGTTTTCATCTAATTATGTAGTTTTAACTTACGGTGTAGCAGGAATAAATGTTTCTACAAAGATAAAAGACAATTCTTTGCGTCAAAGCTTATCAAATTATTGTAGCGATATTATATCGGATATTATGTATGATAAAGAAGCATACGGTATGATTACTGAAGAATTATTTTATAATATATTAAGTAATACTGGAATAATAGTAAGAACACAGGCGCAGGATATCAGCGATTATGAACTTATCAAAGAAGATATTTTAAAGCAGTTTGAGGCATTATTTTTATGTTTTAATAAGGCGTTATATAGCAAAGGAAGGACTTGTATATATTCCAATGAAAATCCTATATTATCTGTTATAAATAAACATAAGTCTGATGAAATAATAACAGATAACGAAGAAATATATAAGCTTCTATGTGAACAAAGTATTGATGTTAAGTTATATGAAGATTCTTTGCTGCCTTTATATAAATTATATAATATTGAAGGTCTGCTTAATGACGTTAGTTCGCGAAAGGTATGGCTAAAATCTGGTGCATATCTTGTCATAGACTACACTGAAGCTATGACAGTTATAGATGTAAATACCGGTAAATGTGAAAAAGGTAAGAACAAGGAAGATACCATTTTAAAGATAAATTTAGAAGCTGCCATAGAAGCTATGAGACAAATAAAGCTAAGAAATATATCAGGAATCATAATTATCGATTTTATAGATATGGCTAAAGATGAAGCTAAAGAAGGTTTGCTAAACCAACTTATAGATGAAGCTAAGAAAGATAACATAAAAACTTCCATAATGGGGCTTACCAGATTAAATCTTGTAGAAATAACTAGAAAAAAAATACGAGAGCGAATAACTATAAAAAAGAATAATAATTAATGCATAATCCTCTATTTTTATCATATATATAAATAGTATATGAAAGAATAGGGGATTTGTTTATGAATAAATATCAAACAATAGGTTTTCTTGTCTGTGATTTAAGACAGCTTTATATGGCAAAATATCTTGCAAATAAAGGATTTTATATAAATATAATCTGTTCTGAAAGTATAAGCCGTCAAAAAGAACACAAGGATACCATATTAGAATTGTTGAATAAAAATGACCGTACAAATATAAGGGTTACATATGATATAGATGAAATAATATATACTTCAAACATAATAGTAACACCTGTGCCATTTGATAAAATAAGTGAATTTATAACTATTCCAAAATTTGTATCTAAGATAAGTAAGAAAAATGATTTATCTATGTTTTTATTATATGCAGGATTAATAAACGAAGAATCAAGAAATCTTCTCGATAATAACCATATTAAATACATAGATTATACGAAATCTGAAAAACTAGCTATATTTAACAGCATTTCTACAGCTGAGGGCATAATAGCAGAAGCTATTATATCAAAAAATACAAATCTACATCATAGCAAGGTCCTTGTTTTAGGTTATGGTAAATGTGGAAAAACTCTTGCATGGAAGCTTAAGAATCTAGATGCTAAGGTTACAGTATGTGCTAGAAAAGAAGAAGATTTAGAAGCAGCATATAGCATGGGATTAAATACATTATATTTACATAATTTAATTATGGAAATTGGTAAGTATGATTATATATTTAATACTATACCTATATTGATATTAAATGAAGAGATAATAAAAAAAATAAATCCTGATGCTATTATATTAGATATAGCTTCAAATCCTGGTGGTGTAGACAAAAACGCCGCTTCACAATATGGAATAATTGTCAAACATGTATTGGGTATTCCGGGAAAGTACGCACCTACATCTAGTGGTGAAGAAATGGCTAAGGAACTAATAAATATAATGAATAAACGTAAGCAAGGTTTACATAACTAAAATATGTATACTTATATGAATTTATTAATAAAATAATACGTTTTCACATAATTTGTTTTTATGAATATATTATAGTATCACATTATTTTAGGAGAGTAATAATGGATATTAACAACAAAACTATCGGAGTAGCTTTTACAGGCTCCTTTTGCACATATAAAAAGGCTTTTATAGAATTAGAAAGGCTAATAGCTTGTAATTGCAATGTTTACACTATATTTTCCGAAAGATCCGCATCCATAAACTCACGTTTTGGTAATGCGGATGATTTTATTAAAAAAGCAGAAGAAATAACAGGAAATAAGCCAATTTTGACTATAGAAGATGCTGAACCTATCGGTCCAAAGGCGTATTTGGATGCATTAGCTATATTTCCTTGTACTGGCAACACTGCAGCTAAACTTTGTAACGGTATAACAGACAGTCCTGTATTAATGGCAGCTAAGGCTCATATTAGAAATGAATTGCCACTGATAATTGCTATATGTACAAATGACGGTCTAGGCGCCAATATGAAAAATATCGGAATGCTTCTCAATATGAAAAATATTTATTTTGTGCCTTTCGGCCAGGATGATCATATCAAGAAACCAAAATCACTAGTTGCTCATACAGAGCTTCTTATACCTACAATTGAAAACGCTTTATCAGGCAAGCAGATACAGCCTGTTGTAATAAGTCCATTTAATAAGTAAAAAGGAGACTAATTTATGTGTGGAATCTCAGGTTTTTACAATCCGTATATGAATTTTCTTAAAGATGAAGCTTATCATAGACATATCTTAAAAAAGATGAATTGTTCTGTAAAACACAGAGGACCTGATGATTCCGGCATATTTTTATCAAATACCTGTGGTCTTGGTCATGTCCGCTTATCTATAATTGATTTAGAGGGCGGACATCAGCCAATGGTCAAGAAAATAAATCGTTTAAGAACAGTTGCTATAACTTATAACGGCGAAATCTATAATATGCATGAACTTAGAAAGAATTTAACTACTAATTTTGATACCGAAAGCGATACAGAAGTCATTTTAAATGGATATATTGAGGAAGGTATTGATTTTATAAAGAAATTAAATGGCATATTTTCATTTGCCATTTACGACAGTCAAAACGGCTTATATATAGTTCGAGATAGACTAGGTGTTAAACCATTGTTTTATACAGAATTTGATAATGATATTATATTTTCTTCAGAAATAAAAGGCATCTTTTCATATCCTTTAGTAACGCCTGTTATTAACTATAATTCTCTAAAAAGCATTTTCGGTCTAGGACCTGCTAAAAAGCAAGGAAATGGCGTATTTGATAATATAAGAGAGGTTCTTCCAGGACATTATCTACATGTAGATAAAAATGGTGTAGAGGATGTAACTTATTGGCGTCTTATAAGCGCTCACCATAATGATTCTCTTGAGGAAACTATTGATAAAACAGCCTTTTTATTAAATGATGCCATAAATTTGCAGATGCTATCAGATATACCAGTGTGTGCCTTTTTATCTGGCGGTATTGATTCCAGCATAATATCAGCAATTTGTGGTAAAGCCGCTTTAAAAAATAATAAAGAACTTACAACGTATAGCTTTGATTTCAAAGATAATAATATTTACTTTAAATCCAATGCATTTCAGCCTTCAGAAGACAGACCATATGTGGATATTATGAAGGAACATATCAAATCTAAGCATATATATCTAGAATGTTCTTATGAAGATTTATATGAATTGCTTTTCACTACTGTAGATGCTAGAGATTTACCGTGTATGACAGATGTTGAAAGCTCATTGCTTTATTTTTGCGGTAAGGTTTCAAAAAATCACAAGGTTGCACTGACCGGCGAATGTGCCGATGAAATTTTTGGTGGATATCCATGGTTTTATAGAGAAGATTTACTTTATTCAGACACGTTCCCATGGGCTACTGATTTAAGTCCAAGAACCTTATTATTAAAAGATGATGTAAAAGAAAAACTTAATATTCCTGAATATGTTCTTCGAACTTACGAGCAAAGCATATCTATGACACCTATTCTCATAGGAGAAGATAGAGAAGCCGCAAAAAGAAGAGAGGTTTCATATTTAAATCTTACATGGTTTATGACCACATTGCTAGATAGAATGGATAGAACTAGTATGTATAATGGATTGGAAGCACGTGTTCCTTTTGCAGATCACAGAATTGTTGAATATCTTTGGAACGTTCCATGGGATATGAAATATCTTGATAATAAAGAAAAAGGCTTGCTTCGTGCTGCAACGAAGAGATTAAATATTCTTCCAGATGAGGTTCTATATAGAAAGAAAAGTCCATATCCAAAGACATATCACCCTAAATATGAAGAAATATTGATTAAGAATTTTATAGAAGTCATCAATACTCCAAATGAGCCAATTAATGAGCTGATTGATAAAAACAAGGCACTATCCTTTGTAAAGGATAAATTAAATTATACAAATCCGTGGTATGGCCAGCTAATGGCAGGTCCACAGCTTATAGCTTATATGCTACAAGTTAATTATTGGATGAAATTATGGACTTGATGATAGATTTGTTGTATAATGAAGATTGAATGTCAACAATCCGTTGAATATGGATTAGATGTTTTTGATATCCTAATCATTATAATTAATATGGAGGAAACCTTGAGCAGAAAAAATAAGAACCCAAGAGTAGTTAAATATAGAAAAAAGCGATATGCCAATGTAGGTGTTGTAATATTTCTTGCTATTTTTATATATTTCCTTATATATACAGCTATGTTTGTAACAAGAGATAAAATATCCGTATATGAAGTTATATACGGTAAAACAGCCGAATCAGCTAATAAATACTATGAAGGCTTAGTTCTTCGAGATGAAACAGTTAATTTGGCACCGAGTTCTGGCTATTTAAACTGTTTTGTAGGCGAAGGTAATAAGGTTGCTGTAGGAAGTGCAGTGTATACTATTGATGAAAATGGTAATGTAACTAATTTGCTTCAGGAATCTTTAAGTGAGCAAAACGCCCTTACAGAAGAAAACTATGCTGATATTAAAGAGATTATTTCTCAATTTAGCTTAAACTATGATGATACTCATTTTGATTCAGTGTACAATTTTAAGGTTAATATAGATGCTGCGCTACTAGAATATGTTAATATGAATAAAATCAATGAAATTATTAACAATATGAATGAGCAAATCCTATCATTATTTAATATGATTAAGGCGCCACAATCAGGAATAGTAAGCTATGTAATTGACGGTTACGAGGATTATGATTATAAATCATTAAAACTTTCTGATTTTGATAAATCAAGATATAGTTGTACAAATAATAAATCAAATGACTTAGTAGCAGCTAACACACCTATATATAAAACTATAGGTGATGAAAAATGGGATATCATTATTCCATTATCAGAAGAAGAGGTTAAGAAATATTTTGAAGACACTTTGATGAAAATTCGTTTCAAGGAAGATGGATTAACAGCTGTCGGAGACTTTGAAATCATATATATCGAAGGAAAGCCTTATGGACGAATCACTTTAAGTCAATATATGGTTAAGTATTCATCAAAGCGCTTTATCGATATACAGATTGTTGAAAAGCCTATAGAGGGCTTAAAAATACCAAAGACATCCTTAGTTGATATGGACTTTTATACTATACCTGAAAGATTTGCTACCTTTGGTGGAAATACAAAGGATGTAGGTTTCTTAGTAGAAAAGTATGACGAAGACGGTAATATGACTGTAGAATATGTAAATCCACAGATTTATCAGCTTATTGATGGTCAATATTACGTTAATACTAAGGAATTCAGCGCGGGTATGAACCTCACTTTGGAAGATAATTCTGAGAAATATACCATAAGCGCGAAGTCATCTCTTACAGGTGTCTATAATATCAATAACGGATATTGTGTGTTTAGAGAAGTTCACATTTTAGCCGAGAGTTCAGACTATTATATAATAGAAAGTGGTACAACTTATGGTCTGCTTGTTTATGATCATATCGTCTTGGACAGCGATACAGTAGATGAGAACCAGATTGTATATCATTAAAAGGAGCAATTATGTTAGTAAATAATTACAATGAGGTATTAAATGAAGTAAATTTATCTTGCGAGAAGGTTGGACGAGCTAAAGATGACGTTACACTTATCGCAGTAAGTAAAACCAAACCTGCTTCAGACATTCAAACTCTATATGATTATGGAGTAAGAGATTTTGGAGAAAATAAAGTCCAGGAGCTTACCAGCAAATATGAGGAATTGCCAAAAGATATCCGTTGGCATCTCATAGGACATCTGCAGACAAATAAGGTAAAATATATCGTTGATAAGGTTTATTTAATTCATTCTGTTGATTCTGTAAAGCTTGCTATGGAAATTGAAAAAGAAGCGGCAAAGAAGGACATTATTGTTAATATTTTAGTGCAGGTAAACGTAGCTAATGAAGATACAAAATTCGGGCTAGATAATAGCGAGGTTACAAATATTGTAGAAGAAATAGCTAAACTACCACATATTCGCATTAAAGGATTAATGACAATTGCGCCATTTGTAGATGATGGTGAAGAAAATAGAAAATATTTTAATGAATTAAAGCAATTATCTGTTGACATAAAGGCAAAAAACATTGATAATGTATGTATGGATATGCTTTCTATGGGTATGAGTGGTGACTATACCACAGCTATAGAAGAAGGTGCGACTCATGTAAGAGTTGGTACAAGCATTTTCGGTGTAAGAAATTACGCTATATAAAAGGATAGGGAGAATTAAAATGAGCAAGTTTAGTGACAAGTTTTTAAATTTATTAAAATTAAATGATGATGAAGATTATGATGATTATGATGACTATGATGATTACGATGACTATGATGAACCTAAGAAGTTCTCAAAGAAGTCAAAGAAAGATGACATAGATTCACAGGATGATAAGACAAGCACATTTGAAGAGCCTGCTAAGCCAGCTAAAGTTACAAAGGCTGCTGCAAAGAATAGCAAGGTTGTTCCTATGAGAGCAGGGAGAAACAATATGGAAGTATGTGTGATTAAACCAGCCAATGTTGAAGATTCAAGAGAAATTACAGATACACTTTTAAGTGGAAGATCAGTTATCTTAAATCTTGAAGGCTTACATGTAGATATAGCTCAGAGAATTATAGATTTTACTTCAGGTTCATGTTATTCAATAAACGGAAACCTTCAGAAGGTATCTAGCTACATATTTATTATTACTCCTGAATCAGTTGAAATATCAGGTGATTTCCAGGAATTGTTAGGTAGCGGTTTTGATGTTGCTACATTCAAATAATAATTAAACGATTATTATGCCTCCGTTTAGCAAGCATTATCTTGTTTGGCGGAGGATATTTTTAGGATAGGAGTCTTTACAATGAAAAAGAATAAAGTTATTTTATACATTATTTATTTTTTTACAGCCGCAGGATTAATAGCTTTTGATCAGTTTTCAAAAGTCCTTGCAATTAATCATTTAAAGGACAAGAACCCTATAGTAATTATAAAAAATGTATTTGAATTGCTATATGTTGAAAATAAAGGAGCTGCCTATGGAATGTTAGCGGGCAAGATTTCTTTATTTCTAATAATAACATTTATCCTTGTGCCACTTTTGATATTTAGCATTCATAAGATTTCAACTATTATTGAAGAATTTGGGGATAAAGTAAATGTTATAGCCTTTAAAATATTACAAATCGACATGGTAGTTATCGTAGCAGGTGCTATCGGTAATTTTATCGATAGAGTGACAAAAGGCTATGTAATTGATTATTTTTATTTTAAATTAATTGATTTCCCAGTATTTAATGTTGCTGATTGCTACATTACTGTAGCTGTGATTGTATTTTTAATAATATGTTTCTTTGTATTAAAGGAGAATGAACTTGATTATCTTATGAGTTCAAAGAAAAAATGGCAGGTAGAAAATGAAGCTGAATAATATAGTTGTTAGTGATGAAGACGATTTAATAAGAATAGATAAATTTATCGCCAATGTAGCCTCTGATTTGACTCGTTCAAGGATACAGGGGCTTATTAGTGACGGCAATATTACTGTAAATGATAAGATTGTTAAAGCAAACTACAAGGTCAGAGAACAAGATATTATTAACATACTTATTCCTGATGCTGTACCAGTTGATATTCCAGCTGAGGATATCCCCCTTGATATTGTATACGAAGATGATGATATACTTATTGTTAATAAGCCAAAGGGAATGGTTGTACATCCTGCACCTGGCCATTATACAGGAACACTTGTAAATGCACTTATGCATCATTGTAAGGACAAGCTTTCTGGTATAAATGGTGAACTCAGACCGGGCATTGTCCATAGAATTGATATGGATACTACTGGTTTATTAGTAGTTTGCAAGAATGATAAAGCTCACAATTTCGTAGCTGAACAATTAAAAGAACATTCTATAACGAGGAAATATCAGGCCATAGTCTATAATGCTTTTAAGGACGAAGAGGGCACAGTAGAAGGTAATATAGGAAGACACCCTAATGATCGCAAAAAGATGACTATTACTCCAAATGGCAAGGAAGCAATTACTCATTACAAGGTGTTAAAGAATATGGGGAAATACACACTTATTGAGTGCCAGCTTGAAACTGGAAGAACTCATCAGATTCGTGTACATATGTCTAGCATTAATCATCCGTTACTTGGTGATGAAATATACGGACCAAAGACTTGCCCATTTAAATTACAGGGTCAGGTTTTACACGCTAAATCCTTAGGATTTATTCATCCAACTACAAAGGAATATATGGAATTTGATTCAGAGCTTCCTACGTATTTTACAAAGCTAATTGACACTTTAAGCAATCAGCAATAATAGGCCTAGAAACGTATTTAAATATTGACATAAAGGCAAAATAGAAGTAAAATTGAAGAGGTTGTTTGTCTACAACAACACTATACTTTAGAATAATTTGTTCGTTTAGAGCAGGAGGAAAAATGATAGGTTTTTATAATTATACAGTAATTCTTACATATATAGGACTTACTACAAGTATTGTTGGTATAACACAGGTTTTTAATGGTAACTTTAATATAGCAATTTTCTGTCTTTTAGGTTCAGGTGTTTGCGATATGTTCGATGGTGTAATTGCCAGAGGACACAAGACTAGAAGCGAAAGTGCTAAAAAATTTGGTATACAGATAGATTCCTTATGTGATGTAATCTGCTTTGGTGTATTTCCAGCGATTTTCAACTATATATACACTGTTAAATACAATTCAAAATTCTCAGTATTAGCAACTATTATCTCAGCATTATTTGTATTAGCTGGTGTTATTAGATTAGGATATTTCAATGTAACAGAGGAAGAAAGACAGCAGAAAACTTCTGAAGTTCGTCAGTATTATCAGGGAATGCCTATAACAACTGTAGCAGGCTTTTTACCATTGTTATATATGTTTAGAAATAGAATTTCTGCTTTAAATATTAATTTTGCTATAGCAATCAATATTTTCTGCGTGATTCTTGGTTTATTATTTATACTTGATATTCCAGTAAAGAAGGCTCATAAGAAAGGCCTTATAATGATCGCAATTATCGGATTTTCTATGCTTGCTGTTTTAATTATGCAGCATGTAGGCGCAATTAGTTTTTAATAATAATTTTGATTTTAATAAACCGGCAACACCAGCCGGTTTTTAATCTATAAAACAATATGGAGGTATAATTTATGCATTGTAAAGACAGAGAAGGAAGAATTATCCATAAGGATAACGGACAAGATAACTTTTTAAAAGGTTTATATGGAACAGTTTTAGGTCGAAAATTCTTAAAAATCCTTATAAATCCAACGATTTCTAAGCTTGGAGGCGCTGTTTTAAGCACAAAATTGTCCTCATTATTGGTAAAACCATTTATTAAGGCCAATAATATTGATATGTCTGATTATACCGAACGTGCGTACGCATCGTTTAATGACTTTTTTACAAGAGATTTAAAGCCAGGTAAACGTTTTATTAATCGTGACAAAGAAGTCCTTATAAGCCCATCTGACGGCCGTGTAAGCGTATACGAAATCGATGATAATATGACATTTAATATAAAGGATTCATATTATACAATAGAAAGTCTTACACATAGCAAAAAAGCTGCAAATTATTATAAAGGTGGCACATGTGTAATTATAAGATTATGCGTAGATAATTATCATAGATATTGTTATATAGATAATGGCTACAAAACAACAAATAAGTTCATAGAAGGCGTTTTACATACTGTAAATCCAGTTGCATGCGAATATTATGACATTTACAAGGAAAATTCTAGAGAATGTTCGTTATTACACACTGAAAACTTTGGTAAGGTTATGCAGATTGAAGTTGGTGCATTGATGGTTGGAAAAATTGTAAATTATGATCAGGTTGCATGCATACATCGTGGTGACGAAAAAGGAAAATTTGAATTCGGTGGTTCGACGATTGTATTGTTGTTTAAGAAAGATACTGTGGATATTGATGACGACTTAATCGAAAATACTAAGAATGGTTATGAAACAGCTGTTAAAATGGGTGAACGTATAGGAAAACAGATATTTTCATAAAAAACTTGATTTAAAAGCATATATTGTGATAAAATAATAACACCACTTCGTAAAACCTGCGTTTTGCGAAGTGGTGTATCTCTAATTAAACATTAAATTTAATTAGTTTTTTCCATTCTTCTATTACTGAAGATGCTTAGCTACCATGTCGTCTACAACAGGAACCTTAACAGTCTGACCCTTAAGAGCCTTAACAGCTAATAAAAGTAAGAATAACTTCTCAAGAACATCAATAATAGTTGTGATGAATGGGATGATAGCAAACTTATCATAAAGTCTGAAATCAGCAAACTGGAAGAAGAAATTAAGGAAATCCATAATGTCATAAACAAATCCAAATAAGAATGGCACAAGCATAAATACTAAAACTATAGCTACAGCCTTAACTGCACTGCTCTTAAGCCACATATCTTCTTCCTTGTAAAGAATATATGCAACTGTTACAACAAGTGCTAAAGTAAATGCCATACCTGAGCTAACAAAAGAAATTACTATTGCTAACGCATAAATAAATGCTGCCATTAAGTTTGTAGAAACACCCAATTTTGTCTTGTTCATTGCTACTTTACCTCCTATATTATTTGTGCTTATGTAAAATAAACCAATATAATTATATGACAAATTGGTATATTCGTCAATTTATATCAATACTTAAATATAAAATTAACAAGATTTTTTAATATATTTCGAAACGTTCGCTATATATTGATATAAATTTAACATCACATTAAGAAAGGATTATAATAAATACATGAAATTACAGCAATTACTTAGCTTTACGCGCCGTGGTGTAGACGATTTTGATATGATAGATGAAGGAGATGTTATCGCCATCGGTATATCAGGTGGCAAAGACAGTCTTACTCTACTCTACGCTCTTCACGGATTAAAAAGATTTTACCCTAAAAAGTTCGAACTAAAAGCCATTACAGTTGATTTAGGTCTAGGCATCCAAAAGCTAGATGAAATAGCCGAACTTTGTAAATCTATGGAAATTGAATATCATATAGTAAAAACAGAAATAGGCGATATTATCTTCAATGACCGAAAAGAAACAAATCCTTGTTCCTTATGCGCTAAAATGCGTAAAGGTGCATTAAACGATAAAGCTCTTGAAATCGGTTGTAACAAGATAGCTTACGCTCATCACAGAGATGATATTATAGAGACAATGATGTTATCCCTTATATTCGAAGGACGCTTCTACTCGTTCTCTCCTAAGTCATACTTAGATAAAACAGGTCTTACACTTATAAGACCACTTATGTATGCTAGTGAATATGATATTAAAGGCTTCCAAAACAAAATGAACCTTCCCGTAGCAAAGAATCCATGTCCTGTGGATGGACATACAAAGCGTCAATATGTTAAGGATTTAATAAACGGACTAAATAAGGAATACCCAGGTATCAGAGAACGATTTTTCACGGCTATACTTGAAGGTAATATAAAGGGATGGCCTCCAAGAAATCCTAAGAAGCCAAGAACAAAAAGTACTAAAAACAATGAAAAATCAGAGTAAACTTTTAAAATTCTTACAGTAATCAGTTTACTATATATTATAAACCATAGGAGAACATTATGGCTAAGAACGATAAAACATATCAAGCACAAAAAGACAAAGAGATACTTGTAAAATTGCGGGAACTCAGCAAGGAATTACCACCCTTTTGCGAGACCTTCTTCCGTGGAATTTCTACAACTACTGCTCCATCTACACGCCTTGGTTATGCTTATGATTTAAGAATATTCTTTAACTTTATAAAAGAACACAATCCAACATATAAGGACAAGGATATCTGCGAAATACGTCTTGAATTATTTGATAATTTAACCCCTGTAGATATCGAGGATTATCTTGTATATCTTCAAATGTATAACAAAGATGATGTGGAATATATGAATAAGGAACAAGGTGTAAAAAGAAAATTCTCGGCCCTTAGAATGCTTTATAACTACTTATATTGTCATGATATGGTAACTCAAAATCCTACATCAAAGGTATCTACTCCTAAGCTTAGACAAAAGGAAATAACTCGTCTTGATCCAAATGAAGTAGCTGATATGCTAGACCAGGCTGAATCTGGTGCCAAGCTTACAAAAAAGCAAAAGGAATCTCATGAAAAAACAAAGCTTCGTGATGTAGCACTTCTTACTCTTCTACTTGGAACCGGAATGCGAGTTTCTGAGTGTGTAGGTATAAATATAAATGACGTAGATTTTGATAACGGTTGTGTCAAAATTATGCGAAAAGGTCATAAAGAAGATATCGTATACTTTGGTGACGAGGTAGAGGTTGCTTTAAAGGAATACATAGAGCATCGAGCAGAAATTTTCAAACCAATCGAAGAAGATGCAGATGCACTCTTTATATCCTCTAAAAACAGACGAATAAGCGTGCGTGCTGTAGAGCTTCTTGTGAAAAAATACGCGATGCTCACTACTACTGTAAAGCATATTACACCACATAAGCTTAGAAGTACATATGGAACGCAATTATATAAAGAAACTGGAGATATCTACCTTGTAGCAGACGTATTAGGCCACAAAGATGTAAATACAACAAAGAAGCATTACGCTGCTATAGATGATGAACGTAGATTAAAGATACGAAATGCAGTTCAGTTAAGAGAAAAGGATGGGCAATAACGCTCATCCTTGATGGTTCTACTCTGCTGCTACGAATATAGGAACAATCACATAATTTCCAGCTGTGATACTATCACTGCTAATCTTATTAATACTCTCTATTTCTTTAATATACTCTTTATTAGTCATATCAGACAAGCTTTTATCATTATGCTCATCTGCAATATCCCATAATGTGTCACCTTCTGATACAAGAACAGAACGATACTGTTTATTAACTTCTTTTACGCTACCGCTAGCGCTAACACCACTAATAGCTGCAAAGCAGATAAACAGTATAACACATACAAAAAATGACACCTTAAGCTTATCAAATCTAACTGCCTTACGGTTACGCTTATGATTATTTCTTCTTCTATAATTTACTCTATTATTCATACTTTGCACTCCTTTTCTTCTGTTATCCGAACATTTATTCCGAACAGTTGTTTGTTACTTTTCTATATAATAACACCCGAACAACTGTTTGTCAACATTTTTTCGAACAATTGTTTGCAAATCGAACAAAGGTATGGTATACTATATTTACATTTAAGAAAAAACTAGAAATTATCATATATTTAAGGAGGTTATGTTATGTCATATGGCAAGATAACACAAAAACAATCAGATATTTTAGAGTTTATTAAAAGCGAGCTCTTAAGCAAGGGATATCCACCAACTGTACGTGATATCTGTAATGCTGTAAACTTAAAATCTACTTCTTCAGTTCATGCACATCTTGAAACTTTAGAGAAGAACGGATACATACGAAGAGACCCTACTAAGCCTAGAGCTATTGAGATAATTGATGAGAATTTCAGCCTTACAGGCCGAGAAATAGTAAATGTTCCTATAGTAGGCCGTGTCGCAGCTGGTGAACCACTTCTTGCTACACAGAACATTGAGAACTACTTCCCTATTCCTATGGAATTTATGCCTAACAATGATGTCTTTATCCTTGAAGTTAAGGGTGAAAGTATGATTAATGTAGGTATTTTCGAAGGTGACTGGATAGTTGTTGAAAAGAAAAATACAGCTAGAAATGGTGAAATAATCGTAGCTTTAGTTGACGATTCTGCCACTGTTAAGACATTCTATAAGGAAGATGGCCATATTCGTCTTCAACCAGAGAATGACACAATGGACCCAATTATAGTGCCAGATTGCAAGATATTAGGTAAAGTTATTAGTCTTTATAGAAGATTTGTTTAGAAACTATCAATAGCCAATGCATTTTGCTTATGCACTGGCTATTGTTTTTATATAAATTATAATTAAATTGTTGCATATAATAATTTATGAACGTTTATTGTTATTTAACAAAATACTATCTAGTAATTACAAATAGTTTATTTATCATCAACAGTCATAAAGAAAACTTCTTCTTTATCAAAATCATACACCTCATCTATTGTATAGATTTTTGAACCTGCAGTTAAATTATCACCCTTATATGTTAAATTCTCTGGTTTTGCAATTAAAAAAACAACTCCATCATATCCTTTAGTACATATTACTTCAACAAAATAATCTCCCCCACCAGCACTACCTGAAATTTCATATGTTATTTTTTTACCATTAATTTCAAATTCTCCTTCACTGCCATTAAAACTATATGCATTTCCAGTATATCTATCGAACGGAATAATTTCATACAACTCATGTTCATAATCACACCATATGCTAGTACCTATACCTATATCCATAAGTCCTTTTGAAGTAACCCATTCGCTTGTATCATCTATCAACGCTTCAAACTTAGTATCACAATCATGCGAATCATCTACCGAAAAAGCTTTGCTTGTAGCATTTGCTTTTGATGTAATTATATATCCTTTTTTATCAAACCATGTTCTTGTATCTACTGTATTTTGTGTTGTTGTCTCTTCTTTCTTGACTGTTGTTGTCTCTTGTTTAGATGTGGTGGTCTCTGGCTTTTTAGTTGTTGTTGCCTCTTGTTTTGGTTTTGTAGTTTCTGGCTTCTTAGTTGTTGTTACCTCTTGCTTTGGTTTTATAGTCTGTGGCTTCTTAGTTGTTGTTACCTCTTGCTTTGGTTTTGTAGTCTGTGGCTTCTTGGTTGTAGTTATCTCTTGTTTCTTTTTCGTAGTTTCTTCTTGTTTATCAGTTGATACTATCTGTTCTGTTGTCATACTTTCTGAAGTTACTTTGTCAGCAGTCGTCAAATCTTCTGTTGTTTCTTCCTTCGATATTTCTTCTTTTGACGATTCTTCTAAAATAGTAGACGCAGTTTCTTTTTCAGCGTTTTTTTCTTTGCCGCAACCTGTAAATACTGTACAACCTATCATAGCTACCATTATTAAATTTAAATATTTTTTTCTCATATCGTATCTCCTTTACTTAGCTTAATAATTAATAATATTGTATCTTATTCATTTATTAAAAAATAATATTAATATATTTTATCAATATCTAAAATTTCATATTTTCCATTTCTAGAATCAAACCAAGCTATATAGTTAACATCGCCAGAATAAAAAGAATTATCAACACAAATTCCGACTGATTTACCTGAATCGAGATTTTCAAAACAAATTTCTTCATCAGAAATTTAAAGGTATTTAATATTTGTAATATTTGTAAAATCGTCATTATAAACAGTATCCTAAAGAAGATTTAAAATCTCTATAATAATAAAACTCTATTACACTACTGTTTTTTTAATGTAACCGTTACTCTTCCATCAAAAAACAATCCTACATTCTGAAGATAACCTTCTAATGGCAATTCGTCTAGTATTTTAAATACTGCTGATTCCAAATCACTACCGTTTGTTATATTTTCATTAGCTACATTTTTTAGTTTGAAAATCACACATATCTTTTCTTTTCCTTCGGCGACGCATTGTTCTATGTAGTTTTGTGATTCTTCCATTGATAAGAAAATCTCATAAAAATCATAATTTTCATCCACCGTAGTTAATCTAATATTAAGATGTCTATATTTATTCTCATACACATCACCTTCCCACGCAATATTTTCAGCTATTGCACTGTATCTGTGGTACAGTTCCGAACTAATATCATCAACAAATTCACTCCACACAAATCCTTCTATATTAACCCATACATCAGATAAATTTATTCCTTTTTCTGCGCACATAAATATATATTGTTTTAACTCTTCTACGCTCGATAAGGTATTGCAACTCTTTAATTTACCATTTTCGTAAGGAAGTGATAGTACATTTTCTGTATATTTTACATAATCACTTATACGTGCCCAACCATATTCACCAATCTCTGGCATAATTGAATTTAAAGCAAAATAATAGTAAATACTCTTAGGAATAAATTCCGCATCTATATATAAATAACCTATCTTTTCATACCCTTTTTCTTTTGCTGTTTTTATAAGATTATACATATCTTCATCAGATTTTACTAATCTATACAATATTTTATCCCATGGCATACCAGCCTGAAAAGCTTGAACTACAAGAGAGTCATTATCACATATATGTTGCTTAAATTCCTCACTTCTATATTTATACATATCTTTATCTGATAAACAAAAGTAGTAATATGTCATACTACTTTTATCCATTGCAACATCAATATTGTACCATTTATCATCAAGTTTAACTTGATTCCAACGTTTCCAATAATCTGTCACTACTGATGTATCGTTTATATCCAAATAATATCCTGTTGCATAATCACATTTTATACCAGCATTATCACATAATACCTTAAAGGCAACAGAAAACTCTCCATCATCTGCTTTTTTTTCTTTTAATACTCGTATTCCTACATCATAAATAGGAATCCCTGGAAATATCATATTAATTTCTTTACTATTAATTTCCATAAGCAAATAATCATAAATTGCCTTAACTTTTTCAAAATCGCTCATATCAGATTTTATTATTTTTGATAAGATATTCTTTACAAAAATAATATCTTCTTCCGCATAATGATATGTATATACATTTTCTTCACTAGATATATTATTATTTTGGCCATGGTTGTATGTAGTATATTCTTCTGATATATTTTGCTTTTTTGATGTAGTTTCCTTTTTCTTTACAGTTGTAGTTTCTTTTTTTTTAGTAACTTCTGCGCTATCTTTAGTTATAAGTTCTTCTGTTGTGAGAGTGATTTTTTGATTTTCTGTTGTTGTTTGTTCATAATTTTCATTCTGGTTAATAGTAGTTGTTTCTGAAATCATTGAACTATCCGTTTCGTTATTATAAGAATTAACTTTAGTTGTATAAACTTCACTATTTCTTATTATTTTTTTACAACTTACACATAAAAAACAAAACATAATCATAAAAACTATTATGTAACTATATTTTTTTATTTTCATAGGCACCTCATCATCTATTTTAGAGTTTATAACTCTATTTTGTAATATAAGTCCATTATTTTTGTATAATATCTATAGTATTAAATGTTTACTAGCATCAAGATAATCGTCATTGGAGAACTATATGAAATATAACAAACGAATTCGCGAATTACGCGAGGATCATAGCTATACACAACAGAATATAGCATCACTATTGAACATAGGTCAACGCACTTATGCTGACTATGAAAGTGGTAAAACTCGTATTCCTGTCGATAGTCTTATTATTTTAGCTAAATATTATGATGTATCCGTAGATTATATTAGTGGTGCAAGCAATATTAAAACATCATATCCTACACAATAAATATTGTATGTTCTCATAACTACTGAGATACTAGTGCTACTTTTCTTAGTAGTTATTTTATTAATATATATTTTAGAGTTTATAACTCTAAATGTCAACATAAAAAATTATACTCAATTTCTTACTAATAAATTTCTATTCCGTTCCAAATAAATACTTTCTAAATAACTCAGCTGTAGCTTCCTCGCCCAATGCCTTCTTAAATACATCAGTAGATGGACCACCATTTTTAAGCAATCCTTCCACATATACAGACGCTTTCTCCTGCTTTTTCTTTGTATCTACATCGCTTCCGCCATTAACAGTATTAATATACGCCTGGAAATGCTCCATCGCATACTCATCGAACAATTCCTTGTCCTTCTTAATTTTACCCTTAACAGATACGCTTTCCTCAAGCTTTATACTGTCATACCAATGTTCACCTAAGTCATGCTTTGGTATGTCATCATACTTATCATTTACCTTATCAATATCCTCAAATTCAGATGGATGGATTATAGTATCGTAAAGCTCTATAATCAAGGTATCGTTTCCCATAGCATGAACTCTATCATAAGAATACAATGGTAAATCCTTCTCTATAGCATTAATAATCAGTGTATCCATCTTCATAAGTCCAAAGAACCCCTTTGCTGTCATAACCGACACATGACCAAGCCCCTTTGCATAATAGGCCTTTATATCAAATTTCATACCTTTAGCTTTAATTTTAGAGTATTCCTTTACATCAATCTCTTCCAATTTAAATGACTTTTCTATAATCTTTAGCATCTTATTTAACATATTGTCCACCCCACAATCATTAAATTATAGTAACTATTCAACTTACATTTCTATCTCAACAAGCTTACCATCTTTCCAGATTCTTTCTAAATCATAGAATAATCTGTCATCCTGATTAAATACATGTACTATAAAATCGCCGTAATCCATTAAAATCCAATTGCCTGATGGATAACCCTCCACCTGTCTACAATGAATATTAAGCTTAAGCATTTCCTCTTCTACACTGTCAGCAAGAGCCTGTACCTGATTCTTGTTAGAACCACTAGCTATAATAAAATAATCTGCCATTACAGAAATCTCACTTATATCAAGAACTTTAATATCTATTCCCTTCTTATCATCAAGGGCATTGTATACTGTCTTAATTGTCTGATTCATTTAATTATTCTCCTTTTTATCATGAATTTCTTTATAGAAAAGGAATGTGTCCTTTGTTAATTCATCCTTTTCACCTTCACCTTTATCTAAATAATCTAAGGTGTCCTTTAATATCATATACATAGCTTCATCTATATCTATAAACGCTATTTGACGAATTTCTTTTAAATTTGGCGCTTTGTCACGACCTGGTTCTATATAATCAGCGATAAAAATGATTTTTTCAAGCAATGTCATATCTGGCTTTCCAGTTGTATGAAATCGTATAGCTGATATAACTTCCTCATCATCGATACCATAAAGCTTATTAGCATATACAGCTCCTAATTTACTATGAATGAGAAACGGATTTCTCTTTTCCACATCTGTAAGCTCGATTTTATATTTCTTACAGTCATCAAACTTATCCTCATCATCAATGCATTTAGCACAATCATGAAGTAAGCCTGCTATTTCAGCTTTATCTATATCCACACCATATCTCATAGCAAGGGATGCCGCTGTAAATTCTACGCCTAAAGTATGCTCATATCTAGCTTTAGTCATTACATCCTTCACTTTTTTCCTAAGCTTCTTATAATAATCTCTATCGCTCATTTTATATATTTAGCCTTTCGATTTAGTATAATCGTAGCTGCTACGCATCTGCGATTTTATATAATTGATTTTCTTTAATGTATTTTCTAACAGAATCTGGAATATCGTCAAAGTCTCCAGCTCTAATCTCCGTAGAGGATACATCCATAGGTTGCATCTTTACCATTCTTATATCTGCATTATATTTTTCATTTAACTCATTAATACGACTAATTAACGCTTCATTAAATAAATCATCTCTACCAGCCGCAAGTAATATACAATTAGCTAGTACGATTTCTGGATGATACCATTTTTCAATGTTTTCTAAAGAATCGCCACCTATAATAAAATAGTACTCATTTTCAGGATAATCCTTCTTTAATAAAGTAAGAGTCTCTGCTGTATATATATAACCTTCACGTCTTTGCTCATAAGTTGATAATTCCATAAAACTGTAAGGTTCTATAGCTACTTTAACCATATTATTTCTATGGGTTACATCCACAATAGTTGTCCCTGCTTTATGTGGTGGATTAGGTGAAACCATTATCCATACTTTATCAAGATTATGCTGCTCATAAGCTTCCTTTGCTAACATAAGGTGACCATTGTGAATAGGATTAAATGTGCCACCTAATATACCTATTTTCTTCTTAGCCATAATAATCTCCATTATTTTGTAGGAAGAACAATCTTTGGATTTTCCTTACGTGGTCTATATAAAACAATCTTTCTACCTATAACCTGAACTACCTGAGAATTTGTTCTCTCAGCAAAGATTTCTGCAAGAACCTTTGGCTCATCAGCACAATTCTTAAGAACGTTCATTTTAATAAGTTCTCTTGCTTCTAAAGCTTCATCTATTGATTTTGTGAATTCAGGTGTTGCACTAGACTTACCTACGTGTAAGATAGTTTCGGTAGTACTGGCAATTGATTTTAAATATGCTCTCTGTTTGCTTGTCATATTAGCTCCTTTCTTTGAGTCATATTGCGCTAACTTTATACTGTGTATTTTACATGCTACGAATATTTGATTTTCTAAATACTTTGAATATACATTTAATTAAACGAACGTAACCGGCGTCTATTCGCCATCCATGGCTCAGAGACGCCTTTTTCCAACATCGTGTTGGAAAATTACTAATATAGAACAAAGTATTAAGAAAATCTAAACATTCTCCGCTATCGTAAAATCCACAGTACAAAGTTGCACAATATGATAATTTACGTTTATGAATTATTCTTACTAAAAACTATTACTTTAAATATTCGAACTCGTGACCGTATATCTTTACTGTATCGCCTTCTTGGATGCCTAATTCTTCTAATTGGTCGAGGATTCCGTTATCCTTCATAAATTTCTGGAAGAATACGAAGCCCTTTTCTGACTCTAAGTTTGTGTAGCCAAGCATTCTATCGATACGTGGTCCTTCGATACGATATACGTCTTCCTCTTCTTCATCCTTGAATACGTAGAATGGTTCTTCTGGATTATCGTAATGTGCATCTGGATCAAATTCCTGCTCGAAGATAATTGGTGCTTCATCAAGGTTATCAAGAAGGTTTTGTACTTCCCATAAAAGTTCCTTTAAGCCCTTACCACTTACTGCTGAAATTGGGAATACTTTAATACCCTGTGGCTCAAATTCTTCCTTTATCATATCAATAAATGTTGTATCATCTGGTGGTAATGCATCTATCTTGTTCGCTGCAATAACCTGTGGGCGCTTAAGAAGCTCTGGGTTGTACTTTGAAAGCTCCTCATTAATAGCTTTTATATCTTCAACTGGATCTCTTCCTTCAACGCTGGCTGCGTCTACCATATGGATGATAACCTTAGTTCTTTCAATATGCTTTAAGAACTCATGTCCAAGACCAATTCCCTCACTAGCTCCTTCGATAAGTCCTGGAATATCAGCGATTACAAAACCCTTACTTCCATCCATATCTACTACACCAAGATTTGGTGCAAGTGTTGTGAAATGATAGTTAGCAATCTTTGGCTTAGCATTAGTTACTCTGGATAACAATGTAGACTTTCCTACGTTAGGGAAACCTACTAGGCCTACATCAGCTATAACCTTAAGCTCTAAACGAACAAAAAGCTCCTTACTAGGCTTACCAGGCTGAGCATACTTAGGTACCTGCATTGTAGCTGTAGCATAGTGTGAATTACCTTTACCACCTCTACCGCCTGTAAGAATAGTCATGCGCTTATTGTCACCTGACATATCAGCTATAACCTTACCAGTTTCATCATCCTTTATAATAGTACCTTCTGGAACCTTAATAACAAGGTCTTCGCCATTCTTACCATGCATATTCTTCTTGCCGCCCTCTTCACCACTCTGGGCAACATACTTTCTAATATGACGGAAATCTGTAAGTGTATTCAAACCTAAATCCACCTCAAATATAATATCGCCACCCTTACCGCCGTCTCCGCCGTCAGGACCTCCAGCAGCCACGAAAAGCTCTCTTCTAAAGCTTACATGGCCATCGCCACCTTTACCAGACTTTATAAAAATTTTAGCGCTATCTGCAAATGCCATAATTTTCCTCCTAGCTTGCGAAATCAAATAATACCAAGTTAAATACGTTTCATAAAATAACTACTTTTAAGCATATAAAACCATTATTATTCTATACTAAAATAAAGATTATGTCTAGCAAATACGACAAAAAATCGCAGTTACAAATGTAACTGCGACTTGACTTTTTATAAATAACTATTCAGCTGTTGGGTAAATAGAAACCTGCTTCTTATCTCTACCCTTTCTCTCGAAACGAACAACACCATCTACTAATGCAAATAATGTATCATCTCCACCCTTGCCTACGTTAACACCTGGATGAATCTTTGTTCCTCTCTGTCTGTAAAGGATGTTACCAGCCTTTACGAACTGTCCGTCAGCTCTCTTAGCGCCTAATCTCTTAGACTCTGAATCTCTACCGTTCTTTGTAGAACCAACACCCTTTTTATGAGCGAATAACTGAAGGTTCAACTTTAACATGACTTACACCTCCTTGTAAGATATCTTAATATAAGTATCTCCATAGCTCTCCCTAATACTATCTATTCCAAGTATAAAGGAATCAACCAGAAGTTTTGATTCATTGCTAATCTGTTTATCGCAAAAACTCATTGAAAGAAGACCTGTATCTTCATTAACATTATAGGATATCTTATCTTTAGTTAGCTCTTCTATAGAATTAACTAAATTTGTAGATAAAATCGATGCTGCAGCACATATAATGTCCTGACCTCGATTTGCATATCCTGCATGTCCTACCAATGAAACTCCACGATATTCATCTGATGAATCTCTAAAAATCGTTACGTTTATCATAACTTTAATTGCAATAATTAAGCGTTAATCTTTGTAATCTTAACTGCTGTGTACTGCTGTCTGTGACCATTCTTCTTATGGTAGCCAGTCTTTCTCTTGTACTTGTAAACGATAACTTTCTTGCCCTTAACGTTGTCAATAACGTCTGCTTCTACTGAAGCACCAGCTACAGTTGGAGCACCAACCTTAACGTCATCGCCACCAACAAGGAGAACCTGATCAAAAGTATACTTGTCACCAGCGTTTACACCGAGTAATTCTACATTAACGATGTCGCCTTCTGATACCTTATACTGCTTTCCACCTGTTGCAATGATTGCGTACATAATTCGCACCTCCTAAAACGTTCACCTTTGTGAACAATACTCGCCAACTTCGGTGTCGTAAAAAATTACAAACTTATAACCTCATTGTGCGGCACACTAGAACATACTAACATAACCAAAAAGCCATGTCAAGGGATATTCTTGATTTATAAGACATTTTTTATAATAAATACTAAAATTTTTCCAACAAATATTATTTTTTACCATAATAATATTTTGATATTTAGTCAACAATATAACTATATCAAAATGATAATCAAGGAGGTATTCTTTATGAACACTAAGGGCTTAGATTACACAGTTCTCACTATTGCCATTATCGGTGCAATTAACTGGGGACTTATCGGATTTTTTAGAATAGATTTAGTAGCATTTCTTTTTGGTGAAATGTCTATGCTTTCTAGAATCGTATATTCTATCGTAGGTTTATCTGGATTATACTTAGTAAGTCTCTACGGTAGAGTTTCTAACGCAATGACAGACTAATTACTAAAAATTATATGTCATCTAGTGATATGTATTTTACACAAAATCGCAGTTGCAAAACAACTGCGATTTTATTATTTATATATTTCTCTCCATTCCAAATCACCACGTTCAAGTGCTTTAATTAAAAGCTCTGCTGTGGCAAGATTTGTAGCCAATGGGATATTATTCATATCACACGCTTTAAATATATCCTTAAAGTCTGGCTCGTTACTTCTTGGCTGAACTGGATCTCTAAAGAATATAAGCATATCCATTTGATTATCTAGTATTTGTGAGCTTAACTGTTGCACACCACCCAGATGTCCTTCGAGAAACTTGTGTATATTAAGATTTGTTACCTCTTCAACCAATCTTCCTGTAGTACCTGTGGCATAGACATCATGCTTGCTTAAAATACCTCTATAGGCTATGCAGAAATTCTGCATTAATTTCTTTTTTGAATTATGTGCAACTATTCCAATATTCATTCTACTACCTCTCCAATATAAAGATGTTATTTACAATAGTTTCTTATGTTGCAAGCCTACATTAAATACAACTCCCATACCAGCCATTAAACTTAATAAAGAACTTAATCCATAGCTTACAAACGGCAACGGAAGTCCTGTATTTGGAAGAAGTCTCGTGGCAACACCCATGTTTACAAAGCTTTGGAATCCTATAATTCCACCGATACCACAACATATTATCCTACCTGCCATATCTGGCGCATGTGCTCCCATATAGAAACATTCAAAGGTAACAAGTGCTATAAGGCATATAACAGACATTGTTCCCACAAATCCCAATTCTTCACCAACTATTGTAAAAATGAAGTCTGTCTGTGCCTCTGATATATAATTACCATTCTTTACACTATCTTCTCGGTCATTATTAAGCCCCTTGCCCCATAAACCACCTGAACCTATAGCCATTTCTGAATTGGTCTGTTGATAATTAATTCGTTCTGCAATTTCATTATTTTCATCATAAAAACCTACCAAACGATTAAATTGATACTCATCAAGAATCTTTTGATTTGGCTGTAACAACAAATATATCAAAATAACAACTGCTGGTACTGCTATTGCAAATAAACTGGCAATAAGCTTATAGCTTACACCGCCTATATACATTATTACACAAAAACTCACAACTAAAACAATACTTGTCGATAAATCTGGCTGTTTAAATACCAAAAGTAACGGTATAGCAAATGTTATTACAAACAATGCTAAAATTTTAAAGGTATTTAACTTATCTTTATACTTAAGCATAAGCTTTGCAAAAAATAAAACTAAGAATATCTTTGCAAACTCCGAAGGCTGTATCTGAATACCAGCTATAGTTACCCATCTCTGAGCACCATTTACATTTTCACCGATTATCTTAACACCAATAAGTAATGCTAAATTCATAAAATATATGACCCAATAAAACTTAAGTATAAAATGATAATCTATAAGTGTCAGAATCACGATAGCAACAGAACCTACTATAATACCTAAGAGCTGTTTTGATTCATAATGATCATACTTTGTAGCACTGGCTATTACATTAAGTCCAAGAATAAGTAATGCGTATAACCATATAAACAATCTCACATTTATATGCCTATAATTATAGCTTTTCAATTTTTCCTTAATCTTTGTTAAAAACGCTACCATGATCTAGACAAGCTCACTTTCAATTAATGTCTTACTTCTTTAATAGGAATATTTGCTACAAGAGCTGGAACATTACCATTTCCACCGTCAGATTCTGTTGTTGTAATCTGAATATCAAGTCCCTCACAGTCAATTTCCATATATTTTGCAATTACTTTAATGATATCATTCTTTATCATCTCCATTACTTCTGGTGAGCAGCTTGCTCTATCAGAAACAAGAAGAAGCTTTAATCTATCCTTTGCAACATTGCTGGAAGATTTCTTCTTAAAAATATCTAAAATACTCATATCTACCTTTTCCTTCCATTCTGTAATAATTAATTCTTTTTAAATAATCCAGCAATCTTAGAGAAAAATCCTGTTCCACCAGCTAAATCAAGCATAGGAACCTCTTCTCCTACGATTCTACGACAAATATTCATATAAGCCTGTCCAGCAAGTGATGAGTTACCTACAAGTGGCTCACCCTGATTTGTTGCAATAACGATATTTTCATCATCTGGAACAGCACCAATTAAATCTATAGCAAGGATATCTACAACGTCTTCAATTGACATCATATCACCTTTCTTTACCATATCCATTCTAAGACGGTTAACAATTAAATCAACCTTCTTAATCTCATTGGCATCTAATAAGCCAATAATTCTATCTGCATCTCTGATAGCTGAAACTTCAGGTGTTGTAACAACTAATGCTCTATCAGCTGCAGCTATAGCATTCTGGAAGCCCTGCTCGATACCAGCTGGACAATCAAGAATTATGTAATCAAACTCTTCCTTTAATTCCTCTACAAGCTTAACCATCTGATCTGGTGTAACACTTGACTTATCTCTTGTCTGAGCTGATGGTAAAAGATAAAGATTTGGATATCTCTTATCCTTAATCATAGCCTGCTTTGCACGGCAATTACCTTCAACAACATCAACAAGATTGTAAACTATTCTATTCTCAAGACCCATTACTACGTCAAGATTTCTAAGTCCTATATCTGTGTCGATAAGTACTACCTTATACTCTAATTTTGCAAGACCTGTACCTACATTTGCAGATGTAGTTGTCTTACCTACACCACCTTTACCAGATGTAACAACGATTACTTCACTCATTCTCTTTTTTTCCTCCTACAAACGGTTAATAATTAAAAATTTAAGTCGCTAAGAACCTCTCTATTTAAAGGTTCTATATAGATATTTCCACCATCCACATAAGCTATCTTAGTTTCTGGTTTCGATGACTTCTTTGGTTTATCAGCGCATCTTGCTATGATATCTCCGATTTTAATCTGAACCGGATACATCTCAAGAGCAACTACAAATGCATTAGGGTTCCCTTTGATACCAGCATAAACAGTTCCCTTCAGCGAACCAAGTATAACTACATTGCCTGCAGATAATACTTTAGCACCTGGATTAACATCTCCTAGGATAACAATACTTGAATCACTCTCAAGCACCTGTCCACTTCTAAGTGTTCCTTTATAGAATTGTCCTCCCGCTGTATCAGCAGAATCATCAAGTGCATTTTCAACGCATTTTTTATGCTTTTCTTCATCTGTGTCATCCATTACACAGACAATATTAAGCTCTGTGTTTTCACTTATCATATCAAGGATTTCTCTTTCTTCTTCGAAAGTTAATTTCTTTCCTTCAAAAGAGATTGCCATAGATGATGAATTGTTGAAAAATTTTGATGATTCAGCAAACTTATTCTTAAGCTCATCCATAAGCTCTCCAAACTCTTTGCTTTCATCAAGCACAACTACTATACCATATTTGTTACCTTTTATCATCACTGAATTTTTCAATGTATCACCTTCCTCTCGATAATTTTTCTTGCATTACTGTGCCGGTGAGTTCTCAGCTGGTGTATTCTCACTTGGCACACTTTCTGTAGCCTTCTCAATATAAGGCCCATCAGAGTTACCTGCAAGTATCTGTTCTAAAGTATACTCTCCATAATAAAATCTTGCAACCTCTGATCCAATTTTTATACTATAATCTGAAGTATAACCATACTGTATAACTACAGACATACTTATCTCCGGATTATCGTATGGTGCATAAGCTATTAAAGTAGCATGGTCAGGTTTATGTGCATTTTCCTGAGCAGTACCAGACTTTGCAGCAATCTTATATTTCAAATCTTTTATGAATTTATAATTACTGCCGGCCTGTTGCATACCTTTCTTAGCAGTTGCAATGCTGTGAGCGTCCACATCCATTTGAACCGACTCTTTTTCAGGCTTTTCTTGACTTTCGCCTTCATAGTTTACTATATCTTTAATGAGAGTAAGCTCTCTATTAAGACCATTTCCTGCTAAAGTATTCACATATCTTGCCAACTGAACACCTGTAAAACTGTGAGAACCCTGTCCAATAGCACTGGCTATAGGATTTGTATCTGAGAACAGTGGTGCATATTCTTCAACCTCTACACCTGAACGTTCTGTTAAACCTACCATTTCAGCGTATTTTTCAAGTATTGTCAAGCCGTGTTGCTCATTATACTTTCCAGTTCCTTTACAAGCTAAGCTATATCCAATTTCATAGAAGAAACAGTTACACGATACCTGAATAGCTTTAGTAACATTTATGGCACCATGTCTTCTTGGATAAATCCAACACTTTGGTGATGGTGTAACCTTCTTAAATTCACCTTCAGTATTAATAACTGTATTTGAAGAAATAATCCCTTCTTCCATACCTACAATTGCAGATAAAGGCTTAAAAGTAGAACCTGGAGCAGTTCTCATCTTCGTAGCTCTACTATACAATGGACTTGATAAATCTTCGCTTAATTCTGTCCAGTATTTATAATCGATAGACCCTGAAAATACATTATTATCATAGCTTGGATAAGAAACCATTGCTAAGACATCTCCTGTATCTACATCTACTAGGGTAACAGATGCCGAACATGGTGTAAGAGCAATCTGCGCCGGAGTGATTTTAAGTGTCTTTATCTGATTCATCATAAAATCATATGGTGCTAAACTTCCCTGAGAAAGTCTGTTATAGGTATTTGAATCAAATTCTAAGACATTTTGATCAAATAGCAACAAGCATATCTGCTTTCCAGTGATTTTACCCTCTTCGATAAGATACTTGTACACAAGCTTTGTAAACTGCTTATCACTTTCATGTATCTTCTTACTTATAAATTCAACTAATGCGTCATAGACCGCATCGCTGTCAGCATAATTATTTTCCAAATCAAGAGTTGATAAATCTATATAATTGGATGCTACGCAATGCTTAAGTATTGTTCTAAGAGATAAATTATCTCTCATCCACTCAGCATATACCTCATCATCTTCTGCAAAGTTTTCCTTTACAATTACATTATTGCCATAAGAAGGGTCTGATAACATATTAAATATATACGTATAATATGCATTCTTCTCCTCTGACAGATTCTTAAGTGGCTTTGCTTCATCATTATATAATTCTTCTTTTATCTCTACTATGATGCCTTCCTTGCGATTCAACATTGTATTATGAACCTTTTTTTCATTCTCTGTAGAATCAGCATCATTAAAATGCTCAAGCTTAACTACATTGTTGTTTATCATTTGGAAATATACATCCTTTATATGTATCTTCCATTCTTCCTTATCTTTCTCAGACAAGGTTCTATTTACAATATTATTTACAAGGATATTAGCCAAATTTTGTTCTAAAAGATGATATATACCTATCTGATAATCTGACTTAATGGTTAAATACACATCATTTCCTGCTGTGGCATCCTTTGATTCATTGATACTTGTAACTTTACCAGTATTATCAACAAATACCTTTTCGTAGCCCTTATTGCCACTTAAAGTAAGCTCCATCTGTGCCTCTATACCGTTCTTTCCTACGATATCAGTTAAAGCATATTTATTTGTTTCATCATCTATCTGCTCATTAAAGGATACCATCTGATCTTCTGTAATTTTACCTGTATATCCTACAATAAGTGAATAGTAGAAAGCATTATTATAAACTCTCTTTGTATCCTCTGAGATTGTTACACCTGGTATATCAGCCGCATTCTCATAAATGGCAGCTACTGTTTCTTTTGAAACATTCTTCGCTATAGTTGTGGAAATATACTTTTGATATGCATTTAACGATAAGTTATATCTAATCATAACTATCTTAATAGCATCCTTTGCTGTATATAATTCCTTATCTACATCATATTTTGATTCACCACATAAGTATTCAAACACTTCAGTGGCAGTTTCCTTGGATAGCTGTTTTTCTTCTGTATCCAGCTCCTCAGTACCATATATATCCTTTAAAAATCTAAGTCTGCTTCTCTCAGAAATCTCTGTTGAAAATGATAGTCTGCCAAACTCATCCATAACCAATGGAAAATCCATTATAATCTCATCATTATATTTTTCTATAAGAGTTATTGTCTTATGAATAATTGCATTTAATCTATCACTTTTAGTTTCGCCACTTTCTAGCTTGTCCTCCATAGTTACTGAATAAATAGGCTCATTATATGCCAGCAAATTACCATCTGCATCATAAATATTACCTCTAGTACCTGTGGAATATCTTGTTTTTTCTGACATTTGAGTATAACCCATAGCATAATTATCAGAATTAACTATCTGTAGATTAAATACACGGACAATCAAAATGGTATAAAGTCCCGCGCATAAAAGACTTAAGATAAATACTCTCGACCTTATGAAATTCCATACAATTTCAAGTATATCCCTAATCAACTTCTTCGTTTCCTCTCATCTCAAATTCTTCTAGTTTTTTATTAAAAAACATTAAAATACGATAAATAAATACTGTTAGAAATACAGTATAAACTATCTCTGGAATAACCACTGCCTTAATATAATGAACTATATCAAGCTTATTTCTAAGTAAAAATGTAATTATATAATAAATAAAATTATATATAAATTCGCAACTTGCCACAACGCTAACTGGGATAAGTATATCCTGTAGATACCATAAATCATGGAATATTCCTACAACATATCCTATCATCATATACAAAAATGCACTTATGCCTACAACCTCGTAATAACCAAAGAACAAATCAATCAAAAGGCCAGAAAAAAAGCCTACAAGTAAGCCTTCCTTCTTGCCACGAAGAAGCGCATAACTACATACTAGAATCATAATCATATTAGGTGCAGCCACACCAAATGACATCTTCATAGAAAATGTTGTCTGGAATACATATGAAATTATAATCAACATTCCAACCAAGATAGTTCTAAGCATTAGACCCTTACTCCTTACCAGTCTCTTTCATCTGTGTGATAACAAGCACTTCCTCAAAATTTGAGAAATCCACTATAGGTGTTACCCACGCTGATTTTGTTAATTTATTTCCATCATCTTCTATGCCTGACACATATCCAATTAAAATACCCGATACGTATTTATCAGAAATATGGGAAGTTAATAACATATCGCCTTCCTTTACATTGGCAGAAATACTTATATCACTAACCTTCAACATCTTAGAATCGTACTCTTTTAAATCTCCATGAACAATACATACGTCTGATGTAGATGAAAACTTTGCACTTACATTGGCATCATCATTGATAATAGCTGTAATCTTTGCATAATTTTCTCCCACATAGGAAACTGAACCAACCAATCCACCGTCAGAGATAACATTCATACCTACCTCTAAGCCATCCTTGGCGCCCTTATCAATAGTAAATATAGAAAACCAGTTTCCAGGCTCTTTTCCTATTACTCTAGCCGCAACCTTAGGATAATCTGAATATACATCTGATAACTCAAGCAACTCTCTAAGTCTTTTAAGCTCTGGCTCCCACTGGGACAAAATAGCATTCTGCATTCTAAGCTCATCATTCTCAGCCTTTAACTTGTCATTTTCTTTTTGCAAGTCAGCTAATTCCTTCAAAGTATCAGCCTTATCTGAAAACCATCCACCTAAATGATTCATACCATCCTGAACAGGAAGAATAATCTTTGCGGCAACTTCTCTGATAGGTCTTGCAATATTGCTATTGAACATTGTTAACAAAACAAAGCCTGCACATAGTACCGACAGAAATGTCAATATATATTTTGTTGGAATTGTAAACTTTCCCGGCTTTTTCATTTTAGCTACCACCTGCTATTTATTCATATTCTTTCTCTCTTGGTACGTATGTCAACTTCATAAGCTCAGGCGAAGAAAGTATCTTTGCGATACCATTGATAACTGTCTCAGAAGGCTCCTCTGCAACATTTACCTTTAAACCTGTCTCTTTTGTAATAAGCTTGCATATATTATTGATATTTGCAGAACCACCTGTAAGATAAATTCCCTTTGAGATAATATCTGCTGATAATTCTGGTGGAGTTCTCTCAAGAATAACTTTTACATTTTCAATAATCTGGTGCAAAAGTTCTTCAATAGCTTCATGAATTAAATCTCCGCTAATCTCCTGTGCATTTGGAAGACCTGTAACGATATTTCTACCGTATGTCACAGTTGTCTTGTCCGCCTGCTCATTCATAGCATCTGCAAGCTCTTTCTTTACAGTCTCTGCTGAACGACTTCCTATTATAAGATTAAATTTCTTTCTGATACAGCCAGCTATAGCCTCATCAAGCTTCATACCACCTATTTTAATAAGCTTGCTGATAACGATACCTCCCATTGAGATAACTGTAATCTCAGTTGTATCAGCACCGATATTTACAAGAAGATGACCATTTGGGCTATTTACATCAATGCCTACACCTACTGCATCTGCGATAGGTTTCTCTACAACTACAATCTTCTTTGCCTTAATCTTAGCATCCATAATTACATCATAGAACGCTCTTTTCTCTACTTCTGTTACATCTGTAGGAACGGCAATACAGAAATCTGCACCGTTAACAGCCTTACCACTGTTAATCTTTTTATAAAAGCAAGCAAATAATGCCTCCATATTTTGAATGTCTGCGATAACACCAAACTTTACTGGAAATGTTACATTGATATTTCCAGGTGCCTTCTCATACATCTCAAATGCGAAATCACCAAACTTAAAGATTTCATTCTTATTTTTAATTGCAATAACGTTCTTCTCATTTAAAGTATTGTTACTTGCAAGAGAATACATCTTAATATTACTTGTTCCCAAGTCTACTCCGTATACATGCTGTGCCATTTTTATACTCCTTTCAGTATTACATAAATTTTTCTTCCATCAAACTAACATAGCTATTATCACCGATAATTATATGGTCAACCAAAGTTATTCCTAGTAATTTTCCTGCTTCTATCATCTTTCTTGTAACTACTAAGTCATTCTGACTAGGCTTTGGATTCCCACTAGGATGATTATGTACAAGAATTATGCTGACAGCTCCGTTTTTTATAGCTTCTAAGAAAACTTCCCTTGGAGATGCCAGTGAAGTATTAACCGTTCCTACAGATATGGTACTTTCCTTTATAAGCGCACCCTTACCATCTAAGCTAAGCATCATAAAACATTCTTTATCCTTATGTCTTAGATCCTCCATAAAGTAATTCGCCACAGTTTCAGGATTATCCATTAAAAGAGCTTCCTTTGCAGTTCTTTTTGAAATTCTTCTTGCCAGTTCTGCAATAGCTTTTACTTGAATAGCCTTCACTCTGCCAACACCTTTTAGCTTAACCAGTTCTTCAATATCTATAGAACAAAGTCCAATCAAGCCTTTGCTGCCTCCGCATTCTATAATATCTTCAGCCAATCTTACAGAATTATACCCTTTAAAGCCATTTCTTATTATAATAGCTAAAAGTTCTGCATCAGTAAGTGCTTTTTCTCCAAAATGCGTAAGCTTTTCATCTGGTCTTGATTCTGGTGGTAAATTCTTAATCTTCCACTGATTATCTGGTGTCAATTTTTCACTTGTATAAGACATATAACCTCCTGTTTTTAGGCATTTGGTTACTCTCCCACTGTGCTAATAACCTAATCGTATTTGCTATGCAACTACGATTAAACTCAATCGCAGTTGCATAGCAAATGCGATTAAACGCACAAATAATCTAGGCATCGCCTAGATTATTTAAGTCTACCACATTTTTCAATTATTGTACACAAAAAATTCTATAAATTTAGCTTTATAAAGTTACAATGCCTGCATCTATTAGTTTCTGAAGTGACATCATAATACCAAGCTTTGCATGATACCATGTAAGTCCACCTTGGAAATAAACATTGTAAGGTGGCTTGATTGGTCCATCAGCACTAAGCTCTATAGATGAACCTGAAACAAAGGCTCCAGCAGCCATAATTACTGGCGCATCATAGCCTGGCATCGCCCATGGTTCTGGCTCTACATGACTGTCAACCGGTGCAGCTGCCTGAATTCCCTTACAGAATTCTATTACACCCTCTGGTGTTCCAAATGTAACTGCCTGTATTATATCGTGACGCTCCTCTGTGCTATTTGGAACTACCTTATATCCAAGCTTTTCATATACATTAGCTGCAAATATAGCACCCTTTAAAGCACCTGCTGTAACTGTTGGCGCAAGGAATAAGCCCTGAAAAAAGCTCTTGTTAACTCCCAAAGAAGCACCCACTTCCTTACCAAGACCAGGAGTTGTAAGTCTAAATGCTGCATTTTCCACACATTCCTTTGTACCAGCGATATATCCACCAATAGGTGCTAGACCGCCACCTGGATTCTTTATAAGCGAACCAACTATCATATCTGCTCCAAAATCTGAAGGCTCTACAGTATCTACAAACTCACCATAGCAGTTATCAACCATAACCTTGATGTTCTTATTTATAGACTTAATATACTTAATAACATCACCTATAGACTGTACACTAAGTGTTGGTCTAGTAAGATATCCCTTTGAACGCTGGATAGCTACAAGCTTTGTCTTTTCATTAATAGCATTCTTGATACCTTCATAATCAAAAGAGCCATCCTCAAGTAAATCTACCTGACTATATGTAACACCATATTCTGCAAGGGAGCCTCTTGACGGTCTAATTCCTATTACTTCTTCCAATGTATCATATGGTTTTCCAGAAACAGAAAGTAATTCATCACCCGGTCTTAAGTTTCCTGATAATGCTATATTTAAGGCATGTGTTCCACAGGCAATCTGTGTTCTAACCAAAGCATCCTCTGTATGGAATACATCCGCATATACAGCTTCAAGTGTATCTCTTCCTAAATCTGTATACCCATAACCTGATGAAGTCTCAAGATGCATCTCACTTACTTGATTTTTTTGCATAGCATGAAGCACCTTCATCTGATTATACTCAGATACATCATCAATTCTGTCAAATCTTTCCTTTAAATCATCTAAAATCTTATTTGAAAATTCAAGAACCTCCTTAGAAATCCCCATTTTTTCATACATATTCATCATCTGTGAATTATCAACCTGTCTCATTTTTTAACCTCTTTCAATATCTTAAATAGTTTTTGTTTACATAATTGTTTTATGTAAATCTTTTAAAATAAATTCTAATATTTTTTCCTTATCATTATCAAATTCTTCATGATTTAACCATATAACTTCTTTTTCTCTTTTAAACCATGTAATCTGCCTTTTAGCAAAATTACGTGTATTTTTCTTTAATGTCTCTATAGCAGTTTCATAATCATATGCTCCATCTACATAGTCTCTGATTTCCTTATATCCAATGCCTTGCATTGAATTAAGTTCCTTGCCATAGCCCATTTCTTTAAGTTTTGTAACCTCGTCTACAAGTCCATTTTCCGCCATTATATCAACTCGTAAATTTACACGATTATAAAGCTTTTCTCTATCCATATTTAACACATAATATCTAAAATTATATGGTGACTCCTTTTGGCGCTGCTCTTTATTATGCTCAGAAATGCGCATACCCGTTTCATTATAGTACTCTAAAGCTCTAATAACACGCTTAAGGTTGTTCTCATGTATTTCCTTAGCAGCCTCTGGGTCCACCTCTTTAAGCATATCATGAATAACAGTCACACCCTCTAATTCCGCCTTCTTTTCAAGCATATGTCTATATGTTTTATCGCCTTCTTCCTCAGAAAACTCAATATCATACAAAAGCGCCTGTATATAAAAGCCTGTACCCCCAGCGATAATAGGAATCTTGCCTTTAGCATAAATTTCATCCATAGCTTCCATAGCAAGCTTCTTAAATACATAAATATTAAATTCTTCATCTGGCTCTAAGACATCTATTAAGTAATGCTTTACACCATCCATCTCTTCTTTAGTAACCTTTGCTGAACCTATATCAAAATGCTTATAAACCTGAATAGAATCAGCACTGATTATTTCACCATTAATAGCCTTTGCAAGCCTAATTGATAACTCTGTCTTACCTACTGCTGTTGGTCCTGTCAGAATTACCAATGGTTTCTTCTTATCTTCACTCATACTGTCACCATTAATTATTTAAATTCTGTTTTTTAATATATTTTCATAAAACTATAATACACGCTTAAATTTCTTCTCAAGCTCATATTTACTCATACTTATAATAGTCGGACGACCATGTGGACAATTATAAGGATTTTCAAGGGTCAATAATTCATCTATAAGCTTATTAACCTCGGCCTCTGACAATCTATTATTTCCTTTAACAGCAGCCTTACAAGACATTGACGCAATCTTTTCCGTGATAAGCTGTGGCGTAATCTTTCCGCCTGTCTCTTCACTTAGATTATCAAGTATCTCCATAAGCAAATCTTCCTTTGAGATAGAATATAAATCATAAGGAACTGCTCTTACACAGTACTCCTTGCCACCAAAATGCTCAATTTCATATCCAAAATCAGTGAATATATCCATATATTGCTTAAGCATTGCCTCTTCACTCATGCTTAAGGTGAGAATAATCGGTGGATTTATACTCTGAGATATCGCTTTTCTTTCTCTATATTTAGCTAAGGTTCTCTCATATAATACCTTCTCATGAGCAGCATGTTGGTCGATAATAAACATCTTATCACCAAACTGTACTATCCAATAGGTATCAAAGACTTGTCCCACTAAAATATGCTTTTCTCTAGCTTCTTTTGTAAGTAATTTTTCCTCAAAGAGTGTGAGCTGCGAAGCATTCTTATAGTTAGTGATAAAATCATCATTATCTTTTATTAAATTATCATTTGATGCTACTATATTTACCTTATTTTCTACAAATACTTCTGTTGATTTATTATCTGCTTCTAATTGAGTCTTGTGTTTATCCTCTGTCTTTATATTAATATCATTATTAGTTATAGGTTTAGTGTCCCTATTTATAATAGGCTTTGAAAATGCTGGTCTTGAAAATGCATTGGATTTATTATCAATTGGCTTATTTTCAACCTTTTTCTCAATTTGTTCACTACGTCTATTAACCTCAAATGGCTCCGCAAGTGGCTTATAAGCTACTAATCTTTTCTGCTCCTTAAGCTCATTGTTAATCTTAGCCTTCTCAGTCTTTTCATCATCACATACACTTTCAGGTATAAGTTCCTTACCAAGCAATGTATCTCCTATAAGCTTTAAAATATATGGATAAATCTGCTCCTGATTTCTAAATCTAAGCTCCATCTTAGTAGGATGTACATTTACATCAAGTAAGCTTCCATCAATACTTATATGGAGTGCGGTAAATGGATACTTATGTTGCATCATAAATGGCTTATACGCTTCCTCAATAGCCTTAGATATAAGACTACTTCTTATATATCTGCCATTTATAAAGTAATTTTCATAATTTCTATTACCTCTAGATATAATAGGCTTACCTATAAATCCAGATATCTTCATAAATTCATTTTCTTGATTAATTTCCAAAAGATTAGCTGCTATATCCCTACCAAATACGCCATAAATCACATCCTTTAGGTTACCATTTCCAGATGTATGAAGCTTATTTTGACCATTTACTATAAATCGCACACTAACCTCTGGGTGTGATAATGCAATTCGCTCCACTATATCTGAAATATAGCCAGCCTCAGTTACAGCCGACTTTAAAAACTTTCTTCTAGCAGGTGTATTAAAGAATAGATTTCTTACGATAAATGTTGTTCCATCTGGAACACCTACCTCTTCTAAAGCCTTTTCCTCGCCACCTTCGATTACATATCTCACACCAGTCAACTCACCCTTAGTCTTAGTTATAAGCTCTACTTGTCCTACTGCTGCGATACTTGATAAAGCTTCACCTCTAAAGCCTAAAGAAGAAACTGTAACCAAATCCTCTGCAGACATAATCTTACTGGTAGAATGACGAAGAAATGCAATCTTTACGTCCTTCTTTTCTATTCCACAACCATTATCAGTGATTCTTATAAAGCCTATCCCGCCTTCCTTTATCTCAACTGTAACGGCAGATGCCTTGGCGTCAATGGCATTTTCTAGTAGTTCCTTTACTACAGATGCCGGACGCTCAATAACCTCACCGGCAGCTATTTGATTTATGGTATTTTGATCTAATACATGTATATCCGGCATATTTCCTCCATTTAACCTTTATATCTATTCTTAAGCTTTCCCTGAAGCTTATAAAGTGTATTAAGGGCATCAATAGGTGTTAAATTACCAAGGTCTATGTTCTTAAGCTCCTCTACAATATCATCATCTGTAACTGTATCAAATAATGACATCTGAGCTAAATCCACCTCATCAACCTTTACCTTATTCTTCTTGCCTACTGTATTTCCTGAATACATAGCAATTTCCTTTGCTTTTCTAGAAATATCTGCATCCATAAGCTCTTCTACAAGCTCTTTAGCTCTAGAAATTACTGTATCCGGAACACCAGCAAGCTTAGCGACCTGAATACCATAGCTCTTATCAGCGCCACCCTTAACAATCTTTCTTAAGAACACAATATCATCGCCCTGCTCCTTAACAGCTATACAGTAATTATTAACACCTGGAAGCATTCCTTCAAGCTCTGTAAGCTCATGATAATGTGTTGCAAAAAGAGTCTTCGCACCTAATATTCTAGTATTACTAATATGCTCAACAACCGCCCATGCAATGCTAAGACCATCAAAAGTAGATGTACCTCTACCTATTTCATCAAGTATAAGTAAGCTATCAGATGTGGCATTTCTTAAGATATTCGCAACCTCTGTCATCTCCACCATAAATGTTGACTGACCAGATGCCAAATCATCAGAAGCTCCAACTCTTGTAAATATTCTATCGCAAAGTCCAATATTTGCACTCTCAGCAGGAACAAAGCTTCCTATCTGTGCCATAAGTACAATAAGCGCAGTCTGACGCATATATGTAGATTTACCAGCCATATTAGGACCAGTAATTATAGAAATACGATTGTTTCCATTGTCTAAATATATATCATTTGATACAAACATATCGTTTGTTATCATCTTTTCAACTACCGGATGACGACCATTTTTAATATCAACAGTGCCCTTTTCATTAATCTTAGGACATACATAGTTATTCTTCTCAGCCACGTACGCAAGAGATGTAAATACATCCACCTTAGCCACAGCTTTAGCTGTATTTTGAATTCTAAGAACATCTAAAGCTATTCGTTCTCTTAACTCAGTAAAGACATTATATTCTAAAATATAAAGCTTATCTTCAGCGCCTAAAATCATGTCCTCCAACTCTTTAAGCTTTGGTGTAATATAACGCTCAGCATTAGTAAGAGTCTGCTTTCTTGTATAATCCTCAGGAATATCAAAATTGTCTTTATAACTATTAGTTATCTCTATACAGTAACCAAATACCTTATTAAACTTAATTTTAAGGTTTTTAACTCCTGTTCTTTCTCTCTCGTATTCTTCAAGCTCAGCAATCCATTCCTTGCCCTTAGTCTTTGCCTCTCTAAGCTTATCAATTTCCTCAGAAAAGCCTTCCTTTATGATGCCACCTTCCCTAACATTAATCGGTGGTTCTTCAACGATTGCCTCATCTATCATCCTAGCTATATCTCTTAAATCATCCATTTCCTCGTTGATTTCCATAAGTAATGGCGCAGAACACTCTTCAAGTAACTGCTTAATATATGGAATCATAACTAAGGAATTTTTAAAAGCTATCAAATCTCTTGGATTAGCCGATTTATACGCAATTCTACCAATCAAACGCTCTAAATCATAAATAGGATTAAGATATTCTCTAAGCTCATCCCTAGTAATTAATGACGAATTAAGATTTGCAATAGCTTTTTGACGCTTTACTATCTCGTCTTTTACAATAAGTGGCTGCTCTATATAGCTTCTTAAAAGTCTGGCACCCATAGCCGTCTTAGTCTTATCAAGCACCCACAATAGTGATCCTCTCTTTTGCTTCTCACGCAAAGTCTCTACTAATTCAAGATTTCTTCTTGTGGAAGTATCTATAATCATATATTTTCCAGTAGCATATGGTGTAAGCTTTGTAAGCTGAGCAAGACTAGTCTTCTGAGTATCAAAGAAATATTGCAATAATGCTCCTGCAGCCACAACACCTACAGGATAATCGCCCATTCCTAAGCCTTCCATAGTCATAGCTTTAAAATGATCTGACAAAAGCTTTCTACATCTATCATCATCAAAGTACCACGCTTCCTGTGGAAATACTGTGATACCAAGTCTTTCCTTAATATCAGTAATATCAATACCGCTAACAAATAATGGTTCATTACAGATAATCTCTGATGGCATAAACTTATTTATCTCATCAAGAAGAGTTCTTAAAGAATCTACCTCAGTTACATAGAAATCACCTGTTGTAATATCAGCTGTAGCTACTCCAAAGCCATTTTCAATATAAACGATACACATAAGATAGTTATTTTTACTCTCGTCAAGTGCAGTTGCATTCATATTTGTTCCAGGTGTAACAACACGTACCACCTCACGTCGAACAAGTCCTTTTGCCTGCTTAGGATCTTCAACCTGCTCACCTATGGCCACCTTATAGCCCTTTGATACTAATTTATTTAAGTACATTTCAGCAGCATGATGAGGAACGCCACACATAGGTGCTCGCTCCTCCAAACCACATTCCTTACCGGTTAATGTGATTTCAAGCTCTCTAGATACAGTCAATGCATCATCAAAGAACATCTCGTAGAAATCTCCAAGACGGTAAAATAATATACAATCCTTATACTGTTTTTTTGTCTCCGCATATATCTTCATCATTGGAGACAATTTATTTAAATCTACATCTTCTAATCTCACCGTCTAAACCTCCGTAAATTACACGTTCTTTTTCTTCTTTCTCTTTAAATGAAACTCTTTTTCTAAGCTTTCTGCTAAGCTTAAAGCTTCATCAATATTCTTACAGAACTTATCCTTACCAACCTTTTCTACAAAGCCACTCTTTTCCATAACTGAATATGGTTGCATATTAACATGTGAGAAAATAAGTGCTGTATTATTCTTTTTACATATATCAAATACATTTTCCAAAGTTCTAAGAGCTGTTGCATCCATAGCAGGAACGCTTCGCATTCTTAGAATTAAAATATCTTCCTCTATATTTAACGCAATGCCGTTTAACTTATCAGCCGCGCCAAAGAATAATGGACCATTCACCTCAAATACAAGTGTATGCTTAGGTACTGCCTTTAAAGAAATATTCTCTGTATCTTTATCTTCATCATAATTATCATTTTCTTCATTTACAGAATGATAATCGTCTGCATATGTCCAACAAGTAATATCTGTCACATCTGCCATTCTCTTCATAAATAAAAGGGATGCCAACACAAGACCAAATCCTACCGCCTCCATAAGTCCTAACCAAACTGCTATAACAAGAGTTGTAAGCAAAAGCGCTATATCGCTCTTAGGAGCTCTCTTTAAAGTCTTTATAATCTCTCTTAAGCCACTCATATTGTAGGCAACCATAAATAACATAGCTGCTATAGTAGGCATAGGTATAAGTTTTGCAAGTGGCACTAAAAATGCGAGCATAATAGCAAGCACAACCGCATGCACCATAGTAGCAATAGGTGTTCTACCACCATTTTTAATGTTAGCTGTAGTTCTTGCGATAGCACCTGTACCTGGAATACCACCAAAGAAGCCTACTGCTATATTTCCTAAGCCCTGAGCCACAAGCTCTGCATTGGAACGATGTCTAGAACCAGCCACACCGTCTGAAACCACACATGATAAAAGTGATACGATACCTGCCAAAACAGCCATTGTCACAGCATCTGGAAGCAATGTTTTTATAAGTGCCATATCAAACTCTGGCATAGTAAACGTAGGGAATTTAGTTGTTATTTCATATAAGCTGCCAATAGTTTCAACCTTATTGGCACCTCTGTCTAATTCTAAGGCTCTAACACCTATACTTGCAATAACTACAGCAACTAAAGAATTCGGAATTCTCTTGTTAATACGTGGCCAAATAATAAGTATAATAAGCGATACTATACCAACCACCAAGGCAACTGGATTAAATGTAGCTCTACATTCAATAAGCGCCTTAATCTTATCGATTGGCTCTATCATCTGTCCCTTGTAGTTAGCAGTGCTTATTCCTAGAAATGACGCTATCTGACCTACAAAAATCATAACCGCTATACCAGCTGTAAAGCCTGTAGTAATGGTATAAGGGATAAATTTGATAAGATTACCAAACTTACAAACACCCATGATTATAAGTATAATACCAGCTAAAACTGTTGTGACTGCAAGTCCGTTAATTCCATGCTTCATCACAACGCTTGCAACTAAAGTAGCTAAGGCAGCAGTCGGTCCTGTTACCTGAATTCTACTACCACTAAAAAGGCCTGCCACAAATCCTGATACAATAGCGGTGTAAATACCCATCATAGGTGAAACACCTGATGCTAATGCTAATGCAATTGATAATGGCAATGCAATAATAGCAACTATTATACCTGCGATAACATCCTTTATAAATTGTTCTTTACTATATGTTTTCATTACTGAAAAAATCTTTGGTTTTAAATCATTCATATTTTCCTCCTATGTGTTTAACCAACTTAACATAATGTTTCAACTAATACTAATTAGTCATTTCACCCATATAGTAAAAACCCTTTGCTTCATTTAACTTAACATCTACAATCTTTCCGATAAGTTCCTCAGTTCCTGGGAAATGAACTAAAAGTCCGGAACTAAGTCTTCCTGTTACGAAACCTTCCAACTGAGAATTAAGCTCCTCCACTAAAGCAGACTGAACTTCACCTTCAAATCGTACTGTCTGCTCATTGGCACATTTCTGCACCACTTCAAGCAATCTATTAAATCTATCCTTTACCACATCCTCTGGAATCTGCTCATCCATTTCGGCAGCAGGTGTTCCTGAACGCTTAGAATAAATAAAAGTAAATGCTGAATCATATTTAACCTTCTGTACAACGTCCATTGTCTCAAGGAAATCTTCCTCTGTTTCCCCTGGGAAGCCCACGATAATATCAGTTGTAAGAGATATATCCGGCATAGCCTTTTTAATCTTTTCTACAAGATTTAAGTAATGCTCCTTATCATATCTTCTGTTCATTATCTTTAAGATTCTGCTACTTCCTGACTGAACAGGTAAATGAAGCTGGCGACAAATCTTCTTAGACTTAGCCATAACCTCTATCAATTCATCAGATAAATCCTTTGGATGAGAAGTCATAAATCTTATACGCTCAATACCTTCTATCTTTTCAATTTCCTCAAGAAGCTTCGCAAAGCTCATCGGCTCTTTAAGGTTCTTTCCATAAGAATTAACATTCTGTCCAAGAAGCATAATCTCTTTTACGCCGTCTTCACTAAGCATCTTAATCTCGTTAATAATATCCTTAGGCTCTCTGCTTCGCTCTCTACCTCTTACATAAGGCACAATACAGTAGCTACAGAAATTATTACATCCAAACATAATATTAACGCCAGATTTAAAGCTAAACTTTCTCTCAAGCGGAAGCTCTTCAACTATATTTGTTGTATCCTCCCAAATATCGATAATCATAGCATTTTTAACTATTCTCATATATAAAAGCTCTGCAAATTTATATATATTATGAGTTCCAAACACCACATCTACAAATCTGTAGCTCTTCTTAATCTTTTCAACCACATGTGCTTCCTGCATCATACAGCCACACATAGCAATCTTCATCTCTGGATTTTTCTTCTTATAATTAGATAAAAGTCCAAGATGACCATATACCTTTAAGTTAGCATTTTCTCTAACTGTACATGTATTATATACAACAAAGTCTGCCTTCTCACTATCCGTTTCTTTATAACCTATTACCTTAAGTATACCCACAAGCTTTTCAGAATCTCTTGCATTCATCTGACAGCCAAAAGTCTTAGTGCAGGCATATAAATCTCTGCCAAGCTCCTTTTTTTTGGCACTTATGTACTCCTTAAGCTTTGCCATAAAGTAATATTGTCTCTCTGGCTCATTTTCAGGCGCTTCCTTAAGCTCTCCGCTAGCTATAAGCGTCTCAATATTTGATAATTTTTCTAAAATATCGTCGTTTAATTTCATAATTACTCCCTTATCTGGCCATTGCCATAGATAATGTACTTGCTTGTTGTAAGCTCCTTAAGTCCCATAGGACCTCTTGCATGAAGCTTCTGTGTAGAAATACCAATTTCCGCACCAAAGCCAAACTCAAAGCCATCTGTAAATCTTGTAGAAGCGTTTACATATACACATGCAGCATCTACTTCATCAAGGAACTTATTTGAACTATTATAATCATTAGTTACGATAGTCTCACTATGCTTTGTATTATGCTCATTGATGTGCAAAATAGCCTCATCAATATCATTAACTGTCTTAACTGATATAATATAATCAAGATATTCCTTGTAGAAATCCTCATCTGTAGCCTTATTAATTTCTGAACATACTGCTACAGCACTTTCATCGCCACGGATATCCACATTAAATGGCTTTAATGCTTCCACTGCCATCGGTAAAAAATCTGCCAATACATCCTTATGTATCACTAATGATTCACAAGCGTTACATACACCGATTCTCTGTGTCTTAGCATTAACTAAAATCTTTCTAGCCATCTCTAAATCAGCTGACTTATCAACATATATATGACAGTTACCTGTTCCAGTCTCAATTACAGGAATAGTAGCATTCTCAACAGTAGCTTTTATAAGACCTGCACTTCCTCTTGGGATAAGTAAATCTACGTAACTGTTCATTCTCATAAACTTAGTAGTTGTCTCTCTGTCTGTTGACTCAATAAGCTGTAATGCATCCTCTGGGATTCCATTTTCCCCTAAAGCTTCTCTTATAACTTCTACAATCTTCTTGTTTGAATTTATAGCATCACTACCACCCTTTAAGATAACGGCATTTCCAGTCTTAAAGCACAAGCCGAAAGCATCTGATGTAACATTTGGTCTAGCTTCGTAAATAATACCTATAACACCCATTGGAACTCTCTTTTTACCGATAGTCATTCCATTTGGACGTCTTGTCATATCAAGAACCTCACCGATTGGGTCTGGTAAATCAGCAACCTTCTTAAGACCCATTGCCATATCTTCGATTCTAGCTACTGTAAGCTTTAGTCTATCGATAAGACCTTCTGGCATATTGTTATTCTTTCCGTTTTCAATATCAATATCATTGGCAGCTATGATGCTTTCTGCATTTTTACATAATGCATCTGCAACAGCTACTAATACGCTATTCTTCTTTCCAGTGCTAAGCTTTCCTAGGAAAACCTTTGTTTTACATGCATTTTTACATAATAATTCTAAATCCATAACAACTTCCCTTTCTTTTAGAAAAATTAAATCCTACTTATAAAATCAGTTTTAATATATGCTCTTCTGTGTGATAATTACATCTGGCTTAATATCAAATGAATCAATATCATCAATTTTATCAACCTTTTGTTCTTCATAAGCTACACCAATCTTTTTGATTACGTTATGAGTAGATAAATATCTATCATACACACCACCGCCATAGCCTACTCTGTTTTTATCTTCATCAAAAGCAACTACCGGCATAACCATAATAGCCTTATCGCTATCTATATCAGCTACTGGCAATTCCTCACTTGGCTCCTTAATGCCTCTAAATCCCTCTTTCAAATCATCTAATGATGATATGTAATGGAATTTCATATATTTTGAAGTCTTTCCCTCCTCGGTTACATTTACAGAATAAACCTTTGGAACTGCAACTTTCTTACCAATCTTTAAAGCATCCTTTATGAGAGTTATGGTCCTAACCTCTTTATTGTAATCCACATATGTGAACAAACACTCAGCTTCCTTATATTCATTAAGTGCCATAACCTTATATGAAATGATATCGCCTGCAAAATCTATCATCGCTGGCTCAAATTCACTTTTAATAGCCTTAATACTTTTTCTTATTTCACTCTTTGTCGCCATAATTATCTCTTTCCTTTATATCTATCTTTTACATTTTCAATAGAGCCATCTGGATACTGAATTTTCATATTATCAAGATTTCCTCTCATATTTTTATGAAACGCTTCCACATAAGCCTTTCTAAGAGCCGCCTGTTCTGCCTTTTCTTCCTCTGTAAGGCCTTCAGCCTGTAACTTTCTATAAAGTTCATTAATTCTTTCAATTTTCAAATCCATCTTTATTCTCCTATTTTTATAATCTAATATCTATGCCAAACTATAATTTATTGTACTTCGTCAACTAAATCAAAATCATCCTTTTTATTTGCCATAAATAATGTTCCTACATTTTCACCATTCATTATAGCATTGATAACATCCACATCAGAGCCGTTAGCTATAACCATATCTGCACCTGAATATGTAGCAATCTTAGCAGCTACAAGCTTAGCGCTCATTCCACCAGTTCCTACCTGGCTACTGCTTGTTTCCTTGCCCATATCCATATAATCATCGTCAAGCTTTTCAACTACCTCTACAAATTTAGCATCTTTATTTACATTTGGATCGTCTGTATACAAGCCATCAATATCTGACAGCAATATAAGTAAGTCAGCACCTATAAGTGCAGTAACTAAGGCTGATAATCTATCGTTATCACCAAACTGAATTTCATATGTAGATACTGTATCATTCTCATTAACGATAGGAATAACACCTAAGCTTAAAAGCTCTAAGAATGTATTCTCAGCATTCGACTTATTTTCTTCCTGCATCATAGTAATCTTTGTTAAAAGAATCTGTGCCACAGGCTGATTATATTCGCTAAAAATCTTCTGATAAGTCATCATAAGCTGTGCCTGACCAACAGCCGCACATGCCTGCTTCTTTGAAAGTGTCATCTCTTCCTTGCGAAGGCCTAACTTCTTTCTACCTACTGCGATAGCACCTGATGAAACAAGGATTACTTCCTTTCCCTGATTTCTTAGGTTTGTCAACACTCTGACAAGCTTCTCAAGCTTTACAAAATCAAGTAGCCCAGTCTCCTTATGTGTCAAAGAGGAAGAACCTATCTTTACAACTATTCTTTTTTTATCCTTTAAAGCATCTCTATTTATCATTTTCTATACCAATTCCCTTTCCTATGAAGTAATAGCTTCAAAAACTCTGATTCCATCCATAGCCGCTGAAGTGATACCACCAGCATATCCTGCACCCTCACCGCACGGGTATATGCCCTTTATATTCGCATTTAATTCATTATCCCTAGTAATTCTAAGCGGTGATGAAGTTCTACTCTCTACTCCAAGTAAAAGTGCTCCATCATCATCAAAGCCATTAATAGACTTGCCAAATACTGGTATACATTCCTTTAATGCATCACATAAGCTTTCAGGTAATACCGTATTTATATCAGCAAATTCTACATTTCCCTTTGTTACTGGTGTAACTGTTGAAAATTCTGTAGACTTAATACCTTTCTTAAAATCTCCATATGTCTGAACAGGAATTTTTCCATTTCCAGCATTAAACGCAGCCTTCTCAAGCTTACGCTGAAACTCTATTCCTGACAATGGATGATTGTCTTCAAAATCCTCTGGTGTAACAGACACGATAATTGCACTGTTGGCATTTTCACTATCTCTCTTACTATAGCTCATACCATTTACAGCTAACATTCCTTCTTCTGAAGATGCATTTACCACATATCCACCGGGACACATACAGAAGGAATATACGCTTCTCCCATTAGATGCATGAGCTGTAAGCTTATAATCAGCTGCACCTAGTAGTCCATCTAAGCTATCCAGATGATTCATTCCATACATAGCTTCATCTATCAAAGCCTGCTTATGCTCCATACGAACACCTACCGCAAATGCCTTAGGCTCCATATGAAGTTTTTTATCATAAAGCATCTTAAATGTATCTCTCGCACTATGGCCCAGCGCCAATACAAGATTATCTACACATATATGCTCATTATCATTTACAATAATCTCCGAAACCTTGCCACCATCAACTATTATATCAGTTAGCTTAGTTTCAAATCTTATCTCTCCACCATTTTCTAATATGGCATTACGCATATTAGCAACCACTTTGCTTAACACATCAGTTCCAATATGTGGCTTATTTACATATGTAATCTCCATTGGCGCTCCGTGCTTTACAAAGGTTTCAAGAACAAGCTTATTTCTTCCAAGCTTATCCTTAACCATAGTGTTAAGCTTACCATCAGAAAAAGTACCGGCACCGCCTTCGCCAAACTGGACATTGGACTCTGTATTTAGTATTCCAGTTTCCCAGAACTTTTCTACATCCATAAGTCTATCTTCAACCTTCTTGCCACGTTCTATGACAAGTGGCTTATAGCCATTCAAGCTTAAAAAATATCCACAGAAAAGTCCCGCAGGTCCCATACCTACTACAACAGTTTTCCCTGTCATCTCTACTGATTTTGAAGGCTTATAATTATATTTTGTCTTTGTAACCTTCGAAACATCCTTTCCAAACACCTTGGCCTTAAGCTTTCCTTCGTTCTCCAAAGTCACATCAACTGAATATACAAAATATATATCCGGCTTTTCTCTACCATCAATTGACTTCTTAACAATAGAAAAAGATGTTATCTCTTCCTTAGCAATATTAAGTTTTTTTGCTATTTTACTAATTAAAACACTCTGCTCATCCTTAGATGATTCATAAGGTATCTTAATCTGACTAATTCTTATCATTATACATCTCTTCCTGCTATTATTCCTGTAAGCCATGCCCAATGAAGATTATAACCTCCACAGATACCATCCACATCAAGCAATTCGCCAACTATATATAAACCTGGTATTCTCTTAACCTGAAAATTCATATCCACCTCAGATAAGCGAACACCGCCTGCACAAACCTGTGACTGGTTAAAATCATTTGTTTCTGTGATAACCGAATAAAATTTCTTAATAGCCATAACTATTTTATCCATTTCTTCGATACTTAAATCTTTAACTGTCGCATTTTCATCTATTCTACAATATGCTAATATCATATCCTTAAGCTTACAGTTAATCATGCCATCCAAAACTTTTCCAATGGTATTTTGACACTGACCACTGAACAAATCTATATTTCTTCTAACGTCTTCCTCTGTGTATTCGGGCATAAAATCAATATTTACATGGACCTTACAACCGTCTAGCAATCCATAAGAAGCAAATCTTGATACCTGAAATACTGGTATTCCTGAGATACCATATTCTGTAAGCTGCAATTCACCTTCATCCTCACAAACCATTTCATGGTCAACAAATAAAGAGATTCTCGCATTAGTTCTTACACCAGCTCCAAGCTTATATACATTTTCTTTGCATTTAAGACCCGTAAGCGCTGGAACTGTTGGAATCATTTTTATTCCAAGATTCTTTGCTATCTTATATCCAGAACCATCACTTCCAAGATTTGAATATGCCTTACCGCCACAAGCTAGTATCACTTTATCTGCTTTAAAGCTTTCTCTCTTCTTCTTGCGAACACCATTCTCTTCAAAGCCCACAGATGTCAATACATTAAAAGTCTTATCCTTACAAATCTCTATATCTAACACATGAGCATCTAAAACAAACTTAACACCTAAGCTTTCACACATATCTATAAGAAGGTCATTAACTGTAGACGCTTGTCTAGAATAAGGATATATATATCCACCCTTATCATAAGTTAACATGCCAAACTCATAAAATGTATTAATAATCTTTTCTGTGTCACATTCCTTGAGCCAGCTATCAATGCAATCGCCATCATGACTTCTAAAGCACTCATTATCCAATTTTTTATTTGTCAGATTGCATCTACCATTACCTGTAGCAAGAATTTTTCTGCCAGGCTTAATACCATGCTCAAGAATAATAATTTCCATATCCTTATTATTCCTTGCAGCGCTTATGGCAGCCATCATTCCAGATGCACCTGCACCAACAATAATTAACCTTGTCATATTAGCACTCTTTCCTATAATTTTTATCACAGGACATAACTGTCCCATTATCATAAAAACATAGTAGATTGTACCACAATTCATAACTAATCGCAAGATTTATTGAATTAGCTTGTTATACTTTCTAAGTATCTATACAACACACTTATATTCTCTATCCATACACCCTCCTCTATACTCTCCCTTGTCTCCCTATCAAGCATATCAAAGGTGATTCCCGTCTCTATAAACACTGTTGTCTTATCTTTTTTATAAACTATCACTTTATCCATATCAAAAGCTATATAATAATTATACCTTTGTGAATCTTCGTTTGTATAAATAATCACCTCAGCTTCATGTACATTCTTACGGATAACCACCTTATCTGGTGAAAATGAAACAAGCAGGAGACTTTCTATTTCCTCACCCTTTTCCTGAAAATATTCATTATTTTTCGAAAGATATTCTACGATTCCCTCTCTAGTAAGACCTATCATTTCCACAGGAATATCAAGTTTGTTTGTAGTTATATTATCTTTATCCTCCTGTTTACACACTTCAATGATAAGCTTCGCATCTTCCTTTACTACACTTTCACTTTGAACCACATCCTCTGATTTATCATCCAAGATATTATCCCTGTTATATGGCATTTCACTAATCATTTCATCATGAATGATAACCTTACTTTCCTCTTTATTTCCTATTTTATATCCAATGACATATGCTGCTACAAATCCTGCAACAACAGAAAAAATGCAGATATATCGCTCAAATTTCTTCATAATTGCACCTCACAATAGAATAGTCTTTGATACTAATTATCTGCATTTTTTATTCTTTTATACAATCTTAATTTACATTAAACTAAATCTCTTAAGCAGAGACACTATTTTTTCGCCCTTTGGAAGCATAAGCACTTCCTCTTCACTTATACCATGTATCAATAAAAGGCTTAATGCATATGCCACAATAGCTACAAATATAGCTAACATACATGCTACAGCATTTATATTTACTACCATATAAGAAATCTTATATACTCCAAATGTTATAGCACCCATAATTGCTGATGCAATAAGTGGTAATATAAATGTCATAAATATCTCCTGCTTATAGCCAATATACTTATAGATGCTTATAGCATTTAAAATACATACAGCTAAACCAAATATAATATCACCAATTACTACAGCATAGAGATTTGGCTTAAACACAATAAGCATAAGCACAAGAGCTATATAATGAATAATCATACCTATAAGAGCATTAAAAATAGGTGTTTTCATTCTATTTATACCTTGCAATACAGCATTAGATATAGTCGACATCGCAAACACTATTACTGTAACTACTGAAAGAATCATAAGCTTAGATGCATAATCCATATACTCTGGCTCTATTCTAAATAAAAGCTTAAGAATAGGTCCACCAAGTACCGACAATCCCATTCCCGCTGGAATAGCAATAATCATAGTCAAACGCATAGATGACTCAATCTTTTTAATAGTAGTTCTTTTATCTCCTGCTGTTAAAGACCTTATAATACTAGGTACTATAGCTGATGACAATGCTGAAGCTATAGCTATAGGCGCCGTAGTAAGTAACTTATATGAACCTGAATATATTCCGTAAAGTGCCGAATATTCTTTTTCAGCCATATCAAATACTCTGCTACAAATATTACCAAAAACACCACTATCTAAAATACTGCTAAAGTTATAGACCGTAGTACTCAGTAAAACTGGCAATATAGTGAGCATAAGCTCTTTAGATAAATCCTTATAAGGCTCTGGCTCTACCATTCTATTTCTTGATAACTGTCTCCTTAAAACAGGAACATACATCATATATACAATTACAAGGAATAAAAATGCAACCACTGCTCCAACCAATGTACCCAAGGTTGAACCAGCCGCACCCAAGGCTGCCGACTGACCGGCATCTCTTCCAAGTTTAAACAAGAACATCGCACCTACTATACTTACAATAGCGTTTGCAACCTGCTCTAAAATCTGTGAAATAGCTGTAGGCATCATAGTTCCCATTCCTTGGAAAAAGCCTCTAAGTACGCCTAATACAGACATAATAAGAAGTACTGGTGCCAAAACCTTTATAGCATAAACTGCCGATGGATATCCCCACATTTCTGCGAAAAAATCAGCTCCGTAAAAGATTACACCTGAAACAACTAGTCCTATTGCAAAGCCCACCACAAGAGCACCTATAAATGCTCTATACGCATTTTTTATCTGATTTTTTGCAAGTTTCATAGATACAATCTTAGACACCGCAAGTGGCATACTCATTGAAGAAATCAATAAAAACAATGAATATACATCATATGCCGCGCCATAATATGTAGTTCCTTCTTGACCTAAAATGTTCTGCACTGGAACTCTATATATAATACCAATTACTCTTACAAGTATTCCTGCTACAGCTAGAATACTTCCTTGAACAAGAAAATTTGTTTTATTCTTACTCATATCAATCCCACTTCCAATTATTCTCTAGTAATGCCTAATTGCTCCAATATTTCCTTTTGCTTAGTTTCCATAACAACTCGTTCTTCATCCTCCATATGGTCATATCCAAAAAGATGAAGCATGCTGTGAGCTACTAAAAATCCCAATTCTCTCTTAACACTATGTCCATATTCCTCTGCTTGACTATATACCTTATCTGAAGAAATCACAATATCTCCTAAAATAAGTTCTCCTGTATCAGGCTCAAAATACTCATATACATAAGGATCATCTTTATCAAGAAACTCAAAATCTCCAGCTATTTCATATTCTACCATAGGAAATGATAAAACATCTGTCGGATTATCTATGTCTCTTTGCTCCTTATTAATCTGTCTTATAGTCTCATTATCTACGATCGTGACCTCAACGCTTATTTCATAAGGGCATCCAACATAATTTGCCGCTTCATTAATAACACTTTCGATTACTTCATTGTAATCAAAATCAAATTTTGCATCGATTTCATTTTCTATAAATATAGCCATTTACTGTTGCTCCTTTATATTAATCAATGTTTCTTTTATGATATTAAACTCTTCAATAGTAAGTCCAGAATTGTTTAACGCTCCTGATGTCAAACGCTTATTTATAGCATTCTCCACCAACACCTTTTCAGAAACATCCTTTTTATCCATAGTTCCCTTTACATATTCTATAGTTGAAACAACTGTATCACTTAACATAACTATAGCCGCCTCTTTAGATTTTGGCAACCTTGATTTTACATTATGTTCAACCATAATAGATTTTATATCTTTGGGTATTCCAAACTGGTCAGCTAGCTTAAGTCCTTCCTTTATGTACTCATTGCCAGACACCTTACCTAAATCATGGAATAAACCACCTGCGAAAGCCAAATTATAGTCAGCACCTATTCTTTTAGCTGCAAGTCTTGACATTTCCGCAACCTCATTTGAGTGATAATATAGCGAAGTCGACTTTTTCTTCATAAGTAAAACTGCTGGTGAATTACTAGATGTAAGCTTTTTAATAATTGCCACAGGTGTTTTTTTATATATAACCATATCTGTAAATACCTTGATAAAATTAGCTATAATCACATATATAACCGAAGTAATTACCACACTTATAATAAATGAATTTTTCTCATAAATCATACCTAATTCTTCACAGTACTTTTTAAAATAAATTAATAAAACAAGCTCAACCGCAAAAAAGCATACTATTCCAGCAATATTCTTCCATCTTCTATCAAACTTAAATACCGCCAAACAAGATGCTGCTAACATAACTATCAGCGCACTACTAAATACATATAACGGATAATTTCCCATTCCAAGTATAAGCGTCATCCCCACACTCACAGCTGACATTAAACCATATTTTATATTATATATAGCTGTAACTACCATAGGAATAAGCACACATGGCATAAATTTTAATGGTATCATAGCGCATACAGCTGTTCCAATCAATATAAAATGATAGACAAACATAAGCTTTAAAAGGCTTTTTTCTTTAATACTTAAAAAGAATAAGGACAATAACATACCTACACTCATAAATGCTCTCATAGCAGTTTTTTCATTATCCCATAAATCTTCTTCAAATACCTTCAAAATATAATTAGATACAAATATGGTCAACGCTACCATATACATCATAGATACTATTCTAAATATCAGTTCTTTAATTTTCTTTTCTGTCATATCTATTTCCTCGGTTTTCCTGATTATTTTTTCTAATTGTATTTTCATTCCTGCTATGCTTTACGTCATAATCCTCATAAGCCTTAACTATCTGCTGTACAAGCGGATGTCTTACTACATCCTTGTTTGTAAGCTTAGATATTCTTATTCCATCGATATTATCAAGTATTTTAACAGCTGTCTCCAAGCCAGATACTGCACCTTTTGGTAAATCCTTCTGGGTTAAATCACCTGTTATAACTATCTTTGAACCAAAACCAATTCTAGTCAAAAACATCTTCATCTGAGCCGGAGTAGTATTCTGCGCCTCATCTAATATGATAAAGGCATTATCAAGCGTTCTACCACGCATATAAGCTAAAGGCGCTACTTCTATCAAGCCTTTCTCTGAATTGTGCAAAAAACTATCTGCACCCATAATCTGATAAAGGGCATCATACAAAGGTCTTAAATATGGGTCAACCTTACTCTGCAAGTCTCCCGGTAAAAATCCAAGATTTTCTCCAGCTTCTATAGCAGGTCTAGTAAGGATAATCCTATTAACCTCATTATTCTTAAAAGCCTCAATAGCCATAGCCATGGCAAGATATGTCTTTCCTGTACCTGCCGGTCCTATTCCAAACACAATAGTACTCTTCTTTATATTATCAATATATTCCTTCTGTCCCAAAGTCTTTGGTTTAATAGGCTTACCTGCAACAGTTCTTGTTATTATCTCTTTATCAATATCTACAATAGCATTAGTTTTATCCTCATAGGTAAGCGCCAACGCATAATCTACATTTTGCTCTGTAATAGTATTGCCACGACGTGATAATTCAAGCAAATTACTTAACACTGCCTGACACCTTTTTACATCTGTAGGACCTCCCACAATCTTTACTTTAGAATCACGATATATTATAGACACATGCAATGTCTTTTCTATCTTCTTAGCAAACTGGTCCATACTTCCGAACACATTTGCACCATGTTCTGCCTCTATATCAACCAAATTACCTATTTCACTCATATGTACCTCCAAATACTCCTATATATTCTAAAACAATCACTTGCCCATATATTTTACACATTTTTTCATCAACTTCTATTTTAACATTATTTTCAAGTATTTGAATAGTATTTTCCTCAATTTTTTTAATTTTATACAATAATTTTTTCGAAGCAAGCTCTTTTATCATAGATTCACTGTAAATATCATCTTCTAAGTAGTATTCTCTATAAATTATTTTTTCATTAAATATAGGCAAATAAAAGCTTTTTCCTATAACAAATTGTTCATTATAAGTATATATATCATATTTTTTATCTTTTTCATTATGAAAATTTATTCTTGAATCTACTTCATACTCCCCTATAATATAATTATTTTCATTAAATTCATTACCTGTATAAACCTTTTTTACATATTCCCTTGGAATAGTTTCATCAATAGTATACACCACTTTACCTACCACATCACCATCAGCTCTTACATTTCTTTCATTCAAAACAGTCATATCATCCTTATATAATTCATATTTACCAGATATTAATACATCACCTTTTTTTACTGTATCCTTAGCCTTCACCAGTGGCTTTCCATTTCTTGTAATAATCGATACTATTTCCGCCTCCTTACAACTAACCAAATCCCCTGGTTTATCATCATTTAAGGTCGGTTCACTATTATTATCTATATCTTTGTCAAAATCATTTATATTTTCTCTTATATGAATGGTAAGCTTTGTGCCACTTATATCAACTGACGCCCAGGTTATATCAAAATACTTGTTTCTAATAGCCTTTTCTATAATTTCTCCATCTATTTTTTCCTTTTTAATTCCTTCTTTTATGTCAATTTCAGCCAAAAATCTATATAATTCACTATCTGTATGCTTAAAATTACCTTGAAAATCAATATTCCATATATACAACGACATTACATACACAATTGCCCACCCTATAAAAAAGCCTATAAAAAAAGCTTTCCTTTTCCTATAAGTAAACAAAAAGAAAGGTAGTCCATACCTTTCCTTTATATTAAATTTAACCTTCGTTTTTCTAAAAATCTGCTTTAACCTATATACATCCCTAATATTAATATAAAAATATGTACACTCTTCTTCCTTAGTAATATTCCAAATACATATATTTCTATAGCTTAACATATTCAAAAATCGTTCTACATTTCCATTATATATATCTATTCTTACATATCCCTTTAAAAATCTAATTAGCCTTTCTATCATAAATATACTCCCAAGAATTATTCAAATTTAATTTCATAAAGACATCCTTTTATCCGCATATCATCTTTTGAAAAGCATACTATTCTTAAATTTTCCCCTGATATAGTCACTTTAGATTTCTTTCCTAATAAACTTATTACTTTGTCATTATATTCTATAATACTTTTATAATTTTCTACATAAGCTTCATAGCGGCCTAAAAGTTGTATATTCAATGCTCCAAGCATTAAATCCTTAGGAAGCTGCAACGCATCTACAAGCTTTTCCATAAAAATACCTCATATACATAGGTTTATCTATGTATATGAGGTATTTAATTTATATATTCCTATACAATCTTGCCATCCTTGAGTCTAATTATTCTATTACCATATTTCGCAGACTCCTCAGAGTGTGTAACCTGTAAAATAGTTACATTCTCTTCTTCATTAAGAGTTTTAAAAAGCTTCATAACCTCTTCACCAGACTTACTATCAAGATTACCGATAGGCTCATCAGCAAGAATAACCTTAGGATTCATTATTACCGCTCTAGCGATAGATACTCTCTGCTGCTGTCCACCTGAAAGCTGATTAGGTAAAGATTTTCTCTTCTCCTCAAGACCTACTATCTTAAGAATCTTATCAAGTCTATCCTTATAATCCTTCTCTTTCTTGCCATCCATAACTACAGGAAGCATAATATTTTCTTCTACAGTCAAATTCTGTACAAGATTATAGAACTGGAATACAAATCCAATATCCTGTCTTCTGAATTTTGCAATTTCTTTTTCCTTAAGAGTATTAATATCCTTCTCATCAATAACCACAGTACCGCTAGTAGGCTTATCCAAGCCTCCGATTATGTATAAAAGTGTAGATTTACCACTTCCCGATTCACCCATAAGCGATACAAATTCACCCTTTTTTATATCGAGAGAAACCTTATCAAGTACAAGGTTTAAATTCTCTTTTTCTCCAAAACTTTTACTTACTTCATTAACCTTTATAATGCTCATAATTTTACCCTTTTCCTTTCCCTATTCGTACTTTATCTCATTTACTATATTCATCTTCTTAAGTCTCTTCATTGGTGATAACAATGTTAATATCAATATAGCAAATATAGCTCCTGCAAATATAAATGCAGTCATATAGCTATATTCTACTTGAACATATAATGATAATCCACACATAACATTATCTAATATATCTGTTAATAATATACTTGTGACAACACCAATAATAACCGCTATCAAATTAGCTAATACAGTTTCAAAGAATAACATCTTCTTAAGCTGTCCTTTACTCATACATGTTGAATTAAGAACTGCCAACTCTTTTCTTCTCTGAATAAAGCTGATAATCTGATTATTGATAATTCCAATGAGCGATAATGCAACTGCAAGTCCTATAACTACATAGAAGATACTCATTATAGATGCTACACCTTCTTCTTGTTCAGTAACATATTCCTCTGTTGTTTGAACCATAAGATCAAGTTCCTTCATTGTATCTATTATCTCTTCCTTTAGCTTATCAAAATCTGCACCTTTCTTCGCTACAATATGCGCCTGCATTGGAGTTTTACTTATATTTTCAATATAGTTATCATAATTCATTACAATAGCACTTCTTGAAGTAGTTAAATATGTACTGTTAACCGTACCCTTTATAGTATATTCCAATTCCTTATTAAGAATAGCAAATTTAAGCTTAATAGTATCTCCTATACTTAAATCATTCTTTTCAGCATATATCTCATCAATTAATACTTCATCATATTTCAAATCTGAAATTTTATAATTTAATTCCTTTATATATACAGCACTCTTACGCATACCTGTAATTATAGGTGAATTAGTAAATTCCTTGCCATCATTATATGTAATTTCATCCATATAGGCATGCATATAATCTATTTTTGTAATACCATCTATTTCCAAAAGCTTATCATACTCTAATTCATCCTTTGTTAATCCTTGCATAATAAAATCATAGTCAGCTGATATAATTCTAAATGACTGGAAAAGATTTGTAACAGATGTAGATATCGTCACTATAGCAAGCATAAGAGATAATGCAACTACTACAACTCTCGAAGATGTTACTATCATCTTGTTATATCCAATATTTTTACTTGCAACAAATGCTGTCTGCCAACCAAACTTTCTAAGTATTAATGAAAATAATTTAGAAATCTTCTGTAACAAATATGGCACAACCATTGCAATGCCTGTTATAAGCATAACCATTACTAATATTGTAATTATAATATTTGCATCCTTTAAAACATAATTCGTAACAAGAGCAGCCACCACAAGTATTACTCCTATTATATTTCTATGCTTTAATACACGATATCTTGAACTATGTAAATCAAAAATCAAATCCTTAACCGGCTTTTTATTAGCTTTTATAATTGCCTTAGCAGTTATAACAACCTGAAGTAATACAGCAAATAATAATCCAATTAAAATCAATTTAACATCAATTTTAGATGTATCCTGAGTTAAATCAACACCGTTAGTTGTTATAAACAATCCTGCTACAGTACTATTTAACTTATACCCTATAATTCCACCTATAAAACCACCTATAAGACCATACATTGCGTTTTCTAACATTAGAATTCCATTCATCTTGGCTTTAGTGGCACCTATACTTCTAAATGTTCCAATTACCGGCATTCTCTCTGCTATAATTATCTTGTTAAGTGAACTTACCACAAACATAATCATAATAATCGCCATTACAAAAACTAAAAGAAGTATATATGAAATAAATACAGTATTCTCTCTTATGTTTTCTTCATCTGTAAGAGCCTGTGCCATATAATTTTCATTATTATCAATTAAATATTCAGCATATTCTTTAGCAGCTCCTTCTTCAACAACATCTATAAATAAACAATCTGTCATTTCTGAAGAAATATTTCTTATTTTAGCAATCTCATCAATATTACATATAAACTGTGGATACTCATCGTATATTGAATTTAACCCTCTATTTTCAACAATCTTTACTATGTCAAACTCATATTCCTTATCTTCAAATAAAACTTTTATCTTTTGTCCTTGGCTAAAGCCGAAATCTTTTGCCTGTTTTTCGCTAATGACTATCTGATTTCCAGTAAGTGCTGGAACATCACTGTTTAACATTTTAAATTCTTTTGCTTCTTCTATGTTTAAACCTCTAATAATAGTTGGTTTATCATTGAACAAACCTTCCATCACAAGTGTATTGGTGTACCTTATTTCTTTATCACCAAGCTCTACATCTTCTAATTTAAATTCTTCTACAGTATTCATAGCAATATCCACATCACCATATATTGAACGATATGTCTGCTGAATCTTTAATACCAATTCATCTGGCAAAGTTAAATTAAGAGTAAAAACTGTAGTTGCTACAGTAAGAGCTAAAACAATCAAAAAGCTTCTACCCTTCTTTGACCAAATATTTCTCAAAATGTGTTTAAAAACGATTTTCATTTCTTCACGCTCCTTTTATCCTATTTCGAAGAACTTTCCTACATGACAAGAAAGAATCTCGCTTGCGAGATTCTCCGCCTGCGGCGGGTTGCTTTAGCAACATCTTCTTCTCCGCCGCAGTGCGATCCTTAGCGGAGCGTTTTTTTGTGATATAGGAAGTTCAGAAAAGTTACAAAAAAAAAAAAAAAACGGACCGCATAAGGGTCCGTCTTTTTTTAAGTTCATTATATAAGCTAAAATTCAGTACAGATTAGTTATACTTTCTCTTTCTAGCTGCCTCTGACTTCTTCTTACGCTTAACGCTTGGCTTCTCGTAATGCTCTCTCTTGCGAATTTCCTGCTGAATGCCTGCCTTCGCACAGTTTCTCTTAAATCTACGTAAAGCGCTATCTAAACTTTCGTTTTCTTTAACGATAACATTTGACATTGTCTCACCTAACCTCCCTCCAGTTGCTAAATTGTGCATGATACAACTGTAAGGTTTTATTGCACAACTGATATTATAACACAATATTTGTATTCGTCAACATCTTTTTTTATGTTTTTGTGCATATTACCTTCGTATATCCTAAGAAAGCTGTTCTGTTAAAACACTTTCTACTGCTGCTAATGCTTCATCTATCTTCTCAGGAAGCTTTCCACCTGCCTGAGCCATATTTGGACGACCGCCGCCGCCACCACCTACGATAGCCGCAATCTGCTTAATAATATTTCCAGCATGAGCTCCCTTAGCCATTGCTCCATCTGTTGCCATAGCAAGAAGATTTACCTTTCCATCCTGGCTAGATGCGATAACGATAACACCCTCACCAAGCTTTTCCTTAAGCTGATCACCAAGATTTCTAAGACCATTCATATCTACGCCTTCAACCTTTACAGCAAGTAACTTAGTACCAGAAATCTCTTTAATCTGATTCATTACATCACCGAGAGCCTCGTTAGCCATCTTGCTCTTAAGCTTATCATTTTCACTGTGAAGTGCCTTAATTTCTTCCTGCATAGCTTCAATCTTCTTAACTAATCCTGCCACATCAGACTTTGCTGCCTTAGCTGCCTTCATAAGCTCAGCTTCCATATCAGCATAATACTTAGTAACACCTGCACCTGTAAGAGCTTCAATTCTTCTTACACCAGCCGCGATACCAGCCTCTGAAACTATCTTAAAGTTAGCAATATTTCCTGTATTCTTAACGTGTGTACCACCACAAAGTTCTACTGAGAAGTCTCCCATTGAAACCACTCTAACCTTCTCGCCATACTTTTCACCAAAGAGTGCCATAGCGCCAGTCTTCTTAGCCTCATCAAGAGTCATTTCTTTAGTAACAACTTCGATGCCAGCCATAATCTGCTCGTTTACAATAGCTTCTACCTTTGCTATCTCCTCTGCAGTAAGTGCAGCAAAATGAGAGAAGTCAAAACGAAGTCTATCCTTATTTACAAGAGAACCTGCCTGCTCAACGTGTGAACCTAATACCATTCTCAATGCCTTCTGTAATATATGAGTTGCGCTGTGATTCTTACATGTAGACATACGGTTCTCTTCGTCAACCTTAAGTGTAGCCATATCGCCAACCTTAATCATACCGTTAACAACCTTACCTACATGTCCAACCTTGCCACCAAGAAGCTTAATAGTATCTACTACCTCAAAAGTACCCTCACCAACTGTGATAGTACCCTTATCGCCTTCCTGACCACCCATTGTAGCATAGAATGGTGTCTCTTCTACAATAATTGTACCCATATCGCCATCGCTAAGAGCTGCTACAACCTCTGTGTCAGTTGTAAGAGCTGTTACCTTAGAAGTAGCCTCTAAATTATCGTATCCAACAAATGTTGTTGTAAGAGCTGTATCAAGCTCCTCATATACAGTAGCATCAGCTCCCATATAATTTGTTGTCTTTCTTCTATTTCTAGCATTTTCTCTCTGCTCTGTCATACAAGCATTGAAACCTGCTTCATCAAGAGACATTCCCTTTTCCTCAAGAATTTCTGCTGTAAGATCAAGTGGGAATCCATATGTATCATATAACTTAAATGAATCCTCACCAGAAAGCACCTTCTTGCCTTCAGCATTCATCTTGTCCATCATATCTGAAAGGATACTTAATCCCTGATCAATAGTCTTATTGAACTTATTCTCTTCCTCAGTGAGAACCTTGAAGATAAATTCCTTCTTCTCATCAAGCTCTGGATAACCATCCTTACTCTCATTAATAACAGTTTCAGAAAGCTTTGCTAAGAACTGTCCTTCAATACCAAGTAATCTTCCATGTCTTGCTGCTCTTCTGATAATTCTTCTAAGAACATATCCTCTACCTTCATTAGATGGCATAACACCGTCTGAAATAAGGAATGTAGATGAACGAATATGGTCTGTAATAAGTCTTATAGAAATATCGTTCTTCTCATTTGTCTGATACTGTGTATTTGCAAGCTTGCAGATTTCATCTCTGATAGCCTTCATAGTATCAATATCAAATACAGAATCAACATCCTGAACAACTACTGCAAGTCTCTCAAGACCCATACCTGTATCGATATTCTTCTGTGCAAGCTCTGTATAATTGCCGTTGCCATCACCTTCAAACTGTGTAAATACGTTGTTCCATACTTCCATAAATCTGTCGCACTCACAACCCACCTTACAGTCAGGGCTACCACAGCCGTACTTCTCGCCTCTGTCATAGTAAATCTCTGTACATGGACCACAAGGACCTGCGCCATGCTCCCAGAAATTATCACACTTACCATTCTCATCACGATAGAATCTTGTAATCTTTTCAGCTGGAACGCCAACTTCCTTTGTCCAAATCTCAAAAGCTTCCTCATCATCATAATAAATTGAAGGATAAAGTCTTTCTTCCTCAAGACCGATTACCTTTGTCAAAAATTCCCAAGACCACTCAATAGCCTCATGCTTAAAATAATCACCAAAAGAGAAATTACCAAGCATCTCAAAGAATGTAAGATGTCTAGCTGTCTTACCTACATTCTCAATATCACCAGTTCTAACACACTTCTGGCATGTTGTAACTCTGTTTCTTGGTGGAATCTCCTGTCCTGTAAAATATGGCTTCAAAGGTGCCATACCCGCATTAATTAAAAGTAAGCTCTTATCATTGTGTGGTACAAGAGAAAAGCTATTCATTTTTAAATGTTCTTTGCTCTCGAAGAATTCAAGATACATTCTTCTAAGCTCGTTTACTCCAAACTTCTTCATATCTTCTTAACTTTCAAGGGAAACTATTGTTCAATAGTTATCTCGCTTTCTTCCTCCTTACTATTTTTAGCTATTTTAGCGTCTTTTCTATCTCTTAGTTTCTTGCCCACAACAATACCTGCAATGGCTACAAGAACTAATACTACAAACAAACACGCATAGTATAAAAATGCTGTAATAAAACCCATAATACATCTCTCCTTCGTTTGAATACTCTTTTAATTTAATCGCAGTTGCAAATGAACTTAGATTTCGTGAGCATTATTCTTTAGCTTACCACAAATTCATCTCTTTATCAATACTTTCCTGTCTCTGTAAATCTATCCGCTCTCGCTCTAGCTGCCTTTATGATTTCTTCATCATAGCCCATGACCTTAAGTAATGATATAGCATTTCTACTTGTTGCTCTGCCTGAATTCAATTCATAATTAAATAATACATCATCATCTACTATCTGTTCTTCAAAATGATAATTGCCATACCACTCTTCAAGTAAATGAGTTAACTCTATATCATGAGTTGCCGCATAGCAAAGTACATTACGTTCTTTATCATCTGCAAAGCTCTTTAAAATCTCAGTTGACGCAGATACTCGCTCAACAGTATTTGTTCCTCTAAGAACTTCATCCACGAAACAAATAATCTGTTCTCCTGTATTGGCTGCATCAATAATTCTTTTTAATGCCTTGATTTCCACAATATAATAGCTTTCGTTATTTTGTAAATCATCTCTAAGACTCATAGATGAATACACTTTACATCTCTTCATAACAAAACATTTAGCACTACAAGTATAAATAGTTTGCGCAAGTATTGCATTTAAACCAATTGTCTTAAGAAATGTAGATTTACCTGAAGCATTACTGCCTGTCAACAATACACACTTTGTCTCATCAATAGTATTTGCAACAGGTGACTCCAAAAGTGGATGATATATTTCTTCTGTCCTAAGTCCTTCTTTATCATCCTTAAAATCTGGCTTACAAAAATATCCATAGTATTCATTGAAATGAGCTCTATAAAATGCAACTGCACAGGCTGATTCAATGTATCCCATAAGCTCATACATTCTATCTATCTTATCAAGCTTTTCAATAGTGAGCTTCGTCATAGAATTAAACTTAATAAGGTCAATATGGAATAACATTCTTAAATATTCCATAAATATTTCTCCGATAGAACCACTTACCGTATTTCCACCCAATAAAAATGAATTTTTTATAATCGGTAATAATTCCTTATACAGACCCTTTAGTTCACTGGTATATTCATTTAATTCATTATCACCTAGTTCAAAAATATCCTTAGAATAAACAATAACACCTGTCAAATAACCACAACATAAAAAGTAGCCCTCAACTTGTCCTTTAAGCTTATAATACTGAATAATATTTACACACACTGTAAATATAGTAGCCAAAACACCAAAAGGTGGTGTAATAAATATAAGTGCGATAGCTGATAAAAGTGTTGCACCATATAAATAATGAACTGCATTACTTCTGATTCCTATCTTAGTAAGATTATGGATAAAATCATATACGGAAATAGATTTAGTTCTACCAATCTGCGCAAATGTCTCCAAATACTTTATAGCCACATCTTTATTGCTATAAAAATAATCTACCAATCTGTCAAACTCTTTAAGTTCTTCATCTGTATAATCCATTCTTCTAAGCCTGTCATACAGACAATCTTCACCTATAGATGACTGAGTATAATTCATAGCCATAAAAATATTATCCATCCCCAAGTCATTCCATGTAATATCATCTACAAAATCACTTCTTTTTAAAGCATCGAAATATTTTCTTATTCTTTCGAACTGCACTCCAGGATACTCTCTGTCACTTTCCTTTCCCCATAAATCATTTAAATACTTTCTTATTCTCGCTTGTTTATTTTTCTTATTCTTGTTAGCTTGATATCCAAAGAATATTAGCAATGCTAAAAATCCACCAAGATAAACAACTATTTCCATTATAATCACCTCTTATCATAAGATACCACAGATTTATAATAAGTTCCATAGTTGTTTTTCCTGCTGGATAATTTTTTTAATATTATGTACAATTATAATTTAAAATGCAGACTTTTGAATGCCTTCTTTCAAATTATGATACAAATCACACCGCCGTGACTATCATTCGTGATTTTTTGCAAGGTTTCTTGCATCTTTGTTTGAGTTTCGTCAGACAATTTGTCAATTTTTGTCCTAATACCGTCTGTTACTATCTGTTCAATAGTTTTTCCGAATATATTTGTCGAAAAAATACCCTCCATCCCATCCTTACCATTTTCCTTAATAAACTCCATCAAATCCTTAGCTTGAGCTTCATCTCCTACAATTGGCGCAATCTCTGTTTGCACATTTGCCTTAATCATATGTATAGATGGAGCCATAGCTTTAATCTTCACACCATATTTTGCACCATTCTTTATTACCTCAGGTTCATCTATAACTATATCTTCTTTTGATGGCATCACCACAGAATATCCTTTTGCAAAAACTTGCTCCAATGCATTACTAACCTTATCGAAATCTACTTTTTTAGAAGATAAATCCTTTATAGTTTTTATAAGACTATATTCATTTGCTATGTTCTGTCCTGTAAATTCACTTAAAATCTGATAATAATACTTTTCATCTATACAAAAGTTTAATTTTATAATTCCAGCTGATAAATCCTTCTCTGCAATAATCACATTATCTATATGTTCACTATCCACACATAACCCACTTACCTTTTTATCATCAAAATCCTTCATATATCTTCCCATTTTTATTATTTCTTTTGCTATTTTGATGATACTAGCTTTCAAATAATGGTCATTATCCAACATATCTACATAACCAGGCATGCTAAAGCTAATCTGACTTATTGGAAATTCCTTAAGAACAGCCGACAATATATTCTCAATATCTTCTTTCTTTAACTGATTACAATTGACAGGCAATACTGTGACATTATACTTTTTCATCATTTCTTCAGCAATTTTTTCTGTTTCATCATTGTTTGGTCTTAAGGAATTTAATAAAACTACAAACGGCTTATTTAGAGTCTTTAATTCATTTATAGTCTTTTCCTCCGCACTTATGTATGCTTCTCTTGGAATTTCACCAAAGCTTCCGTCAGCAGTAACCACAACACCTATTGTAGAATGATCATTAATAACCTTTTTAGTACCTATCTCTGCCGCCTTTGAAAATGGTATATCATAATCAAACCACGGTGTTTTAACCATTCGTTCTTGCATCTCTTCCATATGTCCTGTAGCGCCTTCTACCATATAACCGACACAATCTATAAGTCTAATCTTTACTTCTGTATTTTCTGAGAGCATAACCTTCGCAGCTTCTTTAGGAATAAATTTAGGTTCAGTAGTCATAACCGTCTTTCCTGCTGCTGATTGCGGTAGCTCATCTCTTGTTCGCTCTCTATTATGTACATCCTCCATATTAGGAATAACTAAAAGATCCATAAATCTTTTGATAAATGTAGATTTACCAGTTCTTACAGGTCCTACTACTCCTATATATATTTCACCATTTGTTCTGCCTTCAATATCCTTATACAAGTCCATAAAAAAGCTCCTTTACATATTTATTACCTAATATATGCAAAGAAGCCTTGTTACATACCATATTTATTTTAAAATAGTAAACTGTCGTGATACCTGTCTAAATACATCTACAATGTCTGGTTCAAGCTTTGTACCTGACATTTCAATTACCTTTGCAGTAGCATACTCTCGCATGGAAGCTTCATCTGTATCCATATTGCTAATACGATACTCGGCGCAAGCATTCTCAAACTCATTGCACACAGCAAATACTCGTGATATTAATGGTATATTTTCGCCGGATAATCCGCAAGGAAAACCTGAGCCATCCCACTTTTCATTGTGAGTCCTAGCAACCTCTATAGATAATGTCAACAATTCATTATGTTCAGACAAAAAAGATAGCTGTTCTAAAAATCTTGCACCTACTAACTCATGACAATTCTCTTTATCATCATGGGTTACTACCTTTTCAATCCTTCCAATATCATGAAGCATTACTGCCTCTTCTATGAAATCGATAAAGTTTTGATTTATTACCTTTTCATACTTTTCAGAAAATTCCAAAGCCTGCGCTAAAAATCTACAGTTATAAGCCACATTTTTAAATGTAGACTCTGAATCAGGAAAATGTAAGAAGAACATTTTCTTCAAGGCAACTATGGTATTTCTCTGTTCTTCCTTAATCTTTATAGCATGGTCTATAACCATTTTATTGAGCTGTTTATTGTAGTTCTCCATATTTGTTTTCATCTCATAAATCTGAATATGATTACTAACTCTTAGCGAAACCTCTTCAGCCTCAAATGGTTTATTGATAAAATCTACCGCCCCTAGCTTAAAGCCTCTTATCTTATCTTCCTTAGACATTCCTCCTGAAATAAAGATAATAGGAATTTCCCTTGTCTTAATATCACGCTTAAGAATTTCGCAAAGTTCAAAGCCATCCATCTCTGGCATATATACATCTAGTAATATAAGCTGAGGTGGCTTTACATTAATCATCTCTAACGCATCCTTCGCAGAAGATGCAGTAAGCGGCTTATATCCGCTTTTCTCAAGCATTCTTTTAAGAATTAATAAGTTTTCAAAAATATCGTCTACTACAAGTACAGTTTTTTCGTTTAAGATGTTATTTTCCACGTCTATCACCCTTTAATCATAAGTTTCTAAATAATCTGTGCTATCTTTTCCTTTAATTTTTCAAGTAATTCAAAGGATTTTTCATAATTTGCTTTTCTTACAGATAATATTATTCTAAATATCATTCTGTCAAGTTCTTCATCCTGACCTGCTACAAGCTCTTTTACATTAGATGCAAACATTTCAGCTTTTTCAAAATTATGCATTTCAATAGTAATTGCAAGTTTTTCCATATTTTTTCTAATCTCAGCTAGATTTTCATCTGAGCCAAAATTATTAACTTCAAAGAAATTACTATCTTCTACAACTTGACCTTCCACTCTCGATACATTATCTGAGAAAGTAAAATTATTTTCATCAATGTTTTCTGATTTATCACTTTTTTTCAATACGACATTAAATGAGAATGTACTACCTTGACCCTTTGTACTGTCAACATTTATTTTACCATTCATCATTTCAACAAGCTGTTTTGTTATAGATAATCCAAGACCTGTTCCACCATATTTTCTAGTAACAGATGCATCAACCTGTGAAAATTCTTTAAATAATTTGCTCTTTTCTTCCTCTGATATACCTATTCCAGAATCGATAACCATAAAGAACAATTCAACATATGAATCAGTTTCGCTTGCCTTTGTAATCTGGAACATAATATGACCCACAGATGTAAACTTTACAGCGTTGGACATAAGATTATTTACAATTCTACTAAGTGCCAACTCATCGCAAATAATATATTCAGGGATATCTTTATCTACATTAAGAACAAGCTTTAATCCCTTCTCATCTATAGTCTTAATATGTGTCGCTACAATATGGTCAACAAATTTACTAAACTGGCATTCCCTTTCATCTAACAGATATTTACCTGCCTCTAGCTTAGAGAAATCCAAGATATTGTTAATCAATTTCATCATATTATCTGCACAATGCTCTATAATCTCTATGGATGAAACCTGATTATCATTTAAGCCAATACTTCTTAAATCCTTCACATGACCGATTATTCCGTTTAGCGGTGTTCTTAATTCATGAGTAACATTTGCCACAAATTCTGTACGAATCTGTTCTGTAATCTTTTGTTCCTCTTTTGCTATGTTCAACTGTTTCTCAGCACTTTTTATCAAAACAGTTTCATTTGCGCTTACCGCACCTACATAGCTACCCATATCATCTATCCATGTCTTTAAGCGCATCTGTACATCGAAACAAGTCATATTTTTCTTATACATAACACTCATTAAGGTTCCGTCGTCCTCCATAGTTGGAAGAACGACGTTACCATAATCATTAACAGAAAAAGTGTCATCAAATATGTCCATAAGACTAATTCCGTTTATTTCTTTAGGTTCGTATCCTAATTTATTACAAGCTGCACTATTAGCAGATATTACTTTGCCCTTAATGTTGAATATAATAATAATTTCCTCTGTTATATCCATTATCAAGCTACAATAACGCTTGCTACAGCTTGTCAACCCCATAAACATATTATCCATGTTTATCACTACCTTCTCCTAATATTTGCCAAATCCTTTTCCAAGAGAAATAATAGATTCATTATCCATTTTTTCCTCCTCTAAAAAAGAAGTTTCTCTGTAATATGGCTGATTATATGACTGCAATTTAAAGTTAGCAATAAGCTCACGCAATCTGTGCGCCTGATTTGATAACTCTTCACTGGCAGCAGCACACTGCTCACTTGTAGCCGAATTACTCTGTACCACATCTGATACCTGACCAATAGCCTGATCAATCTGAGTGATAGCTGTAGCCTGTTCATTTGAAGCCAATGCAATATTACTTATAAGCTCTACTATCTTATCAATATTTCCAACAATTGTTTCTAATGCCTTTGCTGTACTTTCTGCAAGCTTAGAACCCTTTGCTATCTTAGATATTGAATCCTCGATAAGCTCTGCAGTTTCACTGGCCGCCTGTGCGCTCTTACCTGCAAGATTTCTAACTTCTTCTGCAACTACTGCAAAGCCCTTACCATGTGCACCAGCTCTTGCAGCCTCTACAGCCGCATTAAGTGCAAGAATATTTGTCTGGAATGCAATGTCATCAATAACTTTAATAATCTTCGAAATATTTTCTGAAGAATTATTAATATCATTCATCGCATCAATCATCTCACCCATCTGGGCATTACCACGTATAGCACCTTCTTTTGCTTCATGAACAAGTTCATTTGCATTATTAGCCTGTGTAGCATTTACCTTTGTTCTATCCGCTATTTCGCTGATAGAAGCTGTAATTTCTTCAAGAGAGCTTGCCTGCTGTGTTGAGCCCTGAGCTAATGACTGGCTAGCAGAAGCAACCTGTTCAGAACCAGTTGTAACCTGCATCGAAGCCTCTTTAATATTGCCAAGAATATGATTCTGATCTGTGATAAGCTTATTAAACGCATTACCCAAAACATCTATATCACTTTTTGGAGTAACTGTCATAGATAAATCACCCTCAGCTATCCTATAAGCAACCTGTGCATCACTTCTAATATGTTCTACCGTCTCAAGCAATGCATCAATAATCTCTCCAAACTCATCATTGCAAGTTTTCTTAAGGTCAACCTCTACTCCACCTTCACCTACAATTTTAATAGCCTTTACAATCTGTTTTAAAGAAAGTCTTATAGAGCGCGATACATGTACACCCAATCCGACTATAGTAACAAGTCCAATGGATATTACTAAAAACGAAAATACTGTAAAGCTTCGTGTATAACTTTCCGCCTTATCGCCACCAAACCATTCTACTGCATTACCTATTACTGTAAATAATAATACAGCAAATATAAGCATAAACAATATAGATAATCCAATTAATGTTATGACTTTTACTGATATTTTTGTATTTTTTATCTTAGATATCATAATTTTCCTCCAATGCGTTATATTATTCTTCTACTTCTTGTGCCTGGGCTGTTTCAGCAGCCTCCTCCATAAATTCCAAATCCTCATCTTTAATTAATTTATCAGGATCAAGAAGAAGTTTAACCTCATCACTAAGCTTACCTAAGCCCCATACATACTTATTCATTGCATTTCCATGAACAAGCTTTGGTGGAGGATCAATATTTTCATCCGGAATAGTCACTACTTCTTCAATTTTTTCAACGATAAGACCTATAACTGTGGACTGAACATCAATAATAATGATACATGTTCTATCATTATATTCTAATGGTTCTTGTTTAAATCTAAGCCTTACATCAATAACTGGAATAATCTTACCCCTTAAATTAATAAGACCCTTTATGTACTCTTCTGATTCAGGAATGGCTGTAATTTTTTGGATACCAATAATTTCATTAACATATTTAATAGCAATACCAAAATGTTCACGTCCTGATTTAAAAGTCATATACATACCTTTTTGTGTATCTTCTTCCATAAATTCTTCTATAATATCGCTCACTTTCTTACCTCCTATTCAAATTAATATTTTCCGAATTCGCCAAGAGAAATAATGTTTTCACCACTTGTAAATTCATCATTTTTATAAAATGTTGTCTCAACTGCTTTAAGCTTAAATTTAGCAATTAATTCTCTTAATCTAATAGCCTGGTTAGAAAGCTCTTCGCTAGCCGCTGCACACTGCTCACTTGTAGCCGAGTTACTCTGAACCACTTGCGATACCTGACCAATAGCTTGGTCAATCTGTGTAATTGCTGTAGCCTGCTCATTTGAAGCCGTTGCAATATTGCTTATAACACCTACTATTTGTTCAATATTGCCTACAATTGTTTCAAGTGCCTTAGCTGTATCTTCCGCGAGTTTTGAACCCTTTATAATCTTTGAAATAGAATCTTCAATAAGCTCAGCTGTCTCACTTGCAGCCTGTGCACTCTTTCCTGCGAGATTTCTAACCTCTTCAGCAACTACAGCAAATCCCTTGCCATGTGAGCCAGCTCTTGCCGCCTCTACTGCAGCATTAAGAGCTAAAATATTTGTCTGGAATGCAATATCATCTATTACCTTAATAATCTTTGAAATATTTTCTGAAGCATGATTAATATCTTGCATAGCTTCAATCATTTCACCCATCTGAACATTGCCCTTCAAGGCACCTTCCTTAGCCTCAGAAACAAGCTTATTAGCATTATTAGCCTGTTCAGCATTAACCTTTGTTCTATCAGCTATATCACCTATAGATGCAGTTATCTGTTCAAGTGAACTAGCCTGCTCTGTAGAGCCTTGTGCCAATGATTGACTTGCAGATGCCACCTGTTCAGAACCAGTTGTAACCTGCATAGATGCTTCTCTTATATTGCCCAATATATGATTGTTATCGTCAACTAATTTCTTAAATGCCATACCTAATACATCAATATCTGTTCTTGGTGTAATATCCATAGATAAATCACCCTCTGATATATTATAAGCTATACGAGCATCATGTTTTACAGAATCAACCATTTCGTTAATTGCATCTATAATTTCACCAAATTCATCATTAGAATCCTTTTCGATAGCAACCTCAATACCACCATCACTGACTATTTTTATTGCACCCACAATTTTCTTTAAATTGATGCCTATAGCTCTTGCTACATAAACACCTAATCCTATAATCATAACTTCAAAAACTATACCTGTTATAATTCCCTGTGTAACAATTGCATTAGCCTTCTTGTCAAGCTCTTCTGCTGATAAACCTACATATGTACTAATTTTTTCTGATATGGATACTATCTGTAAAGTAAATAATACAATTACAGCAATAGCTAACCCAACTAACATTCTAATTTTTGTTCTTACTTTCATATTCTTCATAATTTTTGTAGTAACTAACATTTTATACCTCCCGTATTATGTCGTAAAATTTTGTATTTTAATATTCTCTAAGTTTAAATCCTATTATAAAAATTAAGTCAATCCACCCACATCAAGTATAAGCGCTACACTTCCATCACCTAACTGTGTACAACCTGAAATGCCCTGCACCTTCTTAAAGTAATCTGGTATAGGCTTTACAACGATTTCCTGCTCACCGATAAGCGATGAAATATATATACAAATCTTTTTACCTTCATGCTCAAGTACTGCCATAATATCCTTTTCTGGATTTGGCTCATAGCCTTCGATTTTATATTTTTTACCAAGATCAATCAATGGTAATATCTCGTCTCTTATACGAACTGCTGTATCTCCTGTTGGATTTTCTATAACCGTTCCTTCTGAAACCCTTATAAATTCTTTAACTGCGTTTGTCTCAACAACAAAAGTTGATGAACCTATCTTTAATACAATGCCTGTTATAATCGCTAAAGTTAATGGAATCTTCAAGGTCATTGTTGAACCTTTACCTTGTTCACTATCAATTTCAAGTGTTCCGCCTACATTAGAAATATTCTTTACTACTACATCCATTCCAACGCCTCTACCAGAAAGCTCTGTTACCTTTTCCTTTGTAGAGAAGCCTGGCAATGTTATAAATTGGAATATTTCCTTATCAGAATATTCAATATCCTTGTTGATAAGTCCATTTTTTCTAGCCTTTGCTAAAATCTTTTCCTTATTAAGTCCTTGTCCATCATCTTCAACAATGATTAAAACTTTTCCGCCTTCATTTTTTGCTGTAAGCTTAATTACTCCCTTAGGGTCCTTTCCAGCTGCGATTCTATCTTCCTTTGTTTCTATTCCATGGTCAACAGAATTTCTAATTATATGCATAAGTGGATCTGAAATATTTTCTATAATATTCTTATCTACTTCAGTATTTTCACCACTTATAACTAAATCTATCTCTTTTCCAAGCTTTCTAGCAGAATCGAATACTATTCTATTCATCTTCTGGAAAGTAGGATTAAGTGGCATCATTCTCATAGACATTATGACATCCTGTAAATCAGATGTTATCTTCATAAGCTGAGCCGTTGCTTTATTGAAGTTTGACAGTTCAAGTCCTGGTACCTTTAAATCAGGATTCTGAGCAACAACTGCCTCTGCGATAACTATCTCTCCTATAAGGTCCATAAGCATATCCATCTTTTCTACATTGATGCTGATAAATGTCTGCTTTGGTTGCTTAGCTTCATTCTTAGCAAGCTTCTTAGCTTTACCAACCTCCTGTGACTTAATAACGTAATCACCAGGTTGTGGTTCCTTCTTTTCTTTAGCAACCTTCTCTTCGATTTCTTCAACGGTAGATGTCAAATCAATAATAGCATCATTATTATCAAAACCTAACTGATATTCCTTAGCAGAACACTCATATATATCTATATGTTCAACCTCCGAGCTATCAATCATGCCAAGAATTTCTTCCTTAGAGCACTGTGCCTGAAGTAACATCTTAAAACCATCCTTTAAGATAACATCAGCACTTGCTTCATTAGTAAGAATATCCTCCGGTGTAAATAATAAATCTTCTGCCACTTCCTTCAATGCGTATGTTGCAGAATACGCTCTTACATTACTCATCAAAGTATCATTCTTGTAAGTCATATGAATCTTATAAAAATGACTGCCCTCTGTAGATACTGGTGGAATGTAAAACTGACTAGGCGCCACATATACATTTTCTGGTGGCATCTCTTTTTTCTTATCGCTTTCAATCTCTTTCTTAATCATCTTAAGAAATGTCTCAAGCTCCTCTAAAAGACCACTTTCATCACCGTCTGGATTGTCCCCTTCCTTAATCTTATCAAGCTCTTCAGAGATAAAACCAGATACATCAAGAACATGACCAACCAATTCCATATGTGGAATATTATCTGGCTGAGATTCTCTTATGTAATAGAATATATCTTCAAGCTTATGGGATACTTTAGCGATGTTTTCAAACATCATAATTCCTGAGGAACCCTTAATAGTATGCATTACTCTGAATATTTCATTGATATCATCAGAATCAAAGGCATCTGCATCCTTCTTTTCAATTACTAACTCATCAAGCTTTTCTAAAAGCTGAGTGCTTTCAAAAAGAAATATATCAAGCATTCCATCTGTGCTAAATTCCTGTCCCATTATTCTCCTCCTTCCTAATATGTAAAAATAATTATTTATTTAATTTGTTCAAAACCCATCTTGCTAAGAAGCATTGTAAATCTCTCTACATTAACTGGCTTACCTACATACGCATCACAACCAATTTCCATAGCCTTCTTAACATTGATTTCTTCATTTAATGCTGTTGTCATAATAACCCTTGTTCTTTCCTCAGGTTTGAAATTTCTATCAGATTCAAATTTTCTAATAGTGCTAAGAACCTGATAACCATCAAGCATAGGCATCATAACATCAAGAATAACTAAATCATATCTTTCGTCGTCATCTAACGCCATCAAAAACGCATCAACTGCCTCCAAACCATTGACAGTAATATCAGCCTCTCCATACTTATCAAGAATCTTACTCATAAATTTTCTACTTGCGAAATCATCCTCTGCTAATAAAATTTTCATTGATTTATCTCCTTTCAAAATAATTACTTTCGTGTTAATAATGTGTATATTTTTTCAGGGATTTTATCAAGACTAACTTGAAATCCCACAGCACCTAATTCATTGGCTACCTTTGGCATACCATATACAATACAGCTAGCTTCATCTTGTCCTATAGTGTATGCTCCTGCTTGTTTCATTTTCAGCAAGCCTTTAGCACCATCTGCACCCATTCCTGTAAGAAGAACACCTATGGCATCTTTGCCACAAGAAGTAGCAACTGAGTCAAATAGCACATCCACTGATGGACAGTGACCACTTACCTTTGGTCCATTAAAGCATTCTACTTTATAAATATCTCCAACCTTAACCACCTTCATCTGTTTATCACCTGGAGCAATAAGTACATGCCCTGGTTTAATAATATCACCTGTAGTAGCCTCTTTTACATTGAGTCTTGTCTGATTATTTAATCTATCAGCAAACATCTTTGTAAAGCCTGGTGGCATATGTTGTGTAATAACAATTCCTGGAACATCTCTATTTAGTCCCATAAGAACAGAACAAATAGCCTCAGTACCACCGGTAGAGGCTCCAATTGCAAGCATTTTCTTATTATATATACTAGCCTTCACCTGTTGTTCCTGCTTGTTATCATCATTTCTATTTCTCTTTAAATTAGTAACCTTCACTGTGGAAGCAATCTTAATTTTTGTCACTAACTCATTTTTTATAAATTCACCTAGTTGTTCTCTAGTTAAGCCTGATGGCTTATTTACAAAATCCACTGCACCTGCATCAAGTGCATCAAAAACCTTACTGTTAAGGGAGCTAACCATAACAACTGGCATAGGATGCTGCGGCATAAGTTTACGCAGAAATTCTATACCATCCATCTTAGGCATCTCTACATCCAAAGTCATAACGTCCGGGTCATGCTTTATAATCATATCTCTGGCTTCAAAAGGATCATTAGCCGTAGCCACAACCTCTATTCCAGAATCACTACTCAACCCATTAACCAATACTCCACGAAACATATAAGAATCTTCAACAACCAATACCTTGATTTTCCTCATAAGTCTCCTACTTTCTATATACCGATGGTCGCACATAATTAAATTTAGTCTTAGTCCTATCTATAGACTCCGTAGTACCTATAAACATATAACCACCTGGTACAAGCATATCGTATATTCTATTTACCAAATCATTTTTTGTCTCTTCATCAAAATAAATCATTACATTTCGTATAAATACGATATGTAATCTCTGCTTAAAAGGAAGTGGATCCATAAGATTAAATTTTCTAAAAATAACTTCCTTTTTAAGTTCATCAGACACCACACATTCATCACTACTGATACTCCTAAAGTATCTACGCTTCCATGTATCAGGAAGTGGTTCAAGCTTCTCCTTTAGGTATTTTCCTCTGCTTGCATATTCTAAAACTTTAGTAGATATATCTGTAGCTAACACAGACGTATCCCACTTTTCCTCTTCAAGAGAAAAAAAGTCCTTTAAAATCATAGCTAAAGTATACGGTTCTTCTCCTGTAGATGCCGCAGCACACCACGTTCTTAAGTCCTTCGTCTTCATTAAGGATTTTTTAGCCTCTGGCAATACAACATCCTTAAGAAACTGAAAATGCTCTACTTCACGCATAAAATATGTATGGTTAGTTGTTAGATTATCAATGAGATCACGAGCCTCATTGGAAGTCGGATTACCTTCAACTCTATTCATAAGTTCAGAATAATTACAATATCCATTTCTAGATAAATAATTATCCAATCTACCTGTAATAAGAGTTTTTTTCTGACTTAAATCTATACCATAATTTTTTTTGATGTAATTGACAATCCTAATAAACTCACTCTCTGTTATCATATCAATTACCCTTTAACTAGTAGTTTTTATGCTACTATAAATTTTTTCGCCCGATTTCGTACTTGATTTAGAAATATGGGAAGTTATTTCTAAAGTACACATTCATAGTTCTATGATACCAAAAAATTACGATTTTTGCAATGATTTTTAATATATTAGTTTGATTATATACAATCTTCTACCATCTACTCCAAAGCACGAAAATGAGAGATTGGAAATTTCTGTGTTTTTTAATGCACGCTTCCACACAGCTTCTTCAATCTCATCTTCACCACTCCATATAAATGAAATATTTGTTTTTTTATCTTTATCGCATTTCTTAATTATCTCTTCTATTTCCTCAGTGGAATTACAAAAGCTTTTGTTTATTTTTACATAATCATATTTTGTGTCATTTGCCTCAGGTGTATTGTTTTTATTCCACTTATGATCCTTTTCTATAATCTCATCTGTAATATTCATATATAGATAGACTATCTCCTTTGTCTCAGGATTGGGATCATCATAAGTGACATCTACATGATACCAGCTATTATCAAGCTTTATCATATTCCACGCGTGGGATATATCATTTTCTCCCACAGTTCCTGTTACGATTATACAATCAATATCTGCTATATCCATAAGCATCTTATAAGCTTTTGCATATCCTTCACAGACAGCTCTCCCTTTAACAAACACTCCGTATTCGCTAAAATCATCATCTGTCAATTCATCATTATCAATTGCTTCCACGTTATATATACAATTTCTTATAATATAATCATGAGCTGCCACTGCCTTCTTAAAATCATTATCGCAGCTTTTTATATATAAATTATAAATTCTTGTAGCTTCATTAAATGCTTCTAAATCTTTATCTGTCAAATCCATGGTATCATTATTGAGATACATTTCTCTATAATCATACTCTTTGTCACTGTTTTCTTTATCAAATCTGTTTGTTGTCAAATTGCAACCGCTTAAAAGAAGCACAGAAACTGCTAAAATCGCTATTGTATATTTCATAAAAAATCTATTCCCCTTTTTTTACATGTTCATGAGTAAATAAATGATCTGTACAATACTCATAGTTCCCCTCACATTTTGAACAATATCTAAACGCAAGATTTTCTGCATCCAATTCAGTTCTTCCGCATATAGCACACTTGTGTTTAGCAACTCCCTTATTCACCTTGACCTGTCTCTTATATTTAGTCTGTCTGCTTATGTGTTTTGGTGTAAAACGCATACCATGTCTTGAACCAAAATAAAAAAGTACAAAATTAAGCAATGATACAGCTATAGACACACAGCTAGCAATACATATCTCTCTTGTGTATTCGCCACCTGTTTTTAAAATCATTTCATAAGGTGTATATCTGATAAGTAACATAAGCTTATATATAAAATCATAGCCCAAAATTACTATATCAACAATTGCAAGCCACTTAAACTTAACAGGCACTACACCAAATATAAGTGCTTGTGCATTTGGAAATATAGCTGCACTGGCAAGAAAAGATGCCAGATTAATATATGATGTACTTACACTTATACTTATACCCGAGCCTGTTGCTAAAAGAGTTATAACATAACAAAGCATAGCTCCTACTGTCATAAACAGCCAGCCTGATAGCATGTAAAGATTATACTTAAATGTTCCCCAATAATTTTCTAAAGTTGTACCAATCCAGAAATAAAACATAAACATAAATACCACAAATACATCTAGCTTCTGTGGCACAGTAATAATCCATGTAAAAAGTCTCCATACCTGTCCCTTACACACAAGTGCAGGATTCATAGTTAACATGTAATAAACATCTGGCATTACAAGACTCAAAACATAACCTATAGCATATGCTCCAAGAACATAATAAATCAAATTTTCTATTCCATATTTTCCATATTTCTTTTCTAGTTTATCAACAAATCCCATAATATCCTCCTAAATATATCCTATATGTTAAAAACAAGGTTAAGATATTAAATCTTAACCTTGTATAATAAACTATTCATCATTATATCATAATATTTACAAATATGAAGATAAATATATCAAATTTTCTTAAACATTGTAATTAAAACATATTAGAAGAATCGTCACTAATACTTGTTCCGCCGATAAAAGTGTCTTCTGTTGTAAAAAGTCCATCATTATCTTCAAACTTCTTCTTTAATATAAAAGCAACTACAAGCAATAATACTGCAACTATAATACTTACCAATGCAATGTTACTTGTCATATTTTCCATCTTAGGAATATACTTATTTACAATATTTTCCAAAACATTTGCTGTAGCATCCTCACCTTCTATAGACGAGAGAATAAGTTTTCTTATAAAATCAATAATCTTACTTACAACAAACATTACAACAGCTAATATAGCACCAGCCACTCCAATATTCTTAAATGCTTTATCAATATCTTTCTTATAAACAAAGAACTGGAGTCCAATAAATACTACGCCAATAACAATTCCAAATATAATTGCCTTCATCATCGTGGCTAACAACAACTCTACAGCATCTACTATTCCCTTTATATCTGTATCTTTTCTAAAAGTATTTATCTGCTCATTAATCTCTACATTTGTTTCTTTAATAAGCTTATCAACCTTTCCCTCTATCTCAGGAATTACATTTGTTTTAACAGCTTCCTTTGCTTCGCTCTTAACTTCTTCTACATCAATATCTTCGATATTAACAGACTTTGAACCATATACTGTCTGCATCTGTTCTAAAATCGGAGTTGTAACATCAATGTTATAATCCTTCTGATACTGAATAATGATACTATTATTCTTAAGACTCTCAGCATCTATAACCGAGCCATTCGCCTTTAATTCTTCAATAACATCATCAACTGTCTTCTCAGACATATCTATTACGGCGTTCATACAGCTATCTTTAACCTGATATAAATCAACTTCCTTTTCATCAGTAATAGCCTCAACCATAATATCAGTTACATCACTAATTACGTCCTCTGTTAGTAATGAATCGACCAATTCATCTGATACTTTATTCTCTGCATTAGGCTTATTCTCACCAGAATCCTTTATGGACTCACTGACTATTTCTTGTACTATCTCGTCTAAGTCTAAACTTTTAATAAAAGATTTAATATCTTCTCCTTTTAAAAAGCTACTTCTTAAACATAAAAAAAGGCTTGTACAAATAAGTGTTACAACTAGAAAATATGTAAGCAAAAAGCCAACAAAAGCTCTACCTTTGCTCCTATTCATATATATTCCTCCTTAAGTTCACATAAAATATATATTATATTACAATATTCGTTAAAATTTGACAAGTATAAAATTCCACTTGATATGGCACTTTCTTTCAACTATTTATGCAAACTATGTGTGGTAACACCTTCTATTTTCGCATTAGCTATACATTTTTTAAATATCTTCCAGAAGCCCTGTCTTGTCATCTGTTTACCGAAACAATTCATAAAAAGATATCCTTCATCTTTATCTTTTAGGAATTTATCACGACCAAGCTGGCCGTATGTCATAAGTGCTTTATTTACAGACCATCCAAAAGGAAGCGTCTTATCTTTTTTTGCTCCATGAACTGTCACATAATTATAATCAAGGTTTACATCATCAACCTTAAGATTAATAATCTGAGTAACCTTAAGCTCTGCATCATATAAAAGCTCAATCATTGCCTTATCTCTAAGTGCAATCTCATCTTCACCTTTTATGCTATCTAAAATCTTTTTTACCTCTGCCTTAGATATAGTCTTACTTCTAGTTTTCTCCTTCTCAAGCTCAGGCATATTTACATTTTCAGTTGGTTCTCTTTTTACGTAACCATTATTAATCATACATCTAAAAAATGTCTTTATAGACGAAATAGTTCTAGCTATTGTAGCCGGTGATTTACCCTGCTTTTCCATATACAGAATGTATGAATTAATACTTGTAGCAGTAATCTTCTCCAAATCTGTAATACCTTGACTATAGAAATATTCCTTCATTCCTTCTAAATCTCTTCTGTAACATTCTAAAGTATTCTTAGACGCACGTTTAACCGTCATTAAATAATTGATAAAAAACAAAATTTTACTTTCCATACTATACCTACCATTATATTTACAATCAAAATGTACATATAGTATAAGCAAAAATATGTTTTCGCGCAAGATTATTTTATGTAAACTTATAAATTTTATGTAAACATACTAATTACTATGGGTAAATTACCATATGCCTCCAATAAAGCAGTTCCAAATATTAACCCAAATTCAACAACACATCCCTTACATATCCCCGTAACAAGCCTCTTATTATCAATCAACTGTCTTACATTGCTACCAAAATATATAGAAAAAATAAATAATGGCACATATAAAAAGTAGTGCGGAAATATGGACATAATATATATAAGCAGACCACCCTTTCCATAAGCTATAGTTGCTGCTCCTACAAGAAATGAAATATTTATTCCTTTAATAATACATAATATCCCACATATACCTTTTCCTTTTATTAAAGCTATAAGAAAAATTACAAAAAAAGATTGAACACTGTATTTTCTCATACAAAATAAAAAGAAATCCTTTTTACTTAGCGTTTCAATAGATGATATTTTAAAATCACTTATTATATATTCACTATATATTCCGATTTTACCTGCCAATTCTTCACCTAATATATTAAATAAAAAAGTTCCACCTACAATTCCTATAAGAAACAAAAAGAACAGACGATGACTTTCCTTAAACTTCATCGTCTGTATTCTTAAACCTTTTGTATTTGCAAATATATTTTTAATATTAATCATCTTTACACCCCTATAATATATATTCCTTTAAATATATGATATAAGGACAAAGTTATGATTATTATCTGCAATATTTATTATAATAAGTCATTATTGCTGAAATAGTTTTGCTATCCTGTATAGTTGAACTGTATACCATATCAACCAATTCATCTATAGTATATTCCACAACGTCCACGAATTCACCCTCATCAAGGTGCTGAGCTGTCTTTTGAAGATTTTTCGCAACATATATCTCTATCTGCTCATTACAAAAAGCTATAGTGGTTCTAATCGTGATAAGATGCTCTAAATCCTCAGATTTATAGCCTGTCTCTTCCTCTAATTCCCTTGCAGCGCATACTATACCTGGTTCATCCTTACCGTTTAATCCGCCTGCTGGAATCTCTATTGTAAATCTGTCAAGAGCATTTCTATACTGCTTAACCATAAGAATCTTGCCATCATCCCTTACTGGCAATACTGCAGCTGCACCATTATGACCGATAAAATCATAATTGTGAACAAGACCATCAGGACCTTGTACCTTATCTTGATAAATATCAATTATAGCGCCTTTATATTTCAACTCTCTACTAATTCTTTTTAATGGCTCCATAGTCTTCCTCCTGCAATTAATATATGATAAAAACTATTTTCTCTTAAAGCCTTCAGCTACACCAAAGCATGCATCCGTAGCCTTTATAATACTATTTCTAAATCCATACTCTTCTAATGCTGATACAGCCGCTATAGTTGTTCCACCTGGTGAACATACCATATCCTTTAATTTTCCTGGATGCTCCTTTGTCTCAAGAACCATCTTTGCAGCTCCCACAACAGTTTGAGCAGCCATCTCATATGCTGCATCTCTTGGCATACCATACTTAACAGCACTGTCTGCCAATGCCTCTATAAACATATATACATATGCAGGTGAGCTTCCACTTACACATGTTACTGCGCTCATAAGACGTTCCTCTACAACCTTATATTTTCCAAAGGAAGAGAAAAACTTCTCTATAACATCCTTCTCTTCAAAATTAAGCGCTGTCTGATCATAACAAACACCTGTCATACCTTCACCTAAAAGTGCTGGTGTATTAGGCATTGCTCTAACAATTCTTGCATCAAAGCCTAAGGCATCCTTCAAAGAATCAATACTTATACCTGGCGCAATAGAGATTACCACATGATCCTTCTTGATAATATTTTCAATATTTTTAAGAACCGAAGCATAAAACTGTGGTTTAACAGCTAATACAACAAATTTTGCACTATTAGCAAGCTCCGCATTAGTAAGAACATGCATAACTCCTGTTTCCTTAGAAACCTTCTCCACTCTTTCTGTACTTACATCTGTAAAGATTAAGTCTTCCTTAGGGAATATATTTAATGCACCCTTAAGCATTGCATATCCCATATTACCCATTCCAATAAATCCAATCTTTGCCATTACTTTATCCTCCAATTATAAATCACATTTTTGTATTCAAAAATCGAGCAGGAATTGTACCTGCTCGATATTATCATTATTTTAATTCACTAAGGAACTGTTCAATTCTTGTAACACCCTTATCAATCTGCTCAACAGAGATTGCATAAGAAAGACGAATATGATTCTCAAATCCGAAATCTGCACATGGTACTACTGCTACATTATACTCATCAATTAATATTCTAGCAAACTCAGCAGCTGTCTCTATCTTGTTACCCTTATATGTCATATTAAGAGTATCTGTCACATCAACAAATACATAGAACGCACCTTCTGGCTCAAGTGTAGAAACATATGGCATCTTTGCGAATCTATCATACATATACTTTCTTCTCTTATCAAACTCGCCAAGCATCATCTTAACAGTAGACTGGTCACCCTTTAACGCCTCGACAGCAGCCTTCTGAGCGATTGAGTTTGGATTAGATGTCTGATGACTCTGAACACTACCCATAAGCTTAGCAACCTCCTCTGAAGAACCTGTGTAACCGATTCTCCAGCCTGTCATAGCATAGCTCTTAGCAAGACCACTAACTGTTATAGTTCTCTTATAGATTTCTTCATTGAAAGATGCAATACTTACATGCTTCTTTCCATTATATACAAGGTACTCATACATTTCATCTGCAACAACATAAATATCATTCTTTACAGCATAATCAGCAATTGCTCTAAGTTCATCCTCTGTATAAATCATACCTGTAGGGTTACTTGGTGTATTTAAGATAAGAGCCTTTGTCTTGTCTGTTGTAACAGCCTGTAACATCTCTACATTAACCTTATATCCAGTTTCCTTCTCTCCTCTTACAAATACAGGAACACCATCAGCAAGCTTAACGATTTCTGGATAGCTTAACCAATATGGTGCAGGAATGATAACTTCATCACCTGGATTTAAAATTACAGAAAATACATTTGTTAATGAATGCTTTCCACCATTGCTAATAACAATCTGTGAAGGCTTATAATCAAGACCATTAAAGTTCTTAAACTTCTCACAGATAGCTTCCTTAAGTTCAGCAATACCTGAAGCTGGTGTGTATTTTGTAAATCCACTATTGATAGCTTCAATAGCTGCTGTACAGATATTATCTGGTGTATTAAAATCAGGCTCACCTGCGCCGAAGCCAACTACGTCAACGCCCTGTGCCTTAAGTTCTTTTGCCTTTGCTGTAATTGCTAATGTTGATGAAGGCTTAACTGCCATAGCCTTCTTTGATAATGTTAATGCCATAATTAGTACCACCTTAATTCTATGTATTTCCTTAACAAGTCCAAAATTACTCATTAAAGCTTGGTATATTATAATATAATAAAGTTATAAAGTCTATCCATTTTTGATTTTTTTTAAAATCATACTATATATCTAGTGAATTACTGTCTTTACTATATTTTTTTCCGTTGAGAATATATGTATTATTCTGATTATTGTTCTGATAATCATTCATTCTATAATTGTCATTCATATTATACTGAGTATTCGTATTATAATTCATATTGGGATTCATATTAGTATTCATATTAGGATTCATATTATGGTTCATATTTGTATTATAATAACTATTCATATTAACGCCATTAAAATATGAATCATTAGCATTATCTTCCCTTTTCTTTAATGCACTAACTACAAGTACTATGCCTATAACAAATATTCCTACTCCAACAAGTAAGAATATTATCTGTACAAAGTTAAACGCATTATTAGCATGGGAAAAGTCATCAAAGTCATCAAAATCATCAAATTCATCATCAAATTCTTCTAATATAATTCCATTATCAATGTCCGCTATGATATCTTCTTTCATAATTATACTGTTTCCGCCTTGTCTCATATTAACCATACATACTAATATGCTGCAAAATATAATGCTAAAAACAATCATCGATATACCTGCAAATAGCTTTGCACTCTTTTCTCCATTATTTCTTCTAATCATACTTTACCTTTTACCCTTTTCCTTTATTAATATTCCTAAATTGAATAGATTATTCTTAAAAGCGGCCAGGATAACCTGACCGCTTAAACAAACTGGAAAATAACGTATTAATAATTATTTCGCAAATTCAATAGCTCTGCTTTCTCTAATCACATTAACCTTAATCTGACCTGGATATTCGAGCTCATCCTCGATTTGCTTAGAAATATCTCTTGCAAGTAATACCATCTCAGCGTCTGATACCTGTTCTGGTAATACCATAATACGAACTTCTCTACCTGCCTGAATAGCAAAAGATTTATCAACACCCTTATACGAGTTAGTAATATCTTCTAACTGCTGTAATCTATTGGTGTATGTTTCTAAAGTTTCTCTTCTAGCACCTGGTCTAGCTGCTGAAATCGCATCAGCTGCCTGTACTATACAAGCGATAAGCGATTCTGGTTCAACATCACCATGATGTGCCTCAACTGCATTAATGATGAGCGCTGATTCTTTATACTTTCTACAAAGGTCAACACCAATCTGGATATGCGAGCCTTCCATCTCGTGGTCAACAGACTTACCAATATCATGCAATAAACCTGCACGCTTAGCTTGTCTTACATCCACGCCGATTTCACCAGCTAATAAACCTGATAAATGAGCAACTTCTATAGAATGCTTTAATGCATTCTGTCCAAAGCTTGTTCTGAACTTCATCTTACCAAGTAATCTTACAAGTTCAGGATGTATACCATGAACGCCAACTTCTAAAGTTGCGGCCTCGCCTTCCTCTCTCATCATCGTTTCAACTTCTTTTTGTGCCTTTTCAACCATCTCTTCGATTCTTGCTGGATGAATTCTTCCATCAACAATCAACTTTTCAAGAGCGATTCTAGCAACCTCTCTTCTGATTGGATCAAAGCTTGATAAGATAACTGCTTCTGGAGTATCGTCAATGATAAGGTCAACACCTGTCATTGTCTCAAGAGTACGGATATTTCTACCTTCTCTACCGATAATTCTACCCTTCATCTCATCATTTGGAAGCTGAACTACTGAAATAGTAGCTTCAGATACGTGATCAGCTGCACACTTCTGTATAGCACCTACAACATATTCCTTAGCTTTCTTTCCTGCTTCTTCCTTAGCTCGAGCTTCGAGCTCTTTGATTAATTTTGCAGTATCATGTTTAACTTCTTCTTCAACAGTTTGTAATAAAATTTCTTTTGCTTGTTCGGAGGTTAATCCAGAGATTCTTTCCAGTTCCTGTGTTCTTTGCTCATTAAGTTTCTCAACTTCAGCTTTAATCTTAGCAAGTTGTTCTTCCTTCTTTACAAGGGCGCTTTCTTTCTTCTCAAGCATTTCTGATTTCTTATCAACAGATTCTTCCTTTGATAATACTCTCTTCTCATACTTCTGTAATTCTGCTCTACGTTCCTTTGTCTCTTTCTCAAGTTCATTCTTAGTCTTAAGTGACTCTTCCTTAACTTCTAAGAGAGCTTCCTTCTTTGTAGCTTCAGCAGTCTTAACAGCTTCATCTATAATCTCTCTAGCTTGAGCTTCGGCGCCTCCTATCTTGGACTCTACAACCTTCTTGCGATATGTAATAGCTGCAATCCATGAAATTATGGCAACAACAGCGCCTACCGCAATACATACTAAATGTTCCACAGGAGCACCTCCCTATTCAATTCTATTGTAATAATACAACATATAAATTTTATACTTTTTCACTAATAATGTCAATAGTTGTATACAATTTTTTGTCAATTCAACCACAAAATATTGTGTTTTTTTCTTCTTGTAACACATTTACTATGTCTTCATACATAAAACCCTTTCTAAGTAAAGACATAATAATTTTACTTTCATATTTATTATCCATATCCTCTTTTATTCTTTTAACTATGTATTTTCTTATAATATCATACTGTGGATTTTGATTATTTTCATAATTGTCATCCAAATTGTCCTTATCAAAATCTTCAAAAGCATCTTCTATAATATCCCTTCCGATGCCCTTCACATATAAGCTTTCTTTTATCTTAAGTAAGCTTTTCTTATTTATATTATAAGAGATAAATCTTTTCGCATATTGATAATCATCAACATAACCGTATTTAGTCAAAAAAATCAATATTTTATCTATAACCGCATCTGGATAAAACCCCGATTTTAGCTTTGTTTTCATCTGATAAGAAGTCTTATCTGAATCCTTTAGATAATAAAGAGCTCTCTCTTTTCCTCTCTTATATAAAATATCTTCTATCTGCGCGTAATGCTCCTCACTAATAAAAGCACCTACCTCAATTCCAAACCTTCTTATTTCTGAAGGGTACAAGGCAATAGTCAAATTGCTTGTACCCTCCAATAGGATTTTATATCTTTTTTTATTAAGAAGCACTACAGATATTACTCTGTATTTATTCATGAACTATTATTCCTCATCCTCCATAGCAGCACCACCTGCTCCTTCTAACTGAAAATGTTCACGAACCGCCGCTTCAACCTTATCTAATATATCAGGATTCTGCTTAAGAAAATTCTTAGCATTCTCTCTACCCTGGCCAATCTTTTCTCCATTATAGGCATACCAAGCACCACTCTTATTGATAACATCAATACTTGCTGCCAAATCAAGAAGATCTCCTGCCTTAGATATACCCTCGCCAAACATAATATCAAACTCAGCTTCTTTAAACGGAGGTGCAATCTTATTCTTTACAATCTTTATACGAGTACGGCTACCTACCACATCGCCACCACTCTTTAATGTCTCAGTCTTTCTTACATCCATACGAACAGATGAATAGAACTTCAATGCTCTACCACCAGTTGTTGTCTCAGGATTACCAAACATAACGCCGATTTTCTCACGAAGCTGATTAATAAAGATAACTATACAATTAGACTTACTAATAACAGCTGTAAGCTTACGAAGAGCCTGTGACATAAGTCTCGCCTGTAATCCCACATGCGAATCACCCATCTCACCATCGATTTCAGCCTTAGGAACAATCGCCGCAACAGAGTCAACGATAACTATATCTATAGCACCACTTCTAACCATAGTCTCAGTAATCTCTAATGCCTGCTCACCGAAATCAGGCTGTGAAATATAAAGATTATCTATGTCTACTCCAATATTCTTGGCATAAACAGGATCAAGCGCATGCTCTGCATCTATAAATCCAGCGATACCGCCTCTTTTTTGAACCTCAGCTACCATATGTAATGCTACAGTTGTCTTACCACTTGACTCTGGTCCGTATATTTCAATGATACGCCCCTTAGGCACACCGCCAAGTCCAAGTGCTATATCAAGGCTTATAGAGCCTGTAGGTACTGTCTCTATATTCATATTACTTGATGAATCACCAAGCTTCATAACTGAACCCTTACCATGCTGTTTCTCAATCTGCGACAATGCCGCATCCAATGCTTTTAATTTCTCGTTCTTATCCATAATAATCTCCTTCCTGATTATCAAACATTTGTTCGGATAACTATAATATACAATACGACCTAACAAATGTCAATATTTTTTCTACATTTTTTCGAACAAACTTTCTGTTTTTGTTTTTTCAATTATATAATAATCAATTCTTGGGGTAATAAACAGGACAATACTTTAAAAATACTGTAAAATAAAAAAGAAGTGAACAATTTCTGTTCACTTCCAATCTATCATTTAGATGAATATTTGTCAAGGATTAGTGATTTTCCAATAAATCCATTGCCATCTTGATAGCTTCATCTGTTGCCTGCTTTCTTATCTGTGTTCTATCACCTTCAAAATTAAAGCAACTAACCAACACTTCTTCCTTATAAGCACAAGCAATATATACAAGTCCAACTGGTTTCTCCATACTTCCACCGCCTGGTCCAGCTATACCAGAAGTAACTATAGACACATCACATCCTGTAGCTCTGCGACATCCCACAGCCATTTCTTTTACAACCTCTTGACTTACTGCACCATATTTTTCCAAAATATCTTCTGATACATTTAGATATTTCATCTTCGCTTCATTGGAATATGTAATAAAGCCTTCATAATATACGTCAGACGCACCCGGTACATCTATAATTCTCGATGCTATCATACCACCTGTACATGATTCTGCGCTGGAAACTGTAAGTCCCATCTCCGCTAACGTCTGAACTAGTCTTTCCTCTACACTCAACATTTTATATCCACTCTTTATTTATTGTTTTCCTTTAATACTGCCTTATTCTTAGCAATATAATCAATCATTGAAATCACTGTAAGTACAAGTGAAATAACGATAAGGATATTGCCTAAGATATCATAAATAGGAAAATCAAATATATATTCTACGATAAACCAATTCAAATCGAGTATTAACCAAATAATCATAATCATCTGGAAAACAGTCTTAACCTTGCCCCAAATACTTGCAGCTATTACTATACCATTATCTGCAGCAATTGTTCTAAATCCGCTAATAATAAGCTCTCTACTTATGATAACAATAACAATCCAAGCAGGAATTCTACCAACAAGACAAATAAGTGCTGCTGAAACAAGAAGCTTATCTGCTAAAGGATCCATAAATTTTCCAAAATTTGTAATGAGATTGTACTTTCTTGCAATATGTCCGTCCATAGCATCTGTTATACTAGCCATTACAAAAAGTAAAACCGCTATAAAGTTGCCCCATCTGCCAAGACAATCAATTTCCATAAAAAATACAAAAAATGGAATCGTACATACTCTTAATACTGTAAGTTTGTTTGCTAAATTCATAATACTTCTCCAATCAAATCATATTCATTTGCGCCTGTAACTTTTACTTTTACTAAATCTCCGCTGATAAATTCCTCACCGGTGCTTATAAATATATTACCATCTATACCTGGCGCATCCATATAAGTTCTACCTACATAAGCAGGCTCATTTGCTATCTTCCCTTCAACCATGACAAGAAGTTCCCTTCCTATCATACTTATCGATTTGTCAAATGCTATTTCTTGTTGAAGTTCCATAATCTCATCACGCCATTGTTCCTTCACATCCTCAGGCAACTGATTATCCATAGTTGCTGCTGGTGTATTTTCTTCTGGCGAGTATGTAAACACTCCTAATCGGTCAAATTCCATCTCGTCCACAAATTCCATCATCTCCTGATGATTTTCTTCTGTTTCACCTGGGAAACCTGCGATAAGTGTAGTTCTTAACACAATATCAGGTATACGTTGTCTAAGCTTATTTATTATAGCGATTAACTCATTCTTAGATGTTCGTCTTCCCATTCGTTTAAGTACAGAATCTGAACAATGCTGAATCGGCATATCAAGGTAATGACACACCTTTTTCTCAGTTGCTATAGTCTCAATAAGTTCATCATATATTTCTTCAGGATAACAGTACATAATTCTAACCATCTTAATACCGTTTATCTTACACAATTCCTTAAGTAGTATATGAAGAGACTTTTCACCATACAAATCAACGCCATACATAGTAGTCTCCTGAGCAACTAATATAAGCTCTTTTACACCAATACTGGCTAGATATTCTGCTTCCTTTACAAGACTCTCCATAGGAACACTTCTAAAGTTACCTCTTATCTTAGGAATTATACAATAAGTACAATGCTTATCGCATCCTTCTGCTATCTTTAAATGAGCATAATATCCACCTGTTGTAACCATGCGATTAACATCGATTTCAGGAATTCTATTGATTTCTTTAAAGATTAATGGTTTTTCACCGTTAAGGGCAGCATCCACAGCTTCTACAATATCATCATATGAAGCCGTACCTAACACTGCATCCACTTCTGGAATCTCTTTAATTATCTCGTCCTTGTATCTCTCTGCAAGACATCCCGTTACAATAAGTGCCTTAAGATTACCGTTTTCCTTATACTGTGCCATCTCAAGAATAGTTTCTATACTCTCTTCTTTGGCATCATTTATAAAACAACAAGAATTTACTACGATAATCTCAGCTTCCGTTTCATCATCAGTAAAACAGTAGCCTTTTGCACCTAACAATCCTAACATCTTCTCAGTATCTACAAGATTCTTATCACAACCAAGTGATATAAACATTATCTTCATAGCTGACTCCGATTTATAATTATTCTGATATTTCTTCGTCTCCTACAATCTTTACCTTACTCTTGTAAAGCTCTTCAATAGCTACTGATAAAGGCTTGTTATTCTTAACATTTTTTACAAGTGGCTGCTCTCCAGCAATAATCTGTCTTGCTCTCTTAGCTGTAGCATATACGATTGAGTATCTGCTCTGAACAACTGGCTGCTCGCCTGGCTCAACGTCGCTATTTACTACTGCCATTAAATCTGAATATGATGGATGTAACATAATTATTCTCCTTCCGAGAAGATTTTCAAATCCTCTCTAAAAAAATTTATTTTATTGATATTCCTACTTACTTTAGAATGCTCCATTTGAACTATCTTATGAAGATTTTCAACACATTCATCTAATTTATCATTAATAAGTAAGTAATCATATTTGTCCATATACACAACTTCTTCGCTTGCGCGCTTAAGTCTTGCCTTGATAGTTTCACTATCTTCAGTTCCGCGTCCCTCAAGACGTTTCTTTAACTCTTCTGCTGTAGGTGGAGTAATAAACACAAGTACTGTTTCAGGCATCATCTCCTTAACCTTCATAGTTCCCTGCATCTCTATCTCAAGGATAACATCCTTGCCCTCATCAAGCATCTTTTCTACATATTCCTTAGGAGTTCCATAATAGTTGCCTACGTACTTAGCATACTCGATAAGCTGATTATTCTCTATCATGGTTTCAAATTCTTCAACTGTTTTAAAGAAATACTCTCTTCCATCCTGTTCACCAGGTCTTGGCGATCTCGTAGTAGCTGAAATACTTAATGCATAGTTATCATACTCACTCATAAGCTTCTTCATAACAGTACCTTTACCAGCACCTGAAAATCCAGAAACTATAATAAGAATTCCTCTATCCTTCATATAGACCTCCTACTCAATATTTTGAATCTGTTCTCTAACCTTTTCAATCTCTGTCTTTAAATCAATACCCTTGTTGGTAACTTCCAAATCGTTAGCCTTAGAAAGAACAGTATTCGCTTCTCTATTCATCTCCTGAGCTAAGAAATCAAGCTTTCTTCCGATGTCACCACCCTGAATCAAGTCAGCCTTCATCTTCTCTATATGACTTCTCAACCTTACCAACTCTTCATCTACACACATTTTGTCTGCAAATAATACAACCTCAGTTGCAATTCTTGACTCATCAACCGGTGTATTTCCAAGAAGTTCCTCAACCTGCGCTCTTAGATTACTTCTGTACTCTTCAAAAACCTTAGGCGAACGAACTGCAATAAATTCAACAATTTTAAGCATCTCATCTAATTTGTTGATTAAATCTTCTCTCAGATGCTCTCCTTCTACAATTCTTGACTGTGTAAATTTCTCACACGCACCATTTATAGCTTCTGAAACAAGTTTCCAAAGCTCATCCTCATCAGTTTCCTGTTCTTCCATAGTAAGAACCTCTGGACATCTAGATAAAGACAACACAGATATATCATTATTTAATCCAAATGTTTTATGAATTTTCTCAAAATATGATAAATATTCCTTAGCTAATTCTTCATTGTATTTAAGATAAGAATTATTCTCAGATAAATCCTCGTAAGAAATAAATATATCAATCTTGCCTCTTGATGCATACTTCTTGATTTCACTACGAATAGCACCATCAAACATATTAAACACCTTTGGCATACGAATATTCATATCAAGATATCTGTGATTAACAGATTTCATCTCAACTGTAACTTTTTTGCTGCTTGTAGACGCTTCAAAACGTCCAAAGCCTGTCATACTTTTTATCATGTCTTTCCCCTTTTATAGTCATAGCTATGGCATTTACCATAGCTAATCAATTATAGACCATTTTTCAATAAAAATCAATGTTTTTTTCTTTAGTTGCTCTCTGCTCCACCGACCATTGTCCAGTAATAATCATAAAGATGATCACCTTCAGTTCCAAGATAATTATATACCTCACATCTAGATAATACACTATTATCTGGGAATGCAATCTGGCTATTTTTAATCTCTTCATCTTCTATAAGCTCTCTAGCTGACTCATTCGGTGTAGAATATGTAATATATTCAAAATTCTTAAGGGCTATATCTGGACGACATAAGAAATTAATCCAAGCTTCAGCTGCTTCCTTATTCTGACAATCCTTTGGAATAACCCATCCATCAATCCATACATTTGAGCCCTCATCAGGAACAACATACTCAAGAGCATCATTTTCTTCCTGCATATAAATAGCTTCTCCAGAATAAATAACAGCAAGTGCAGCCGCATTCTTAATCATCTTGTCTCTAACCTGATCCACAACGTACGCCTGAACGATAGGCTTCTGACTAACAAGTAAATCTGTTGCTTCCTTTAACTCATCTTCATTAAGCGTATTGATAGAATATCCCAAATATGATAATGCTACACAATATGCATCTCTAACAGACGCCTGCATAAGAATCTTTCCATCGTACTTTTCATCAAAAAGTATAGACCAGCTGTTTACCTCTTCTTTTACCATGTTTCTATTGTAACAGATTCCTACTGTACCCCAACAATAAGGAACGCTATATTTATTCTCAGGATCAAATCCCTTGGCACTTTCTAAATACTGCTTTCCAATATGTTGCAAATTAGGTACATTATCATAATTAATCTCTGCAAGAAGGTCATTTTCCAGCATCTTTTCTATCATATAATCCGAAGGACAGATAACATCATATACTCTGGCTTTCTTATCTACGATAGTAAACATTTCCTCGTTTGTCTCAAACTCTTCGTAATGTACCTTATATCCTGTTTCTTCTTCAAATATTTCTATAACCTCTGGATCAATGTATTCGCCCCAATTATATACATATACATCTCCAATATACTGCCTATCATCCTTAAACAACTGATATCCAAAAACACCTGCAATGATAATAACGCAAGTAGTTACTGCAATTGTATACTTATTCTTAAACATAAGCTGTGTAAGACGTATCCCCTTCTTCTTACTCTTAGACTTAGGTCCATAGTTCACAAGGAACAATAATATAAATACTGTTATAAAAAGAAGTGTGGATAATGCGTACATTTCAGGCTTTATACCTTTTCTAACCTCAGTATAAATCATTGTTGACAATGTATTGATGCCCGAACCCCTTGTAAAATGGGTAATGATAAAATCATCAATAGACATTGTAAATGACATTAAAAATCCTGACAAAATACCTGGCATAATCTCCGGAAGAGTTACCTGAAAAAACGCCTGCACAGGTGTAGCTCCCAAATCCAAAGCCGCTTCATACATATTGCTATCCATCTGTTGAACCTTCGGCAATACATTAAGTACTACGTACGGTATACAGAATGTAACATGAGCTATAAGAACTGTTGAAAAGCTAAGTGATACACCTAAACCAATAAACAAAAGCATAAAGGCAAGGGCTGTAACAATCTCAGCGTTAAGCATAGGAATATTTGTAATTCCAACGATAATATTTTTAGTACTCTTCTTCATCTTTATCATAGCCATACATGCAATAGTTCCTAAAACGGTCGCAATAATAGCCGCAAGTAAAGCAATTACAAGAGTAGTTCTTAAAGCATTCATCATCGTTGCATTTTCAAAGAAATCTCTATACCAATGAAGAGTAAATCCCTTCCAAGTACCCAATATCTTCGAATCATTAAATGACGCAACAATCAATACAAATATAGGCATATAAAGGAATAGCACTATAAGAAAAAGATAAAATCGTCTAACGAAATTCTTCATATTATTTGCCCCCCTTTACTTTTACTGAATCTGATTCATCATTGCCGCTAAATAACATATTAATAACAATGAAAATCATAAGTACAAGGGATAAACCGGCTGCAAGATTAAGATTATCTGCCTTAACCTTATTCTCCACTATATTACCTATAAGGAGTAGCTTTCCGCCGCCTAATATATCCGAAATAACAAATGTAGTTAAAGATGGTACAAATACCATAATGATACCACTGGCAATACCAGCTTTACTAAGTGGAATAATAATCTTAAATAAAGTCTGCCAGAAATTAGCTCCTAAATCTCTAGCTGCATTGATAACATTGTCATCAATTTTAACAAGGACATTGTAAATAGGTAAAACCATAAATGGCAAATAGTCATAAACCATACCCAATACAATAGCCGCTGGCGTATTAATAATATTGAATCCTGTAATGCCAAATTTAGCAAGGAATGTATCTAATACACCATTAATATCAAGAATAGCCTGCCATGCATATGTTCTAAGCAAGAAGTTCATCCACATAGGTAAAATGAAAATAAATACTATAAATCCCTGCTTTGACATATTCATATTTCTAAGGATCAATGCTAAAGGATACGCAAGCAATAAGCAAATAAGCGTGCTCACCACCGCAAGAATCAACGATAATACCAACGCTTCATAGTATTCAGGCCTAGCGATAGCCTTGATATTTTCCAATGTAAAATTACCCGCTCTATCAGTGAAACCATAGTAAACGATAAATAAGAGCGGAATTATTATAAATGCTGCTATCCATATAATATATGGACTAGCAAATAATGCATTCTTTTTAACATTCTTATTCATCTACTCCTACAGCCTCCTCATCCTCAGATTCAGGTTTATTCATAATCTGAATATTAAACGGATCAACACTGATACCTACCTTTGTACCAACAGGCCACATCTTAGTGCTCTGAACAAGCCATTCAAATCCATTAGCCATAACTTCCATTTCATAATGAACACCTTTGAAAATAAGGTGTGTCACTGTACCCTGTATAATACCCTTCTCAGGTGTTACAAGTTCAACATCCTCAGGACGTATAACAACGTCTACAGGTGTGTTATTGCCAAATCCCTTATCTACGCACTTAAACTTAGCTCCCAAGAATTCTACAAGCTCGTCCTCAATCATAGTTCCAGGTATAATATTTGAATCGCCAATAAAGTCTGCAACAAAGGCATTCTCAGGCTCGTTATAAATCTTCTCAGGTGTTCCAACCTGCTGAATATAACCCTGATTCATAACAACGATAGTATCAGACATAGTTAATGCCTCTTCCTGGTCATGTGTTACAAATACGAAAGTAATTCCAAGTTCATTCTTAAGTCTTATAAGTTCATATTGCATATCCTGACGAAGCTTTAAATCAAGTGCTCCCAATGGCTCATCAAGAAGCAATACCTTTGGCTCATTTACAATAGCTCTAGCGATTGCAATTCTCTGCTGCTGACCACCACTTAAAGAATCTGCCATTCTATTCTCAAATCCATCAAGATTAACAAGCTTTAACGCATATTTAATTTTATCATCTATGTACGCCTTTGGCTTATTCTTAATCTTAAGACCAAAAGCAATATTTTCAGCAATTGTCATATGTGTAAATAACGCATATTTCTGGAAAACAGTATTAAGATGTCTCTTATTTGGCGGTAAATCAGTAATATCCTGTCCATCAAATACAACTCTTCCCTTGTCAGGTGATTCAAAACCTCCAATAATACGAAGTGTTGTTGTCTTTCCACATCCACTAGGACCTAGTAGCGTAAGAAACTCATTCTCCCTTATATATAAATTCAAATCATCAAGAACCATGTGCTTGCCATATGACTTAGATATTCCCTGTAAATCGATAAGTTTATTTCCCATTTCACTGTTCCTTTCTGTCGTACAAAGTGATTGATTGCAAAAATAAGGCAATCATAGTGATAATATCATATATACAACAAAATATAAAGCATTTTTTTTATTACTTTCTTGACGACAAATCCTTGCTGTGATAAGCTTTTCACATCAATTGATTGGAGTGAAAATTATGGCTTTAGACGGATTAACTATACATGCACTTGCATATGAATTAAAAAACACATTAAACAACGGCCGACTACTTAAAATTGCACAGCCAGAAAATGATGAATTACAGTTAACAATACGTGTTGAAAAGAATCAGTATAAGTTACTTATCTCTGCTGGTGCTTCTCTTCCACTTATGTATATAACTGAGGGCTCAAAGACATCACCTTTGACAGCCCCTAATTTTTGTATGTTATTAAGAAAGCATCTTAACAACGCAAAAATTATAGACATATATCAGCCTGGTTTAGAGAGAATTATAAATATAAAAGTTGAACACTACAACGATATGGGTGATTTATGCTACAAACTTATAATTGTTGAGCTTATGGGTAAATACAGCAATATAATCGTTACAGACTTAGATGGTAAAATTGTAGATTCTATCAAGCATATTTCAGCTAATATAAGCTCTGTGCGTGAGGTTTTACCTGGAAGAGCCTACTTCATACCAGATACAACAAACAAAAAGAATCCTCTTGATATATCTAAGGAAGACTTTTTATCTATTATAAGTGCTTGTGCCTTGCCGATTTCCAAGGCTATTTATACCTCATTTACAGGTATTTCACCAGTGATTGGCGAAGAAATCTGTTATAGAAGCAATATTGATTCTGAAAAACCGGCAAATGTCTTAGATAATATAGAACTTGAAGCCTTATATAATACCTTTGATGACATAATGGAATGTGTCAAGTTAAATAAATTCCAGCCAAATATAATCTATACTTTAGATGGACAGGATTTAATTCCTAAGGAGTTTGCTCCTTTTACTCTTTCACTTTATTCTGATGAGAAATCAAAGGTAACATATATAGACTCCATCAGTCAGGTCCTTGAACAGTTTTACAGCAAAAAATCTGCTGTCACTAGAATTCGTCAAAAATCTTATGATTTACGACGTATAGTTCAAACTACCCTTGAGAAAGATTATAAGAAATATGAGATTCAATCAAAGCAGCTTAAGGATACAGAGAAAAAAGATAAATATAAAATATACGGTGAGCTAATTACCGCCTTTGGCTATGGCTTAGAGCCTAATGCCACTTCCTTAACAGCACAAAATTATTATGATAACAATAACGAAATAGTAATTCCATTAGACAAAGACTTAACTCCTATGGAAAATGCTAAGAAATATTATGATAAATATAGCAAGCTTAAGCGTACTGCTGAGGCCTTAGAAAATATCATAATAGAAACTGAAGAAGAAATCTCACACTTGGAATCTATTATGAATGCCTTAGATATAGCTGTCACAGAGGACGATTTAAAAGAAATCAAGGAAGAGCTTATCCAGTCAGGATATATTAGAAGAAAATCTTCTGACAAGAAAGCCAAATATACAAGTAAGCCATTTCATTATGTTTCTTCAGACGGATATGATATATACGTTGGAAAAAATAATATCCAAAACGAAGAGCTTACCTTCAAGGTTGCAAACGGCGGAGACTGGTGGTTCCATTCAAAAAACTTTCCTGGCTCACACGTTATAGTAAAGACAAATGGTGACGAATTGCCAGATAGAACCTTTGAAGAAGCTGCACGTCTTGCAGCCTATTACTCTAAAGGACGTGAGCAAGATAAGGTAGAAATCGACTATATTCAAAGAAAACACATAAAAAAAGTGGCTGGCAGCAAACCAGGTTTCGTAATCTACCATACCAACTACTCTATGGCTATCTCACCAAATATAAATAATCTTAAGGAAATATAAAAAACCAGGAGACTTGTCGGTCTCCTGATTTTTTGTCTACACCTTAAAATTCTTAAATATCTTAACTGTATCATATGTGTACTTAATCTTAAGCACTGCTACAACTAATGCTATAATTGACGATACAATCACCAAAAGTGTGCCTATACTTGGGATAATCGCAGAAACAAAGGTTCCTCCAAATAATGAGATAATCATTATAAGTGTCCAATTCCAAAGCTTAATCCACTTAACAGATAATACATTATCTATACCGCGTAATACTCCTGCATGACCATATATTTCATAATATGATGCAGCTGTTGAAATCACTGTTACAAGTAAGCTTACTATAAGTGCTGGTATTTCCATCGATGCAGGCATAAAGAAACCAAATCCAGATAAGCCAGTACTGATAAGCAATAAAAAGCCTCCTAATCTGTATCTACTTTCTACTTCACCTAATTTCAAAAGCACTACTCCATAAATCACTTCTACCGCCAAGGTAATAAATACGCCTAAGAGCGCTAATTGTTCATTAATATTCTCACCTGACTGTGTAGTAAATAATCCACCTATAAAGCTTGGTACATTAAGCCAAAGCAATACATTAATCCAAATAGCAAGCAATGGAATATTCTTAGTCATTTTTTCTCTTTTGTCAAACTCTACCATTGTCTTTTTTGCTATCTCTTCTGGCATATACTCCTTATCTTTTAATAGATAACAATCATAGTTAAATCTACAAGTATCACATTTATCATGACCTTTGTCTCTACAACACCTAGCTAAATCACAAGCTCCGTATGTATCATGACCAGGTCCTTCCTTACATCCTGGACACTTTCCATCTATTTTATAACCGCAGTCATCACAGGATTTACCACAATATGTTTCGCTCATTTCAAACCTCCAAGTATTATTACATAAGCATTATTCTATCACTAACACAAAATCTTTACAACAGATATATTTTAACAAATTTACATCTCACTACTTAAGAGCAACCTGAAGTGCCTTAGTTACAGCCGCTCCTATAATAAAGCAAGCTACTGCTTCAATCAACGCGTTTACGCCTACCATTGCAAATATAAGTGCTATAGGATTAAATACATCCATCTTCGTTGCCATATCTTGAACAGCAGGTGTGTTATAGTAAAATAACATCAATGCACTCATAAAAAACACAGTATTAAATATAGGACAAGCTAAATTAGCCGCTGGCACTGCAATCTTTGATAATTTTTCTCTCTTTCTTAGAATAGAATACACTACACCTGTTAACCATCCACAAAGAATACGTGGCACAATACAAGTTATCACTCTAAATACAGGGCTAATGTCTAACATCATTGCTCCAAGCGGACTTGAAAAGCTTAATATAAAACTGGTAAGTCCGAAGGTACATCCAAGAACTGCACCTGCTGTAGGTCCAAGGATAATCGCACCTACAGCTACCGGAATAACTATAAGTGTAATATCAATAACAAAAAGCTTCATATATCCAAGTGGTGTAAATGCCATAAGTATTATAATTGCAATAAAAATAGACAATTCAACCATCTTTTTTGTATTAAATTTCTTTTTATTTGTCATACTCATTTCCTCCATATCAGTTAATTATTACACTAATACTTTAATATAATAATATAACAAATGTTTTTTTACAACAAATTTTATCCAATATATACCTATGTATCTAATTTTATGCAACATATAGGTACAAAAAATACGACTGCAGAATAACCACTGCAATCGTATCTTTATATATTCTCTATTTATAATCATTTAGTTTGGCAGCTATATACTTATCTCTGTATTCATGGAAGAATCTTCTCCTAATTACAGTATTGCCAATTAATAATCCTATAATACCTACTGTCAATCCAAGCACAGTAATAATCGTACTTAAACCAGTATTAATAAAACCACATACACAAGCAACCCAATAAAAAGTTGAATATGCTGCCCATAATATACCATTGGCCGTATTATATTTTTCCACATCTGTCACTTGTTCTTTTCTTACCTTCTCACCTGTCCAAAATCCGACAGGTCTTTTACTGATAAAACAAGCATATGATATCAGTGAAAAAATAGCTGCGCATATAAAATTAATAAAAACTATAAACATATCCACCTATCCTTTAATATCCTAAAAGATATCTATAGATGTCCTCATACTTTCTAGCAGAAACATTCCATGAGAAATCTGCCATCATAGCTCTATCAACCATCTTGTTCCACTCTCTCTTCTTGTTATAGAAAGTATCCTTTGCATAACGAATAGTACCTAACATCTCATGAGCATTGTAATTGCTAAACGAGAAGCCTGTTCCTCTATTCTCAAATTCATTGTATGGTTCAACAGTATCTCTCAAACCACCAGTCTCTCTAACAATTGGAAGTGTACCATATCTTAAACTCATAAGCTGTGAAAGACCACATGGCTCAAAAAGTGATGGCATAAGGAATGCGTCACATGAAGCATATACCCTGCGTGACATCTCTTCTGAGTAATAAATCTGAGCAGAAACCTTGTTATGATACTTCCAATCAAAGTGACGGAACATATTCTCATACTTCTCTTCACCAGTACCAAGAACGATTAACTGAATATCATCCTGGCATAACTCATCCATAATATAAGCAATAAGGTCAAATCCCTTCTGATCAGTAAGTCTTGAAACACAACCAATCATAAACTTCTTGTCATCCACATCAAGACCTAAATCCTGCTGAAGTCTTCTCTTATTTGCCTTCTTCTCTTTTCTAAATGTGTCAACATTGAAATTCTTAGTAATGTAAGGATCTGTCTCTGGATTGTATATATCATAATCAATACCATTGACAATACCTGATAAACAATTACTTCTAGCTCTCATAAGACCATCAAGACCCTCACCATAAAATGGTGTCTTAATCTCTTCGGCATATGTATTACTAACTGTTGTCACATGGTCAGCATATACGATACCACCCTTAAGAAGATTTGCATCATCATAATATTTAAGCTTATCAGATGTAAAGTAATAATCAGATAAACCTGCGATATCACGAACTGTCTTGATATCCCAGATACCTTGGAACTTAAGGTTATGGATAGTCATAACAGACTTAATTCCTCTATAGAATTCACCTTCTGCAAAGCAATCCTTAAGATATACTGGCACAAGACCTGTCTGCCAATCATGGCAATGAATTACATCAGGTCTAAATCCAATAACAGGTAAAATAGATAATGCTGCTCTAGAGAAGAACGAGAATTTTTCAATATCACGCTTTGTTTCACCATATGGCTTATCTCCACCGAAGTAATACTCATTATCAATCATATATATTGTCACACCATCGTGAACAACCTTAAATACGCCTACATACTGACTTCTCCAATTGAGATTCATATAGAAATGTGTCACATACTCTAGTCGTTGTACAAACTCCCATTTCATACACATATATTTAGGCATAACTACTCTACAATCAAACTCATCCTTATTGAAACTCTTAGGCAAAGAACCTACTACGTCTGCCAATCCACCAGTCTTTATGAATGGTGCACATTCTGATGCAACAAATAATATATTTCGCATTTGTATCCTCCTCAACAATTTAACCTATAAAATTACTGTTATTATATCAAATTATCTGAATATATAAAAGACATTTTTTTATATTTTCATATTAAATTTATTTTTTTTTTCAAATCTATCTTTGTAACCTTATCTTATCAGATATCAATGCGATAAATTCCGAATTAGTTGGCTTTCCTTTTCCAGAATTTATGGTATAGCCAAACATTTCTTCTATAGTTTCAAGCCTTCCTCTACTCCATGCCACTTCAATTGCATGTCTTATAGCTCGCTCAACTCTAGAAGATGTAGTCTTATGCTTCTTTGCTATCTCTGGATACAAAATCTTTGTAATTGCACCAAGCATCTCCGAATCATTCACTGTCATGATTATTGCATCCCTAAGATACTGATATCCCTTAATGTGAGCTGGTACACCCACCTCGTGTATAAACTCAGTCACCACTACCTCTAAGTCACGCTCTGTCATTTCCGGCAGCTTAGCCATCATAGCACTTCCCTTACATTGATTTACTATAATATGCCTTGGAGCCTTTAACTGCTTCATTCTACACATTAGTGATTCATGGTCAAAAGGCTTCATTATAAAATAATTTGCCCCAAGACTAAAAGCATCCTCGGTTATTGTTTCCTGACCTACTGCACTCATAACAACAAACGCGGGATGCTTATCTAATGTACTATCCTTATTAATTTTTTCCATCACACTTAAACCATCAAGCTTAGGCATAATGATGTCAAGTAATACTACATCTGGTTTTTCTTTGCGAATCATTTCATACGCTTCCTGTCCATTTGCTGCAGTTCCAACCACATTAATCTCCTCATCAGAACTTAACAAATCCGACAATAAGCTTAAAATTCTCTCGTTATCATCAGCAACCACTACACTTAACTTTCCGTCCATACTTTCCTCCTTAAATTCTTATCAAATCGATTAGAAACATCTTAATTCTTATCTTTTTTTAAGAACTATCTCGAAAAAAATAATAATATGTTAATGATTGTTTTATATGATGATAATGTAAACAAAATGTAAAGTTTTGTATAACAACTATTTATTAGTTATTGCCATATTTTTCAGACTGTGCTTTGATAAGCTCAGCATCTTCAAAATAGTTAATCTTCATAGCACTCTTAACCTCTGAAAGTGTAGCAGCTGCCTTTTCTCTTGCCACGTCACTTCCCTTCTTAAGAATGTTATAGATTTCAGGAATATCCTTCTCAAATTCTGCTCTTCTAGCTCTAATAGGTGCAAGCTCTTCCTGCATAACATTGTTAAGGAACTTCTTTACCTTTACATCACCAAGACCACCTCTTGTATAATGATCCTTAAGCTCTGTAAGATTTGCATATTCAGGAAGATATTCTGCAAAATGCTCTGGCTTAGAAAATGCATCAAGATAATAAAATACAGTATTACCTTCTACCTGACCTGGATCTTCTATTCTAATGTGATTTGGATCTGTATACATACCCATAATCTTAGTCTTAACATCCTTCTCAGTATCTGAAAGGTAAATACAGTTGTTAAGAGACTTGCTCATCTTAGCCTTACCGTCTGTACCTGGAAGTCTTAAACATGCTTTGTTATCTGGAAGTAAAATCTCTGGCTCGATAAGAGTATCGCCGTATACAGAATTAAACTTTCTAACGATTTCCTTAGTCTGTTCAAGCATAGGTAACTGATCCTCACCAACTGGAACAGTTGTTGCCTTAAATGCAGTAATATCGGCAGCCTGACTTATAGGATATGTAAAGAATCCAACTGGTATACTTGTCTCAAAATTACGCATCTGAATCTCTGACTTAACAGTAGGATTTCTCTGTAATCTAGATACTGTTACAAGATTCATATAATAAAATGACAATTCACACAACTCTGGTATCTGAGACTGAATAAATAAATCCGACTTAGCCGGATCAAGGCCACATGAAAGATAATCAAGTGCTACCTCGATAATATTCTGACGTACTTTTTCAGGATTATCAGCATTATCCGTAAGTGCCTGTGCGTCAGCAATCATAATAAAAATCTTATCAAATTCACCTGAATTTTGTAACTCTACTCTTCTCTTTAAAGAACCAACATAATGTCCCACATGAAGTTTTCCTGTAGGTCTATCGCCAGTTAAAATAATGTTTTCTTTTTTCATAACAAACTTCCTCTTCAATATTTTTTAAACTACATAAAATAATAATAAAAATGCTTAATTTAGTCAAGCTTTAGAGCAAATTTAGAAGCAATTCTGCTCAATAATTCTATCAAGTTTTTCAGCTTCAATGGGCTTAGCCAAATAATCAGCAAACCCCTCCCTCATATATTCCTCTCTTGCACCAACTGAAGAATTAGCTGTAAGTGCGATTATAGGAGTATTCTTATTTATTGAATATATATCCTCCCTATGCTGTCTAATAGTTTCAATTCCATCCATTTCAGGCATCAAATGATCCAGAAAAACTATGTCATATTTCTTCTCTTTAAGCATTTCAATGCATTCTCTTCCACTGCTTCCCTCAGCGATACTCATCTTAAATCTTTTCAAAAAAGATTTTATTATAGTAATATTAATCTTATTATCATCTATAATTAATACATTTATATCCCTATCTACATCTTCCTTAGGCTTACAGTCTATATTCTTTCTAGAATATCTAAAATCTCCCATAGGTAAATAATCAGCTATTCTTTGCTCCAAATCAAATTGCCAATTATTACAGTTATTAGCTTCACACTCTTTACTGCCACGTTTAAGAAAATTTAAAAATCCCGATTTTTTGACTTCTTTTTCCTTTAGCTCATCTTTATTTCCTTGACAATACACTTTAAAATGTAAATTAATCCCATCTTTATCCTGCAAAATTTCGCCTTTTAAAGCACATTTAACAAACCCTCTACTCATATTTTCAACAGCAGCTGTTAAATTCTTAATAAGCATTCCTTTCAATAAATTTTCATCGCCTATTAAAACTGCTGGTATGTCCTTATCAGCCTCCATAAAAAATGGTAATTTCTTTTCATTGGCAATTTTACTTATTTCGTTATATACATCATTTAAAACTACACCTATATAATATTCATCCCCTATTTTCTCATTATTTTTCATATGTATCACCTTAAATTCCCATAAAAATTAACTGTAGTATATATTATCATATTTTCACGAAATAATATAGTATATTTGACAAATCTTCCTTACAGTATTAAAATATAATTAAGAATAATACGTGACTAAATCGCAGTTACAAAGTAACTACGAATAAACATAAATATGATTGGAGGGGTTCTTTATGAAACTCACATTTTGGGGCGCAGCCCACGAAGTAACTGGTAGCTGTCATATGATTTCTGTAGGTGACAGACACATTCTTATTGATTGTGGCATGGAGCAAGGACCTGATATATACAAAAATCAGGAATTAACTGTCAATCCAGCTGACATTGATTGTGTTCTATTGACACATGCTCACATCGACCATTCTGGTCTCATACCACTTTTATGCAAAAATGGCTTTTCAGGGGCTATATATTCAACTATAGCTACTGCTGATTTATGTAGCATAATGCTTAAAGATAGTGCTCACATTCAGGAATTTGAAGCAAGCTGGCGTAACAGAAAAGCTCAAAGAGCTGGTAAACCTGCATATGAGCCAATCTACACTATGGAAGATGCACTTGCTGCTATTTCACTATTCGTACCATGTAAGTACAATGAAAAGCTTCTTATTAACGATAATTTATCCATAAGATTCACCGATGTTGGTCATCTTCTTGGCTCTTCTGCTATAGAAGTATGGGTTACTGAAGGCGATGAAATGCGTAAATTAGTCTTTACTGGCGATTTAGGCAACGCTAATCAGCCTATATTAAAAAATCCAGATACTGTACACGGCTGTGATTACCTTATCATAGAGTCAACTTACGGAAATCGTGTCCACTCTACAGAAAAGATAGACCATCTTGGTGAGCTTACAAAGGTTCTTAGAGATACATTTAGAAGAGGCGGCAATCTTGTCATACCATCCTTTGCCGTAGGTAGAACCCAAGAAATTTTATATTTTATAAGAGAAATCAAAGAGCGAAATATGCTTCCTGAATATCCAGGTTTTAAGGTATATTTAGACAGTCCACTAGCTATAGAATCAACTAGTATATTCTCAAAGAACAGATACGACTGTTTTGATGAAGAAGCCTTAAATCTCATACGTCAGGGTATCAATCCACTTGTATTTGACGGACTTATCACTTCAACCACAAGTGATGATTCAAGATTAATCAACGAAGACCAGCGTCCAAAGGTTATTATATCAGCATCTGGTATGTGTGAAGCTGGACGTATAAGACACCACTTAAAACATAATTTATGGCGCGAAGACTCTACTATTCTCTTTGCTGGTTACCAAGCAATGGGTACAATGGGACGAAAGATTATAGATGGAGCCGAATCAGTACGATTATTTGGTGAAGTTATCGAAGTTAGAGCTAAAATCCTCACTCTTCCAGGTATAAGTGGTCATGCTGACAGAGACGGTCTTATCGGTTGGATTAATGCTATGGAAGAAAAGCCTGCCAAAGTATTTGTTGTTCACGGCGAGGATGAAGTAACTGACCAATTTGCAGATTTAGTATATGACACCTTCAATATACCAGCTTATGCTCCATACAGTGGTGGTGTTGTAGATTTAATAACTGGCGAGGTATTAGAGGTTGGAAATAACGTTCGTCTTGTCAAAATTAAGCCTCAACAGAAACAAAAACGCGACTGCTATAACAGAGCTATCGCAGCCGCAGAAAATCTTTTGGAAATTGTTCGTAACAGCGATGGCCTTACAAATAAAGACTTACTTAAATACGAAACACTTATTAACAATCTTGCCAACAAGATTCAAACCTTCTAAAGGTTACTTATTCATATAATTTATAGAAGCATTTCTTTTAACTGCTTCTTATATGTGAGGAATTCCTGAGTCATCATGAATTCCTCTCTTTCTTTTCTAGGAATGTCTATAGATACCTCATTTTTAATAACACCTGGGCTTCCACCAAGAACATAAATCCTATCTGATAAATATATAGCTTCTTCTATGTCATGAGTAATAAAAATCGTTGATAAATTAAGCTTTGACATCATATCAAGATACCATTTATGCATTTGAGATTTTGTTATGCCATCAAGCGCTGAAAACGGTTCATCAAGAAGCGTAACACCATTTGCAGTAAGATACGTTCTAAGAAGTGCTGCACGTTGTCGCATACCACCTGATAATTGATTAGGATAAAGCTCCTCTGTTCCTTCCAAGCCAAACTCATCAAAAAGTCCTTCTGTCTTTTTATAGGCCTCTTTCTTGCTCATCCCTTTTACCACAAGTCCTAACACTACATTATCAATTATTTTTTTATGTGGCAAAAGCAAATCCTTTTGAAGCATATAGCTTATCTTACCGGGACATCCCGTAATATCTTCATCACCAAGAAAAACATTTCCCTTATCTGGCTTCTCAAGACCTGATAAAATATTGAACAGTGTAGTCTTTCCGCTTCCACTAATACCCATAATAGACACAATTTCTTTTTCATTTAATTGTATACTAATATCGTCAATTATCAGTCGTCCATCATATGATTTACCTACATTTTTAGTTATCAGTTTCATTCCATTCATTATAAAATCCTTTACCTGCTAAATCCTTTGAAGTCAATCCATTTTCATATAACCATGAATAAAATAGATTCCATCTATCTGCGTCAATAGCGCCCCATTTACCATTCTCATCTAAGTACTGATTACTTATCCACTCTTGAGATGCGTAAACCAAATCAGATGCTCCCTTTAATGCTCCTGTGTCATCACCTTCAAGCAAAATATCAGCTGCATCCTTTGGATTTTTCGCCGCATATTCATAACCTTTAGCAGTAGCTTCCATAAAAGCCTTAACCTTATCATCATTTGCATTTAAATAATCATTATTCACTATAATTACAGGAGTATAATAATCAAGCTCTGGAGCAATGTCCTTAAATGCAAAATAATCGCAATTCACACCACTAAGTTCAGCATTTATACCACTCCAACCATAAAAAATCCACACTGCATCGGTCTGCTTTGCCTCCAAGGCTGCTGGTTCATTTGTAATATTATTAGGAATAAGATTAAGCTTTGAAAAATCCGCATCTTCCTTTTCCATACAATATTTAATAATAGCCAATTCTATCGGAGAATCCCATGTAGAATATGTTTTTTCCACAAGCCCCTTTGGTGATGTAATACCTTCACCCTTTCTCGAAATAATACCTGATGTATTATGCTGTAATATAGGCGCTACCGCTGTGATTCCAAGCGGTTCCTCTCTATCAAGAGCAGCAGCCATTGTGTCTTGGGCATCTATGGCAAACTGCGCCTGTCCACTGGCGCACATAACAGTTGCTCCTCCTTCTGGTGGCTGAACAATTGTTACATTTAACCCTGCATCCTCATAATAGCCTTTAGCTAAAGCTACGTACAATCCAGTATGATTTGTATTTGGTGTCCAATCAAGACATACTACAATATCATCTGAATCCTTTTTAGACTTATTGCCACATGCACACAATGAACATATACATATTGTACAAAGCATTACGCTTACTACTATTCTTGACACTCTTGCCAAAGACAACCCAAACTTTGTCTTGCTATTATCAAGATTTTTCTCATAACTTCTCATTATATTCATAATTATTATTCACCTTCACTTATTTATTTTGTACCTTTTCCCAAGGCATACATATTTTCCTAAGAACATTCACAAGCTTCATAAGCAACAAGCTAATAACAACAATAACAATAATAACGGCAAACATTTTATCAAAGGCATATGCCTTCTTAACTCTAGTCATATAAACGCCCAGACCTTCAAATCCTCCAAGCCATTCAGATATAACAGCACCCACTATAGCATATGATGCAGAAATCTTTAAGCCTGCAAAAAAATGGGACAACGCATTAGGAAGCTTTACATGTCTAAATATCTTTATTTTACCAGCTCCCATAGAACGCAAAAGATTAATGTTATCCTTGTCTACACTTTTATACCCATCAAGTAGACCTACTGTTATAGGAAAGAACGTGGTCAAAACAACTAACGTAATCTTCGGTTCCATCCCAAAGCCCATCCATAAAACAAGCAATGGCGCTATAGCTATAGTTGGAATTGTCTGTGTAATAACCATAATCGGATAAAAAGCCTTATATAAAAATTCACACTCATCCATAAGCGTAGCTATAAAAAAGGCAATCACGATTCCAATTAAAAGTCCGTAAAAAGCTTCCGTCAAAGTAACCAAACTATGTTCATAAAGTATACTTCCATCATCAATCAAAGCCTTTATAACATCCATTGGTTTAGGCAGCATATAAGACGGCACTATATTCTTTACACTCAAAAAATGCCATACTGCTATCAAAGCTATTATTGCCAATAAACCTGGCACACAATTTTTTAAATTATTTATGATGCTTTGTAACTTTCTTTTCAATGGTAAGTACATCTCCTTCTGGTTTATATGAAATCTTTACATATGTATTCATACTCTTACATCCCGCTTTTGCAGCAACATACTGGCAATTCTTTACTATTTCCATCAAAGTATCATAATCACCTTCTATAGATGTTTCACATGGACCTACATAATAATTTAATCCAGTAGATTTAATATAATCAATAACCTCATCTACAATTCTTATTAATTCTTCCTCATCACTAACACCAGGTAATATCTGGATAGCAACACTTGCATTCATAAAAAAGTCTCCTTTCTCATTCACAGAAATTCCTACCTTTGTTATGTCAAAATATATTTCATATACAAAAAACTCCTTAGTTGTAACCTAATACACCTAAAGAGTTTATACATTCTTATCTTAACATATACACTCCCTACGGCGGTATGAACCGCATCAGGTTAAACGGGTCCGGCACTATGCCGTCTCAGCTGCGTTAAGCAACACCCCGGGTATTCTGTGTTATTTAATTTTAAAATATTTTATCCGGATAATCGTATCTCTACGACTACTACAGACTAACAAAATTTCGCAAGCTTGTCAACACATTTAATTAATTGCCAAATAATTTATGTACCATCTCTGCTGTAACCTTAACATTTTCCACCTTATCAACCTCTATCTGATAAAGAGAATTAGCAGCTATATGTTCTGCAGCCTGCTCCAAGTCACGAATTCCAGATGTATTAGAGAATACTTCAATAATGGCATCTAATCCTTCCTCTGTCAAAACACATTCAGAAGCATTAAGTCCCATTCTCTTAAGTACCTTTGGCAATGCAAACTTAGAGAAAATAACCTTCTTCTCTTCTGCTGTATAATCAGGTATCTCGATTACTGCAAATCTAGACATAAGTGGTGCACTAATCATTGACTTATCATTGGCTGTCGCTATTGGATATACGCCAACTGTAGGAATCATACATTCCATATAGTTATCTGTGAAGCCTAAGTTATCAAGAAGTGTTAACAATACATCCGCAGGATTACCATTTCCCTTTCCTGATGCTGCCTTGTCAAGCTCATTGATAATAAATACAAGGTTTGACTCACCAGCCATAGAGAACGCTTCCATAATGATACCAGGCTTAGCATTTGCATAAACTCTAGAGCTTCCTGTAAGCTGCTCTGGATCATTAATTGAACTCATATCTAGAGTTGTCCAAGGAAGCTTAAGAATACGCGCTACTGCATAAGCAATCTGTGATTTACCTGTACCAGCTGGACCTACAAGTAAAATACCGTAGGCTGGAAGTGTATGTGTTCTATTAATCTGGATAACAGTCTCTATAATACGTTGCTTGACCTGCTCCATTCCATATAATTCTTCATCTAAGATACGACGCGCTTCATTTGGATCTATAGCTTTAAAATAATTGTTCTTCCATTTGATATTCATCATAATAGATAAGGCTCTCTGAGCATGTCTCTTCTCTTCTGGTGACACTTCATTGGAACGTGCTACTGCCAAGTTTCTTCTAGCCCAAAGTCTGATATTATCCGGCAATGTTCTTCCCGCACAGTTCATAAAATCAGTGATACTCTGAATACTAGTAAGCTTCATACTATCACCCATCTCTTCCAATTCTTCATCAACCGCTTCCTCTAAAGGCGCATGGCTAGACAATAATCTTTCAATCATAAACTGAAGGAAACCATCCTCGGCAGAAAGCTTTGTTCCGCCACCGAATGCTATCTCACGAATCTTATATACAGCATATCCATCTTCTCTGTTTACACCAGAAAGACGTACATTTATATGATTTTCTCCAAGCCATTGAAGAAGACTTACAAATCTTAAATCTATTTTCAATATATCTGCACTAACAGTTCCATCCTCCTCATTAAACTCAAAAGATGTTCTTTTAATAGGATTTGTAAACTTACCAACAGAATGATGAGACCATTTCTTATTACTGTTATCTAAAACAAGAATAGGATTTTCCTCTGTAGCTACTGATTCATTGGATGCAAATGTCTCATATGTACAAATCGCTTCCTTCTTATCACTTGGGGAATTGCTAAAATCAAAAACAGGCATAACTTAACTCCTTTTTATCACTTAATAGGTAGATTATAGCATTATAGACGAAAAAAAGGAAGTCGTATTTACTACGACTTCCTCTATACTCAATCGTAATTGCATAGCAACTACGATTTAATTCTTTAGCTTTTTAAGTATATCTTATAACTGTGGACCAGCACTTACTAATGCCTTACCAGCTTCGTTACCTTCATACTTAGCAAAGTTCTTGTTGAAACGGCTTGCAAGATCCTTAGCCTTTGTCTCCCACTCAGAAGCATCAGCATATGTGTTACGAGGATCAAGGATGTTTGTATCAACACCTGGAAGCTCTGTTGGAACTTCGAAGTTGAAGAATGGGATTGTCTTTGTATCAGCCTTCTCGATGTCACCGTTAAGGATTGCATCGATGATACCACGTGTATCCTTAATAGAGATACGCTTACCTGTACCATTCCATCCTGTGTTTACTAAGTAAGCCTTAGCACCACTTACTTCCATCTTCTTAACTAATTCTTCAGCATACTTTGTTGGATGTAACTCTAAGAATGCCTGACCAAAACAAGCTGAGAATGTAGGAGTTGGCTCTGTAATACCACGCTCTGTACCAGCAAGCTTTGCTGTAAATCCTGATAAGAAGTAGTACTTTGTCTGCTCTGGTGTAAGAACAGAAACTGGAGGAAGTACTCCGAATGCATCAGCTGAAAGGAAGATTACATTCTTAGCAGCTGGAGCAGCTGAAATTGGACGTACAATATTGTCAATATGATTGATTGGGTAAGAAACACGAGTATTCTCTGTTACACTACCATCGTTGAAATCAATCTTACCATTAGCATCAACAGTAACGTTCTCTAAAAGAGCGTTTCTCTTGATAGCCTTGTAGATATCTGGCTCAGATTCCTTATCAAGGTTGATAACCTTAGCGTAGCAACCACCTTCGAAGTTGAATACACCATTGTCATCCCAACCATGCTCGTCATCACCGATAAGGAGACGCTTAGGATCTGTAGATAATGTTGTCTTACCTGTACCTGAAAGACCGAAGAAAATAGCTGTATTCTCACCGTTCATATCTGTGTTTGCTGAACAGTGCATTGAAGCGATACCCTTTAATGGGAGGTAGTAGTTCATCATAGAGAACATACCCTTCTTCATCTCTCCGCCGTACCATGTATTAAGGATAACCTGCTCTCTGCTTGTGATGTTGAATGCAACAGCAGTTTCAGAGTTAAGTCCTAATTCCTTGAAATTCTCAACCTTTGCCTTAGAAGCATTGTAAACTACGAAATCTGGCTCGAAGTTTGCAAGCTCTTCCTCTGTTGGCTGGATGAACATATTCTTTACGAAATGTGCCTGCCAAGCTACTTCTACGATGAAACGTACTGCCATTCTTGTGTCAGCGTTTGCACCACAGAATGCATCTACTACGAATAATCTCTTATTTGAGAGCTCCTTCATAGCGATATCCTTAAGAACGCTCCATGTCTCAACTGACATTGGGTGGTTATCGTTCTTATATTCATCTGTTGTCCACCATACTGTATCCTTAGAATTTTCATCCATAACGATGTACTTATCCTTAGGTGAACGACCTGTATAAATACCTGTCATAACATTAACAGCACCAAGCTCTGTATCCTGACCTACTTCATAACCTTCTAAGCCAGCCTTTGTCTCTTCCTCGAATAATACTTCGTAAGAAGGATTGTAAACGATTTCAGTGCTACCAGTAATACCATACTTTTCTAAATTAATCTGTGACATACTAATTCCTCTCGCTTTCCTAATTTTAACAAATCTAGTTCGTCTTGTACATTATACTAAATACCCCTATTTTTGTCAATGATTTGTTTGTCAATTTTTTAACTAATATAGGATAATTTAGCATATAAAATTTATCCTTTCACAATATATAATTTACAACAACAAAACCACCAATCAATGGTGGTTTTATTAATAAAATATTCAGATTTGTTTCTATGTTTATTCTGTAATACCTGTCTTTAATAACTTATCTATATTCTTAGCAGCGCCTGTAACTTCTAATCCCTGAGCCTTAAAATTAACTAATCTAAAGCATCCAGCATTGTCCGAAGTTGTACCATCGATAACAAGTGTACCAGTTAAGCTTGTACATGAATTAAATGTATCTGTTAAGTACTTAACACTAGCTGGTATATATGGTCCTTTTACTAAGCTTGTACAATTCTTAAATGCACCTGCCATATCTGTTACTGTCTCTGGAACCTCTGGCGCTTCCAATAAGCTTGTACAATCACAGAACGCATAGCCCATAACTTTTAATTTAGGTGGCATCTTAGGTGCTTTTGTAAGACTTGAACAGCCATTAAATACATATATAATATTTGTAACATTATCTGGAATAGCTGGTGCTTCCTTTAAGCTTGAACAACCATAAAATGTATACTTTAAATCTTTAACTGTGTTAGGTATAGTTGGTGCAGCTGTTAAGCTCTTGCAATCATAAAATGTATACTGGATACTTTCTACACTTGCAGGTAACGCTGGTGCTTCTGTCAATGCTGTACATCCATCAAATGCATGGTCCATAACCTTAACAGTATCCGGAATCTTTGGTGACTTTAATAATCCTGTACAACCTTTATACAAATCAGTAATATTAATAACTGAACAATTAGCTATAGTATCTATAAGATCATTAAATGAGTCTCTTGTCTTATCAACAGTCTTATTAAGTGCTACTGACCAGCCATCAGCCATCATAGTATATACATAATCGCCTATTTCATATACGTCGCCGTCACCTGCAGTCTCAGGCATATTCTCACCTTCTAAATAAGTTTTTCCAGTAGTACCCTTAGTATACTTAGCTCCTGCTGGAACAGGTTCACCCTTCTCACCTTCTAAATCTTCAGCTGTTCTAAAGCCATCATAATAATCTCCCTCATCCGCACATGCAACGGCAAATGCCATTGTCATAAGTACAGTAAAAATAAGTAACTTTTTCTTCATAAACAAATCTCCTTGCTATTAAATTATATTAGTTATCTCACAAACTGAATTATGTATATATTATACATTATAATTGACATTTCTTCAATGGTTTTATTTTATATTTCATACAATATGAATTATTTTAAACAACTGCCATCCTCCCAAATGTGGGTATGTCTTAATTTTTCTGTTTCGCTATCAAATAAATAAGCTGCATTCTCAGGCAATTTAATCTTTTCTATAGACTCTTTTTCAAAATCTAAAACAAATAAAATATCTATACAATTTAAAAACACATACTTAAATCCATATTTTTTATCTGATTGTTCCTTATTCATATAATGAAAAAGCTTTTTTGCATCTACTTTTTCATGCTTAGCTGGATGAACATAAATATATATTCCATTATTCTCCATATGAAGATAATTGGTATTAAGCTTTTCAAGCTTTTTATCAAATCTGTATTTCACCTTTTCTATATAATCCTGCTGCTTTCTTTCAGCATCTAATACCGCCCAAAATCTTCCATTATAAAAATGCAATCTATCCCCATAAAAATCTATTGCCGAATATGGTAATTCTTCTTTAAGACAGCCCAAATATTTATCAATAAAGCTCTCTGTTTTACCATCATCCGGCAACAGCGCCTGTGTAACCTCAAGACCAAGCTTCATATTCTCATTAATCCAATCTGGAGATTCATTTTTTACAAACCCTGGCTTATACTCCTTCCACAGATATTTCAAGGATATAATCGCATATATTTCGTTGTATAATTTCTCGTATGCCATAATTACCACCCGTCTCATTACTATATGATTATTATACTTCTTTTATATAAAATAGTAAATAGCCATTATAGGTAAGATACACTGTAATCACATAATCTCACTGCTTTAACATATTTTCAATAAATATCCCATACCCTCTTGTAGAATCTCGAACAAATACATGGGTAACAGCACCTACCAACTTATTATTCTGAATAATAGGAGACCCACTCATACCTTGAACAATCCCACCCGTTTCCTTAAGAAGTTCTTCATCTGTCACTTTAATTACTAGTCCTTTATTACCCTCAGAATTAGATTTAATCTCTGTTATCTCTATATCATATTCTTCAACCTCTCCTGTTACACATGCTAATATAGTTGCTTTACCTATTTTAACATTATGCTTACTACATATCTCATAAGGTTTAAGATTATAATTAGCAATTAGCCCGTCCACCATATTTTTACTAGGTATCAAGCCATATATTCCAAGATTAGAATTATTATTAATCTCACCTATCACATTGTCGTCTTCATAATTTATAGAACCGCATAAAGAACCCACTGTGCTAGCTCTAGCCTTTGTAATCCCCCAAATCTTTGCTCCATATAATAATCCTTTATCTGAATCAAGCAGCTTCTTTGTATCAATATCTGAAATACCATGCCCCAATGCACCAAAGCTACCGTCATTGCAAATATAAGTCATTGTGCCAATTCCTTGACTATCATCCTTTACCCATATACCAAGCTTATAACTGGCATTTCCAACCTTCACAGGCTTAATATTTACATCCTTAAGCTCGTTATCTCTTCGAATAGTAAGCTTAATCTCTTTATTGCCATACTTTTTTATAAGAAAGCTAAGCTGCGCCTTAGCACTTACATTCTTTCCATTTAAAGCCACAATATAGTCGCCTTCTCTTACAATACCATAAGCTGGTTCATAATTTATACCATCAACCCCTGTTATAGTATCCACACCTATTACAAGAACACCCTCAGTTTCAAGGTAAATTCCCACGGGAAATCCACATGGATATATTAATGTTCCATTATTACCTGTTAATACCACATCATCATTCTGACTTTTTACAATCGATGAGACTAATAAAGCCATGGTCAGTACAATCACCACCATGGCTAATATTCTTTTATACCAAAATATCCTATCTGCCACCATAGCTACCCCACTTTCATTTTGTTTACAATAGCTATTATGTACAAACTCTTGAAAGCTACTATGGCATTATTAGGTTATTCCCTACCAGCTAATTTCTTAAGTTCTCTTGCATTGTCAAGTGCAGCCTCTGTAATCACTGTACCGCCAAGCATTCTCGCCAATTCATTAACCGATTCATCATTATTAAGTTTTCTAATATCTGTAAAGGTATGATTATCCTTTACCTGCTTTTCTATAAGATAATGATTATCTCCATGGGAAGCAATCTGCGGTAAATGAGTAATACATATAACTTGATGTTCAAGACTTATAGCACTCATCTTATCTGCCACCATGCCAGCAGTTTTACCACTTATACCTGTATCAATTTCGTCAAATATAAGCGTATCTACAGCATCTTTCTTGGCAAGAATCGCCTTAAGACCAAGCATAATTCGCGAAAGCTCACCACCAGAAGCAATTTTTGCTAAGGATTTTATATCTTCACCTGGATTTGTAGAAATCATAAACTCCATCACATCAATACCCTTAGCGGTATAATCCTTGCTGCGGACAAAATCAGCTTTAAACTTAACTTCAAGGAAATTAAGGTCAATCAATGCTTTAGTAATATCCTTTTCAAGAGTTAATGCTGCTTTTTTTCTTTTATTAGATAATTCTAACGAAACCTTTTCAAGCTTTTCTAAAGCTAAAGACAACTCTTTTTCTATAGTTTTTTTTGCTTCTTCATAATTAGTTAAGGCATCTAGCTGCTCCTCAAGCCATTTTCCTTTATCGAGAATATCCTTGATAGTTTTACCATATTTAAGCTTTAACTTATTGATAATATCCAGGCGTTTAGACACATAATCCACTCGCTCCTCATCAAAATCCCATTTATCCATATAAGATGACATTTCCTTTGAAATATCATAACACAACGCGTCTATAGAAGATAAAGTGTCGTACATATCAGTAAGCTTTGAATCATAAGAACTAATCTGTGCAAGTTCTCTTAATGCCACACCAACCATAGTTGCCGCCCCTTCATCAGAAGCCACTGCTTGGTAAGCTGCACCCAAAGCTTCAGCTATCTTCTGACCATGAGTCATCTTCTTAAATTCTTCTTCTAGCTCTTCATCTTCACCTAAAACAAGCTCTGCGTCACAAATTTCTTTATACTGAAATTCATAGAATGATAAATCCTTAGCACGTTGTTCCTCATCCTTTGAAAAATCTAAAAGCTTACTCTCAAGAGACTTATATTCCTTATAAAGTAAAGCTGTTTCTTCTTTAAGCTTTACGATATCCTCTCCTGCAAATGAATCCAATATATCCAAATGCTTCTGAGTATGAACTAAGGATTCATAATCTCTCTGACCGTGCACATCTATAAGAAGTGACGATATTTCTTTTAAAGCAGATGCTGTGATAGTCTGTCCATTTATCTTAATGAGACTTTTTCCATTGGATATTTTTCTAGATATAATAATCTGTCCATCCTCTACATCCACATCTAAAGCTTTCAATTTGCTTAAGGTTTCCTGTGAATCCACCTGAAATACAAGTTCAACAAGTGCAAATTCTGCACCCTGTCGTATCAAATCCTTACCTGCCTTGGCTCCCAGAGCCACGCCGATAGAACCTATGATAATAGACTTACCTGCACCAGTTTCGCCTGTAAGAACATTGAGCCCCTCATCAAAGCACACATCCACATCTTCAATTAAAGCTAAATCTTTTACATGTACATTTAGTAGCATATATACCTCTCTTCTCTGGTCTCTCCACCTAGTATGAGATAATATTACTTAATTTATCCATAACCTTTATTACGTCATCATTAGTTCTAATAGCACACATAATAGTGTCATCTCCCGCTATAGAACCAACGATTTCATCCCATTTCAATGCATCGAGTGCAGCAGCAACAGCCATAGCCATACCCGATACAGTCTTTACAACCAAAATATTCTGAGCAAAATCCATAGATACAAAGCCAGCTTTTAAAATCTCTAAAAGCTTGTCATTTATAGTTTTCTCATTATTTTCTATAGCTACATACTTAGAGATGCCACCATTAACTGACATCTTAGTAAGACCAAGCTCCCTGATATCTCTGGATACAGTCGCCTGAGTAACTATGTAATTGCTATCTATAAGCAAGGAAGCAAGCTCCTCTTGAGTTGTCACCTCATTATCTCTTATAAGCTCGAGGATTTTTTTATGCCTGGCTATCTTCATTGTTATTTAACTTCCTCCTTAACACTTCTAAAAAGCTTCTACTATCAAGCTTTATAAGCTTAGTGTAAGTAGATGCCTTCTTGATAATGATTTTATCACCATTCAGAAGTGGTGTGGCCAAATCACCATCATAGTATACATATCCATCTTCACCCTGCTCAGACTTCTTCTTAGAACAAATCTCTATCTCTATAACATCATCCATATCAAACACAATACTTCTAGTATTAAGCGTATGTGGACATACAGGTGTCATAACTATAAGCTTTGCTGAAGGCTTAACAAGTGGACCTCCCGCTGACATATTATAAGCTGTAGAACCAGTAGGAGTCGATGCGATAATACCATCTGCCTTATAATTATTAAGTCTAATGCCATTTACATACATCTTAAAATCTAAAACACCCATAACACCAGCTCTTCCGATTACAATATCGTTAAGCGCTGACATAGACGATAAATTCTCACCATCACGACTTATAATACCCTCAAGCATCATACGATTTTCAACGGTAAAATCATCCTCAAACAATCTATCTATCATATCCTCTACAGCTTCCGCTTCCACATCAGCAAGAAAGCCCAAATGGCCAAAATTCACACCTATAAGTGGAATATCAAGCTCCATTAAATCTCTTGAAGCCTGAAGAAGTGTTCCATCGCCACCGATAACCACTGCAACTTCCACATCCTTAGGGATATCTTCTCTATTTACATAACCAGTAATAACAGTACATTCTCCACCCTTTTGCAATACATATTTATTGATTGTTTCACAAACTGATGACACGCCTTCCTTAATGCTATTGCCGATAATAAGAAATTTTCTCATAAATCCATCCTTTACATAATATCCTTATATCGATTCTCAACGCGCTCTGCGATAGAATGTGGATCCAAACCAGCCTCCTTACGGAGCACATCTACGCTACCCTGTTCAATATACTGATTAGGTATAGCAAGATTTTGAACCTTTATATCTATATCAGCAGAATTCACAAATCTAAGAACCTGCTCACCAAAACCACCATTTAAAACATTTTCCTCAATAGTCACTAAAAGCTTGTGGTCCTTTGCAAGCTTTATAATACATTTTTCATCAAAAGGCTTAACAAATCTTGCATTGATTAAAGATACATTATATCCTCGCTTTTTAAGAAGCTCTCTGGCTTTCTCAGCTTCCTTTACCATACTTCCCACTGCTAGAAGGGCAATGTCTCTTTCCTTATATATAACTTCAGCTCTGCCATATACAATAGCTTCACGATATTGTTTAAGTCCCTCATAAGCCTCACCACGTGGATATCTTATAGCAATAGGACCATTGAAATATGTTGTATACTTAAGCATATCAGCTAATTCATATCTATTCTTAGGAGCACACACATTCATATTTGGAATTGTGTTAAAATATGATAAATCAAAAATTCCCTGATGTGTCTCTCCATCACCACCTACAAAACCAGCTCTATCTACGATAAAAACAACCGGAAGATTTTGAATACATACATCATGAATTATCTGGTCATAGGCTCTCTGGAAAAATGAAGAATATATGGCCACATAAGGCTTAAGTCCTGCACTGGCTAGTCCAGCTGCAAAGGTCACCGCATGCTCCTCCGCTATACCTACATCAAAAAATCTTTCTGGATACATATGCGAAAATCGCTTTAAGCCTGTGCCATCTGGCATAGCCGCTGTTATAGCTACTATCTTTTCATTATCCTTAGCATATTTTGAAATATAATGTGAAAATGTATCTGTATATGACACATTCTTTTTAGCCTTCACAGGCTCACCTGTAATCTGATTAAATGGCTCCACTCCGTGAAATCTTGAAGGATGCTTTTCAGCTGGTTCAAATCCCTTACCCTTCTTCGTTAACACATGAATAATAACAGCATGGTCAAGCTTCTTCGCTTCTTTTATAACCCTTACAAGCTGTGTAATATTATGACCATCTACAGGTCCTAGGTATGTGATACCCATATTTTCAAAAAGCATTCCTGGAATAAGGAGTTGCTTAATACTACTCTTAGTTTTCTTGATATGATGAATAAGCTTCTCACCCACAACTGGAATAGAATTAAGAGACTTAACTACACCATCCTTTAAACCATTATAAGCATTACCTGTTCTAATGCCTGAAAGATAAGATGATAATCCACCTACATTCTGAGCTATAGACATTTCATTATCATTTAGAATCATGATAAAGTTTCTATTGATATTAGCTGCATTATTTAAAGCCTCAAATGCCAAACCACCTGTAAGCGCACCATCACCAATCACCGATACAACCGTACTATCGTCGCCTTTAAGCTGATTAGCTGTTACGATACCAAGTCCTGCTGATATAGATGTAGAGCTATGTCCTGTATCGAAAGAATCACAGTTACTTTCCCTTCTCTTTGGAAAACCGCTCATACCGCCGTAGGAACGAAGCTCCTCGAAGCCATCCTTTCTGCCTGTCAATACCTTATGAGTATATGACTGATGTCCTACATCCCATACAATTTTATCATTAGGTAAATCAAGACATAGATGTAAGGCCATCGTAAGCTCCACTACGCCAAGGTTAGAAGCTAAATGACCTCCCTTTTTAGACACCTTTTCAATTAGGAATTTTCTTATCTCTTCAGCTAATTCAGGCAACTGACTTTTATCTATTTTTTTTATATCATTAGGTTCATTTATTTTTTCCAGTATCATAAAAAACCTCTTTTCTGTCTTTTAATTATTTTTCCCTATTTATAAGACTTATAATCAAATCCTTTAAGAAAACATTTTCCTTACCAACATTTACCAATATATTAATTGCTTCATCTGTATAATTCTTAACATATGTCTTGGCGCCCTCCACTCCGTAAAGAGTCACATATGTAGTCTTCTCATTCTTTTCATCACTCAAAACAGGCTTACCGATAACTTCTGCATCACCTATAACATCCAATATATCATCCTGAATTTGGAATGCCATTCCTATATTAAATGCTGCCTTTTCCACCTGTTCAATCTGTTTATCATCAGCACCTGACAATATGGCACCTATCACAAACGCTGCTTCTATAAGAGCTGAAGTCTTATTCTCATATATAAAATCAAGCTCTTCCTTTGTAACCTTACTTCCGCTTAAATTAACATCAACCACCTGACCGCCTATCATACCATAAGCGCCAGCCTTCTTGCCAAGTACCTTCAATGCTCTTGCAGCCTTATTGACATCTGTAGCATCATATACGGCATCCGCAGCAGTCTCGAAAGCAAAATTAAGAAGCGCATCTCCAGCTAAGATTCCCATAGCATGACCATACTTTTTATGAGTAGTTAACATTCCTCTTCTATAATCATCATTATCCATAGCTGGTAAATCATCATGTACAAGAGAATAAGTGTGAATCATCTCAAGAGCTGCCATAAACGGTTCAATATCCTTATTAAAACCATTAAAAAGCTTAGCTACTTCCATCATAAAAATAGGACGAAGTCTCTTTCCACCTGCTTCTATACTGTAATTCATCGCTTCAAATATAATCTTCTGTAAGCCTTCTTCCTTAGGATAAAAGCCTTTGATTATATTATTTACAAGTTCTGTTTTTTGTAATAATTCTTCTTTAAAATCCATAATGTCACCTACTGATTATCTTCCACTTCTACCAATCTACCTTCAACCTCTGAAAGCTTATTATTTAGAGTCTGAACCATAGCAACACCCTCTTTGTAGAGTTCAAAGGAATCTTCCAAGCCAACCTCACCGTCTTCCATCTTTTTTAGCAGTTCATTAAGCTTAGCAAACCCTTCTTCTATGGTTATTTCTTCCTTCTTTGAAGTTCCCATAACTATATCCTTCCATTATTTTAAAAAATCATCTTTTTTAACTATATTGTCAACTTTAGCGTTGACACAACCATCTAACAAGAATATTTCAATATTGTCATCTTTATTTATCTGTTCTACTGATTTAAGTGTACTTCCGTCATCTAAGGATACATAAGAATATCCACTTTTTAGCTTATTTAGTGGAGACAAACCCTCAAGCCTTTGTACACCAATGGATAATTCATGACGCTTACGCTCAAGCTTCAATTTCATCTTATCACTCATGCGATTTAGTATATCATCTATCTCCTGTCTCTTAATCATAATACGATTTGAAGGCGATAAATGCTTAACTCGTAAAGAATACTGAGCAAGCAAATCCTTTGTAGCACGATACTTATTTCGCATAGTCTTATTAAGCAATCCTAAGTATCCGTTAACCTCTGCTAGATATGCATCATAATCAAATACCGCAAGCTCCGCTGCTGCAGAAGGTGTAGGTGCTCTCATATCCGACACATAATCAGCTATAGTGGTATCCGTCTCATGGCCTACCGCTGATATAATAGGCGTATTACAAGCAAATATAGCTCTAGCTACGCTCTCCTCATTAAAAGCCCATAAATCTTCAAGTGAGCCACCACCTCGTCCTACTATAATCACATCTAGACCTAACTGGTCCAATGCCTTGATACCAGCTACAATAGTGGGCGCAGCCTCAGCTCCCTGCACAATAGCAGGATACAGATATAACTGTACATGTGGATTACGCCTTGTGGATACGTTGATAATATCCTGAATAGCAGCACCTGTTTTAGCAGTTACGATACCGACTTTTAAAGCAAATCTAGGTAACGGTTTTTTATAGGATGCATCAAACATACCCATCTCAAGAAGCTCTGCCTTAAGAAGCTCAAAGCGCTTATATAAATCACCCTGACCATCCATCTTCACTTCTCTTACATATAACTGGTACTTTCCATCTCTTTCGTATACATTGACAGTACCAAATGCAGTAACCTTAAGCCCTTCCTCAAGCTTAAAGTTAAGTCCTCTTCTGTTGCCAGCAAACATAACGCATGCCATCACTCCACCCTGGTCCTTCAATGTAAAATAAATATGACCTGAGGTATGATATTTACAATTGGAAATTTCGCCCTTTATATACACATTGTTTAGGACAAAATCCTGTTCAAACATGCGCTTGATATAAGAATTTACTTCTGTAACACTATACACACTTGCCATTTTTAGCCAGCTTTCCTAATACACCATTGATAAATGATGGCGAATTATCTCCTCCGTACAACTTAGCAATCTCTACAGCTTCATTGATAGCAACCTGTAGTGGCACTGTCTCATCAAAACACATTTCATAATAAGCAAGACGCATAATAGTTAAGTCAATCTTGCTCATACGGGAAACATCCCAACCCTCAGCAGCTTCATTGATATCAGCATCTATATCATTAAGCTTTGATATAATATCAAAAACTCTATCAGATATATAAGAAGAATCCTTCTCTGAAATAGATGCCTTCTTCTCAAAATAAAGCTCTATCTGCTCCTGTAATTCATCAGTATCATGAAACTCCTTGTGAAATAACATAATAAAAGTGTTCTCTCTTAATTCTCTTCTTGTCATGGTCCAATTCCTTCCGTACATAATGTATATGTTCAAATAAAAAAATAGGTATACCTACTTTACATAGATATACCTATTCTACTATAAATCTGCAAAATATGAAAGTACATTTTGCAAACTATTACTTTTCTAATGAAACACCAGCAATTTTAATATTAACTTCTGTAACATTAAGACCTGTCATATTCTCAATAGCTGCCTTAACCTTTTCCTGTACCTTTCTAGATACATCAGTTACAGCATATCCATACTCAACATTAATAGCTACGTCTACACATACACTGCCTTCTTCAACAGTAACTCTTACACCCTTAGATAAATTCTTAACACCAAGCTTAGAAACTATCTCCTTTGTAATGTTACCAGCCATAGAAGCTACACCGTCAACCTCTGTCGCTGCAAGTGCTGCTATAATCGCTACTACGTCATCTGCTATCTGAACTGTTCCAATATTATTTTCCACTGTAATTTACCTCCGCGCTACGAATTTTAATGATATTATTATACCCAATAGCACTGATAAATGCAAGTATTTTTATGTATCGATAACATTAATAGTGATTTTATCTGCAGAAACCTCCAGCTTTCGTTTCACGATATCCTCTATCTGTGCTCTAGTTGTATCATCCATTTCCTTTGACACAATAATTACATCCACATACCCATCTGTCATAGTCACTACTACATCCTTAAAACCCTTTGCCATAATAAGATTTTCAGCAGCAATCTCCTTTTCAGAAATATCTGCAATTTCTGCCACCTTATCAACTGCAGCTTTCTTTTCCTCGGTAGATAAATCCTTATTTGCTATTATAGCATTTAAATTTTCACTATTAGTAGCTCTCACATATTCCTTAGAAAGCTTAGCTTCTACGATAAAATCAATTGTTCCTGTTGCATTTACAAAAATAGCTTCTCCAGGTGTACTTTGAACATCCTGGTCATTGCTTTCTATATCATCAGTACTCTTCTCCTTTTCCGTAGATTCATTGGCGTTAGCATTTACTCCCGCTTCTGCAACCGGCTTATCCTTCAGCTTATCTTTCCTCGCTATATCGTTCTTCTCTGTAAAATTCAGATAACCTGCCACTGCAATAAGCGCTGCTAAAGTCGTAATAATTAGCTGATTACGTCTTAATATTCGTTTCATACTTCTCCTTTCACTATACAATGATTATTTCATTTTACCTACTGCTATTTTATTAATCTCTATGCCAAATAATGCCTTAATTATTCCAGTAATTTTTTCTTTTACCACCGGACTGTCACCACCCTCAGCTATAACGGCTACACCTTCCACCTCCGGCATAAAATTCGACACTACAAACGGACTTTTTTTGCTATTATCAAACTCATCATATATGACGCTTTCATTCTTTGACTGTTCATTAGACTCTCTCATACCACCACTGGAATCAGATTCCTTAAGATCCTTTTCAGTTACATCGTTTTCCTTAAGAACTTCTTTTGTAGATGAATTTTTCACAGTTACCATAACCTGCACAGCACCCACCCCCTCTAGCTTGGATATAATATGCTCAAGCTTATCCTCAAGGGAAGATACATATTTATCAGTATCATCAACATTTACATATGAATTAACGTCACTTGAATTCTTAGTTTCTTTCTTATCCCCTGTCCCAAATAAGTCACTACAAAGTATAAGAACAACCCCCGCTCCTCCTATAAGAAGCCACTTCTCTATAGAAATACTTTTCATCATAGCCATTAAAGATTGTTTATCCAACTTCTTATTTTCCATATCTGCACCTCACATATTATCTATATCTCTCCATACACATTTATAAGCTTACTATCTATTTTTAGAAAATCAGCAATCTCCTTGATAAGAACTAACTCTCTTGGATTAAGTCTATTTTCACTCTCCGTAGCAATCTCATCCTTTTCTCCTATACTTATTTTATCTATCACAATTTTATTATCACTTTCACCTTCATCTCCAATCATTTTGTTATTATCCATATACTTCTCGTAATCTTTAGTTACATATAAATCAACACTGGTAAGCTCTATTTCCTCATTCTCACTTATTTTTACTTTAACGTCCAAAATGTAAAGTCCTTCATTATTCGCTATATATTGCAATTCTTCCTTCAATATATTTTCATATTCTCTAATAGCTTGTGCCTTTGCATTTTCCTCATTGGATATAAGCATTCCCTTTATATGAGCAACTTCGCTGTCAAATCTAGCGCCTTTAAATATATCCTTTATACTCCCGTCATAATTTAAGAATTCATAAAAAGGATTAATTACCAAAACTACAAGTATCAGTCCACAAAACATCTTAAGGTATTTCTTATAGCTGTTATCTGGCATAACATTCCCAACCAGAGACATAAGTATAAGGAAATACCCTATATTTCTTATATATTCAAGTAATACTCCCATACTCACCTGCCTGTTCCCAAGCATACAATGCCTATAGTCAAAAAGAACATAAGACCACATGAAAGAACGATTCTATACAACATACTTGTCCCCTTAGACATCACCTCTACAGATGATGTAACTCTCTTATCTGAAATAGGTTGGATAATAGCCGCAGTTATCTTATACATAAGACATGTCACAAGAAGCTTAACCACTGGTAATACCACAAGCAATATGATGATAACAAGCGCTGCTCCTCCTATGCAATTTTTAATAAGAGTGCTTGATCCTGCCACAATGTCCACAAAGGAATCAACACTAGAGCCAATGCCTGGAATCAATCCAAACAGCTTTCTATACCCCTTAGACTTAGCATAATCAACACTTGGAAGCACAATGCTTGCTATTAAATTTATACCCAAAGCCACTGTAGGAATCATTTTAATGGCCCATTCAATAATTGTCTCTATAACTCCAGCAAACTTTGATAGATAATCCTCTTCTAAAATATTGTTAATAATAAGAATTATCACATATACACTTACAGCTGGCAGAACAAAATTCAAAATAACGTATTCAACTGCCATAATAGAAATAAATGCAATCTCATACATCCCTAAAGATGCTGTAATCCCGTTTGCAGCTCCCACTGCAATAAAAAAGCCTGGTATTAGATATTTCATAAAATTAACAAGTACATTTACTATATCAGTCGCTACTTTCACATTAAAAGAAAAGGCTGATACAAGCAAAACCATAAGTACAGAAAAAACTGCAAAAAATCCCATATCTGACATTTTGCTCCCTGCAAATATAATTGATAATTTAGACAATAGTGCTGCTCCGATAGCAAGTAGAACAATCCTTATTATCACACCCTTATTTGTAGACAATTCTCCAAACAGCTTGTCTCCCACCATACTAAACATTCTCTTAAATACATCTGTAGAATCTCCTTGTATTAATTCCTTAAAAAGCTCGCCAAAGCTTTCCTCATGTTCCTCGCTAGATAATAACTTATCAATATCGCTAAAATCATAGCCTTCCAGTTCTTCCACACTATCATTTCCATAGACAGTTACCTTACTTGAAAAAAACATCACACACACTAATACAATACATAAAGTCCTCATACTTCTCCCATCTTGAAGCATTTGCCTATAGTTTCAAGCAGTGCTAACACAATAGGCATACTTATACATAAAACTGTTAATTTTCCAACTGTCTGAATCTGATTGGACATTGCACCATAACCACAATCCTTACATACATCCGAAGCAAACTCCGCCACATAAGATATACCCACAATCTTTAAAATGATTAACACATACTCATTATCAAGGCCAATATATTGCCTGATAACATCTATAGACTGTATGAAATATGTAAGCTTTGATATACCAAAGACCATAATTACCACACATACCATCAATGATATAAACATTCCATACTCAGATTTTACAGATTTGAAGTAAACAGCCATAAGGGCTGACATAACCGTCATAAAAGCTAGTCCAAAAAAACTCAAGAAAATCCCCTCCTATAGCATAAATAGCTTCTTTATAGTTTCAAATAGTTCATATATAATAGGCACTACCCAGAAAAGTACCAAAAGTAACCCAGCTAAGCTTACTAAAAAGGCATGTTCCTCCCTTCCACTTTGTTTTAAAATCTGACTTATAACTGACACAAGTATTCCTACGGCCGCTATTTTAAATATTAAATTGACATCCACTTTAGTTCCTCCCCTTTATAAAAGTACAATAGCTATAAATAATCCTGTCATCATAGACATTGTTCTATAAACTTTTATAGTGTCATTCATTTTACTCTGTTCTTCACCTATTAGAACATCTAGTCTTTCAATAAATAAATCAATATTTGCCAATTGCATTTCCTTATTTTGATACCCCAATGTATCTCCAATTTCCTTGATTCTTTGAATATCCTCTTTCTTAAGATATGAATTACCCAAAAGATTCTTATCTATTTCTCTTCTAAACACCACAGACATAGACTCTGTACAGTTCTCCTCTGTAGCTTTAGAAAGCTCCGAAAACACTTTATCATATGGATTTCTTGCTCTAATAGCCACTGCCATAAAAGCATCTGGAAGCATAGCATTTTTATAATCTAATTCTCCTCGAAATATAAGAAATAGCTTTTTTACATAAATCAACTCTTCAACTCTAAATTTAACGTCATTACCTAATACGTAACCTGCAAAAATCGAGGATATAAAAACTATTAACAATCCCGTAATCTTAATCATATGAAACCTGCTCTATTCTTAAAAGATTTTCATCATATATTTCCATACTTCTATTCACATCATTTTTCAAAAAAATATATCTATTAAAAATTCTATGTACTGGCCTAATATCTTCTATTCCTTCACCATGCATAGTCGCAATCAGTCTGATACCAGCGTGTTTGGCTCTCATCAACGCATCCACATCCTCCTCACCGCCTATCTCATCTACAGCAACCACCTGTGGTGACATCGCTCTAATCATCAGCATAATACCATCTACCTTAGGGCAGCAGTCATATATATCACTTCTAAGGCCCACATTATTCTGTGGAATTCCCTTATAACAGGAAGCAATCTCACTTCTCTCATCCACCACAGATACCTTAAGTCCAATTTCGTCAGAAACAAGTCTCAATAAATCTCTAAGCAAGGTAGTTTTACCAACACCAGGTGGTGAAACAATAAGCGTATTATGAATACTGTGACCATTCTTTATGTAATCAACTGCATCCTTCCCACAATTAATCACCTCTCGACTAATTCTTATATTAATAGATGAAATATTTGATATAGTTTTAATCTTGCCGTTTTCTTTTACAATTTTTCCTGCCACACCGACTCTATGACCACCCCTTATAGTTATAAACCCTTGTCTTATATCCTCCTCATAAGCATATAAGGAGAACTTAGAAATATATTCCAAAGTTTCTTTTAACTGATTATCATCTATAAAATAATCAGTAACAAACTCCCCCTGCTTTCTTCCAAAATACAAAATAACATTCTTCATAGCACGAAGTCTTATCTCCTCTAAACTTTGCAAATCCATAAGTGCAAGGTATTCTCTAAGTCCAACTGGTAAAATATTTAAAATTTCATCTCTCATATCATCCCTCCCTTTATTGCAATATATGAAACCAAGGACAACTTATGCATAAAAAATATTTCTTTTTGTCCAAGAATTTGATAATATAATTATAATCAAATGAAAAAGGTAACAATATGACAGTTAAAAAAAATTTCAAATAACAATAATAACAAGAATTATGCGAGGTATTTTAATATGAGACCAACAAAGAAAGTTTCCGAATCCTATACAGAACAACAATACTTAATACGACCAACATATATTAACCATTACGGAAGATTATTTGGTGGCGAATTGCTTAGATGGATAGATGAATTGGCTGGTATCGTAGCCAGACGCCACTCCAACTCACTTATAACTACTGCTGCTATTGACAATCTACAGTTTAAAGCACCTGTTTATGCTGGCCAAATGGTAGTTTTAGTAGGTCGTGTGACATATGTCGGGTCAAGCTCTATGGAGATACGAATTGACTCTTATGTAGAAGAATTAGACGGAATCCGTCGTCCTATAAACAGAGCATACATCGTAATGGTAGCCATAGATGAGGACGGTAATCCAGTGGAAGTTCCAGAATTAGAGCTAGAATCTGAAGAACAAAAGATGGAATATGAATCAGCCATCAAGCGTAAAGAAATGAGAAAACAGCGAAGAATCGACGGATTTTAAAATCGATGATATAATTCAAAGGAGCATAAAAGTAACTATTCGTTACTTTTATGCTCCTTTATCATATTATTTAATTGGATTTTCAGCCTTTAGAAACTTAAGAAATCCCTCACAGCCTTCCAACACATCTTTATAAGTCGTCTCAAAATCTCCTGTATACCAAGGATCTGCCACATCATCTCCACGCCCTGCAAAAGATAAAAGCTTGTAAATCTTTCCATCAGTATCACCGCCTGCAATCCTTTGCATATTTCTTATATTCGTAGTATCCATACCGATAAGGTAGTCATACTTCTCATAATCCGCCTTTGTCATCTGCACTGCCTGATGCGGAATAACTGGCACCCCTACAGCACGAAGCTGTCTCACAGTGCCGTGATGTGGCGAATTACCAATCTCCTCTCGACTGGTAGCCGCTGAATCAATATAAAACTTATCTTGCATATTATGTATTTTTACAAGATATGTAAAAACTGACTGGGCCATAGTTGATCTACAAATATTCCCATGACAGATAAATAATACTTTTATCATAGTTATAGTTTGCTCCTTTTTGCCCGAAAATGCCGTATTTTGCGGGTGTTTCCGGGGTTATTGTTAAATTGTTGTTTGGTTGTTAAGTAAGCAAATTATAGCATAATTTAGCAAGTTGTGACTACCTGTTAGTAGTAGAAATAGTAGTAAAACGGAAATTCCTACTACTAAGGATTTTCATTATAGTTTCGTTTCCCCTCTTTTAACAGGTCATAGTTAATCGCAAACCTTCTTTCATCAAACCATTTTGACACCGTATCTATGCTATTCTGGAAATAGTTGCCCCAAATGAAAAAGTCATAAAGTTCCCATTCTGCAGCCCGCAATTCCCATTTTGCACCATTCGAATTATAAGGGTCAGCTCGAACAATGCAACACAAATTATGAACCTCTCTCATCTTATTAATAAATAACGTATAATCACCATCTTCCTTCGTCTTCTGCCATCTCCTCCACAACCATTTAGCAATATCAACAGAAGACCATACATCAATCATCTGCCAGTAGAATGAACGTAAATGACTTGCTCGCATCATATCTTCATCAATTGATGACAATTCATCTTCCATTTTCACAAACTGCACGAATTCCATCTTATTTACACCACTAACAACTTTATCAATATAGTCCATAATACACCTTATTTCTTTGCATTAATTTTTTGCAGGTAATTTTCATAACAATCATCACACAATGTTCTTTTCCAAGGCATATCCATTCGCATATTTCCTGTTTGTCCGCAATTCTCACAAACAGTTTTGCTTTTCTCCTCATAATTACGAACAATTTGAGCGATATCATTCCGTAGCTTCTTGTTTTTTTCATCACCACTTGTGTTTTCTGGTTTAAAACGTATGCTTATTCCATCTCCCAAGCAATCAAATGCCTGTATCGGACAAGAAGCATCTTCATATGAATAGTAAAATCGCAAACATGCAAATTTTTCTTTAATCTGCTGAATAACAATATCTACCGGAGCCTCATCCACTGCATACCTATCAGTTATCTCCTGACACAAATCGTGAAGAAGCTGATACCACCCATTAGAACATTCAATCCCCCATTTTCTATAAATATTATGCTCGCTCTCTACTCTATTCTGTTTCATAAACGGGAAATCCTCTTGCAATTTAAATTGAAGTTCGCCTTTCATTTTCACACCTCACCTATGCAGACACTTCTTCAAGTGAATTAATACTTGTAATCCCTTTTTCTTTCATTCTAGTCTTTACATTCTTAGACAAACAGCACATATTAATAAGGGCATCCATAGATTGACCATTAAATATTCTACTCATACTCTTGCAAAGCCAATCATAAGTAACCCACGCACATCCAATATCCTTTGCAACAAGCCCAGCTAGCAATTGGTGCGTATAAGAATTCTTTTTCATGGTTGATTTAACGGCAGCAAGCCAAAGCGCTTCCTCATCACATTCAGCTTGCGATGAATATTCAAACGGATTATAACAAGCATTCCCTTTATCTCCATACTCGTTCCACCCTAAGCAATCATGATAATTAATTAATATTTGTGTGCCTCTTTTTGCCTCAATTTGCACTATCTCAAGATCCTTCATTTTAAAAAACCTCCTACTAAGATTCTCTCACATACACTGCTGCTCTAGAAATAAATTTTAAATTCCCTTTATTATCATGGCTTCTCGTAACATCACCAACCTTCCCCTCTCTGACACGAGAATTAAACATTTTTCCAAGTCTTGCGCGTACAATGGAAGGTTTAAGATTTGAATCTTCCGCTTTTACAACTGATATTTCTGTAAAAGAAGGCAGATCCACTAATGTAAAGTCGACCCCCATAGGCTGCTTTTTTGCCTCAGTTTCAAGTGTAATTAGAGCCTGCTGATAGTCAAATGGACTCTGCTTATACAATTTCTCTAATATAGTTATCAGATACACATTGACTGTACAATTATGTTTATCAGCATCTTCTTGAAGAAGTTCAAATAAATCGTCGTCAATAGATAAATTAATACGTGCCATAATATGCACCTCCAATTATTTAATACTCAAGCTGCTTTGTGACATTGTGCAACTCTGTTATTTTTATTATACGAAGGTTGTGCAACTCTGTCAATAATAAAATTAAAAATAACAAAAAATGCTCCAAAACCGGAACTTCTTTGCCGTGCAGCATTGCTACACTACCTTAAACATTTTCTGTGATACCGCTTTTGCATCATTCTTTTTCTCAATCTCTGCCTGCGCTTTTCTAAATTTCTCCATCCATTTTAGTTCTTCCTCTGCATCATCAAAGCTGATATGTGTTTACACATTCATGGTAACGCTGATATCCGAGTGTCCCATGAGGTATTGTAGCGTCTTTGGATTCATTCCCGATTTTGCCATGTTGGAGCAATAAGTGTGGCGGCATACATGAGTAGTAATGTTCGGCATCTGCACTCTGTAAATATCGTTATACCTGCCGACCATGCGATTGAACCTGTGCTGCCAGTGCATTGCTACTAATTGATTGCCGTCATCATCGTAAAAAAGGAATCCTGTATGACCGTCAATCACCTTTTCCAACTTAGGTGGCTCTCTATCCTCAATAATGGTTTGGAACATCTGTACCACATTCTCGGTTATTGGAACGTTCCTTTTTCCCGCCTCGGTTTTTGATTATTCTATAATGTATCGTACATCACAGGTTATTTGTAATTGATGGTGTATACTTACAGTTATATTCTCAAGGACGATATCCTTAAGAGTCAAAACACAGAATTCCGAAATACGCATTCCCGTGTTAAAAAGAATGTACACCGCCTCATAATACTTGCAGTAGCAAACATCATCATGCACAAACTTTAGGAACTTTCTTATCTGCTCCTGGCTGATTATCTCTCTGATAACACTGTCATTTACCACAACATCCACAAGCTGAAATCCGAATGTTTTTTTACCAAAATGTTATCAGCCACTGCCATCTGAAAGGCTGGTCTGAGCATACCTCTTAAGGTATGAATAGAACTATAACTTTTGCCATCTTCCCATTGCAACTTTATTAAAAATAACTTTTCATCAAAAGTTTTCACATTCTGATTTTCTTCTGTTCGAAAGGTTACGCCAGCGCAATAAAAACCTATGAATTACACACCACTGCATTCATACGATTTTCTTTGATTTCATAATATTATTTTTTTTGCCATGATAAGGATGCTCTAGGGAGCCCCCCTGTGCAATTTAGTAAAAATTTGTGTAGTAGGAGTCGCCAGTCTTCTTTCTCAAAACCTGTATATATTCTTTTCCTCACACCACTATTTTTCCAACATTAATATTGCTTTTGTTCGCCATTGCGTATATAATAATTATTATAATTATTTAGGAGGACTCTATGGATTATATATCAGTAAAAGAAGCTGCAGTAAAATTTGAGCTGTCAGAAAGACGTGTCCAAAAGCTCTGCGAAACTAATAGGATTGATGGGTGCAGCATGGTAAGTGGTGTTTGGTTAATTCCTGCCACTGCAATCAAACCATCAGACGAAAGATTATCTGAAATCCCCGATTCTATTGATTGTATAACACTAAAGGAACTGTGCGAAGAATTATCAATTTCTACCGCCACAGGGAGAAACTGGATTAAACTTGGAAAATTATCCCCAGAATATACTGAAAAAAAGACACCTTATTTTTCAAAGAATTATGTAGAAACTTTACGCACAGAACTTCAATCGGGCGAAAATAAAGCTCTAAAAAGCAGAAGGAATAAAAAATATGTATCCGGCAATTCCTTATACAATTCCTACGTTTCAGAGCAATGCAAAAATATACCTACTTTGCAAAAACTATTAGCACTAGCATCAGACAGTAATATTGATTTAGATGTTGCAACCATTCAACTATTAGTCGCAGACTGCGCCTTGCATTTATTTATTTCAAAAAACAATATACAAACAAAAGAGCGCAATAATGTATTACTACAATTTCTTTTAAGAGAACTTTCAATAGGAGAATATGATCGTTTGATTTATGATTTAATAGAAAATACAGATTTTGCCATAAACTTTTGTAAAAAACATCCTTTGCTTTTTAATATTGAATATATTTATGAAGCCAACGAAGATGTATTAGGTCTTATCTATATTTCTTGTAAAAACATCGGGAACAGAAAAGCTACAGGCTCATACTATACTTCTACAAAAGTTGTTAAAACCCTTATTAACAAACTTGATTTTCAAGAGTCTCAGAAAATACTGGACCCTTGTTGTGGAACCGGAAACTTCCTCTTGCAGTTACCAGAACACATTACATTTAATTCAGTGTATGGCAACGATATAGATATCACAAGTGTCAAAATCACTAGACTGAATATGGCGTTAAAATATGATGTTCATATCACAGCAATTTACGACCATATAACCGAGTTAGACTATTTGATTAACTACACAAACAAAGATTTCCAATATATAATCGGCAATCCACCTTGGGGGTATGAATTTTCAGAAGACGAGAAATCAAAACTTAGAAGTATATACAAATCTACCTCTGGAAAAAATATCGAATCCTACGATATATTTATTGAACAGGCTCTTAAGCATCTTTCCGATAACGGTCATTTAACATATGTGCTTCCGGAAGCAATACTAAATGTTAAAGCTCATACAGATATTCGTAAGATAATACTCGAAAGCTGCTCAATTAAAAATCTTGATTTTTTAGGCAATGCTTTTGACGGTGTACAATGTCCATGTATTATTCTTGATTTACAATATACACACTCTACACTGTCAACTTTAGGTATGAATGTTAATACAGGCACAGAGTCATTTACAATTAAAACCGAACGTACAATAAGCTCAGAATATTTTAGTTTCACAACCGCAGATGCCGAATACAATGTTATGAATAAAATCAGAAACATTCCAAACGCATCTTACCTACTTGGAAATGCTGATTTTGCATTAGGAATTGTAACAGGAAATAACAAGGAATATATTTCTGATAAAAAGACTGAGTCGAATGAAATGGTATTGAAAGGAGCTGATATCAGCAAATATCATATCAACCCAACCACCAATTATATCATTTTTAAACCTGAAATCTTCCAACAGATAGCACCAACAGAAATGTATCGTGCTCAAGAAAAATTATTATACAGATTCATAAGTAGTCAATTAGTTTTTGCCTATGACGATAAACAAACTCTTTCTCTTAACAGCTGTAATATTGTCATACCTAAAATACCGGGTATAAAAATGAAATATGTACTCGCAATACTTAATTCCAGAATTGCCCAATTCATTTATAAAAGAGAATTTAATTCTGTAAAAGTATTACGTTCGCATATCGAGAATATTCCTATTCCGACAGTGGATGATTCAACACAAGATGAAATTATTACCCTTACAGAGAAGCTTATTTCTGGACTTAAACTACCCGAAGCAGAAAAAGTATATGACGAATTAGATATTCTTGTTTCTCGCACATTTAATCTAAATTCTGACGAGTTCGAAATTATAAAGAAAGCTGTTGATGGCGAAAACAAATTCTTAGCCTAATCCTCAAATGAGCCAATAACTAAAATAGACATTGGCTCATTTTTTTTTACAATTTTCCTTTTCTTCTTACAGCATTAAGAACATCTTTCTCGTCTACAAGAAATGGTTTTAATTCCTCCTCAGTCATAAATACCTGCCCTTCGAAAACTTCCACTCCCGCAACACCAGTATTTTCATTTCTATGCTGCGAACCTAATTTACCAGTCTTTTGCAATTCATCACTTGTAAGTACCCAATATAACAAGTCATCTCGGCATACTCCAATCCAAATAAACACATCACAACAAGAAGGCTTTAACTGCTGATAATGGTACTTAAATCCATTAACTGTAGCTTCTGAATGTAGATACGCCCTGCTAGCAAGACTTCCACCTGTTTTAGTACTATTTGCTCTACAAGCCTTTACTTCAATTCTTATTCCATCAAGCCATAAATCGAATTCTCCATCAAAGTCTGGATATATTGATGATATATTTTCCTTTGTGGCTTTTACAAACTCCGGGAACAAACCTAATATGTGTTTCTCTCCCCATGTTTCACCAAATGTACGTGGAGCCATATCAAATAAATCTAAGTACTGATTTCTTTTTGCATATTCATTATATAATTCCATATATTTTCTATAATCGATAGTCTGTGTTCCTAAAAGATAAGCCAACATTCTTCCCTCTGTACTGAACGGGAATACTGACTTCTCACTTTTTATTACCTCTATAGTATTTTTATCTCCGCCAGATTGATTCAAAAGCATATCCAATTCATTTCTTAATTGCTTCATTTGTAAACCTCCCTTAGTTATCTTCGTTATTTAAAAGTGAATATAAATCTTTATATGATAACCATCCTAAAAAGTAATCACTTCCCAAATGCCATTCTATGTTTGAATTAGTAATATGGAATTGTCCTTCACCTTCATTACCTCTATGTTGTTTTGTAGATAAATTAGGAATAGTATCTTTTTCAATTGCAGCAACTCCATTCTCATACAGATTCAAAATAGATTCATATTTATCATCTATTTTAATATTATCATCTAAGAGTATTGTTTTAACATCGTCTAACTCAATCAATAAAGAACAATCCTGTATGATATTTCTAGCCTTATCAAAATGAGCATCATTATTTGCAGCGATTTCTTCCAATTCCCCTTTAGCTTTATCAAGCAAATCCGGTATACTATCCTTCTTTCCACCCTCTATTCTATTTTTGATATACGTGATATCTCTGTTAGCTTGACTTCCTATTCTGGGCTGTACTTCATCCAAATTTTTCTTTATTTTCATCAAGGCCGAAGCGTATTTCTTAAATCTTTTAATTGTAAAAAAATCAAGCATATTTGAAGATGACATCATAAAAATAGCAATCTGTTCTTCAAAAAACAATCCATAATACAACTTTGAAAAATGAACTGGTTTAACTTGTTGAATATTGCAATCAAAGTTTTTTGTTGATCGTTCTGATGCCTTAACCTTCCTGTTAACAATTGCCCGAGAATTGTCAATACATACTGATAATGCATTGTCTTCATCAATTTCAGTTTCTTCCTTTTCTCTAACACACGAAAACTTAACTTCAATATGTTCTTCGTTTCCATCTTCGTTGATAACAACCAAATCATATTCCGTAGTTCCATTTGGATAACGATAATCATATAATTTCTTTATCATTATCTCTGGTATCTTTCCAAACCTTATTGTTTCTAGATTAAACAGTCCATCTCTTAACTTTTCTTCTGTTGCTGGATTCAATTCCGTATCATATAGTTCATTATGTAGTTTCATTTGTATTTATTCTCCTTTCACTTTTTCAACCACTACAAAAAGAGTTGAAACAGGCACATCAACTCCCTCTGCTATCTTATATATATTCTTAAGAGAAATATTACGTTTTCCAGCTTCAACTGATGCATAATAAGTTCTATCCATTCCAATAGATAACGCAAACTTTTCCTGACTTAATCCTCTTTCTTCTCTCAGTTTCTTTATACTAATCAAAAATTTTTCTGAATCATAGTTCTAATTCCTCCAATATAATTATTTTATGTTTTATACGACTTTAAGGCAACGGATTATAAGTCACAACAAATACATAAAAATACGCCAAGTAAATAAATCTCACTTATCGGATCAATCATCATTATAAAATACAGATGTCATCTTTACTGATATCACTAAAATCATTTTCTATTTGGTAGCCTGTATATTGTTTGTTTGCATCAAGCCATTTTAATACATCCGGCTTTTTATCTAAAAAATGGAATGATATAGGTATCTTTAATTCTGGATACTTTTCGTGAAGTTCAACTATGCTTATAGGTTCTATTTCTTTAAACCAAAGTACCTTCATCGCAAATTTATTTCTCTGCATAAAATCCTGTATACGAGCAATAACTTCCGCATCATCTTGATATCGAAACAACCAATCTGATAATAGTTCTCTTCGAGATAGCCCTATCTCCGCCACTATCTGCTGTCGAGGTTTACCTAAATACAAAAAAGCACGTACCTCTTCATTACAGAACTTCTTCCTGTGTTCAAATATCTTATCTCCATTTCTTAATGCCGAATACCACTTTTCATCAAAACTTAGTAGTATCGTTCTCATAATTCACTTCCTTTTCTTATGCATCCAACCTTGCTCCCTTAGTAGTATCACCCCTTCTATCTGCCTTATTTTGCCCTGTGTTGCCCCACTTCTCAAAGTGTTGCATTGATACAAAACTGACATGACGTGGCAGATAAATAATACCTTAATCGTTTTTAAGCTCCTTCAAAATCCCTGTATTCACTAGCAAGGAGACACCTTTTAAGGCATCTCCTTTGATAAACTATAATATCTCTTCAATAAAAATAGTACGTTCCACTCCAAGATCTATAATCTTATCTTCCGTTATCGGTCTATTAACTCTATTATAATAAACCTTTATTATCGGTCTTGGACCTTCATTTTTTCTGATATTAGATACAATTCCAACCTCCTTGGTTGATAATCTAACCATTACGCCAAGAGGATAAATTGGAATATTATTTACAAAAGCTTTTACCACTTCTGGATCATAGTATATTCCACTCGCACCATAAATCTCTTCAACAGCCATATAAGGTGATACATTTTCATATGTAATCGCAGCTGAATACTTAGTACATAAGCCGATAATTCTTGCTAGCAGTGGAATTTCCTCTCCTTTAGCTCCTTTTGGATAACCGCTACCGTCGTATTTTTCATGGTGAAATTGTATACAGTTAGCTATTACTCTCGGAATATTCTTCTGAATGGCAAAATAATATCCATAAGTTGGATGTTCACGCCATAAACTCTCCTGTGCTGGTGTCATTGGAGATATATTAAGCAGTGTAGGCATCTCTGCCACACCAATATTGTGAAGAAGACCACCTGTAACAGCACATAATATGTTCTCCGCGTCAAGTCCTATGCTACCAGCAACAAGACCTGAAAGCACTGCAGTTTGAACACTATGTTCATACAGTTTAACTTTATCAATAATACGAAGTTCCACCATAAATTCAAGCACAGCTTCGTTCTTCGCAATTTTAGGAATAATTTTTTCAAGTACATCTGCTACTTTTACTACTCTATCGCTTTTATTAGCTTCAGGACTGTGTGGTGCAATACGTCTAAGGACTCTTATAAAATCTTCCACCAACTGAGTCTGCATCTTGTCCGATGGCGTAATAAGATGTGTATATCTATCCGCTACATTAATAAGCTTTATACCATACTCATGCAATTTATCAATATTTTTAATACTAAGAATAGTTCCAGTACTTAATAATGTCTTCCCATCAGGCAAAACAACAGCCTGTTCAAGTTTCATTCCAGGTTTAACATCTGACAAATGAAGTTCACTCATATTAACCTCCACGTAATACATAATTTTTCTGATTACTATTTTATCACATTATCACAACAAAGTCACTATGTATTATTCAATTATTTTCAAATATAACAAATCCTTAGCGAGTTTTTT
>JBGVNF010000022.1:0-17919 GCA_045125245.1 Lachnospiraceae bacterium
TGCTAGATTCTTTACATCAATTGATGAGGTTCCTACACAGGCTTACACAATGGGTATCGAGAACATTATGTCAGCTAAGAAGATTCTTCTTCTTGCAAATGGTAAGGCTAAGGCTCAGGCTGTATATGATACATGCTTTGGACCAGTTAGGCCACAGGTGCCAGCATCTATTTTACAGTTACACGCAGATTGCATAGTAATCGCTGATGAGGATGCATTAAGCTTATGTACAGAGAAAGGGTTAATCTAATACTTAGTCAAATAGAATTTTAAAGTGCGAATAAAATCTCGGTAAAGGTAATATTTTAATATCCTTTGCTGAGATTTTATTATTTATAAACAGTACCTTTATTGTTGGGTAGAAAAGATTAAAAACGATAAAAACGTTTTTAATCTTGATAAAAGGGAATAAATAGTGTAATATATGAATATAATAACAAGAAAACAGAAAGAGGTGCTGGTATGAAATTATTAAAAGTAAAGGCAACTGGATTAGGTATATTTAAAGAAACTGTAGAAGTGGATTTTTTTGCAGAGCAAAGAATATATGCCGATAAGTCAGAAATGTTGTCAAATATATTTGCTAATATATATACAAATAATATAGTTTCTTTTATAGGCATAAATGCATCTGGAAAAACCTCTACGCTAAAACTTTTGACCTTTATTATTCAGATGCTAAACAGTGAGTCTATTAATAATATATCTAATAGGACGGTGCTTGAAGACTCTAATAGGGTAAATATAGAATCGTACTTCTACCATAAAGAAACAGGAATATGTAAGCTTTGCACTGTGATTGGTAAAAATACAGACTATTTAAATGAGGATAGATATTATATTGTTGAAGAGACATTGTGGGTGAAAAATGTAAAAAAAGCGGTATCAAAAAATACGTTATTTGATTTTGAAAATATACTACCTTACAAAATAAGAAATAATCAAGAAGAATTTTTGAAGGATGATATAAGCATTATAATGGGACTTAATAAAGGGATTAATTTTCCAATATTTAATTTGTTAGGCACGACTAATATCAATTTATTGTTAGCTGTAGGTAAATATCCAGATGCGGTTATACGTTTTTTAGACCCGAATATTGATTATCTTTTATTTGATGAAGAAAAGAAAGAACTGAAGTTGAAGTTTGTAGATAAAGAAGAGATTTCGTTGGCGAATCCGCATCACTTAAATAGGTATTTATCTTCTGGAACAATAAAAGGTCTAAATGTGTTTGCTTTTGCAAAATTTGCATTCCAGAACGGTGGTTATTTATTGATAGATGAACTTGAAAATCACTTTAATCAAGAAGTAGTATCAACATTAATAAGATTTTTTAATAGTAAAAAGGTTAATGAAAAAGGAGCTACATTGATTTTTTCAACACATTATTCAGAATTATTAGATACTTTTGAAAGAAATGATTGTGTAAATATAGTTAGAAACAGAGGAGGAGTCACTGTAGAAAAATTGTCTCATATTTTAAAAAGAAACGATATTAAGCGAAGTGAAGCGTATCAAAGTGATTTCTTAGAAGGTACGGTGCCATCATATAAGGCATATATGGATTTGAAAAATGTCATTATAAATTCAACATTGGAGGTGAATGATTAAATGGCGTATGAAGGTTTAGTTGCCTGTATATGTGAAGGTGGTGCAGAGAGAACTATTATTCAAATGTTACTGGATAATAATTTGCTACTATTTACTAATGAACAATTGTTGGATGGTGAAATTTTAGGAAGACAAGATAGAAGTGCGAAAAATTTTGAAAGAAATCACTTGAAAAAAGGTTTTGATGAAAAAATAACAGTTGTAAGGGTGCTTGATTCTTATAGAGAGAAATTTGAATTAAGTAAGCCGTATAGGGATAAAGTAGATGTGGTAAATGTTATTACTGCTCCTGAAATAGTGATGTATATTTCTTATAAAGCGCGAATTATATATGTTTATAAAGACTAAATGAGGTATAGGAAAGGTAGATAAATTATGAATTTATTAATTATAGGTGCAGGCCAGCATGGTCGCATAGCCAAAGAGATAGCAGAATTAACAGGCAAATTTGACAAGATAGCATTTCTTGACGACAATGCTAGCGATAGCATCGCTAAATTATCTGATTATGAAAAATATGTAGAGGAATATCCGTACGCTTTCGTTGCTTTTGGTAGCTGCAGCTTTCGTAAGGAATGGATAGAGAAGGTTGAGGCGGCAGGTTTCGAGTTAACTACCATAATCCATCCTTCTGCGTCTATTAGTCCATCAGCTGTTATAGAATCAGGTGTTATCATTGAAGGTAATGCAGTGGTAAATACTGCTTCGGTAGTAAAGAAAGGTTGTATTCTTTCTATTGGCGCGCTAGTTGACCATGATTCTATCGTGAATGAGTGTTGTCATGTAGAGACTGGGGCGGTGGTTATGCCTAATTCAGAGGTACCTGAAGGGGTAGCGTTGGAGCCAAATACAGTGTTTAATGAAATGTAGCGGAGTGTTTTATGACAGAACCTGGCACATATGGTTAAGGAGGAGAAAATACAACCGATTATATTTTCCAATATCCCCCCTAGTCAAACTAGGGGGGATATATTATAATATAACCATAATTATCGTGATTTTGCCAAGGAAGGTGTTATATGAGAAAGAATAAATTATTAAAAAGTGTGTGTGCCTTAACTACAAGCGCATGCATAGTTGCACAATTGTTGTTATATCCTGCTATTCCAGTAAGCGCAGATGAAAATGCTACAGTTGAAGCTAATACTCAGCTTGCTACTAATGTAGAAGAGAATGATAATCCAAATCCAAGTTTTGGCTACTATGATATGGGCTACGATGCCCCTATGATAGAAGAACCTGTATACTTAGGACTTGAACAAGCAGTAGTACTGCCATCTAGTTATAGTTCTGTGGCAGAAGGATATGTGACTAGTATAAAAAATCAGGGAAGTCTTGGTACTTGTTGGACTTTTGGCCCCATAGCAGCTATGGAATCTTATGCCCTTCGACATGGCTTGGTAGATAGCCCGTCAGATATAGATTTGTCAGAGTATGCATTAGCATCGCTAACATTTGATGATAGCACATTCATATCTAATACAGGTACGGCAGCAAGTGATAAAACTACCACCACGGACATATATAATTGTCTTAGGAAAGGTGGTAATGACCAGTATGTTTTTAAGACTTTAACTAAATGGGCAGGTTTAATGAATGAAGAGGATTATCCTTATGTTCATGCAGGAACGGTAGAGAGCAACTTTGATGCATCGAAGGTTAGCTATATCCTTACAGGACAGTATTTTATAAATATGCAAAATACAGAGCATGTAAAGCAGGCTATTTTGGATAATGGCGCCGTAGTAGGTCATTATAATGCTGATGATGTGTATGACGCAGATACTAGTAAGCGATATCATTATACATATGAAGAAAAAGCAACGAATCATGCCATAGCTATTGTAGGTTGGGATGATACGATACCTGCGTCAGCGTTTGCTATAGAAGATGCGAACGATAACAGCAAAACTCATACCCCTGATGGACCAGGTGCATGGCTTATTAAGAATAGTTGGGGCAGTAGCTGGGGTAATTCTGGTTATATGTGGATTTCATATTATGATATGAGTATTATAAATACTTTCTGTTGTGCGTATCAGATAGCACCAAGAAGTGAGTACGATTATAACTATCAGCATGATGGTGCTACGATTATGGGGAAAAATGTAAATTTTTATGTGGATACATTTGCCAATATCTTTACGGTAAATGGTACGGGTAGTCAGGCTATTAAAGCTGTATCATTTGGTATAGAGGATGTTAATAGAGAATATAGCATTATGATATATAAAAATCCTGTAGAAGATAATCCTGAAAGTGGTGAGGAGATGCTAGACACACCTGTTACAGGAACTACTACTTATGCGGGTTATTATACGGTGTCGCTTCCGAAGGCATTAGTATTGGAACCAGGGGATACATTTTCGGTAGTTATTAAGTTTGATTCTATTACACGAATCGTTACAGGACATGGTGGGGAAGTATATGTTGGTGGTGACGGACATGCCATGGCTAATAGTGTCTGCGGTGATAATCAAAGTTATTTGAAACTTTCTGGCAATTATATTGATATATATGAGAATCAAGATGGTGTATCAGAAGTTAATTTCTGTATAAAGGCCATGCTTGTTGACTGTGATGAAGAGATATCTGCAAGTACTATTACAAGTATAGAAAAGAATGGAAATGCTGGATTTGTAATTAATTGGCAGAATGTAAAAGATGGTATAGAGTATCAGCTCCTACGTGCTACAGGAACAGATGGGGAATATACTGTTATTTATACAGGAACAGATACTTCGTTTGTTGATACAAACGTATCTAAATACATAACATATTACTATAAGGTACGCGTATATGATGGTGAAACTGCGTTAGATTCAGCATCAAGAAGTGCACATATAGGTGTTGAGGGAACGGAATTTTCACAGTTTGAAAGCATAAGGGATGGTATAAAGCTTACATGGATTCAGGTGGATGATGTAGATGGATATAAAATATATCGTTCCACAGATGGTATGAGTTATGAGTTAGTAGCAACAGTTAATTCTGGAAATACGTTTATAGATGAAGATGTGAAATATGATAATAGATATTATTACAAGATAAAAACATATGTAAATGTGACAACTGGTAGCGGAAGCCATGTGGAGGAATCGGCAGAAAGCATAGTGCTTGCTGTGCATCGAATCGTGACGGCACCGTCTTCAGTGACAGCGGAAATGAATTCCTTTGATAAGGTATCAGTAAGCTGGAGTTACGCAGACGATGTGGATGGGTTTGTTATCTATAGAAGCTATTTTGATGCATCTAATAAATATGTGGAGCTTGAAGAAGTGGCGCAAGTGGCAGGAAATATCTATACATATGATGCAGATATTACAGACATTCCACGTGGAGATAATGCTACATTTTATGTTAAGTCTTATGTGATTGAAGATGGCGTCAGATATTTGAGCGCATATGTCTATGATGATGTATATATATTATATCTACCAGTTAGTAATATTAAATGGTATGTAAACAGTAATGGAGTAATGTGTGTTAAGTGGGATGAGTACACTGCACCTGGAATAACTATAACTGAATATTCAGCTACTATTTACAATGATTTGGCGGGAACAAGCTATGTTGCATCAGCAGTATCAGCAGCGCCATCATTTGTAAAGGCTTCTTTGACGGCGGGGAATACATATTATTTGCATGTGCAGGCAAAGAATGCTATGTATACAGCCTTTACACCAAAGCAAGATCCGCTAGTTAAGATAGGCGGAGCATGGGGCGAATTTGCTTTTGAAAATATAGCTGATAAGCAATGCTCTCTTGGGGATACAGTTACACTTACAGCTAATCTTACATTTGAGCTAGAAAACTTTGATTATAAATATCAATGGTATAAAGCGACTTCAAAGGATGGAGTTGGCAACGGTGTGGCTATAGATGGAGCAACTGATTCTACATATGAAGTAAGTGTAAGTGAAAGTGGTGCATTCTATTATTACTGTGTATGTACTGGAGAATATATTGGAACAAAGACAGCTACAACCAATGTGGTGACTGTTTACACAGAGAAGTCGATTTCAGATGTGACAGTATCGCCGATATCAAATCAAATCTATACCGGTTCTGGTTTGGAACCAATTGTGACTGTAAAAGATGGAACAAAGACATTAGAAAATGGAACAGATTATACAGTAAGTTATAGTAATAATGTGAATGTGGGCACTGCAACTGTGACTATAACAGGAAAAGGAAACTACTCAGGAACAAAGTCGATAACATTTGCAATAGTAGTCAAGAGTATAAGTGGAGCTACAGTATCGTCGATATCAAATCAAACCTATACCGGTTCTGGTTTGGAACCAGTTGTGACTGTAAAAGATGGTTTAACCACATTAGTAAATGGAACAGATTATACAGTGAGCTATAGCAATAATGTGAATGTGGGCACTGCAACTGTGACTATAACAGGTAAAGGAAATTACGGTGGAACAAAAACAACTACATTTATAATCGTGTCTAAAAATATAAATGAAGCAACAGTTCCAAGTATAGGAAATCAGACATATACCGGTTCTGGCTTGACACCGTCAGTAACTGTAAAAGATGGTTCGACCACATTAGTTAATGGAACAGATTATAAAGTAAGTTATAGTAACAATGTGAATGTAGGAATTGCGACAGTTACGATAACAGGAAAGGGAAATTATACAGGAACTAAGAGTGTAACATTTACGATAGTGTCAAAGAGTATAAGTGGGGCAACAGTATCGTCGATAGCTAATCAGACATATACAGGAACTGAACTGACTCCATCAGTGGTGGTAAAAGATGGTTCGAAGACATTGGTAAATGGAACAGATTATACATTAAGCTATAGTAACAATGTGAATGTAGGCACAGCTACTGTGACTATAACTGGTAAGGGAAACTACGGTGGTACGAAAAGTGTAACATTTACAATCGTGGCTAAGGAACCAGAAACACCGACACCAACACCGACACCAACACCGACACCTACGCCAACACCGACTCCGACACCTACGCCAACACCTACAGCTCCGGACAAACTTACTTCATCAAGTATAAATATTAACCAGTCAACTATGAAAGTAAGCAAAATCAAGGCAGGAACTACAGTGTCTAGTCTACTTGCAACAGTTGTCCAGAAGGAATATGCAGTAGTTTATTCTGGAAGTAGCGTAGTGGCTGGAAATAAAGCAGTTGGAACAGGCATGAAATTATGTATAGTGGACAAGGGAAAAATAACTAAGACATACACTATCATAGTGACCGGTGATACAAATGGAGATGGCAAGATAAATATTACAGATATGATAGCTGCGAAAGCACATATTCTTAAGAAAAGTTTGTTATCTGGAGCATACGCCAATGCAGGTGATGTGAATGGAGATGGCAAAATTAACATAACCGATTTTATAAAGATAAAAGCGACATTGCTTGGCAAGGATTCTATAGCAGGTGTTGCGGTTAAATAAGCTAAAAAGAGACAGCGAGGTTACAAGTATGAAGAAATTATTAAAATATAGTGTTATATTGACGATTAGTATTATATTGCTGCTTTCTAGTGCAACTAGTGTGTGGGCTGCCAGTGCAACTCTTACAGGTCCAGGAACTGTGAGGGCAGGTGACACTATAACGCTTAAATTCAATATCAATGATAGTGGTAAGTATGGTGTGGAAGCTTCATTGTCATACGATTCAAGTGTTGTGACATTATCGTCTTCAAAGATAAGCTTAAACGGCTGGAAGCTTGAGACGAATGGGAATAGTTTGATTATGTATGATGATGCCATGAGCAATCCTATTAATGGAAATAAGACAGTGGTTACATTAGTATTTAAGGTAAAATCTGGTGTGACAGCAGGCACTAAAGTGAATATTGCTATAGATAATATCGTAGCAACAGATGGAAGCAATGAAAGTAACCTAGGCTCGGCTACATATAGCACGACCATAGCAGAACCATTGTCGGGAAATGCAAATCTTGTGGCACTTTCTGTAAATGGTGCAACACTTACACCAGCATTCGCAGCAGGCACAACCACTTATGATATAGGCGAGGTGGAATATGCAGTATCAAAGCTTGATATAAAATATACAGCTGAAGATAGCAAGTCAAAGGTGTCAGTTTCTGGCAATAGCTTAAGTGTGGGAAAAAACACAGTGACTGTGACAGTAAAGGCAGAAAATGGTACATCGAAGTCTTATAAAATAAACGTTACTAGAAAGCAGGATCCAAATTATGTAGCAAGTAATGATGCCACACTTAGTGCCATATCGGTTAGTGCAGGACAGGTTTCTCCAGTATTTTCTAAGGATATTAAGGAGTATGTTGTATACCTTCCAAATGAAGCAGTAGGTTCCACATATACAGTGAGCGGAACAATGAGTGATTCAAAGGCAGCAGGCGTGAAAGAAGGTAGCGCAGTCCTAGTGGAAGGGACTAACGAAGTAAAAGTGATAGGTACAGCAGAAGATGGTAGCACATGTGAATATAAGGTAACAGTAGTGGTTATGCCAAAGTACGCTGGCAAGGTTCCTGTTATAGAAGGTGCAGTTGAACCAGAGACCGAGCCACCTACAGAACCTGAAACTACAACAGAGGAATTAACTACAGAGCAGGCAACTGAAACAGAAGCTGTGACGGATGCTAATGCAGATGTGGATAGCCAGAAAGAATCAGGCGGAGTAAGTGTGGTTATACTTATAATAGCTATTGTGATTTCTTTGGGAGCAGGCTTTGGAGGATGCTTTGTGTTGGTTAAGAAGGGTGTATTGAAGTAAAAAAATATTTGACGCGCGTCAAATAAAAATATATAATTATATATATCATATTATTTGGAGGTGCGGGGAATATGCAAAAAGTTATAACAGAAAAACAAGACCTTAGATATCTTAAATGGGCACATGGTAGGAATTCTAGTGGTACAGCGGGTACATTTTTGAAATCACAAGAGATTATAAATGGTGAGAAGATATATTACAAGTTATCAAATTTTGATAGCGAAAAGGGAATTATTGGTCATGAATGTGTAAATGAAATAATTGTAGATAGGCTATTGGGAATATTAGGTGTAGAGCATCTGACATATCAACTTATACATGCAGATGTGGAAATTGAAGATAAGGTGTACGATACATGGATTTGTGCGTCAAAAGATTTTAAAATGCGTGGAGAGACAAAGACAGCTTTAGATAATTATTATCAGGTAAATCGATTGGGTAATGAGAGTCACTATGAATTCTGTGAACAAAAGGGTTGGAAAAAGTATATTGATACTATGATAGTAGTGGATTATCTAATATTAAATAGAGATAGACATGGGGCCAATATAGAGGTGCTAAAGAATAGTAGAAAACACAGTATAAGGATTGCACCATTATTTGACCATGGCTTGTCTTTGTTGTGTTCATGTTATACAGAAGAGGAACTAGATAAATTTGATATTTTTATGGATAGACCTTGTCAGAATTTTATAGGTAGTCGTTCAACTTATGATAATTTGAATTTAATAGATAATAAGAGTAGTGTATTTACAGGTAAGCTTAAGATTCAAGATAAAGAGACGTTATTTAGGGATTTAGATAATGTATTAAGTAGAACGCATATGGATAAAATATGGGAAATGTTATGGTCAAGGTGGTGCGAATATGAAAAGTTATGCAATTTATGATGAAGATTTGGATTGGAAAAAACCAATAGGATATCTTCTTTATTATGAAAAGGCAAAAAGCTTTATTATAGAATTATGTGAAGAGTTAGATGAATGGGAAGCACCACTTTTATTTCAAGGCTTGGTAAATAAAGGAATATATACTGTGCCAGCGGACATAAGTTCGATGTGGGTAAAAGAAAGAATAATTCCTAGCGGGAGACAAAACATTGGAATGATTCTTAAAAATCATAAGCTAAAAGAATACAGTGAAATGGCATTTCTTGCGATGAATAAAGGAAGATGTATTCAAGATGAATGCTATATTAAACAGATAACAGAAGATGAGATACCAGAGGATATAAAAAAAAGGATGTCAAGAAATGTAGCGGAGTGTTTTATGACAGAAGATGGTGGGCTTCTGTGTATGTTTAAGGATGATATAGTGATGAAGGTTGACCTTGAAAAGCTTACTGGAAAATACAAGAAATTGTTGTATATTTTGAAAAACAAGGAATGGCGTGAACAAATTAAACTTGGACCAGGCGGATATAGCGTTGTGTTCAATGAGCAAGTGGAAGTTGTGTCGTCGGATTTAAGGGATAACGGTATACAGATACCATTAACTACAAATGATTTCTATAATTTTATACAAAGAAATGTGGTTAGCACAAGCGTGGTATGCGAGATGATGCAATGTTCTAGACAGAACCTGGCACATATGGTTAAGGAGGATAAAATACAGCCGATTATATCTGGGACAAAGGAAAATTTATATGTAAAAGGACAAGTGGAGGATGCAATGAATGAGTAAAACGAGTGTGACTATATTTCATATGATATAGTCACACTCGTTGTTTATAGATTCAGGTTTATTACTTATTCAAAAACCATATTCCAAAATTCAAATAAGCTGCAAATGTAATCCACAGTAAATATGGAATATTTAAGTACGCAGCTAATTTAGAAATTCTAAAAAAGCTTCTTATCATAAGAAATACTAAAATCCAAAGTAATATTATCCATACAAATGAGAATAAATACCACTCAAAATTGAAGAAAAATATGGACCAAAGAAAATTAACCGCTAGCTGATATGTATATATAGCAAGCGCTTTTGCTTTATCAATCGGTGCGGCATTGCCATTAGCAACCAAGTAAGCAGAAATACCCATAAGTGTGTAAAGAATAGTCCATACAACAGGGAATAGCCATCCTGGCGGCGATAAAGGGGGTTTTTCAAGTGTATTAAATGTAGTCATGCTTTCAGCGGTTAGTAAAGCTGCAAGACCACCTACGAGAAGTGGAATAGCGATGAATTTTAAAAGTGACTTTAAGTTGTTGAAATTAAAAGTGTGCATGATGTTATACCTCCTAAGATAGTATATGCGGGCAGGTGGAGAAAGATGAGGGGCATGTAGAGAAAATAATCCAATATTGCGATATATTGCAATTGTGAACTTATAGTGTTATAATTAACACGTTTTGTTTAACATAACGTGGAGGATGATATATATGTTATTTAGTTCAATGATATTTTTATGGATATTTTTACCGATAGTTTTAGCTATAAATTTAATAATATCCATTTGTCCTTTTAAAAAGGATGAAAACAGAGTTTATGTAAAAAATATATGGTTATTAATAAGTAGTTTAATATTTTATGCCTGGGGTGGTATAAAATATTTACTTATTATGTTGACATCAATAGTGGTAAATTACATAGGTGGACGAATTATAGGTATTACAAAAAAGAAAAAGCTTGTATTAATATTGATAGTTATTTGTAATATAGGTATGCTCTTTTTCTTTAAGTATTTTAATATGTTTGTTATCGCAATAGAAGCATTGACATCATCAGGACAAAATATAGGTGAATCGCTAGAGATGATGCTTTCTATGAAAGGCACAGGAGCGTTAGGGATAAAGTACATAGTTCTGCCTATAGGTATTTCATTCTTTACATTCCAATCAATGTCATACGTGATAGATGTTTATTATGGTAAAGTAGAGGTGCAAAAGAAATTAGTCAATTTTGCATTATATGTATCGCTCTTTCCGCAGTTGATTGCTGGACCTATTGTAAAATACAGCGATGTAGAGGCGGAAATTAATTTTCGAAAAGAAAGTGTTGAATCATTTAGAATCGGAATAAAAAGATTTTGTTATGGATTGGGTAAAAAAGTTATTATTGCCAATACCATGGGAGAGGTAGCTGATAAGATATGGGCAAATGAAATATCTGAATTAGGAACATTAATAGCATGGTTAGGAATTATTGCCTATACATTCCAAATATATTATGACTTTTCAGGATATTCAGATATGGCGATAGGTCTTGGAAAAATGTTAGGTTTTAATTTTAAAGAGAACTTTAATTATCCGTATTTATCAGCATCCATTCAGGAATTTTGGAGAAGATGGCATATTTCATTATCAACATGGTTTAAGGAATATGTTTATATACCACTTGGTGGAAATAGAAAAGGAAATAAAAGAACTTATTTAAATGTATTTATTGTTTTTCTTTTAACGGGAATATGGCATGGTGCTAACTTTACATTCATAGTTTGGGGATTAATGTATGCGTTCTTGCAGATAATTGAAAGATTATTTTTAAGAAAATTATTAGACAAAAATCCAGTTAAATTTATCAATTGGATATATACAATGTCTATGGTTATTATTGGCTGGGTATTTTTTAGAGCAAATACAATATTTGATGCTATAGAGTATTTGCATCAGATGTTTAGTTATAATGTAACTGATTTATCAATATTAACATTTGTATCAGCTAAATTATTAATTGTATTAACTGTTGCGATATTATGTGCTGGTATAGTACAAAAAATATTTGAAAAGTTATATGCAAAAATTGAAAATAATGCGGTTGTTAAAATTGCAGATGTATGTGTACAATTTTTGCTATTGATATTATCAATATCATTTATTGTAAGTGGGACATATAATCCGTTTATTTATTTCCAATTTTAAGAGGAGAAACTTATGAAGCAAGATAAAAATCAAAAATGTTATGACTACGCAGTTTGTATAATATTCATGTGTTTAATTATATTGCCTTCGGTTATTTGGGGTGGTATAAAGGCAATGGCACATTTTTATCCAGAAATTAATGAAGCTGTTGATTATGATATAGGCGAAAATAGAAAAAAGGCAGAATTTCCAACTAAATTTAATATTAATACGATTACAGTAGAGTTGGAACAATATTATAATGATCATGTACCATTTCGTTCATCAATAATTACTATAAATAATACTATGACAAATGCTGCGGAGGATGTATATAAGGCAAAAATTCGACCTGTATTAGTAAGTGTACTTTATGGAACCAATGAGGGTGAGAAAAAAGAACAAGAATATTTACCACCTAATATTATTAATGAAAAAGTAATAGAAGGTCGAGAAGAATGGCTGTTTTATTATGGAGATAATAGTGAAAATTATTATTTAGGTAATAATTTGATGACAGAAGAAGAAATGCGAAATTATACTGAGCGTATAGTGATATTATCGGAATTATGTGAAAAGAAAGGCATTAAATTTCAAATGATTATAATGCCTAATAAAGAACAAGTTTATGATGAATATATGCCGAGTTATACTATAGTAAATGAATATAAACGAGTACAGAGATTAGTGGATTATATAAAGGATAATTCAGAAATAGAAGTTATGTATTTGCTTGAAGAGATAAGAAGTGCTAAAAAATATGGTCAGTTGTACTATCAGTGTGATACTCATTGGAATGAACTTGGAGCATTTATAGGAGTGCAAGAATTATATAAAAAAATAGGAGTAGATGTAACACCTATAGATGATGTTGTTTATTCAGTGAAATCTAAATCGGGTGGTGATTTAATTGGTTTGGGAGCATTAAACGCATCTAAATATATAAAAGACATAGGCTATGATGTTCAGTATAAGGAAAACATTAGTTATAAGGAAGATACAAAGGAATTCGTAGATGAGAATGGAAAATCATATGAGTATATGAATTATAAGTCAGAATCTGAAGAACAGAGAAAATTAGTGCTTATAGGAGATTCGTTTAGAACAGCAATGGTGCCATATTTAGCAAAAGATTTTGCTGATTCAAGTATTATCTATCGTGACGCAGTTGGTAAGGAAATGGTTAATGTTGAAATAGCAAAAGCAGATGTATTGGTATTAGAATTGGTGGAGAGATATGATTATTTGGCGTTAAGTACTATCAATAAATTAATTGAAATATTATCAGAAGATATATAGAATTGTAAAATTGCTAGATTGCGTTTGGAAATAAAAAAGGAAGTAGGCTTAATTATGGTTTTTAGTAATGCAGTATTTTTATTCATTTTTTTACCGATAGTAATACTCGGATATTACCTATTAAGAGGTAGAGTTAGAAATTATTGGTTGTTATTAGTAAGTATTATTTTCTATGCATGGAATAAACCTTCGTTCACAATTATCCTATTAGGAAGCATTTGTTTGAACTATGTAGGTGCATTTTGTATAGAGTTATTAAAAAAAGAATTTTATAAGAAAATTGCTTTGTTTCTTACTGTAGCTGGTAATTTAGGTTTATTATTTTACTTTAAATATTTTAATTTTGCAGTAGAAACATTTAATAAGATATTTGATAAAAATGTTCAGTTTGCTAAGGTTATTTTGCCAATAGGTATATCATTTTTTACATTCCAAGGTTTATCATATGTGGTAGATGTATACCGTAAAGATGTTCCAGCACAAAAGAATATATTTAAGTTAGGGATGTATATCAGCCTATTTCCACAATTGGTTGCGGGACCTATCGTTAGATATAAAGATGTTGCTGCAGAAATTGATAATAGAAAGGTGACATTGGATGATTTCTCGTATGGTATTCAGAGATTTATCGTGGGTTTATTCAAAAAGATAATTATAGCAGACACAATGGCTATTATTGCTAATGCTATGTTTGATAGAGACCCGATATTGAATTCTGTATCGATGGCTTGGTTGGGAATAATAGCATATTCATTACAGATATTTTTTGATTTCTCAGGTTATAGTGATATGGCAATTGGATTAGGAAGAATGTTTGGATTTCATTTCCTTGAGAATTTTAATTATCCATATATTTCAAAGAGTATAACAGAGTTTTGGAGAAGATGGCATATATCTCTGTCTTCATTCTTTAGAGATTATGTATATATTCCATTAGGCGGAAATAGAAAGAGAGTATATTTAAACGTAGCGATTGTATTCTTGCTGACAGGAATATGGCATGGTGCTGCATTTACGTTTATTGCATGGGGAATATGGCATGGATTTTTTAATCTTATTGAAAAATTTATTAGATCCTATTCCAAGAATAAAGAAAATGAGAGTAAAAAAACATTAAGTGTTAAGGCGTTTATTATATCCATATTCCAACATACTTACACATTGTTAGTAGTGCTTGTGGGATGGGTTATGTTTAGAGCGTCAGGATTAACCAATGCAAAAAATTATCTATTATCTTTGGTAGGATTACATAATCCGGATATATCTGTATATAATGTCCGTTTATACTTAGACAAATGGTCGTTTTCCATTATGGTATTAGGATTATTAATGTGTACACCTATATTAAAGAAAATATATGAATTCTTAAAATCTAATGTGCATGAAAATATCCTTATACCAATAAAATACTTTATTTTATTAGTAGCATTGTTATTATGCGTATTGCAGGTTGCATCTAATACATATTCTGCATTTATTTATTTTCAGTTTTAAAGGAGGATGTGAATAATGGTGAAAAAGATTTATAATATATTATTTATTGTTATGTTTATGGCTATTATTTCATTGCCGTTAATAAAGGCTAATTGGACAAGTGGTGGAATCTCTGAAGATGAAAATAGATATCTTGCAGAAGCACCAAAGGTGACAGTGGATGGAAAATTTAATGATAAGTTTACTGCAGAAGTTGAAACATGGTTTATGGACCATATGGGGTATAGAAAAAGTTTAATTGATTATAATGCAAAAATGCAGTATGAAGTGTTTGGAAAAATGCTTAGTAAATCTAATTACTACTTAGGACGTTATGGAGATGTGAATTATGCTACAGATGCTATGATAATGGACTATGCACACCTGAATCTTCGTACAGAAAAGGAAGTTGCTAAGATAGGTAATAGTTATCAAAAAGTTAGCGATTGGTTGGGCGAAAAAGGTATACAGTTTTACTATGTCCAATGCTGGGATAAACATTCAATTTATCCAGAGCAATTTATGGCATCGGTAAATCAAATAGGCGATGTTTCTAAAACAGATCAGGTTATCAATTATTTAAGAGAAAATACGACTGTTAAAGAGCTGTCATTAAAAGAAACACTTATAGAGAACAAAAAGAATTATGAAGTGTATAGTAATTGGGGGGATCCGACACACTGGACAGATCGTGGTGCTTATGTGGGATATAAGTATATAATGCAAGAGATAAATAGGTATAATGATAATAAATTTAAGGTTCTTCAGGAGGAAGACTATAATATATCGGTATCTGATAAGGGAATCACATTGAATGGATTTATTCATGAGAAAGATATGTTTGAAACATTTTCTTTGAAGGAACCTAAAGCTGATAAAGTGGATAAGTCGATAATGGGACAATATGCCACAGATGAGAGACATAGCGCATGGCAGAATCCTGAGGCTGGTAATGATACTAAGTTATTGCTTGTATGTGATAGTTATTTTAATAATTTCCTTATAGATGATTTTGCAGAAAGTTTTTCGCAGGTTTGGTTAATTTGGGGAGATTATACTAAGGAAATGGAGAGTATGATAGAAATTTACGATCCGGATATTGTGATTTATGAATGTGCAGAACGAGTAGACCGAAGTAAAGCTGTAGTAGCATTTGGTGATAGTATATACGATAATTAATTAAGTTTGCAAACAAAAGATAATAAGTAAAATTAGAGATATTTTACTTATTATCTTTTATTATGTATTTTTTTGTATGGACAGGAAGGTTGATTTGATTTGACATAAAAATATGTATATGATATAACCAAAAAGAAATATGTAAAGAAAATAATAAATTATGATAAGGAAGGTTTATATATGCGTAAGTTGGATATTAAAGAAATACAAGATGTATCTTTAGAAATTTTAAAAATAGTTGCAGATATATGTGAAAGAGAAAATCTGAGATATTATTTAACTTATGGAACTTTGATAGGAGCTATACGTCATAAAGGATTTATACCTTGGGATGATGATATTGATATAGCTATGCCAAGACCGGACTACGAAAAGTTATTAGAGTATTTAAAAAATAATGCAGAAGAGTATAAGTATTTAGAACTTTTTGATATTAGTACATGTCCTGATTATCCGTATATGATAGCTAGAGTTAGTGATAATAGATATGTAATAGACGTACAGAATGAGAAACCATATGGTATGGGTGTGTTTATAGATATATATCCGTTAGATGGTTTAGGTCAGACAGAGGATGAAGCATTAAAGTATGGCTTAAGGGGTGATAGACTGTCGTCATTATGTTATCAGGCAACAAGAACAAAGTATGCAGTTGAAATAACAAAAGGTTTTGTAAAAAAAATTATTAAGTTTCCAGCATTTTTACTTGCAAAAATATGTGGAAAAAATTATTTTGTAAAAAAATTATCTAAACTTGCTGCACAAAAAAAATATGAAGATCACAATTATGTAGGTTGTATAGTGTGGCTATCAGGTGGAATAAAAGATATATTTAAGAAGGAATGGTATGATGATTATGTTAGGGTTCCTTATGAAAAGTATGAATTTAGAATTCCTGCTCGTTATGATGAAATATTAACACATATATATGGTGATTATATGGAATTACCACCGGAAGAGGATAGAATAGGACATCATTATTATGATGCATATGAGAAATAGAAATTAATTTGAGAAGAGGATTGTGTTTTATATGAGATTAAGAGAATTAGAAGAAAAAGACGCAGAATTAATGCTCGAATGGATGCATGATGATGATGTGGTTGAAAAACTTGGTACTAATTTTAAGGAAAAAACACTAGAGGATTGTAAAGCATTTATCAATGCAAGTAAGGATTGCTCAATGAATATGCATAAAGCAATTGTTGATGAGTCAGATGTATATATGGGAACTGTAAGTTTGAAGCATATAGATAAATCTAAAAAGATGGCGGAATTTGCTATAACTATTAGAAGAGAGGCAATGGGGAAAGGTTATTCTAAATATGGAATGGCTATGATTATAGAAATCGCATTTGCTGATGTGGGTTTGGAAAAGGTTTATTGGTGCGTTTCTGAAGATAATCTTAGAGCGATAAGATTTTATGAGAAGAATGGATATCAACGAGTATCAAAGGTTCCAAGAAGTCTATTAGATAATTATAAACAAGAACAGTTGATGAATTTTATTTGGTTTTTAGCTGAGAATAAGTAGTATATCTTTACAATTACTAATTGGTAATGTATACTAGATTGGCTATTTTGGTTTAAATGAATAATTATTATAGAGAATTAGAGAGGTAAAGTTTGAAACAAATAAGTAGAGGACAGCCAAGGAATAAAGGGCATGACAAATAAACCATCGTAAGAGGTGGCTTTGAAAAGTAAATATAGACACAACACCTAATCAGACAGCAGAAACTTCGTCATCTGTGATGACATA
>JBGVNF010000023.1:0-33570 GCA_045125245.1 Lachnospiraceae bacterium
ATCAAATGGGAGCTGCATTGTTCCCTTGTAATTTCCGACACCTTCACAGATAGCAATATATTTTCCTGCATCTTTGATAGTATCAGCAGTGTAACTTCCCTCAGTTACATATGAACCATCTTTATTGTATGTATATAATCCGTTCTTATCTAAAACAGCCTTGGCATATGTAACTTTAAAATCCTTATCTAATTCAAGACCAGTACTACCAACCTTTACTATATCTGAATCCTTAACTTTTGAACCATATGTTATATTACTTGCTGTTAAATCTGCTAAAGTTTTAGGAGTAATTTCAAAAGTCGTACTTGTTGAACCAAAGTAATTACTACCCTTTCCATAAATAGTTACAGTTGCAGTACCTGCATCTTTATTGTTGCTGTAAACAACATCATAATTATCCGTTTCAGTAACAGGAGTTCCTGTACCACTCTTAACTGATAATGTTGGCTTAATTTCTTTTCCATCATCATATTCTACACTTTCAATACTTTCAATAACAGCAGCATTTAAATCATATGCCGCATCATATCTAGCAACTTTAAATTCTTTAGCTGTGTAGTAAGAATCTAAGTATGAACTATATTTTTTACCTTCATACAATCCCTTAGGAATTACAACTGCATAATATTTAGTTGTAGTTTCTGCAAATTCCTTAGCTTCTGCATCTTTTGAAGGTTCAGCCGCTGTGTAATATTTTACAGTATAATTGCTTGCTGGAATAAGTTCATAATTATTGTCATAAACATTAACATGTGGAGTATATACATAATTTCCTTCGGAATCTTTATCTACAGTTGTATATACATGAATATTACTATCTTCAATAGTTTCATTTACAACATAACTTGCTGTTAATGAGCCTGTGTAATTATCCTTACCTGTAATTGTTACTGTGTAATTACCAGCCTGTCCATTATCTGGTGTAAATTCGAAATCTGTGCCTTTTGCTAATGGCGCATCTTTCATCTTAAACTCATCTTTTCCATTGAAGAATTTAATATTTGCCTCTGTTAACGCAGACGATAATGGCTTTCCATCATTAATAACAACCTTTAAATTACTAATATCATAAGGCTTAACCTGGAATACAACTTCCTTATCAGCAGCACTATTAAAATTGGTATTGCCTGTAGCAGTAACAACTGCAACATAATAGCCTGCATTAGTTACTGGAGTCGCTGGAGTCGCGGTAGCCTTATCCTTAACCCAAGAACCATCAACTTGCTTTGGCTCGCCTGTTTCATCTATGTTACATGCATATATTTTTGCATTAGCTTTATTTGCATCAGAAATATCAACTCCATTGTATACCTGCTTAACTTCAGGAGTCTGTGCTTCTCCATTGAAATCTAATGATGCAACACTAACGTCTACGTCTTCGAAATCAGCTTTCTCAATTTTAAAAGTTATACCTAACTTATTTTCCTTATTAACCTCACCAACATAATCACCTTTACCCAAAACTTTAACTGCTGGTATCTCACTAACCTTTGTGTTTCCACTCCATACAACATCAACTGATGAAGTAATGTCTTTCTTTACATTGGTTTCTTTATCTGTATAGATAACTTTAACTGCTGGTGTAATTTCCTTTCCTGTATATACATAACTATCCTTACCAGCGTACTGAATTGTTGTATTTTCATCATTTATTTCAACTGTATTCTCTGAAATTGAAAAATTCTTCTGAACAGGAGTTTCGCTGTATCCACCTAAAACCTTACCAGTTACAACAAGAACATAATTACCTGATGTAATCTTTTCGCCCTCGCTAACTTTAACTTCATCAAGTGTATCTGCTTTACGAATTTTATAATCCCATTCAGAACCAGTACTTCCTTTTACTGATGGGGTTACTGTGTAATTACCTGTTTTTCCACCTATAGCTATTGAGATATCAGACTCTTTTATTGTCTTTACAACACAATAATTAATCCCTTCTTTTTTTCCAGCCTCAATATTCTCACTTGTAGGAAGAATAGTTACAGTAGCAGTTCCTTTAACCTGTTTCTCACCGTCAGACACAGTATCCATTTTAGATTCAACTTTATAATCAATTCCTTCTTTTAGTACTGTCTTATCATCTGGAGTCTTTACAACTAATGTTGGAGCGTTATCTTTACTGTCTGCATCTACCAGATAATATTCTTTATTATCACCAGTAGTATCTTTCCATATTCCGTTAGTTGACGAAATCTTCAAATTTCCTACTACTGCCTTATTTACTTTTATCTGAACTCTTTTAGTACCTAAATTAGAATACTCTCCATTGAAAGTAATCTTGATATCATAATCACCTGCATCTGTAATACTGCTTACAGGTTCAGTTTTCTGAGTTTCCTTTCCTCTATCTGTATACTTAACATATGAATATGTGTAATCTCTTTTTAAAGCCAATGTATTATCTGAATCAACAAGAGCACTAGTGCTTGCACCAGCCTCCTTATAAGTGATAACTGGTGTTGGATCGATACTTTCACCACTATAAGTTGCACTTAATTTATCACTATCAGCATTAAAACTTGTACCAGTCGATGTTGTTGTAAATCCAACCTCTACATTGACAGTTTTTTTTGTTCCATCAACTGTTATATCAGCAGTACCATCAACAGCAAATTTACCTTTTGTTGTTGATGTTGGTGTCGTTGATGTTCCATCCTCAGCCTTTACCTCTACTGTTCCTAATCCCATAAATGCCATCTGTGGTGCGCTTGTTGCAACCATTGCTACAGCAAGTGACAATGCTAAATATTTTTTAAATTTCATTATAAACTTCTCCTTTCGGTCTATTGTTTAGTAAACCAACTCCCAATAAACGGATCGCTGTACGATCATAACTTTCCCTAACTTTCCCCTCCTTTTTTTATTCTGTTTGGAGTAGGTTTTTGGTACTAAACTTGATACGTTTATACCATAGCACCCACCATGTGTATAGTCAAGACTTTTTTCCTATTTTGGTAATTTTTACATGACCTTATTCCTAGAATCCTTTAAATATGGGGATTTAATTTTTTTGAAATTTCCCCAATTTTGTATAAATTGTCTATAAATTTTCACAAAAAATGCCAAGGGACTATTTAAGTCACCTTGACATTCTTTTAAAAACTAAATTATATATTTTATCTTGTTAAGTCTTTTACCCATTTATATTTTCTAAAATGATAAAGCACCCATGGGATTTTTCCAACCTCATCAAGACAAGTGCAGGCATATACCACAAGCGCAGGCCAGCGAAATACAAATGTTCCAAGTGCCGCCAAAGGAATTGCAACAAGCCACATGGTTACAACAAGGTTGTATACATCAAAAAGCGTGTCGCCCCCTGCCGCAAAAACTCCGTTTATAAGAATTGTGTTAACGGCTCTTCCTATCATATACAACGCCATTATGAGCATCATCCCAAGAAGGTATGACCTTGCCTGAGGAGTTAGTTTTACCAAATGCAAAATCAGTGGTGTAAACAAACACATCAGAACTGATGACACCCCTCCGCATATGAACGCCAGCTTCATCAGCCTTACCCCGTAGAGTTTACCTGTTTTAAGGTCACCTTTGCCAAGTTCATTTCCAACCAGAATTCCGCCACCGCTGGCAAGACCATCACACATACAACAGATTAAATCCCTTATAACCGTTGCCACCGAATTTGCGGCAGTTGCATCCGGACCTGTGTGTCCCATAAACATGGCATATGAAGCAAATCCGATTCCCCACAACAGACACGCCCCAAGTAATGGTGCGGCGCATTTTACATAATCCTCAAACAGCAATTTGTCGTGGGTAAAAAATCCCGCCCTTGTGGGATGTATGTATCCTTCTTTATAGGATATAAGAATAACGCAGGTTAATTCTATTATTCTTGCAATTAAAGTTCCAAGAGCCGCTCCCTGCACTCCCATTGGTTTTAATCCGAATTTTCCATAGATAAATATGGCATTTAAAATTATATTTATAACCACTGCGCCTGAACTTATTCTTGCCGCAACAGATGCATGTTCACTTACTTTCAATATTGTCAGGTAACACTGGGATATTCCGGTCATAAGGTATGACCACCCTGCAATTTTAAGATATTTTATGCCGATTTCAATAAGTTCGCTTTGATTCGTAAGAATCATCATAAGATTCCTTGGAAAAAATACACACCCTATAAAAAACAAAACAGATACACAAATACAAACCCTTAAAACCATACAGAAAATTTTGTTGATGGTCTTAACATCATTCTTTCCCCAATACTGCGCCCCAAGTATTGCAAGACCTGATACCGCAGATGAAAGAATAAGGTTTTGTATAAACTGTATCTGAGTTGCCAAGGAAACTGCCGACATGAAATTCTGTCTGACACTTCCCAGCATAAAGGCATCCGCCGCCGCCACCAGCGCAAGCATAAGCGCCTGAAAGGTTATGGGCAATGCCAGCTTTATTAATTTCTGGTAGAAAATTTTATCTTTAAATAAATCTTTGTCCTTCACTATTTACTCCAAATGTTTGCTTAATGTATAGCACCGCTTTCCACATGAAGTGTTACATCTGAAAGTATTTGCAGATCCTCTTTATTATGGCTTGCTATAATAATTGTCTTTCCTTCATTTTTCTTATCAATTAATACTTTTCTGATGTCTTCTATGCTCTTTTCATCCAACGCATTAGTTGGCTCATCAAGTAACAGTAAATCAGGAGATTCAAAAATAGCCTGCGCAATTGCAAGTTTTTGCTTCATTCCAAGAGAATATGTTTTAACCTTATCTTTACTCTCAGGATCAAGTCCCACAGTCCTTATTGCTTCTCTGATATCATCGTCGGTTGCTATCCCCTTAATTTTAGCTAAAATCTTAAGATTTGTAAATGCATCATATTGAGGGAACATATTTGTGTTTTCAATAATTATTCCTACACTTGGCGGAAAGCTTATATCCTTGTGCAATTCTTTATCATCAAACATTACTCTTCCTTGTGTTGGAAAAATTAATCCTGCAATAGCACGAAGTAACATTGTTTTTCCTGAACCATTTCTTCCATACAAACCATATATCATTCCATTTTCAAATGTATAATTTACATTATCTAAAATAGTTTTTCCCTTTATTACTTTAGTATAATTTTCAACTTTAATCATATCTTAACCCCTCTTTTTCTAAATGATGTCTTTTTTACGAAATTTTTGTTTTATTATTACCATCATAACCATTAAAATTAATACCAGAAAACCTATCAATACAAAGTGCATACCCGGATTTTTTATAATCGTATCAATTCTTACCTTCATTAATAAATTAGGTAGAAAAATCACATTAATTTTAGAAGGAATAACTTCAGACTTTGCTATAATATCGCTTACGCTCATGCTTACCAGAAAATATGCCATGGAAATTATTACAGCTGTATTTGCAGAATAATACACTTCTATCATCATCTGCACAAATAATATGATGGTAAAAACCAAAACTGTCAGCACAAGCATTTTTATGAAGTCAAATGCATTTTTCATGGACACATTCCCTTTTAATATAAAGTCAAAACAGATAAAAGTTATTATCCTTATACATTCCAGCTTCATAATACGCCCTGCCAATCTTAACAGTAATCTAAGAAGTAACTTATCTCTTGATTTTTCTCTTGTGACCAACAGCACTCCGTACTCTCTTATGTAAGTGTAAAATTCCTCATACATGTATAAACTATAACATGCAAAAATAAAAAACCAGTTCATGTAATATGAAATATTTGCATTAAAGACAACTCCATCATATATATTTATCAAATCTGAATCAAAACTGACTTTAACCTGCATATATGAAATAATGCAAAACGCAAGCAAAAAAATTATATCTTTATATTTTTTCATGTAGTACATCCTTTTCCTTAAAAATTGTATATGTAACCGCAAATAAAGCCACGATTAAAATAATAATTTTTACACTATTTATCAGAATTTCTTCCGCATAGAGACTGTTTTCAAATAGTAAATCAAATACTCTAGTTACAGATGCAGGAATCCATACATTCAAATATCTTTTCACTGCTAAAAGCACCACCTGTATTGCAAATGTTCCGACAAATGCTTTAATATCCGACCAAAAGCATAATCTTAACAAAATAAATATACTTCCAACCAGAAGGTAATAAAGCAACAACGAAAAGAAATATATTACAACACCCGTTGCAAAATTAGTTTCCCGCAAAAGATTTATATCTTCAAATATCAGATTAAATAAAACCAGTATCCCAACAAAAATTGCAACGAAATTAAATGTTGCCCAAAACACATTTTTGTATTGATTTAATATAAATTGTATTCTTGTTTTTCTCACTAATATCTGAATATTATCCTGTGTCAGCCACACCATCAGCAATATTAAATAAAAAATTGAATACATTACTCCATGTGAAATTAAATTATTATATCCTGCATCCGAAGAATTAAGAATGGATAACCCAAGAATTTCCATTTCATCAAGTCTTGATAATATATTTCTATTCATATGCAGCCATATAAAAGAAAAAATCATAACGATAATTACATCACATATTAATTTTCTATATCTCATCTTTTTTCTCCATATATACAAACGAAACTACATATACTCCCACAACCAATATACAGTTTATTATTAATGCAGGCACAAAATAATTTGGACCATATTCTATAAAAGGCTGCATTGCATAAGTTATACTATATGGCGAAATAATCTGAACAAACCACATTACAAAAACTAATGGGTATGCAATTTTATTGTTTGGAATTAAATAACTGATTCCTGTGCAAAGTACTCCGCATCCACCTGCCAGAAAACAAAACACCATCATATATATTATGTACGAAATATTAGGGTAACTCATGCACAACCCCATAAAGGATTCATCCACACGCATTCCAAGAAAATCTTTTCCTCCAAAAAAAATAATCTGCGCTAACAAAAAATTAAGAAGCAGACTACAAAAACATACACTTTTTTGATTTCATAACTTTATATAATTCACTTTTTACATACATTCCCTTCACTCCCTTTTAACTCCTCCTTTTGTAACTATAATAATACAATTTAATTTTAAACTTTTTTCCCCCCCGAATGTCAACTCAAAATGCATATTCTCCCATTTTAAACCTATTAATAACCACCGCTCTTTTTGACAAATTATAAAATCTGTCAAATGAAAATCCGTCAATTTACCATGTTTTTTTCGTTTTTATCGTGTTTTATGGTCATTTTTTGTAAAAAATGACGTTTTCGAAAAATCACGAAATAGCGTATTGCATAATTTTTCCCATTGTTTTACAATTATTTTTGTAATTGATTTAGGCCTAAATAGTACTACCGTTTTTTAAAACAACCCATATATAACGGAGGAATATGAATATGATTCGCAAAAAAAAGAGATTTATGCCTTATTTACTTTCAACGGCAGTTCTTGCAAGCAGTCTTGCAGTTGCAACCCCAATGCAGGCCAGCGCAAGTACAAGCACAACTTATACTAAACTTGCAAGCAACATTCAGGATGGAGTTATTCTTCATTGTTTCAACTGGAGTTATCAGCAGATTATTGATGAGCTTCCTAATATTAAGGCAGCCGGATTTACATCTGTTCAGACTTCACCAGCTCAGCAGGCTTGTGTAAGCAACAGCATCTGGTATTATTTATATCAGCCAAATACTTTTACAGTCGGAAATTCAGGACTTGGTTCAGAAAGCGACCTTAAAAGATTATGTTCGGAAGCTGATAAATACGGAATTAAAGTTATTGTTGACGTTGTAGCCAACCACCTTGCAGGTGACCATTCTAATATTGATAATTCTCTTAAGGATTCTCAGTACTGGCACAATGGTGTAAGCAGCATTAACTACAGCAACCGTTACCAGATTACACATGGTGACACTGGAATGCCTGATCTTAATTCAGAGCACTCTTATGTTCAGCAGAAAGTAAAAAATTACGTTCAGCAATTAAAGGCAGACGGTGTTGACGGTATCCGCTGGGATGCTGCAAAACACATTTCTCTTCCATCAGAGTCATGTAATTTCTGGAGCACCGTAATTGACAAATCAATGTATAACTATGGTGAAATTCTTGATAAACCTGTTGAGAACAACGATGGTTATGCAAAGTCACTTATGAGTGAATACACTAACTACATGTCAGTTACAGACAGCATCTACAGTGGCAACGTTCTTGGTTCTTTGAAGGATGGTCAGGTTTGCAGCGCTTACGCAAACTGGGCAACTGTTGACGGAATCGACAATAATGAACTTGTTTACTGGGGTGAAAGTCATGATACTTACTCTAACAACACAAATGAAGGTGGTTGGACAAAGTATATTAACCAGAATGTAATCGACAGAGCTTATGCTACTGTAGCAAGCCGAAATCAGATTACTGCTCTTTACTTCTCAAGACCTTACGCAACAGAGAAAACTTCTATCATGGTAGGTCAGAAGGGAAGTACTCACTTCACATCAAAAGAAGTAGCCGCAATCAACCATTTACACAACGCTTGTATCGGTGAAGCTGATTACTACACAACATCTAACAATGTTTCAGTTATCACAAGAAAATCCGGTGCAGCTTTAATTCTTGGTAGCGGAAGCAACAGATATGTATCTGTTCCAAACGGCGGAAGCCTTACAGAGCCTGGAACATATGTTGATGAAATCAGCGGAAACAAATTCACTGTAACATCAAGCACAATTTCAGGAACAATTGGTTCAAGCGGAATTGCAGCATTCTATAAAGTAGATAATCCTGACATTCCTACCGGAGAGTCAACAATCTATTTCGATCCTTCTAACTGCTCTTGGTATGGAGACGACTCAGCAGTTCCTGCTATTAAGTCTAACTTAGACAGCTCATATACTAAGATGACAGAAGCTACAGTTAACAATAAGACTGTATACAAGGCAACAGTTCCTGCAAATGCAACTACAGCTACTATTGCAAGAATGGTGTCAAATGGAAATACCTATAATGAAGTTACAATTTCACTTAATTCGTCAACAAACTACTACACAGCAGACAGTAACCTTTCATCAGTTACAGGTTCTAAAGTAGATGTAGGCGGCAGTGATGTCGGTGGCGGTTCTGATACCCCTATCACAGATACAATCACAGTATACTTTAGCGACAATATGAATTGGGGCAACGTATATGCATACAGCTGGGGCGGCTCAACAACATCTGCAAGCTGGCCTGGAGACAAGATGACATACGTTTCTACTAATGAATATAATCAGGCAGTATACAAGATTGAGATAGCAAAAGATTCAACAGGTCTTATCTTCTCTAACGGAAACGGAAGTCAGACTGTTGATATTACAGATAACTTAACTGATGGAACAGGATTCTATCTCACTTCATCAGGAAGTAAATGTAGTGTTGGAACTTACACTTATAAATAATTAAGTTTTTCCCCTAAGTTTACCCAAAAACCCCTAGTTGGAATGTTATTATAATTATTCCGGCTAGGGGTTGTCTAATTTATGGTTTGTAAACCCGGTTTACAAAGTTATATGCATCAAAAAACTATACCAGATTATACTTTTTTCTTAGTAATAACCGGTATAGTTTTTTTGTAAAAAATTATAAAAAAAAGACAGTTTGTCGATCAACTGTCTTTTAGGAGAAGGTATTTTACTATGGGGATAGTAAAAATATATAATGTATTGGGGGGTTTTTACAATTGATATATTATCATTATTATTACCAAAAGTGTGCCCAAAAATTCAAGTTTTTCACAATCTTTTTTATGCAACAAGCACAAAAACTAGTACTTATTTACTATTTTTGTGCTTGTTTTATATTTTTATTTGCTCAAAATATTAATTTATCTTAAGTCTGAAATTGTAAAGTTTTTTTCCGCTTGTTCTGTTTGCTGTCCAGTAAATTGTTTTTCCAACAACAACAGGAGTTTCGCAAGGATTCAATTTTGCTGTCTTAGAGAACTGTTGCATTTTCTTAACAACTTTTCCTGATTTATTCAAAGTAATATAGTACACACCCTTGTAGCTGCTGCCACTGTATAACTCAAATAAAACCACTATATGACCGTTTTTATCATATACCATCTGTGGATGGCTGTATGTGTATTTAGAGCTTGTTGTAAGCCATTTTACGCCGTAATCAGTTACCTTCTCGTCACCATTTGGACCACCAAGTCCTGTTCTTGTTCCTGATGTAATATATGCGCTCTTGCTTTCTATATTTTTGTTAGGATTAAAAATCTGAACAAATACCTGCTCTTTTTCACTGGCTGCTTTTGAAGATAATGATTTAGCAGATGTTCCCATAAAAGCTACTGTATTCTTGTCTATAACTGCAAGATCTCCGATGTGAGCAAAATTGTTATTAAGTGTCCACATATCCCAGTTATTTAATGCATTTTCTTTTACCCAGAAACTAAAAATATCACTGTTGTATAAAACCTTGCTGCTGTCAGTCTTTGTGATTGTAAAAGCTCTTGAATAACAGTCACCTTCACTTGCAAAAATAAATCCATTTCCTAAAGCTGCCGCTCTTTGTCCAAATGAATGAGAATTATATATTCCCTCATAATTGACTTTTTTCATTGTCTTGGTGTTGATTGCAAATACACTGTTGCTCTGGTGATCTGAATACATTGTTCTTGCGTAATTAACCGCAAGAAGATTTCCGTTTATTGCAATGTCACATCCGCCTCCGCTAAAAGGAGTCTTGGTGTTAAATGAATCATCATAGTAGTAAGCAAGACTGCTTCTGCCATCATCACCTACAGTTTTAATAATTTTTCCCTTTGAACTGTATTTTGTAATGTATACTGTGCTTGTGCTTCTGTCACTTCCTGTATTTGTTTTACCTGAAACAACATAATAATATCCACTGCTGTCACATGTTACACCACCCACAACAGTTCCCTTTAAAGGAAGTGTAATCTTTTTATTTACTGCACCAGACTTCGTCTGACACACAATTACGTTCTTTCCCGATTTATATGCAAAACAATAATATCCGTCTTTATTTTTAAATTCCGATACGTTTGATACTCCATCCCAGTTTATATATTCTCCATCAGCCTTTACCGTCAACGATATTCCGGCTTTCTTTCCAACCTTGGTATCAGTAGCAGCGTCTACACCACAAGGTGCACTTCCTAATACTAATCCCGCAGTTAAAACCATACAAAGTGCTTTTTTAATTCTTCTCATAAGCGCCTCCATTCTTAGAATAAATTTGTTGTTTTCTTAATAAACTTTTTCATAAATCAAACAACCTAATATAGATTATAAGCTATATCCTAATTTATTGCAAAAAAAAGACAGTTTGTCGATCAACTGTCTTTTAGGAGAAGGTATTTTACTATGGGGATAGTAAAAATATATAATGTATTGGGGGGTTTTTACGTGTTTTATAATACCATGAATATATTCTTTTGTCCATCCAAAAATTACAAATTTTTCTTGCATTTTTTGTGCAATATTTACATAATTTCAATAGTAATTTTTTACAATCTTTATATTTACTTTTTATATATTCTGATAAATTTATATTTTTTACATATTTTTTCTTGCAATTTACTTTCTGAGTGTTATAATTTACTTAACAAAAAACAAAAGGGATTTCAATCAAGGAGGTACAACCGATGGGACCATAGTTGAATTGTTATTATTATAAATTTATCTTTGGACAACGTGACATAAACTAATAAGGATTAAATAATTGATTTTTAGATCAATGTGTATAATGTCATAAGAATAACAAATAGATAAATTTTAGGGATTTACTTTAGGATGATAGTTAAGACGTTTATTTATCAAAAGAGTGGAAAAGAATTTTGGTAAAAATTTGAAAGAGAGGATTTAAGTCCGATGGACGAAATATTTTAAAAGGCGGCATTGAAATGTTATATCAATGTCGCCTTTTGTTTTATCTTTATCAGGCAATACTAAGCCTGATACTTTATCTATTCTGGATGACTTCCTCACCCTTGTAAAATTCTTCTTTAATCTTATCTCTTACCAAGATAATCTCTTCTGTCCATTGTGTCCATTCATTTTCTCTTCCAACCTCAATGGCAGCATCTACTGCACAAAAGAATTCCTCTCCTGTAACAAACTCAAAAGTAATACCTTCTTCGATACCTTCGATTTTGTTATTTTCATGGAAAAACTGACCATCCTTAATTCCCCATATGTCAGTTTCCATTGGAGCAAAAATCATTCTCACAATAATGTCATGCCTGTCTGTTGTCTTCTCCGGTAATGCATAGAACCATTGTCCGTCATATAATACGCCTTTGGACATTCTTATCACCCTCTCCATGTTATATCTTTATGCTTCCATTAATTCTAACACATAGCTTTCCACTTTGTAAACCCGGTTTACAAGCTTCGCTTTTTTCCACTTTGTAAACCCGGTTTACAAGCTTTTGCTTTTTCACTTTGTAAACCCGGTTTACAAACTTTTGCTTTTTCTACTTTGTAAACCCGGTTTACAAGCTCTTGGTGTTGTAGTATTTCAGGGCTTCAATTACATATGCTTCGATTTCATTTCCCTTCACTTCTTCAGGAATATATGGTTTTATGTTTCGATAATCAATTTTATGGCTTTGTCTTTCTGAAACACATAATTCAAATAAACGTGATTTTATGTATGTAATTTCCAGCTCATTATCATTAAAATCTTTTTCTTTTAATTCTTCTCTTAAGATTTTTAATATTTTTTCACTTAATTTAAATTGGAATCTTGATTCTATAATAAATTTCTGTATTTCAGGTTTTAGAAATGATAATTCATATGCTACTTTTATTGATATTTCTTTTTTGTCTACTAATTCTAATCCGTCTGGCACTAAATCGTTCATTTTGATATATCTGTGTATCATCTGTCTGGATAATCCATATTCTTCTCCAATTTTTGTACCGGAGTTTGTAAACCCGGTTGACAAACCTTGATGTTTTTCGGAATCCATTTTGACTTTCAATACATATGCCAGCTGGCTTACTTTATATTCTGTCAGCTGTCTGTTTAAAAGATTTGTATCGATGCAGATTAAATCCATATCTTCTTTTGAAAGGTTCTCATGCAAAATATATGGAACTTTAATGTTAAGCTCCTTTGCTATAGCTACTCTGTTATGACCTGAGATAATCATTTTTTCACCATTATACATTCCGCATATTATGGGCTGCATTATTCCGTTTTTTTCTATTGATTCCTTAAGGCGTTCATATTCTTCACCTGTATGAATATCAAGTCTTAATTTCTTGTCGTAGTAAGGAACAAATTCCTTCGCATCTGCGTAGAGGATTTTATTGTGTTTATCTGTATTTTCATCCGGAAGGCTCGCTCCATTATCTGGATTTGTCTTTTCTTTTTCAGCTATTTCTTCTTCGTTTTTTTCGATAATACTGTCTATTATAGATACTGTATTTGGTTCAATCGTTACTTTTTTTTCTTTTTGCTTTTGCCTTAGCAATTCTCTTTTACTTGCCATTTTCACACCTTTCTACCACATACCCTGCAAATTTTCTGCAGTCAACGGATATATTTCCAAATCTGTCATATTCCTGCAAGGGCTGCATCAAATCCTTGCTCTCGGATGCTGCAATACTTTTTCTTACTGTCGCTATAAAAGGTTTTTCTTCGATTTCTTCTGACAGCTCCTCCAGTCTTTCCAGTGCAAGAGAGTGCATTACGGTTTTTTCAAATTTGTTTAAAATTATTCCAAGTATCTGTACGTTTGAATATTTGATTCTTCCATTTTTGAGTTTTGAAATATCGTTCATTACGGCATTTATTCCATCAAGACTTCCCTTGTCACAATCCGTTGGAATTATCACATAGTCGGATGCAATATAGACCATTGTCATAAGCACATTCCTTGAAGGAGAATTGTCTGTTATGATGTAGTCGTATGTATCATTTACCATCTCCATAACATCTGATAAAAGGAATATATCCTCCTGCTCCACAAATTCCCTGTCTGCCCTTGAAAGATCGGATGAAGCTGATATGAAATCAAAATATTTAAGATTCTGGACAGATTCTTCGATTGAATAATCCGCATGAAGAACATTATAAATTGATGGTTTTGAGGAATCATAATTAACGTATTCTGAGAGATTCCTTTGCTGATCCATGTCTATAACAAGAACCTTTTTCCCTTGATTTGATAAAATAGTTGCCAGTTCGTATGAGAGTGTGCTCTTTCCAACTCCCCCTTTTAAATTCACCATTCCAATTTTAATAGCCATATCATTACCTCGAAATATTGTTTAAATTTGTTAAATTCGTATCTAATTACTTAAATTCACTTACGATTATAGCATTTTGAATTTTTAATTACAATATCGTTGTGAATTTGTCAAATTCGCACTGAACCAGGTATGTAAACCGGGTTTACAAAGTGGGAAACGCTAAGTATGTAAACCGGGTTTACAAAGTGGGATTTTATTTGTCTGTGTATGATTGCGTTTAGGAATTCTGCGATATGATATTATATAGATATAAAGTAAGGAAAAAATGACAGACGTATTCGGTTCTGTCAATTCTTCCTTAGTTTTCAGTATATTTTTCCTTGTTACCAGGAGGTTTTCTAGGGAAATGGAGACAAAAAGAGAGGGATAAACCAAGTATTTTAGCCTTATAAGAGCAATTCTTAGTACTTAAGTACGAGTACTTGAGGTTTGTAGTCGGAAAATTTTTCCTTGGTGGAAAAGCTGTATATATAAATATTATAATATATTATATAACAACAACATTTATTTTATTTTAGAAGCCCGCAAACCCTTTAAAATCAAGGGTTTCAGCCGAAAAAAGCGGAAAAAATGACAGAAGAAAGCGGAAAAAATGACAGAAGTAAACGGAATCTGTGATAGAATTATGAGGAGCCTGTGACAGACAAAATCATACCCCAAAACTAAGGGAAAACGGAAAAAAACATACGGAAAATTTGAAAACCAGGAAAAAATACCTAGAACTACGGAAAAAATGACAGAAGAAACAAAGAAAACAACTCGGAAAAAAGGAGGGGAATTGGTAAAAACGTATATAAATTTTTGAAAATGAGGAAAAAAAGACGCAAGAAAACGGAACGTATGACAGAAGAAAGCGGAAAAAATGACAGAATCGTTATGCATATTTAACAAAAATGAGGTAAATGAATTATAACACTTGTAAAAATGCGGGAAAACAAATACAATAGGAGTATGAAAAGCGGAAAAAATGACAGAACCCGGAACAATCTGTCAATTCTTCCGCAGACGAAGAGGTGTGCATGGAAATTCAGTCTGAGAACAATGAGTTGGTGATTCGAAAATCAAACCAGTTAATATCGTCAAAGATGCATAACAATTTATTCACCAATAAGCTGTATGCAATAGCGATGACCCGAATTGAGCAGGAAGGGTGTAAGGAAAACGAAAAGCTTGTGGCAAGGTTGTATCCTGGGGAGATACAGGCATTGCTTGGAGATAACGGGAATATCTACAGGGAGCTTAAGGTCGCTGCGAAATTAATGACGGGACAAAGTATGGTGATTGAAAGTGAGGATGGCAACTTCAAGGCTTTTACGATTGTCAACGAGGCTGAATACAGGGATGGAATTTTTAAGATTGAATTTAACGAAAATATAAAACCACACATACTTGAACTTACCAGAAATTATACGACGCTGAATCTTAGTGTCATGACGATTTTTGACAAGGACATGAGTTTCAGGCTTTACGAGATACTGCAGAAAGAGATGTATAAAAGCAGACTTGACGTAAATGACGGTAAGGTGGAGGTTGAATATAACCTGAATGAGTTAAGGTTTATGACCGGAAATGCAAATATCAACGAGGAAAAAGTACAAAGATATCTTGCCAGAAATAAGATTGTTGATTGGGATTATTTATATGAGTCGGTGGTCATTGAGAAGAAATATTCCAATTGGACAGACTTCAAAAGATATGTTTTAAAACCTGCTCAGGAGGAAATCAAAAGAACTTCTGACATAGCATTTGATTTTGAGGGAATAAGGGTAGGCGGAAATAAGATTCGCAGAATCAGATTTATCATCTACCAGAATGAGCAGCTGGATGCATCTTTGGTCAAGAAGCATAAGTCAAAAGAGAAGCTTATCAAGAAAATGAATAAGCAGGTGGAAATGACAGATATACTCTATTCGGCGATTATTGCCGATTTTGAGGGACATAATTATTTAACCAGGGAAGACATAGTCCTTTTGATGAACAAGGCTGGAAACGACGAGAAACTGGTTAGAAATGCCATCAGGGAAGCTGATAAGCAGGGAGCCTTAACAAATTATATGGGATGGCTTATAAGATACATAGAAAATGGCGGATACAAATCAGTCAGTACTTTGAATGGTGATGCTAATAAGGCTGTTGTGGTTGAGGAAGTGATGAAGGAATACAAGGATAAAAAGAGTGACATTGCAGAATCAACCTGGAGCAAGATTAAGCAGAAAGAGGAATTTAGTGATTTCGAGGAATATCTTACTTCAAACGGTATTTCTCTTATCGACATAGAAGTAGTATATGATGCGGCAGAGAAGGTAAGCATGTATACGGAATGGAAGATTGGGGTAATGAAAAATTTATAGTACGAAAGTATTATGAATTGTGTAAAATTAATAAAAAATAAGAAAAATTATGAAAATGTTTAGTCACACTTTTAGGATGAAAGGTGATAATATAATTCTTGTAAAAACCCCCCAATACATTATATATTTTTACTATCCCCATAGTAAAATACCTTCTCCTAAAAGACAGTTGATCGACAAACTGTCTTTTTTTATGTATAAACATAGTATTATGTGACTGCATATAAATATGCCATTCGTCCGAATTTGTGTGCATTCCATCAGTTAAAAAAATCGTTAAGGAAAAAGATGATAATATACTATGACATAGATTATTATAGTGACATTGAGAGAGGATATTATGGACAATATTTTAACTGCTTTTAGCAGTGATGTGGGAAATGTTAAAAGCATAAACGAGGATTCGCTGTTGATTAAGACTGCGGAATATGAGGATATCCAGATTGGATTGTTATGTATATGTGATGGAGTTGGAGGTCTTTCAAGAGGAGAATATGCAAGCAAGTATGTTGTTGAGAAATTTTCCAAGTGGTTTGATAACAGTCTTCCAAAAATACTTGGTGCGAGAAACTGGAAGAAGATAATAAGAGAGCAGTGTGTTCTTATTCTGGAAAATGCAAATAATGAACTTGCAGCTTATGGAAGAAGAAATGGTGTAAGGACAGGAACCACCTGCTCCACACTTTTAATAGTTGGAAAAGAATATTTCCTGATACATATTGGAGATACAAGAGTCTATGAGATATCTGATGAATTAGTGCAGATAACCAATGACCATACGCTTCTGGCAAGGGATGTTGCCATGGGCAGAGTGGATCCAAGTGTTAAAGAAAATGGCAAAGGCGGAAATGTGCTTTTTCAGTGTATAGGTGTAAGTGAGGATATTGATCCGCAGTATTTTGAAGGTGAAGTTAATGTGAATGCTACTTATATGTTGTGCAGTGATGGTTTCAGGCATAAAATTGAACCACATGAACTGGTGCAGGGCTTTAATGTATCTGTTTTGACTGATGAGATTCAAATGGAAAAGCAATGCAAAAAATATGTTGAATTGAATAAGTTAAGGCAGGAAAAGGATAATATTTCAGTTATTATTGCACGCTATGAGGAAGAGTAGAAGTTATGTTAGAAAATGGGACTATAGTAGACGGTAAATATAAGATACTTGATAAAATAGGACAGGGTGGAATGAGTGTGGTTTACCTTGCCATGAATGAAAAGGTAAATAAGCAGTGGGCAATTAAAGAGGTCAGAAAGGATGTTACGGATAATTTCGAGGTGGTAAGGCAGGGACTTATTACGGAAACAAATCTTCTTAAGAAATTAAAACATCCAAATCTGCCAAGTATTATAGATATAATTGATACGGATGAAACTTTTTTAATTGTAATGGATTTCATAGAGGGTGTTACCTTAAGCGTATATCTTGAAGATAACGGACCACAACCTCAGGAGAAAGTAATAGGCTGGGCATCACAATTGTGCGATGTTCTTTCGTATCTTCATTCGAGGGAAAATCCAATTATATTCAGGGATATAAAGCCTGGAAATGTTATGCTTAAACCAAATGGTGATATAGTTCTTATTGATTTTGGTATAGCAAGGGAATATAAAAATCAAAACAGTACTGATACGGTGTATTTAGGCACACAAGGATATGCAGCACCGGAGCAGTTTGGTGGACATGGGCAGACAGATGCCAGAACGGATATTTATTGTCTGGGTGCAACAATGTATCATCTTCTGACGGGGCATAATCCTTCAGAACCGCCATACGAGATGTATCCAATACGACATTGGAATGAGAGTTTATCATCAGGTCTTGAGGATATTATTTTAAAATGTACACAGAAGAATCCGGATGACAGATTTCAAAACTGTGAAGAATTGCAGTATGAACTGACTCATTATCAGGAACTGGATAAGGAATATCAGAAGAAGGAACGTAAGCAGATTCTTACATTTGCAACATTTCTTACGGCAAGTGTATTTTGCCTTTTTATGGCACTTTTTTTCGATAACAAGGCGGAGCTTATTAAGACAAATACTTATGATAATTTCATGTCCAGGGCTTCCCTGGAAGAAAATGTGGAGGTGGCTTCGGAGGATTATTTAAAGGCGATAGAACTTAATCCGGAAAAAAGTGAGGCATATGTATCCCTTTTGGAGAGGATGCTGGATGATGATGTTTTCACAGAGGAAGAATCGATAATCATTAGAAATATATTGCTTGATAATTCAAGCGGAAGCACAAATGATACCTTGTTTTCAAAAAATACCATAGAGTATGAAGAATTTAGTTATGAGCTGGGACTGGCGTATTTTTATTCCTATGAGGATAAGGGAACGAAAAGTTCTGCTAAGAAGTGGCTTAACATAGCTGCCAATTCCAAGAATCTTGATTCAAGGAAAGTTGAAAGAGCCAAAAGATTATCAGAGATATCAGAATATTATCTTAAAATAGGAGTTCAAAGTAAATCCGGGGATGCTTCTATTTCCTACAAGGATTACTGGGATGACATGGTTGCTTTGTCTAAGGGTAATATTGTTGAGGTTGATAATGAAGTAACGGCGCTTATTATGTATAAGGAGATTGCATATCAGGTTTCTATCAATGCAAAGAATTTTATTGAGGATGGAGTAAGCCGGGAAGAAATCCAAAAGAAACTTGATGATATCAAAAAGCACACCGCTACGGATATTGCAATTGACAGCAAGAATCAAAACAGGGTTCTTGAACTGAAGGAAAATCTGGACAAAAATCTTGAAGTGGCGGAACGTGAACTTGAGATTGGAAGGGGATGATTATATGACTATTGAGCAATGTTATTTGTTATCGCGTGTTTTCATGGCATTGGCGATATTGTTAGCAGTGATTATGGTTATATATGGTTATAATAACAAAATCATACTAAAGATACAAAAATTCTATGGAATAGAGAAGAAAAGAGAAGTCAGAAAAATGATTAATTCCCATTATGCTTCTAACGTAAAATATAAAGGAAATGATAATTTAGTCACACCGGCAGGAATGGATAATTCCCCTGCCAAGGAGCAGGAAGAACCAACTGATAAAACCATGAAACTAGACGTTGGTGATGAAATCTGTGATGGAGAAACAATGGTTTTATCAGAGATAGATAACGCAAAATTTGTAAAGAAAAAGGATATAATGTTATCCCAGTCAACAGAATATTGATAAACAGCTGTTTTTTTGGAATGTTATTTGCAATTTGTCCGATTTTATGAACCATTTGTCGCAATTTTAGTTATGTAAGTAAATATATGGTAAAGTATAATCATAACAAACGTATGGATTAAGAAATATAGCCAATTAGATGGAGGAAATGACATGAAAAACAAGACAGCAACAGTACAGTTCTTACTTATATTTTTATCAGTTTGTATGGTATATGGATCTTACAAATATGTTGAGTACAGACAGGATGCGCGTCAGGAAATGTGTACAGTGGCAAATGTAGATTAATAGATAGATTTTGGAGAACGGGTATAAAGCTAAGTAAGGGGATTAGTTATTTAATAGTATACAAAAATAAACTTAATAAATCGAAAAATGAAATGTGTAATTCAGGGAAGTCCTTGAATTACACATTTTCTAATGTTATTATTTAATTTAGAATTATAATAAGGATTTAAAATAGTTAATTTAATATATTATTATGAAAATGAAATGGAAAATAAGAAAAAGGGGAATTCTATGAAGCGGAATAAAAATAGTTTGGTAAAAAGACTAAGCGCATTAGTTATGTGTTTTGCTTTGTGTGTTCAGTTTGCTAATCCATATATGGTGATGGCTGCAGAAATATCGGAAACAAACGGTGTAGGTCAAAATGATACGACTGCACCTAAAGTTCTGGGAATGACCGTTAATGTGGACAACAAGGAAGTTGTGGATGGTATTACTTATTGGGGAACTGTGACAAGAAGTGATACTATTGATTTTGTAATAGAAGAAGAAAGCGATTTTACAATTCAATATTATATAGAAAAAGGCGAATGGGTTGATGGAGAATGGAAGAAGGATAAGATTGACATATACGAAGGGGCAAAGAAATATTCTCCAAATGCTTCAGGTAAATATACATACAACATAGTTCCAACGAAACTGAATAAGGCGGGAAGCGGAAATTATAAGATATATGCCAAGATAATAGATGCAGAAGGCAATTTTACGGTTGCATCAGATGATTCATGTAATTTTTCAATTTTAAAGACGGATGTTAATGTGAGTATCGAGGGTAATGCCAGAAAGGGCGTTGATGATGTCTGGTATACAATTGACGGCGGAAGTAAGAAGGAAATTGAGATTGCAGACTGTGGTGGAAATTTTTGTGTAAATTATGTTGACGTTAAGGATGAAGTTGAATTTTATTTTGATGCTACGGGGCTTAAGGTAGAAGATGTAAAAAATATTAAATATGATGACGTTAAGGATTGTTATGTGATTCCAAAGAAATCTCTGCTTGACGGGGAGAGAACAGTATCGATTCTTGTGGACTATCTGACTGAGTTTGGGATATCTTATAAAAAAGGGGAGTATGAGGATATTCCAAAGGTAAATAAGAAATTATGTACATTTGAAAAAGACGGCAATGTATTGGTAATTAACTGGAACAGCGAATATTATGCCAGAATTTCTGGAAACAGAAATTATACTGTTACCAAGGATAAGAAAAAATCAATTATAAAATTAAATAACAACGGAAGTGGAACAATTAATGTGTCCATGATTAAGGATGAGGAAGCGCCGGTTGTAAGCAGCATTGTTTCAATTTGTAAGGATAAGGATGATTCCTTGTATAAGGTATCTTCAAAAAAGGCGGATGATTATTCCTCAGACAATATTCATTACATTTGTTATTCAGGTAGTTCCATAGGAACTGTCAGAATTACTGCAAAGGATGCATCAACAGGTGTCGGAATATATCGTTGTGTTGTGTCATATGTAAATGACATTAATAAAGGTGAGGAAGTTAAGGAGACTGGCGGATATTTCCAGTTTGAAAAGGATATTTCAAAGGGAACGAAAACCGCTTATGTATGGATAGAGGATTATTGCGGAAATAAGATTAAACTTGTTATTGATATCACAAGGGATGATGAAGCACCTGTTTTTAAAAGTTATAAACTTACTAATGAATTTGAGCATTACTATATGAGGGCTGATTATGAACAGTGGAAACGTTCCAAGAAATATTCGATAGATATTGTTGCGGATGAGACTCAGGGTTCTATAAATGTAGTCTGGCATATATATGATAAAAATAGAAAAGAAGTATTTACAGGAAAAAGTCAAAGAATTACAAAGTTAAGCAGCGATACATACAGATCCACAGTGTCGGGAACTGAAATAAATGAATTAAAAAACGGAAAATATACGGTGGATTTAACACTTGAGGATGATACGAAGAATTCCGCAGTTGTTAAGGATGCCTTTTCATTTAAGTTTGAGGATTCAAAGTGTGAATTTGAAAGTATCGATACCGGAAGCGGAATGCTCTGGGTAAAGCCTGGTGCCGGCTGGACAGAAAATGATATGGTTAAGGCAAAGGTAAAAAGTTACTGTATGCTTGATAAGATAAGCTATGCAATAACAACCACAAAGGAAGCACCAACTAAATGGGAAAACTTAGATACTTCAAGTGTTGCAACAGAGGATGGAACGGTTGCGGAGATAACTTACAATATTCCTTATTGGGAGCACACCAAGGAGGGCGTATATAATTATTATTTCTGGGTTAAAGATTATAATGGCGAAGTCGTGGCAAAAAAGACTTTAACGTATTATGTCGATGGTGAAAGTCCGGAGGTTTCGGATTTTGAATATTCATCAAAAAACAGTGGTTTAAAGAGAATGTTTAAATTCCTTTTTGGTTCATTTTTCAAAAGCGAAGAGGAGGTTACATTTTCCGTAAAGGCGAAGGATACATATGATGTTGACAGCGTAAAACTTTACTACATGCTTTACGATGGAAATGATAATGAAGAATATACAGATGCAGACTCTTTATATCAGAAACTTGAGAATGAAAATGCTAAAGTTGTTGACATGAATTTAACAAAGGATGATACATATTCATGTGATGTTAATCTTCCAAGTGAGAGCAGGTTCTACAAAATCTATATTGTGGCACAGGATAAGGCAGGAAATAAAACAATTAAAAATCTTAAGTCACTTTCAGGTAAGTCATCTCTGATTATGGTGGATGATGAAAAGCCTGTTATAGATATCTCAGTTAATACATATGGGAAAAAGGGCTATGTCGAGAAATGTGAAGATGAGACCAAGGTATGGTATCCAAAGAAATCAAAGATTGTATACGATTTAAACATATCGGATGCGGAATCAGGAATTTTCTCAGTTGATGCAGGTATTAACGGAGAAAAGCTAGATAGTGACATACAGGGTAAGGCATTTCATAAGACAACGGATGAAGATGTAAGCAGAGTAACAAATCTTACATATAACATAGGAATAACCCAGGGCAGCATAAGTAAGTCAGGAGAATATGGCATTGAGGTAAATGTGGAGGACAACGCCGGAAATACATATTCTGCGGGAAAAAATGTCTATGTGGATGAGGATGCTCCTGTGATTACGGATGCATATATTGATTCGGATGAGAAAATGCAGGATGTTGTTCCAATGCAGTACGGATATTATTACAAGAAAGCAACTAAGATTAAAGTATGTGCAACGGATTACATTGGTAAAACCGAGGAAATTGGTTCAGGAGTAAAAACCATTACCTGTGTATACAATCCGGAGGATAACAGTAAGAAGAAAGTTGTGACTTTGCCTGCTGTAAAAGTAGAAGGGGAAGATGCAACTTACTGTGCGACTTTTAGTGTTCCAAAGGGATATAAAGGTCAGTTCAAATTTTATGCCACAGATAATGTTAATCAGAAAAGTAAGAGCTTTAACCCTAAGGGAGCTATTATAGAATCATTGAGGGAGCACAAGGCTAATTCAAAGGTTAGCATTGAACTTCCTGAAACACAATATAAGGATGCTAATGGCAATAAATTATATGATGATGATATAAAGGCAAGATTTCATGTGGAGGACATAAGGTCTGGAATTTCTAAGATAAACTGGAAATTTCAGGAATATTATCAGGAAGATGCAACAAATGCGGAAAGCCTTCTAATAGGTTCAGTATATAATACCAGAAAAGAAAAATGGGTTACTGTAACTGACAACGGAAGCGGATGGAAATTTGGGAAGATGCTGGATGTGAATTTAGTGACAAGTGCTTCAAAGAGTCAGATCATTAAGGGGAATTCCAACAATATGAAAATTTCATTGGGAATGGTTGACAACATAGGTTATAAGTCAGCAATAACCTCTGAAATTTTCAGTATTGATAAAACAGCACCTGTAATTGATGTGGTTTTCGATGGAGAAGCACAGAATGAGAAATATTATAAATCAACAAGAGTTGCAACGGTGACTATAACAGATGCGAATTTTTCACCGGAGCTTGTTGAATTTATAACAACAGGACCAAATCCTAGAATTAGTAAATGGGAGCATGTGGCAGGGGATAATTGCAACGGTAAGATTCATACAGGCAAATGCTCTTATACATGCAAGGTTTATTTTGAGGAGGATGGAGATTATACCTTCAGCCTTAAGTGTCAGGATTTGGCAGGGCATGAAACAGTATATGGCAAGACGGAAGAATTTACGATTGATAAGACATCGCCAGTTGTTGAAGTAACTTACAGCGATAATTCACCAATGAATGGAAATTATTACAACAGCACAAGGACTGCAACAATAACTGTAAAGGATGAAAATTTCGACAGTTCAAGAACAGATGTCATAATTACCGCAAAAGACAGTAAAGGAGTACCTGAAAATTCAGGTTTTAAAAGAAATGGTGATGTATGGACTTCAACGGTAAGTTTTTCACAGGATGGAGTATATAAAATTGACGTTACATGTACGGATATGGCGGGAAATGAAGGAAACAAATACGAAGGGGAATCATTTGTAATAGATACGACTGATCCTGAGATTAAAGTTTCCGGTGTGGAGGATAATTCCGCTAACAATGGAAGAGTTGCACCATGTATAAGGGTGGAGGACACAAACATTGATGCAAACAAAGTAACGGTAGATATACAAGGAGCAAATAACGGAAAGGTGGATCTTCCTCATAGCAGGTCAAATTCAATAAATGTGGTCAGCATTAATTTTTCGAATATCAAGAAGGAAAAAGCAATGGATGACTTATATACTCTTAAAATTGATGTTATTGACAAAGCCGGAAATAAGAGTGTAAAGAAGATTGTATTTTCAGTTAACCGCTTTGGTTCAGTCTATGTGTTAGGAGATAAGACTAAGGAACTGGTGGATAAATTCTATACAAATGAAGAAGTAAGTCTTGAGGTAACGGAAATTAACGTGGATGTGTTGCAGGAAAGTACAATAGACTGCAGTATTGACGGTACAACAACGACACTTGAAAAAGGCAAGGATTACAGTGTCCTTACAGGAACAAAGAATGGAAAATGGAAGACATATAAATACACAATAGGCAAGCATAATTTTGAAGAAGAGGGAAATTATGTTATTTCATTTTTCTCGAAGGATAAAGCGACTAATGAATCAAGTAACAGGTCAAAGGATACTGATATTTCATTTGTAATTGACAAGACACCGCCAACAATTGTTATGTCCGGAGTCGAGGACGGAAAACAATACGTTGAAGGTCAGAAGAATCTTGTGGTGGATGTTGAGGATAATATTCTGCTGGAAGAAGTTAATATTTATAACAATGACAAAGTATGCGTTTCCAAAGACAGGGATGAATTATTAGATAATAACGGTGAGCTGTCAACACAGCTTGAAAGTTCCCACGATAATCAGGTGGTTTATGTTAAGGCAACAGATATTGCAGGAAATGTTACGGTAAGTAAGAAAGTTAATTTCCTTTTAACAACAAACCTTCTGGTTCAGTGGTATTCAAATGTTACATATGTAAGCAGTACATTCCTTGGCTTTGGAGGAATCGTAACGGCGGTTTATTTTATTGGGAATAGAAAAAGAAGGAGAAAAAATTAGTATATGGAAAAAAATATATTAATAAATGGGTTAGCAGATACAGGTATGAGCATACCATTTTTGATTGTGGGCGTAATTCTTATTATTGTACTTGTAATCAATATTATATTAATACTTACAAGGTCAGATTCCAGAAAAATTATAGTAGATAAGGAAAAGAATACTTCTCCAAATCTTTCAGAAATTACAGTTCCAAGAAAAGGGACTGTAGTTCCTGCAAAGCCAAAGAATGAAGATAAGAGCAAAAATTCACAGGAGGCAACATCAGTACTTAATAATCCGGATATGAATGAGGATACAGTTATTCTTGGGGTTGCTGCCGGATTACAAAAACCGGGATATCTAATTAGAAAAAGTACAGGTGAAGAAATTCCTCTTGTAAGGGAAACTTTCGTAATAGGCAAAGATTCCCATAATGTTGACTACTGCATCAAGGATAACCCTTCCGTAAGCAGAAGTCATGCAAGGGTAATTAGAAAAGGAAATCACTATTATATTAATGATTTACAGTCTACAAATTTTACATACGTTAACGATTGTATATTAACTTTTGACGAGGAGACAGAACTTCATACAGGTGACGTAATTAGTTTATCCAATGAAAAATTTTTATTTAGAAAAGGTTAGAAAATAATATGGCAATTCTATTATCTATTTATACGGATAATGCTTTCAGGGAAATTAGATTACCAATGATAAATAACTCAGATTTCTCGTTGGTATTATATAAAAATATATATGGAATCGAAAATGATGTCACTCTTAATATGCAGGTAATAGATGACGAATGGCAGATTATAAGTTCAAAAGAGTACAGTATTTTCAAAAATGAGGACAAATATAATATTTTAACCCTTAAGGATAAGGACATTATAAAAATATTTACCAAATCTGAGATGATATCAGTGGTTGTAAAATATTTAGAGCAGGTTTTTGTTCCCTTTGAAAAATATGATATTTCCTCGGAAAATGAAATTAAAATTGGAAAAAATGACACCAATGACATATGTTATTCCTACGCCGGTCTGGTATCAAGAGAACATGCGATAATGAGAAAAAGTGATGCAGGCTGGCAGATTGAAAACAGAAGTTCCAACGGAATATACGTTAATTCTGCGGTTGTTCAGAATACCACCATGCTTGAATTCGGGGATTACATAAGTGTAATCGGTCTTCATATGGTATACCTTGGAGATATTCTGGCAATCGATAATGTAAACAGTGATGTCATTGTTTCAGATAAAATTAAAAAAATAACAATTCAGGATGACGAAAACTCATCGGATGAATTGTTGAAAGAAGAAAGATTTTCCGGAAATAAGGATAAAAAGGTGCTTGTGTTAAGAGCTCCACGAAATATGGGAGTTTTAAATAAAGAGGTAACGGTAATAAAAGGCATTGGTGACAACGGATTGCCATTTTTGGGAAATTTCTTCAATTCAAGATACAAAAGAAACCAGCAGGCGTATCTTAAATATCTTGATATAAAGGAAAATGAAATTTTCGAGAAATATCAGCACAATGTAAATGTATTAAACAGCATGTATAAAAGTTCTTCAGAGTGTGCCTCAAACATATCAGATAAAAGCAAGCTGTGGAATAGAAATTCTACCCATAAAGACTTTTTGTGTCACAGAATAGGAACGGGAGATATATCTTTTCAATCGCAGATAAAATTTACTGATAATATTCTGGCATACGATTCGAAGGCAATCACAGACAGAATACATCATATTAAGGAAGACTATGAAGTTTTAAGGGATGTTCCTATCTGTGTGGATTTATTAAAACAAAAATTAATTGGTGTGACAGGCGGATATAACTGTAACGGTGCAATGGAAGTAATGAAAAGTCTTTGCACACAGATTGCCTTTAGTAATTCATATACGGATGTTAAGATGATATTCATTTATAATGAGATGAGTGCTTCCTTTGCAAGAAAATATCAGTTTGCGAAATGGTTTCCACATGTGTGGTCGGACGATAAGAAAAGCAGGTATGTGGCTTCCAACAAAGAAGAGGCAAGCGATATCTTCTATGAGATTGCAAGAATCTTAAGAAGAAGGGAAGGAAGTGCCACAAAGCCTCATTTTGTAATGTTTCTTGCAGCCCCTCAGTTTATGGAGGGCGAATTAATATCTAAATATGTATTCGACATGGAAAAAGATTACGGGCTTACTACGGTTATACTGGCGGATGAGGTAAACAATCTGCCAAACGCCTGTGATTTTATTATTCAAAATGATGAAAGTTTCAAGGGAATTTACAGTTTATCGGCAAGCGGAAGAAACAAAACGAGGGTGGATTTTGATTTCATAAGTGACAGACTGATTAATAGTTTTTCAAGGGAATTGTCAAATTATTATGTAAAAGACGTTGAAAAAGGCGGAGAAGTTCCAAACAGTCTTACCTTTATGGACATGCATGGAGTATCAAGGGTGTCTGATTTTAATGTTATTGATAGATGGAGAAAAAGCAAAGTCTACGAAAACATAAGGGGAATGATAGGACAGACTGCCGGAGGCGAGCCTTGTTATCTTGATATTCATGAAAAATATCATGGTCCACATGGTCTTGTGGCAGGAACAACAGGTTCAGGTAAATCTGAGATTTTGCAAAGCTTTATGCTGTCTTTGGCAATTAATTATGGACCGGATGATATTGGATTTTTCATTATTGATTATAAAGGTGGCGGAATGGCAAATCTCTTCAACGGGCTGCCACACTTAATAGGACAGATTTCCAACCTGTCGGGAAATCAGGTTCATAGAGCCATGGTTTCCATCAAAAGTGAGAACAGAAGAAGACAGCGCCTTTTCAATGAATGTGGTGTAAACAACATTAATACCTACACCAAACTTTACAAGAAGGGTGACGTAAAAGAACCACTTCCACATCTTCTTATAATAGTAGATGAATTTGCGGAACTAAAAAGAGAAGAGCCGGAATTTATGAGAAATCTTATTTCGGTAGCTCAGGTAGGTCGTTCCCTTGGAGTTCACCTTATTCTGTCAACCCAGAAACCATCGGGAACAGTTGATGATAATATCTGGAGTAATTCAAAATTCAGACTATGCATGAGGGTTCAGGACAAGGAAGACAGTATTGATATTATTCACAGACCAGATGCTGCCTACATAACCCAGGCAGGAAGGGGATATTTGCAGGTTGGAAATGATGAAGTGTTTGAGCTTTTCCAATCAGGATTCAGTGGAGCTGTGTATGATGATGAAATCGGACAAAGAAACAGCAAAGTGAAAATATATATGCTAAACGGTAAAGAGGATATAGAATCAGAACTGTATCACAAAAATACACAGAAAAAGTCAAGGGAATTAACCCAGCTTGAAGCGGTAACAGAATATCTTGCAGAAGTGGCAAGGGACAATAATTATAAATTTGAATATAAATTATGGATGCCTGTTCTTGAGGAGAAAATTTATCTTGAGGATTTGTGCAGGAATTATACTCCAAAGGGGGATGACATTGAGGTTGTGCTTGGAGAATATGATGATCCTAAGAATCAGGATAAGGGCAATGTAATAATTAATTTTACGGAGTCAGGGCATCTTGGAATATACGGACTTCCTGGAAACGGTAAGACAACAGGGCTTCAGACTATACTGTATTCATTAATAGTTAATTATAATCCTGATGAATTATGGTTCTATGGAATTGATTTCAGCGGTAAATCAATGTGGCCATTTGAGAAAGCACCACAGTGTGGTGGAATCATATACGAAGATGATGAAGATAAAATTGATAAATTTTTTGTAATGATAGAAAGCATTATTACAGAAAGAAAAAGCATATTAAAAGGGGCAAATTATCTTCAATACAATAAAACAAAATCATCAGGTGAGAAGCTGACAACAATTATTATAGCAATAGATAATTTTGGAGCATTCAACGGAAGAACAAAGGAGGCATATCTTGAGAATGTAATCCGAATAAGTAAGGAGGGAACATCCCTTGGAATTTATCTTATTCTGACAGGAAATAATATTTCAGCGGCGGAAATATCGCCAAGAATAGCGGATAACCTTGTGCAGAATATATGCTATGAGATGCCGGATGAATATGAATACAAGAAGGTGTTCCATACTAACAAGATAGAAGTGATTCCGGAAGCCGGAATAAAGGGAAGAGGTCTTGTAAATATTAAAGGTGATATACTGGAATATCAGACAGCCATTGCGGTAGAGGCTTTAGATGATTACAGCAGGCTTGAAAAAATTGATGATTTATGTAACGAAATGAAATTAAACTGGAAAGGAGAGGGGGCAAAGAAAATTCCAACAATTCCGGATAAACTGCAAATGGATGATTTTACAACCTGGAAGGGATATAAAGAAGCATTGGAAAGCAAATATCTTTTACCGGTTGGTTTGCAGCATAAGGATGTGTCTTTATACAGTCTTGATTTAAGAAATATATACTGCTATCTGGTTACAGGGGGATACAGAACGGGAAAGAAGAATTTCCTTAAAGTATTAATGCAGGTGGCATTGGAAAAGGATTCTAAAATTGCAGTAATTGATTCATCCGGTTTTGGAATGAAGATGAAAAACAATAAACACGCAGACAGAATAACATATGTATATAACGACAAAGAAATCTTTGATTATTTTAATGAGCTTATGCCTGAATTTATAAGGAGAAATAACCTTAAGAATAATATGCTTGAGGAGGGCATGGAAGAATCAGAGATTTATGAAAGAATGTGTCAGGAGGAGAGAATATTTATTTGTATACCTAATTTGTCATGGTTTATAAAATCTATATATAATTCTTCCTATAATCTGAAAAGCTGTCTTGAAAATATTATTGAAAAAGGAAGTTTACATAATATTTATATAGTGGCAAATCTGGATATTGAGGACAGAATAGAGCTTGACCGATATGAATTGTTTAATTTGTTTGTAAGTTACAGAACCGGAATACATTTTGGCGGAAACATAGGGGAAAACAGATTTTTCAATTTTGATTCTTTATCATACAAAGAACAGGGCAGACTTTTAAGACCGGGAATTGGATATACGGCTGGGGGAATTGAGCGAGGAGTAAATAAAATTGTTGTACCCCTTGCAAGGAGGTAAGTGATGGTTTCAATACTAGTTTCAAATGCAATATTAGAAGAAACCCGGCTAATAAAATCAGTTTCAACGGAGATTTTTTTCAGGTATGTTGACGACTTGAAAATAATAGTCTGGGATATGAGCGAGGAACTAAATACTGTTATAGAGAAAATGGATACTCTCGATGCGGCTATTATTGATGTAACACACAAAGATGGAATTGAAGCAGCAAAGGAACTTCGAAAAAAATATGAAGAAATCGAAATTCTTATTATTTCGGATATAACAATATCTCCGGTGCTTTACCTTAATCCGGAGGTAAAGGCAACATCATTGTTATTAAAGCCATTAAGAAAAGAAGAAGTGTCAAAAACCTTCAGTGATTTTTTTGATGGAATGTTAGACAGTAACAGTGGAAATGATTGTTACCTTATAAATAAAAAGAATGAGCAGATTAGAATTCCATACAATAAAATAATATATTTTGAAGCAAAAAACAAAAAAATATATGTAAGATTAAATAATGTTGAGTATGGAGTTGCGGAGACAATGGAGCATTTACTAAAGCAGCTTCCGGAGGAATTCTTCCGGTGTCACAGAAGCTATATTGTAAATGTTGTGCATGTGAAAAATGTTAACTATTCAGAAAACCTGATTCTGTTAACGGGAGATATGGAAGTTCCGATGTCAAGGTCATATAAGACATCTGTAAAAGAGGTGATGAAAAATGGTTGAGGATTTACAGAAGATATTTGTATTATCAGAAGTAGAATATAGTGTACTGTTGGCGGGAAAAGGTGCTGACAGCTGTTATACTTTGCAATCAGAAGTAGAATCAATAGATAGCGAAAAAGTATGTATGGCTATGGCCCATTTATATAATACAGGGTTAATAGACAGCGATGGAGATGAGTTTATAATAGATGAAAATCTAAACGAACTTGTGGAGGCAATAATAAATTCAAGCAAAGTGCTATTTGTCAGATTCGGGAAAGAAGAAGCAAGGGTACTTTGCGGATATATCACAAATGAATTTGTGGTTATTTGTGAGAAAAACAAAATAGAAAAGGGTTCAATACTCATTTACAAAAGCAGTATAGATGAATTAAGGGAAATATTGCAGGAAGAATTGCCAAAGGACAATGATGGAGAAATTAAAGTAATTAATGTAAAAACAGGCGAGGAAATCAATGGATTTGATGTTTGTTTTGCTCAGTTAAGGGGAGAATTACGGTGATAATGGTAGATATTTATTTTCCGGCACTGGATGAGATTTTTAATGTGGAATTGCAGGATGAATGTCTGGTGAAGGAAGTTGTTGAGGAAATAAGCGGTATGATGTGTAAAAAATATAAGACATCATATAAAAGTGCAAATGGATATGTACTTTGTTCTATGGATACCAGGCAGATTTTGCAAAATAACAAAAAATTATCTTTCTATGAGATAAAAAACGGAAGCCGTTTGTTGCTGGTATAACAGGGAGGTTGTATGTTAGAAATTTCAATGAATCAAATGAGAAGAAATTTATCCCAGCAAAGAAGATTTCTTCGGGAAATGGACAATATTATAGAGAGACTTGAAAAATATTCTGTTGCGAATAAAGTTGAGTTCAGAAATGAAATAAGGGAATTGGAAATTCAGCGTAGGAAATGGTACAAAATGATTGTAACGCTGGAAGAAATAATTAACAGTTATGAAAAAGCAGAAAGAAATGCAAAGAATCAGTCACTATTTAAGCAGAATTTGATAGGGTATATTAATCTTAAACCAACCAAGAATATATTAAAGAAACTTAAGATTAAGTTCCAATAAGGAGGAACATTATGGAGGATGTTTTGAAAATTGATACGTTAAGTATGGAAGAAGAAAGAGAATCTGTTAAAGACGATGTACTTAAAATCAAAGAGCTTTTAAAGGATATTGTAGATGAACTTGCGGATGACGTGGCTTTATATGATGGAATCAGGGAAGATGCCAACATGTTGCTGGAATTTTGCGCATCTCTTGAAGGGATGAATCAGTACGAAGAGGCAGTAGAGAGGGAATATACTAATTGTGAGAGAAATATCGGCTCACTAATAGCGAATATGGAAAGAAGTGTATGACATGAATTTGAAATCCTATGAGAAGATATCAAATAATTTACAAGAGATAGAAGAACGATTTAAGAAAATTGATGAAAATGTAATGGGGACAAAGAAATACTGGGAAGGAATATCAGGTGAAAAATACAGAAAACACTATGAGAAAATGCAAAAAGATATTCCTGTTATATTAAATCGAATGAGAGAAAAAATAGAAGGAGAGGCTAAAGACAGTTGGAAAGGCAATCAAATCAAAAATCAACAGAATATAGATCTTCGAATCAGGTAGAAGAACTGCAGGAAATTGCAATGGAACTGCAAAAACTTGCAAGTGATAAACTGGGTGGTTGCATGGAGCATATAGCTTATAACTGGAAAGGTGAAAACAGCAAAAATTTTGTAAGGTGTGGAAGACACCTTGCGGCAGAGATGGAAGAAACAGCGAAAAGACTAAGAGATTTTTATATATAAATTTAATTTTTTAACACTCTTCTTTAGAAATTATTTAGATATTCTTAGAAAATTCTTAAGATTACCTTAATTTGCTTTATTTATTGTTTTTCATGTGTATAATATATATGTTACATAAAATTAGGTAATTGCGAAACAAGTTCACAATCTTGATACAACACAAGGAAGAATTTGTGTCAATGCATAAATTCCTAGATGAAGCGATTTCTTTAGTTTTTTGGCGCACTTCAATAAACCTCATATGGTTATGAAGTTGGT
>JBGVNF010000024.1:0-1524 GCA_045125245.1 Lachnospiraceae bacterium
AAAAATTAATCGTTTCTCTTGACACATCTTATTAAAATGCATATACTAGCAATAAGCATACACTTGTGAGTGTATAGCAATATTATTAATAAGATTCAAAAGCTACGATTGGAACAAGTAATTTTTTTAGAAACCTACAGAAAGCAGTCGGTTGATGAGAGGCGCAGGGGAATATTGAAATGAATACATCCATGAGCTTCGTACCGAATGTTAAGAATAACTAGTAGGCTACGACGGAGGGCAACCGTTACAGTGTCAGAGTCTTGAGTTGAATATTTAAAATGACAGCTCAGTACTTGCTAAGGCATGATGTGTGAGCATCGTGTGAATTAAGGTGGTAACACGGGTTATTAGCTCGTCCTTTTTACAAGGACGAGCTTTTTAGTGAATAAAACTTGTCAAGCAACTGCGTGATTTTGCAAGTTTACTTGTAAAATAATGCAGTTATTTGACAAGTTAAACATAAATGAGCAAGAAGACCGATAGGTCGGATTGCGAATGCATAACCCGTCCTTGAAAATATAAAATCAGAAAAGGAGAAAAACAAATGGGTATCTACGAAGAATTAGTTGCAAGAGGATTAATTGCACAGGTAACAAACGAAGAAGAAATCAGAAAGATGGTTAATGAAGGTAAGGCTACATTCTACATTGGCTTTGACCCTACAGCAGACAGCTTACACGTAGGTCACTTTATGGCACTTTGCCTTATGAAGAGACTTCAGATGGCTGGAAATAAGCCAGTTGTTCTTATCGGTGGTGGTACAGCACAGATTGGTGATCCATCTGGTAGAAGTGATATGCGTCAGATGATGACAACAGAGACAATCAATTACAATGTAGAGTGCTTTAAGAAGCAGATGAGCAGATTTATCGATTTCTCTGAGGATAAGGCTATATTAGTTAACAATGCAGATTGGCTTATGCAGTTAAATTACATTGATGTATTAAGAGAGGTTGGTCCACATTTCTCAGTAAATAGAATGCTTTCAGCTGAGTGCTACAAGCAGAGAATGGAAAAGGGCTTAAGCTTCCTTGAGTTCAACTACATGATTATGCAGAGCTACGATTTCTATATGTTATTCCAGAAGTACGGATGTAATATGCAGTTTGGTGGAGATGACCAGTGGAGCAATATGCTTGGTGGCACAGAGCTTATCAGAAGAAAGCTTGGTAAGGATGCTCACGCTATGACTATCACACTTCTTCTTAATTCAGAAGGTAAGAAGATGGGTAAGACACAGTCAGGTGCTGTATGGCTTGACAGAGAGAAGACTACACCATACGAGTTCTACCAGTACTGGAGAAATGTGGCTGATGCAGATGTTCTTAAGTGTATTAGAATGCTTACATTCCTTCCAATGGATCAGATAGAAGCTATGGATAGCTGGGAAGGTAGCCAGCTTAATCAGGCTAAGGAGATTCTTGCATACGAGCTTACAAAGCTTGTTCATGGCGAGGAAGATGCTATTAAGGCTCAGGAGCAGGCTCGTTCACTTTTCGGTGGTGGTAATGGTGACAATGC
>JBGVNF010000025.1:0-4781 GCA_045125245.1 Lachnospiraceae bacterium
TGCTAAAGTCATGAAATACAAATAAATAAGAGAGAAAGGAATCATCTGATATGATGATAAGGGTACGGTTATGAGAAAAAAGTGTATCTCGAAAATCGTAGCCGGTTTGTTATCTTTTGCATTAGCAATAGCACCATTTGCAAATGTGGCATACGGTAACGATACTACGACGGAAGATGTGGTAGTGAGCGGAGAAGAGGTTGTGGATGGAATAAGTGACAGTCTCGATACGTATTATTTTTTTGGCGCAAGAAGTAAGGCTATGAAGCTTATGGATGGTGATACATACACCATAAGTTTTCATAACAGATCGAAAAATGAAAATGATTATGATGAATCATATTCTGGAGATATTGATTATGAGAATAACAATTTTATGTTAGCTATAACAGGTTATCCAGGATATAGTGATTGGCTTGATGAGCAGCTTGCATTTGCAATACAGGCTAATAGCATGGCACACGGTGGCTGGTTGTCTGGTGCGGGACATACAGTTTTCTTTGAAGATGATATTGATTGGGATAAATTCAAAGAACAGATGCAAGAGGGTGTAGACTGTGAAGTGACAGTGTCTAGAATTGGTGATATTATCGTATATAATGGAACTATAGGTGAGTTTTCAGTCTCAGCAACAGCTATATCATCTATAAAATTGCCAGAAGTATGTTATCTATATTTATCAGGACAACGTTGTGTACTTACAAATATAGAAGCGACATATTCTAATGAACCAGTAGATGTGGATATATTAACAACTGAGGATATTCCGGATAAATACTTATATGCGGAATTGCTTGAGGCTGCAGATATAAATGGTGATAGTATAATTCAAGTGGCAGAGGCAAAGAATGTTGCATATTTAAATGTAGATGAACCAGTTAAAGATTATACAGGTTTAGAGTATTTTGAAAACATTACATGCTTACGTGCTGATTATATGCTGGATAAGGAAGTTGGTGAAGGCTGGCTCGAAGAAGATGAAGAAGCAGAAAAGCAGAGCTTATTATCATTAGTGGAAAATTCTAAGGATTTAGATGAATTAATCGATTTACAGTTATTTGTGTGTGATTTGGATGAAGAAATTATGGCGGGCTTTGCCGATAAGAATCTTGAAGTGCTTGATTTTGGAGTTGATACTTTAGGGGATTGGATTAACTCAGAAAGCTTAGCAGATGCCAAATTTTTTGAAAGTGTTAAAACATTAAATATCGATGTTTATGGTGGTGACCAAGTTATACCATTATCGCAATTTGATAAATTTGAGAATATAGAATGCTTTGATTTATCTACTGGAAATTGCACTATCACTGGATTAGATATTTTTAATGATAAGGCGCTAAGTGAGTTGCGTTTACAAGCTAGAATCAGTAGTGATGAAATAGAAAAGTTAGATGCCCAAGGTATAACAACTTTAGAACTAAATAATTATGTAGGCATCGATGAAGAAAAACCGACTATTGATGTTGATTGCTTTGCGGATGCTGAGACTTTAATTTTATATGGTTTCAAGATAACTGGAGATGTTGAAAATATTAACGAGAATTTATTTTTTTTAAGAATAAATGAATGTGAATTCGAAGATACAGACTTGGATATGTCAAAGTATACAAAATTATGTCTTTTAGCTATAACATCTTGTGGTTTGACAAGCATTACAGGCTTAGAGAATAATACTGGATTGGAATGTATAGAATTATGGAACAATAAGTTGACTAAGGTACCGAAGTTTGCTGACGATATCAATTGGTTATATAATATAAATTTATCAGGAAATGCTATAACTGACATTAGTTCAATATGTAGCAATACTAGTATACATAAATCCTTACAGAGCTTAAATGTGAGTGATAATAAGATATCAAGTGTTCCAGATATGTCTGTATTTGAAATTTTAAATAGCTTAGATTTATCTTGTAATTTAATTGAATCTCTTAAAGGTGCTAATTTAGATAAATTGGAAAATTTAACTTTTTATGAGTATACAGATGGTTATTATCACAATTTATATTTAAATGGCAATAAATTAGATAAAGAAGACATAATTGGCTATGTTCCAGAGAAGTTTAGTGCGGATATAGAGTGGTTATCTGAGGCTACATCGATTCGAGTTGGTGATTTTTATTATGTAACGACTTTCTTAGATAGCGAACTTATAGCTAGTTATATAGATAGGTATATAAGAAATGATGAAACCACAAATTCTTTTGGTTTAAGTTTTAATACAATATGTAAGGAGGTAATTCTTGAAGAAGAATTGCTTGAGTACATAAGAGAATTAGATGTGGATTTAAATATATGGTTTTCTTACTTTGACGAAGAATTGGGTCAGAGCGTATCAAGTATCAATGTTGATATTGATGAAATCAGTGAAGATACAGTTACATTAGAATTGGATGTGATAGATGCTGGAGTTGCAGACAAGGAAATTTGTGATTTGCTTGGAAGCGATGTGGTATTTGATAGCTTTAAGATTAAGGAGAATATACCAGAGTATGTAGATGTGTCTCTTGGTTATCAGTACAATGTTTATAAAAACAGTGAATATGGAATTGAGCGTGTAGCTAGATATGCATGGCTTGAAGAAATATTAAATAATATAGAAAATGGTAAATATCCAGAAACAGGGTATTACTATGTATATGCAGATAATGATACATATTATAACTATACAGATAAAGAAGGTGTAAAGAGCGATCCAGAGAAGTATGAAGGTAATGAGTGGGCATATGATGTTGATTTGGAAAGCTTGATAGAAAAGGCAAATAAGGGAGATAAGATAACAGTAGCACAAGGTAACAACAGTATCAGCATCTCAACAGAAGCATGGAATCAGATAATTGATAAAGAACTTACAATTACAGTAAAAACCATAGAATATGGTGGATTTAAGTATATATTTACATTATCATATGATAAAATAGCTAGAGCTGAACAGGGTGATTATATAGAATTACATGTAGACAGCAATAGATATGATAGCGAGATGAGCGTGTATTCTTGGATGAATATATATGAATATGATGAAGAAAATGGGGATGGCAGTTTAGAATGGGTAGATTATGAAATTGCATATTCACTTCCAACATCAGTATATGTTGGAGATACTTTTGCTAATGGAACAGAGGTGGCAGACCAGGAAGAATATCATTATATTATTGATAAGGATATGAATAAGATTGGGGTATACAGTGTAAAAGATGAAAGATACTCTGTAAATAAAGGTATGGTTGATTTGGTTCTCAATGATATGGATATATATTTGATAGATATAAAAGAATCTTACGGTCAGATAGAAGAGAATAAACCTAATTTTAAGCCTAACGATTCATATGAAGATGGAGAATTGGTAGTTGATGTTCAGGGTCAGAAAATCGAAAATGTAAATTTAGCGGCTATGGAGAATGGATTCACGATAGTTACAGAATTTGAATTCTTAGATAATACAGAGACATCTGATTGGAAAACTCCTATATGGTCACTGGATGATAGAGGCGATAATATCATCGAATGCTACATAACTAGAAATGGTAGTATATTTATAGATACATTGATAAAAGAGGATGGATACAATGAATATGTGTCTAGTTGTTTAGGCGAGGTGGAAGCAGGTACATATAAGCTTATTGTCAATATGTATAATGAAGAAGATAAGGTTTGCCTAGATGCGTATGTGGATGATTTAAAGACGGCAGCTACAACTAAGTTTTATGTAGATTGGACTGAGCTTTATACATTCTATAGCAATGATTATAGTTTAAGAAATGATTTATATAATTTAGACTATTCATTGGTAGAAATTAATAGCAACAAGATATATGCAGGCGTGAAGGCACCAGAAAATGCTAAGGAAAAGGAAGTGCTTGGTGTTATCGATAAATTACCGGATAGCTTTATTGTGGATGGAGAAAGCTCTGAAAAGGTTGGAATATTGCCTATAAAGTCAGGAGATAAGTACACATTTACTTTTGATTACAAATATTATAAAGAATATTGGGGTGAATTTGCATTTAAGGTATTAGGTGATATAGGCTATGAATATGAATTCAACCAGTGGGAAAATACTTTATTCCATGTATACAGCGAGGGATACAATGAATTATGTGGTATGCTTGAGGGCTTAAAGACTTCTGATATAGAAGAAAATATCCAAGGTGCAGATAGTGAAGAAGATTGGGAAAAAATATATGAAGCATTCACAGGTGGTACAGCAGTTACAGTGACAATTGAACGTGACGGTGATAATTTTGTGTATAAGGCAGTAGCTGGCGATTATGTGATGGAGGTAAAGGTGACATCAGGAATTGAACTTCCAGAAGAGTGTTATATCTTATTGTTTGGATATTCTATTGAGATGACAAATATTAAGACATATCTTAACGGTGAGTTAGTAGAAGGTGGAAATGTGGTTCCAGAACCAACACCGGAACCAGAACCAACACCAGAGCCAGAACCAACACCGGAACCAGAGCCAGAACCAACACCAGAACCACAGAAGCCGGTTGTGAATACTAAGGAAGAAGGCAAGAATAGTGCTCCTGAAACTGTAAAAGAGAATAAGGTAGTTGAGCCAGAGAAAGTTCTTGAGACAGCTTTACAGAAGATGGAAGAAACAATCCTTAAGACAGTAGAAGTAGTATCTACAAAGCCACAGACTCTCACAAAGGAAGTATTTGATACTATTCAGTCTGAGGGAAAGAACCTTACAGTGGGTGTAACAAACGAGGATAATCAGTTACAGTATTCATGGACATTTAGTAACAAGGCAATGAATAACACAGATA
>JBGVNF010000026.1:0-12124 GCA_045125245.1 Lachnospiraceae bacterium
GCTATTATTCAATATTATGTGGAACAAATAGGCTATGATGAATTTAACATAATGTTGTGTATAGACGATGAATTTGAAGAAGATGAGATAATAGATATTTTTTATGAATGTATAGAAAATAGACAAATAAAAAATGCAAAATTTAATTTTGAATTTTCGGAGAGATTATTTGAAATAAGAGGAATGGGTAAACATATGTATTTTAAGAATAGTATAAGTAAAATAATATGTTAATAAGAGCGGAAAGAATAATGAATAAAAAGGAAATACTAGATTTAGGAACAAATTATTATAGTGATATTATAACATGCTTTGAACGACCAATAGCGGTTGCTTTGCAATATAGGGATGAAAAGATGGCGGACATGTTTATAATGCTTTCAAAGATGTTTGGTATATTTAGTCATAAAAAGACGCAAAAAGAAGCATTGATAGCAAGCATGCGAGAGTTCTTAGGATATGAAATAGAATATTGTAAATTATCTTATGATAATATAAGTAAAGTAGTCAACGAGGGTGGCGTATGTATTTGTGGAATTAATTTAAGATACATTTTACTAAATTGTAATTATAGGGAAAAAGATTGGCCACATTGGACTATTATCACAGGAGTATCAAAAGATAAAAAAACGTTGGATATATTTGATAACATGCAGTATAAAGATGCAAATCATAAATATGAAGGAATTACTATTTCTTATAAGGATATTAAATATGCTCATAAAATGTACAAAAAACAGTATGGAAAAGAATTTGATTATTTCTATATTAAGAAAAGTGAAAATTATACAAAAAGTCAGGTTTTAAGAAATATACTTATAGATTATTGCTATAAATATAAGTCAAGTAAGTATCAGCAAATATGTTTAATAGAAAAACTAAGTGAAATGTCACAAGAGGTAGTTTGCAAGGAATATTTACAACAAGAATATATGAAGCGGATAATCAATATTAATAAATATAGACAAGCTTTTATGGAAATTTTGATTAACGAAATGAATAATTATTGTTATGTAGAAGAGCAGATAAAAGAAATTAATACTATTAGCATAGAATTAAATAAGGAATGGTCAAGATTTGTTATGGTTGAAGTGATTCAAGCAAATAATAATTATGGCTATAAGCCAATTCTTACAGATAGAATGATTGATTTATATAGTATCATTGAAAACAATATTAGAGACTTTATTAAACATATAGAGAAATATGATGAAAATGCACATAAGCAAATAACATGTGAAGATGAAGTAATTAACTCAAGGTATGAGAATAACGAAGGTGGAATTGCTAGGCAGTCAGCTACAGGTGTATGTTTTGAATTTATGAATAAAAATACTACATATAACTGGTGGGAAGGAATAGACAAAGCCCCTAAATATGTTTTGGAAGACAATGTGTTCATTAAAGGGTATAAAACAAAAATAAAAATATCTATACAATATGAGTGTGGAAGTGGTAACTTTCAGATGGGCATATTTTTTAGAGGGGAAAATAACGAAGAAATATACACTATTGGCATAGAAAATAATTCATATATCTTCTTGGATAAAATTGGAAAATACGGATATAAAGAAGTGGTAAGTATAAGAAATAACTATAGTATATATTGCGCTATTGAACAAGATATTTTAGAAGTAGGAATTATGGATGAAAAGGAAGAAATATCAAATATGCTAAAAATGAACATTGATACGCAAGAAATGTATGATATTGGATTTTTTTGTAAGACATGGGACAAGCCAGTGTGTTTTGTATCATATATAGAAATGGATAAGCATACATAACAAGCTTGAAGGGAATAGAATAGTTATGAATGATATTGCGGTAATAAGCGAAGAGGGGCAAGTTATTAGGTACAGCGAATTGCAAAAATATCTTAAGGAAATTGTAAACAAAGTGAACAAAAGAAGTTTAGTCGGTATAGTAGCTTCAAATACGATAGGGTGCTTGTTGGGGTATATTTCGTTTCTATACAATAAACATGTAGTATTTATGCTGCCAGAAGTAATTAACGAAGAAAAGCTTGAAAATTATATAAGTAAGTACAATTTTAATTATTTATGGGTGCCATCTGGATGGATAAAGGAAAATAAGGGTTGGGAAAAATGTAAAAAGGTATATGAGCGTTTTGAATACTATTTACTACAAATAAATGAGCAAACTGTAGAAATGCATCCTGACCTGGCAGTGTTGATTTCTACATCTGGTACGACAGGAAGTGAAAAAGTTGTAAGACAAAGTTGCAAAAACATACATTCAAATACATTGGCTATAATTGATTATCTTAATATTAGTGAGAATGATAGAGCTATAACTGCGTTACCTATGAGTTATACATATGGTTTGTCAGTCATCAATACACATTTGTTTAGTAGAGCAACTATATTATTAACAAAAAGTAAACCGTATGAATTACGGTTTTGGCAGTTTTTTAAAAAATATAGAGGTACATCATTTTCTACAGTGCCATATATGTATGAAATGATTCGAGAATTAGGTATTTTTTCTAAAGACATAATAGGATTGAGGAAACTTACAGTAGCAGGTGGAGCATTAAGTCAAATTGATGAAGAATTTTATGCAAATTTTTCAGAAGAAAATAACAAGGAATTTATTGTTATGTATGGACAAACAGAGGCCACTGCTAGAATAAGTTATAGACCTGCAAACAAAATAAGAAGTAAGGCTGGAAGTATAGGAATAGCGATACCGAATGGAAGAATGTGGTTAGAAAATAGTACGGGAGAGATTATTGAACAGCCATATGTAGAAGGGGAAATAGTATATATGGGCGAAAACGTGGCTATGGGCTACGCATATGGTTATGAAGATTTGATAAAGGGGTATGATTGGGGAAATGTATTGCATACAGGTGATATAGGCTATATGGATGAAGAAAAATTTATTTATGTCACAAAAAGAAATGATAAGGTAATAAAACTAAATGGTCATAGAGTTGATTTAGTGGATATGGAAGAAAAGATTAAGCATAGATTTCCGAAGTGCCAGGTTGTATGTAGCTTACAAAAATGTATGGATTCTGCTAATTCAAAACGCATAAAAATAGAAATTGACTGTGAAGAAGAAATGAGAAAAAATAAGGAACAGGAAATTATCGATTATTTATCTACATTTACAGGGTTAAATAAAAGAATATTTGCAGTAGATATAGTTGAAAATTAGGATTCTACGGAGGGAAAAATATATGGACAATTCTATAAAGAAAAGTATAAGAGAAATATTATTAAGTATTGTCGAAGATGATGAAAAGAGAGAAAAAATACTTAGTTGTGATAATATTGATATTGTAGAGGATTTGAAATTTGATTCGTTAGATATTATGACATTTGTAGTAAAGATAAGTGAGGAATTTGATATTCAGATACAAGACTATGAGGATTTTATAGAAAACTTGTACGAGTTGGATAGTTTGAGTATATGGATAGAGAGAAAATTATAGGACGATAAATTTAATTATAGAGTAAATATGTGTACGAAAAATATTTAACGTGACAAATTATGTATATATGTTAATATAAAAGTGATTGGATAGTATATGCAGAATATGAAATAGAGGAGTGAGAAAATACTATGAAGAAAAGTTTAATAAAAAAATTAACATGTGTAATATCTGCATCAATTTTAGTTGCAGTAATTGTTGTTACAAATAATAAATATAGTAATAAAGATGAAAAGCCAGAAGGATTCCAATATGAAATTGATTTTCCAGTGAGTGCAGGTCATATTAATTCTAAATTGGTCACTAATAATAAAATAGATAAAAATAAGATTAAAAATAAAGAAATATTAGAAACATACTATATAGTTAAAGATGAAATATCAGATTCTAAAAAGCAACATATAAAAAAGACTTTTGAGATGGAAAAAGCTGATGTAGATATAAAAGAGAAAGATGATATGACAATTGAAAAATACGAAAAGGGGAATGAGCAGTTAACAATATATAGTAATGGAACATATCATTACAAAAAGGATAAAAATAAAGATTATTCAAAGATGAAAAACGTGGATTTAGAAGAGGGTGCACTTGTACAAAAAGCAAATAAATTTTTAAAGGATGAAGAATTAATTCCAGATGATTTTGTATATAGTGAAATAGGAGAGACAACAATAGAAAATGTTACTACTGGGGAAAAAACGGTTGTTACTAAAGATTTATATTATGTAAGGGAAATAAATGGTATAGAAGTAGAGGGTACGTCGAAAATTGTTGTATCGATGAATGCAGAGGGAGACGTGGAAGAGGTTTATTCTTCATATAGAGAAATTGAAGAAGTGCTAGATGTAAAAGAAAACTATACAATTGATGAAATGTCCAGTGAACTCGAAAACTTAAATGGAATGATATATATAAATGACGATGCAGATGAGGTGACATTTGAAGATGTAGAAGTTGTATATTATGAAGATTCAGCACCTTATAGTGATAATCCAACTATACAGCCTGTTTATAGGGTGAAGGGTTCAAATATGAAAGACGGTAAAGAAATAGATGATTATTATGGATTAACATCAGCTGTGAAAAGATAGATACAAAATAAGAAGATAATACAAAAAATACACAACTGCTGTTGGTAGAGATATCGGCAGCAGGTTTTTGTCTAAAAAAGACATATATTAATAAAATATGCTGGTGATAAACTTTTTGAGGTGAAATAGATGATAAAATGCGAGTACATGGATAAAATATATAAGGATGAAGTTATAATAGAAAATTTTACATATGAATTCGAAAATACGGGTATTTACTTGGTATAAAGTTATATTTAGGTTGATGAATTAGGTAAAACGCTGACAATTTATAATTTGATAGAGTGTGTACGAATTAATAATAATTTTAAATCGTATAAGTAAGGAGGAAATATTAATGCGATGTAAATCTATGTTTTTTTGTATAGTATTAATTATATGCAGTTGTTACGCTGGCCATGGATGTAAAAAAAAAGAAAATATTAATTCAGTGGAAATGATAGAACGCATATTTGGCATAAGTGAAGGTGAATATACGATAATCGAAGAGGATAATAGCCTTAGTGAAAAGGAATATGGTGGAGGTTATTGTGTAAAAATAAAGGTGGAAAAAGAGGATGTGTCATCTTTTATAAAAAAAGTAGAAGAAAAGTATAGTGTATCGCAAAATGGATATTATGGAAGAGATTTAGGAGAAGGATATACAGTTTATGAATGGATGGGAAGTGTGAGAAGAACCATCGATAAAGTTGACTCAGTGCCAAAAACTTGTCAAATATGGATAATTTGTTGTGAAAAATCTTCAGGAGAATATGAAGTAAAATTGGAATATTATGAATAGAAAAGTATTTTTAATTTTGCAAAATATAAGTAGGAGAAATAACATGAAGAATAAAATTTGTGTGTGCAATCATATTAATTCCTGTTGTTGTATTTTTTGTATGGTTCATAAGTAAAAATATATTAACAACAGAAGAAGTGATTGAAAAAATGCGACAATACTTTTGGATTATATTATTGGTAAAAATTATTTTTCATCTTATAAATAGACAAGGAGAATTGTATGAAATATAGAGAATACATATGTATATTATTTTTTATAATGTGCATCACTGGGTGTTCAAATACTGAAAATATTGTTTCCAACACGGAAGAGACTAATTTGACGGAAATATGTACTGTAGATGAAGAAGCTATAAGAAGGCAAATTGCAAAGATATTTGATATAGAAAATAGCGTTTATTCTGTTGTTAATGAAGAAAATGGTTTGTCGCCTTATATGTATGGTGGATCGTATAAAGTGGTAATTAATATTGATAAAGATAATATTAATGCTTTTTTTGAAGATTTAAATACATATTACTTCAGGGCACAAGAAGTAGAGGGGTACGAAGATATGGGAGAAAATGTTTATATGCGAATTGGAAATGTGAAAAGAACAATAAAAAACGTATCGGTACCTAAAACATGTATTCATTTTATAACTTGTATAGAAAAGGATGATGGTGGATATAGAGTTTATATGGAATATCTTGAATAGAAAATGATCTGTTATACCGAAGATAATTATTTGATTGTAAGTAAGTGCTTAGTTTTTAATCCCCTTAAGTGGACTGGATGAGCGTTTGCAGGTTGCTTAAGAGGATTTTTATTGAAATTACAGAAAGAGGAGATGAGATAAAATTGGTTAATAGACCTGATATGAAAAAGGTTGAGATGATATACGATAAGCTACCAGAAATGCTTTAAACGAGGATCAATGTTCAAATATTTTAATTGAAGTAGTAATATTAAAAGAATATCCTAAAATGTTAGAAATTTCATTTAATAAGAAGAGAATAGACTATGTAATTATAGATCCATATGATACAAGTCATATGGTCAAATCAGATTAAATGGAATATGTATGAAAAATGGTGATATTGTAGTTGTACTTATAGATTATTAAAATGTTTTAAACAAAATATATAAGGTATCAAAGGATATTACTGTAGCATTTTTGTGAAAGTACAGATGGTAATTGAACAAATGCATCTATGAATATAGATAATACGATTTCCTTGAAAGCAGGAGAAGAGATAAAGTTAATCAATATACAGGAATACGAAGGATATTATATACAATTGCCAGATGGAAGAACTGGTTTTATATCCACTTGGTTAGCAGGTTAGAATAATGTTGGAGATATTTGATTTATGAAGAAAAAAGTAAAAATATTAATCGTATGTATACTAATGATTATATTTCTACCATATTTGAATGTCGAATTATTAACATTTAGATATGGCAAAGATTTCGAACTTAAAGAGTATAATATGGTTACAGGTATTTCATATTGTAAGGTTATGAAATATAGAAAAAATTATGCGGAAGTGTTGTATGTTTGTAAGGGTGAAGCCACGATACTTGTGAAATATGAGCGCGACGATAGTGGAGAATGGGTAGATAATTATTGGGAATGTATTTGGTCAGCTTCTGGAAGTGCAGATGAGTTTATTTGGCCATATTATCGTTAGAGTACTAACCGTACAAATTTTCTTTTGGTGCTATCTATAACTATGCTACCGATAACTGTAGTTAGTAAAGAAGAATTAGAAGTAATGCGCTCTCATTTTGGGAAATATTATCAAGTGTAAATAAACTTAGTGAAATAAAAATGTAAAAATTTGGTAGAAAGAAATATATAAGTAGGATAAAATAAAGAATAGAATATTATTTATTGCTTTGCAGAAAAAGATTGAGGTGTAAAATTATGAAAAAAATAATTGCTAATGTAACATGTATGATTGTTGTTTTTAGTTGTGTTTTTTTTATTGGTTGTAGTAAGAAGGAAGAAACTCATCAACCAACGAAACAAAATACAGTAAAGTATGAAGAAACTCAGCAATCAACGAAGCAGAATATAGAAAACCACGAAGAAATGGAGACTACTGTATTAACAAAAAATTTTTATCAAATGTATATGGAATCAATAGCTGATATTGATATAGAAGTGGTGAAAGAGGCAGCGTATGATTATTATAATGATTTGACGTTTATTGAAGAAATTGTTGATATTAGAATATGTACAATAGAGGCGGAAATAAAAGCATTTACTGAAGAAGATGATGTTTTGGGTGAAGTTGTAGTATTAGAGGTTGATACAATTACATATGGAATGGAAGAGACAGACAAGAGATTTATGACATTAAAGAAGGATAATACTGGAAAATGGAAGGTAGATAATGAAGGAAGATAAATAGAGTTTAAATAAATTAGTTTTGATTTTCGGTGCATAGCAACTGCGATTTAGTTCTTGTGATTTTAAATCTACCATAGTATAATGATGATAACAGAGTTTGGATGTGTTTAACACGAATTGATTATATATGACGGACTAAGGAGGCAGACATGAAAAAAATACTTGTAGTAGATGATACAAAAGCGATTCTTAAGATGGCGAAATTTGTTCTTAATGATAAGTATGATGTGTATTTATCTAATAGCGGTGAGTTGGCCTTAGAGATTTTGAATAGAAAGCCTATAGACATTGTACTTATGGATGTGGACATGCCTGATATGGATGGTGTGGAGACTGTAGAAAAGATTAGACAGATGGAGAATATTAAGGATATTCCAGTTATGTTTTTTACGGCTTTAGCATCTAAGGAAACTGTACAAAGATGTATGGATGTAGGTATGGTAGGATATATAGTGAAACCGTATAAGCCAGAAGAGTTATTGGAGCGACTTGAAAAGTTCTTTGAAACTACTACATATGTAGCGCCAGAGAATGGAAATGGTGCTAGCGAGGAGCAGGATGAATAATAGTAAGGACGGCCTTTACGAAAAATTAAATACATATAGTGATGGAGATGTGTATCCATTTCATATGCCGGGGCATAAGAGGAATATGCCGCGTATTAAGAGTGCCTATGATTATGATATAACAGAGATTGATGGTTTTGATAATCTTCATCATGCTAGAGGAATTTTGAGAGAGTCTATGGATATGGCTGCTGGATTTTATGGAACAAAGAAGACATATTATCTGGTGAATGGTAGTACCTGTGGACTCTTGTCAGCTATATCGGCAGTGGTGAATTATGGCGATAAGATTATTATGGCGAGGATTTGCCATAAGGCAGTTTATAATGCAGTATATTTAAATAATCTTAAAGCGGCTTACGTTTATCCAAGACCTGTGGAGGATACTAGTATTTTAGGCGGTATTCATCCAAAGGATGTGGAAAAGGCTATAGAGGAAAATCCTGATGCGAAGGCGGTAGTTATTACGTCTCCTACGTATGAGGGTGTGGTGTCTTATGTACAGGCCATTGCCAAGGTGGTTCATGAGAAGAGTATACCTCTTATAGTTGACGAGGCTCATGGAGCTCATTTTAGTATGAGTGGATATTTTCCGAAGTCGGCGCTAGAGTGTGGAGCAGATATAGTTATACAAAGTGTTCATAAGACATTGCCATCTCTTACACAGACAGCGCTCCTTCATATATGTGGAGATTTGGTTGATGAGTCTAAGGTGGAGAGGTATCTTTCTATATATCAGTCTAGTAGTCCGTCATATGTACTTATGTCAAGCATAGATAATTGTGTAAGGGAGATTATTCGTAAAGGGCCATTAGGTTTTATTGATTACGAAGGTATGCTGACAGAATTTAGAGAGAAAATGAATAATCTTACGCAGCTAAAGCTTTTAGATAAAAAGATTCTTGGAAAATCAGGCTGTTATGATTTGGATATGGGCAAGCTTGTCATTCAGGTAAAAAGCATTACTTATACAGGTCAGGATTTATATAATGAGCTTTTAAGTAAATATCACATTCAGCTAGAAATGGCGGCGAGAGATTATGTCATAGCTATGACATCTTTAAATGATACAAAAGATGGTTTTGATAGACTATATGAGGCATTATTTAATATTGATAGAGATATACGTATAAAGGAAGGCTATGGTCAGACTGAGGGGCTTATGCATATTAAGCCATTAGACGAGGGTGCAGTGAGTATATTGGAAAAGCCGGCTGTGACTTGTATGGATATAAGAGAGGCTATTAATTCTAAGAAGGAAGAGGTTGAATTTTCAAGCAGTAGTGGTAGAATAGCTGCAGAGTATGTTTACCTTTATCCGCCAGGAGTGCCAGTTATAGTTCCTGGACAGATGATAGAAAAAGTGGTCATCGATTATCTTCTTGACTGTAAAGCTAAGGGCTTGCAGGTTCAAGGTCAAGAGGATGATGAGTTAATGAATATAGTTGTTATTAAAGAGAATTGGAAGGAATTTAGCTATGGGAAAAATATTTTACCTGATGGGGAAAAGCTCATCGGGGAAGGATACCATGTTTAAAAAGCTTATAGAGGATAAGGCGCTAGGTCTTAAAACAATCGTGGGTTATACTACAAGACCAATGCGTGAAGGTGAGCGAGACGGTGTAGAGTATTTCTTTGTGGATGAAGAAAAGATGCTTTTACTTGAGGCTGAAGGTAAGGTTATAGAGAGACGAAGCTACAATACTGTTCATGGAATATGGAGCTACTTTACAGTAGATGATGGACAAGTTAATTTAGATTCGGATGATAAGTATCTTCTTATCGGAACACTTGAGTCGTATGAGAAGGTGAGAAATTATTACGGTAAGGAGTATCTTGTTCCTTTGTATATAAGTGTGGATGATGGTCTTAGACTTCAGAGAGCACTTGATAGAGAGAGGCAGCAGGATAAGCCAAAGTACGCCGAGATGTGTAGAAGATTTTTGGCAGATGAGGCTGATTTTGCCAAGGAAAATATAGATAGATGTGAGATAACAGTTAGCTATGAAAATGTGGATTTGGAGAGCTGTTATAAACTTATCTGTGATAGAATATGTGAGTAATATATACTAGTTAAATGTTGTTTTACATTTTAAAATGATGAGTATACCACAGAAGAATACTAATGAATAGATGACGATTTAGATGAAATAAGGATGGAGGTGAGCTTATGGATAACATGGATATGCGTATATCAGAACTACTTAATGCCAGTAGAGTTCAGGCGCCAAAGCAGACAAAGGAAAGCGATGGTAGTTTCAAATTTACTCTTATTAGTAATATTCAGGAGGCGGATATTCAGGCTAAGGTAAGCGCACTGGTCAATGAGATATCTGAGCAGGGAAAAAAGATTTCCAAGCGAACTGATATAAGAGATATGAAAAGATATAGGGAACTTGTTAAGTCTTTCTTAAATGAGGTAGTTTATAGAAGTCATAAATTCTCCAGAGAGAACTTTCTTGATAGAAGAGGAAGACATAGAGTTTATGGTATTATAAGACTTATCGATGAAAATCTTGATGATTTGGCAGAGGAGCTTATCAAGGAAGAGAAGGATAATCTAGCGATTTTAATGAAGATTGGAGAGATAGAAGGGTTACTTCTTGATATATTAACCTAGGAAGGATGCTAATATATGGCTGGTTTTAGAGATATTCTTGGACAGAAGAGTGTTATAACACATATGAAAAAGGCAGTGAGTGAGGGAAAAACATCTCATGCTTATATATTGAACGGTGAAAAGGGTATGGGTAAAAAACTATTAGCTCATGCCTTTTCTATGACTCTTCAGTGCGAACAGGGTGGCGAAGAGCCTTGCATGGAGTGTCGAAGCTGTAAGCAGGCAGAGGGTAGAAATCATCCAGACATAAAGTGGATAATACACGAAAAACCTAATACCATTTCCGTAGAAGAAGTGCGTGACCAGCTAGTAAATGATATGGCCATTAAGCCTTATTCTGGGAAATATAAAATATATATTATAGATGAGGGTGAGAAGATGACACCAGCAGCTCAGAACACCCTTCTTAAAACCATCGAAGAGCCACCAGCGTATGGAATAGTTATCATATTAACTAGCAATAAAGAGATGCTTCTTCAGACTATCCTATCTAGATGTGTTAGTTTAAACTTACGACCTCTTAAGGATGAAGAGATGAAAAGGTATCTTATAAGCCATGAGAATGTGCCAGATTATCAGGCGGCTATGGCAGTAAGGTTTGCAGGTGGAAACCTAGGACGAGCTATAGACATTATTTCTTCAGACGATTTTATAGCTATGAAGGATGATGTGGTAAGGGCTCTTAAAAATGTTTATAAAATGACAGCTTCAGATATCAATCAGCTGGTAAAAGAGCATACTGTTTATAAAAATGATATGGATGCATATCTTAATCTTATAATAATGTGGTTTAGAGATGTGCTATTATATAAGGCCTCAGGCCATGAAAATTGTTTAATGTTTGAAGGTGAAATGGCAGTTATCGAGAAACAGGCTAGAGAGGTTTCTTATGACGGGGTTCAGGAAATCTTAGTGGAGATAGATAATTTAAAGAGTCGCTTAAAATCAAACGTAAATTTTGAAATAACACTAGAGCTATTATTCATCAAAATTAGGGAAGTGTTTAACTTCAATTCGCAAAGTGCATAATTCTCATTATCGGAACATGGGGGTTATGTAAGACGATTTTCTGCCTATAGTTTTGATTACTGCTACGAATATCCATCTACCTTTCACCGCTGTTTCGATGAACCCGTGATTTGCTAAATGCCCCCTTGATACAAGTTTATTACTGTGTGATATTTCCGATAAAACACAACATATAGC
>JBGVNF010000027.1:0-4676 GCA_045125245.1 Lachnospiraceae bacterium
CCAAGCACTTTACCAATTTCCTTTACCTCTGTAACTGTTAAATTACAAAGTGGACTAAAATCTCCTGCTCCATCACCATATCGGGTTGCATATCCAACCCAGTCTTCTGACAAATTACAGGTATTTGCCACTCTTCCATTCATACTTTGCGACACGGCATATAAAGTCGCCATGCGAACTCTTGCAGGAAGATTTAACCTCGCCTGTTCTGTCATTTCAGGCAAGAACGCAATACTCTCTGTAATAGCCTCTACAGCCCGTTGTATGTTTATCTCATAATGCTTGATTCCTAAATATTGAACCAGTTTATAAGACATATAAATATCCTGCTGTTTACCGCAAGGCATCATAACTCCTATAACGCGTTCTTTACCCAAAGCTTCTACACACAATGCTGCTACAACGGAACTATCTTTTCCGCCGGAAATTCCAACAACCGCATTGCAGTCTTTTCCATTTTTCTCAAAAAATTTACTAATCCAAATAACGCACTGATTTGTTACTTTTCTTGCATCAAACATAATCCGTACCTCATCCTTTACTTCGAAAGCAATTCAACCAATCTCCTTGCAGCTTCTTTCGTATCTTCCGGTGAACCAAAAGTAGAAAACCGGAAATATCCTTCACCACAAGCTCCAAAACCTTCGCCCGGTGTGCCGACTACCTGTATCTCATTCAGCAGATAATCAAAGAATTCCCAGCTTCCCATATTATCAGGGCACCTCATCCAAATATATGGCGCATTTTTCCCTCCACAATACCAGATTCCAAGCTTATCTAATGCTTCCATAAGACATGCTGCATTCTGCTTATAAATCTTTATATTGTCATGGATTTGCTTCTGTCCCTCTTCTGTAAAAATTGCTGCCGCACCCTTTTGGATGATGTAAGATACACCATTTGTTTTCGTTGTGCGATTTCGTACCCACATCTTATTTAAGCTCATTCCTTCTCGTTCCAGTTCTTTCGGAATTACAGTATATCCGCATCTTGTACCGGTAAACCCTGCCGTTTTAGATAAGGAACATATTTCTATGGCACACTTTTTTGCTCCATTCACTTCATAAATACTATGTGGGATATCATCCTCTTCAATAAATGCTTCATACGCTGCATCAAAAAGAATAATTGCATCAGTACTATCCGCATAATCTACCCAAGCCTGAAGTTTTTTATAGTCAAACACCGCACCTGTGGGATTATTCGGCGAACAGATATAAATAACATCTGCCGTTATACTGGGATTAGGCATAGGCAGGAACCCATTTTCTTTTCCGGCGGGCATATGAATAATCTTGTTTCCTGCAATGATATTAGCATCTACATAAGCAGGATATGCAGGCTCCATAATCAAAACTGTCTTATCCCTGCCAAACAAATCAAGAATATCTCCTAACTCATCGCTTGCACCGCTTGATACGAAGACTTCCTCATCCGAAAGCTCTACACCTCTTTTCCTGTAATAATTGGCAATCGTTCCCCTTAATGCAGGATCTCCACATTCAGGCATATATCCATGGAAAGTATTCTTATCAGCCTGATCATCTACAGCCTCATGAAGCGCCTTTATTACAGCATCACAAAGAGGTAGCGAAACATCTCCGATACCCATTCGATAGAGATGACTACCCGGATGCTCTGCCAAATATGCTTTGGTTTTCTGTGCAATATTATAAAACAAGTAAGAATCCTTTAAATTTCTATAATTAGTATTTGGTATCATATAGTTACACCTCACATTCACATACAGTATCAGCAGTCCCTGTCATAATAACTGTTTTGTCTGTATGAATTAATATCTGTAATTTTCCACCATCTAATAGCACAGAAACCTCTTCTTCCAATGGACACAATCCTGCCGCAACAGCAGCAGCCACAGCCGCGCAAGCGCCTGTTCCACACGCCATTGTTACTCCACTTCCTCTCTCCCATACTCGCATACGCAAGACATTTCTCTCTATCTGTTGTACAAACTCAACATTTACACCATCTGGAAAAAATTCATGTTTTTCCAACGCTGAACCAACATTAGTTAGTGGGGCATTTTCGGCATCTTCGACAAAGATAACTGCATGTGGATTTCCCATGGAGACTGGTGTACAAGTCACTGTACCCTCTCCTAACGAAAGTCTAACTGGATTACTAACTTCCGCTTTCCCCATATCTACCATCACACCTTTAACCTTTGTACCTAAAGTAATCAATCGTAAAGACCGAATGCCTGATAATGTTTCAATCTTAAGATTTTCCTTTTCTGTATAACCTTTTTCGTATACATATTTTCCAACACAGCGAATACCATTACCACACATCTTGGCTTCACTTCCATCTGCGTTAAATATACGCATTTTAAAATCTGCAACATTTGATGGACTAATCGTAATAATTCCATCTGAACCTATCCCGAAATGTCTGTCGGATAATTTCATAGACAACTCTTCCGGATGTTCGAGTTCACCATAATAATACAAGTAATCATTACCTAATCCGTGCATCTTGGTAAAATGCATCTCTACTACCTCCTATTCCGTTATCGTTGAAACCCCTATGGTTATCTCCTCCAAAACATCAAGCAATACCCTGACTGTATCCAGCGAAGTGAACATGGTTACATTATTCTCTATGGCTGTTCTTCTGATAGCCAGACCATCCTCATAATGAATACCCGATAAAATCGCACGGGTGTTAATTACATAGCTTACATATCCGGCGCGTATGGCTTCCAAAATTTCGGTACTGTTTTCGCTCAGTTTTCTGCGAATACGTGTACGAATACCATGTGCCTTTAAAAACTCACCGGTTCCCACAGTTGCTTCAATGTTAAATCCCATGTCGTAAAATCTCTTTACCAGAGGCAACGCCTCCTCTTTATCCTCATCCGCAAGAGTGACTACTACTGTTCCGTAGTTTTGCATCTTAACTCCGGAAGCAATCAACGCTTTATACATGGCACGTGGAAGCTTTTCATCATAGCCAATAGCTTCACCTGTGGATTTCATTTCCGGTGACAGATATGCATCCATACCGTTTAGCTTTGCAAAAGAGAAAGCAGGTGCTTTCACATACCATCTCTTTTTCTCTTCCGGATAAATCATATCAATTCCCTGTTCTTTCAGACTTTTAGCAAGAATTACTTTTGTTGCAATATCTGCAAGGGGATATCCGGTTGCTTTTGACAAAAACGGCACGGTTCTCGAAGAGCGGGGATTTACCTCGATAATATATACATTCTCTTCTTTATCCACAATGAACTGGATATTAAACAATCCGATAATTCCAATGCCAATGCCCAGTTTTTTTGCATACTCTAATATAGTATTTTTCACTTTATCCGAAATACTAAAGGTTGGGTATACACTGATGGAATCTCCCGAATGTACTCCTGTTCTTTCCACAAGCTCCATAATTCCCGGAACAAATACATCTGTACCGTCACAAATCGCATCGATTTCCACTTCTTTGCCACAGATGTATTTATCTACTAACACCGGTTTATCTTCATCAATCTCTACCGCAGTTTTTAAATAATGACGCAAATGCTCTTCTTTTGCTACAATCTGCATAGCTCGTCCACCCAGAACAAAGCTCGGACGTACAAGCACCGGATATCCAATTTCGTTTGCTGCTTTTACACCTTCTTCAATATTAGTAACGGCTCGTCCTTTAGGCTGTGGAATAGCAAGCTCCGACAATAGTTTCTCAAATGCGTCTCTATTTTCTGCTTTTTCAATAGCTGCACAGTCTGTACCTATAATTTTCACACCACGATCCTCTAAGGGCTTCGCAAGATTGACAGCAGTCTGTCCGCCTAGCGATGCAATGATTCCGTCCGGCTTTTCCAATTCAATCACATTCATGACATCCTCCACACAAAGAGGCTCAAAGTAGAGTTTGTCAGATGTTGTATAATCCGTAGATACCGTTTCCGGATTGTTATTGATAATAATTGCCTCGAATCCGGCTTCCTTTATGGTCTTGACAGCATGAACAGTGGAATAATCAAACTCTACTCCCTGCCCGATTCGGATTGGACCGGAACCCAACACAATAATTTTCTTTTTATCCTCTATCACGGACTCATTTTCAATCTCATAAGTAGAATAAAAGTAGGGAACATAGCTCTCAAATTCTGATGCACAGGTATCAATCATTTTATAAACCGGAAAAATATGGGCATCCTTACGCATCTTGAATATATCCGTTTCTTTTTTATTCCAAAGCCACGCAATTGCTTTATCAGAAAAACCCATTTTTTTCGCCTGATACAAAATCGCTTTGTCACCCGAACACTGCTTCAATTCCTTTTCCATATCAACAATCTTTTTCATTTTATCTAAGAAAAAGCAGTCAATTCTGGTTTCTGCGGCAATGACTGCTACCGCGCATCCACGACGCAACAACTCTGCTATAGCATAGATGCGATCATCCGTACCTATCTTGATATAATCCATAAGGCTATCTGTTTCTTCTGTTTTAAATTTATGCATATACAGATGGTTTACACCGGTTTCCAAAGAACGAATGGCTTTTAGCAAACTCTCTTCAAAGGTTCTTCCAACACTCATTACCTCACCTGTTGCCTTCATCTGTGTACCCAGCTTCTGATTTGCATCCGTAAACTTATCAAAAGGAAAACGGGGCATCTTTGTAACCACATAATCCAGTGCCGGTTCAAA
>JBGVNF010000028.1:0-6785 GCA_045125245.1 Lachnospiraceae bacterium
ATTATTGTATGAGAATATATCATATGATTATGCAATTGAGAATGGAATTGCAATTATTGCAGAATCAGATGTATTTATGTATAAGAAATAACTATTAATAATCTCCATCACTCATTCCCCTATAAGAAGAGAAACAAATGTCGATATGATATAATGATGTGGCAAGAGGAACTACAGAAATTTTTAAATTCGATGGATTAAATTTACACTTATAAATTGTTCTTGTTTCGAAAATCTACGCAGTGAGTAGATTTTATGTTGTATGTTCATATTAATATTGCCTGAAAATGTATTGTGCTATCATAGATATTCTTAAACTGACTCTATGCATTCAGCACAGGCAGCTATCGCTAGCAAGTAGGGCATTGGAAACACAGTAAAAGAACTTAATTAGGCTTAAGAAGAAATCCCTCTACGAATGATTTGTAGAGGGATTTTTAAGTTGTAGTAGGAGTGCGATGTGGTATAGTGAAGTTAAACTAAATGGAACAAGTCTCAAAACAAAACAGTATCTTTGTCAAATCATAAATAGGACGTTTGATATTTAAGGGTCTAACAAATCCGGTTGAGTATATAAACGAAGAAATATCTTTCGTCTGTGCTGGATTCCATACCCGTTTTAAGGATATATCTGCGTATTCACACTGCTCTGAATCTGCAATATATTTTAGATGCTTATTCATTTCGGCAATGTCTATATCTTTATCATAGTTCTTTAAAGAGATAATTATAATTCGACACTTCTTGGTTTTATTTCGAATATGTCTTACCAGTTCCCCATATTTATTGTCAAATTCTGAAGGGGCAGATAAAAAGAAATCCATGTCTGATTCTCCAATATGTAGCAAAATGTTTTCCGGGTTCAAACTAGCAATATAAGTATCATAGTATTCCATTGCGTTTGTTATTGATAAATCCGAAAAACTGCGATTATATATATCATTGTCCAAGGCAAATGCCTGCTTTAATTCGCAGAGAGGAATGGAAATGTCATTGTTTCCGCCAAAAATAATCATTCCATTTGGATTGGCTAATTCGTTTAATGAGTGATACATTTGTTTTCTAAGCATTGTACAAGGCTCCCTTCTTATCAAGTGTGAGATTTCTAAAGTAGATGACAACATTTAGTGATACGATTGCTAAATTAAGAAGATAAACAATCAGTACATAATTTAGTTGTCCACTGATTATTTTTGCAGTGATTCCAGCAATGTAACCGGTAACAATTAGTAATATAAAAGGCAGGCTGGTTCCTTTTGTAGTCCGCGCTTTATATGCCTTGATTACATTGAGTGGCCATGAAAGACCAAAACAGATTAGCATGATAGATTCAAAAATTGCTCCCATTGGGTTTCCTCCTTTTTTTGTTTCTGTTATCATAATGAGAAATGGGCGTTACGACAATTTTTTGAAAAATAGAAATATTTTTTTGTGAGAAAATTTATTTATTTTACTTTCAAAAGGTTTTTCAAAAGCAAGAAAATGTGTTAAAGTTAGAATAAATAAGCGAGGTGAATCAGTTATGGGGAATAAAATTACGTTGAAAGGTATTCAGCAGAGCTTCTTTCGAGTTCAAATGGTCTTGATTATTTCGTTGGCACTATTTTTAGGGATAGCCGGTATTTTAATAAATATTCACTTTGAAAAACAAAAGCGAGACCAGAACCTGCAAAATGTGGCAGAGGCTATTGCACAGTCACCGATTCTTTTGGAACAAGAACAGGATTCATTGGTGTTAAATGAATATTTAGATTCTCTGAAGGATACTCTCGATAACATTGATGTCATTTCGGTTGTTGACAGTAATCTCGTGCGCTTATATCATTCCAATCATGAATTGATTGGCACTGTTTATGACGGAACAGTCCCAAAGTTTGATGGTGAAGATGAAGGATATTATGCAGCGAATGACCATGGACCATCCGGCACGCAACGTAGAGCATACGCTGCTATCTATGACGAGGACGGCAACTATATAGGCTTTGTTATGGCGATTATGTTGATGCAGAATATTCATAAGGAAACTTGGCAGGCTGCGCTTATTTTTGTTCTAATTACGATAGCTGCGATTTTGATGGAACTTTTGATTTCTACAGAAATGTCCAGCAAGATCAAAAGAAGTCTGATGGGATATGAACCGGATGTATTTTCTGCAATGTATCGAATTCGTGATAACATATTGGAATCTTTGGATGAAGGAATTATTGCGATAGACAACGAAGGGAATGTGCAGTTTGTAAACGGAGCTGCAGAGGGCATGCTGAATCAAATAGAGAGTGGACTTGCAACAAGGATTGTAGGTGAAAATATAAACAATCTGCAATTGGGAAGTGAAACACTAGTGATTGATCGCATGCCAATAAAAGAAAAGGGAATTTGCGTGGGAGAAATAGCGATTCTTCATGACCGGGCTGAATACACGAAACTCATGGAAGACTTAACAGGTACCCGTTATCTGGTAGATTCCATGAGAGCAAATAATCACGATTTTACAAACAAACTACACGTGATACTTGGACTTATTCAGATGGAGATGTATGATAAGGCAGTTTCTTATATTGAAAATATTACGATTGTGCAAAGGTCAACTATCAGTAAGATTATGAATACCATACAAGAACCAGCTGTGGCAGCATTGTTGATTGGCAAAACAGCAAGAGCATCTGAACTGAATGTTAAATTTGTTCTTCGAGAAAGATGTTTTTATTCCAATGCAGATATGCAATTGCCTTCTGAACTATTGGTTACAATTATTGGAAATCTGATAGAAAATGCCTTTGAGGCTATGAATGACACTATGGATTATGATGTTCAGAAAGAGTTGATATTTGGAATTTATTCACGTCCTGGTGCAGTCTTAATCACAACGGATGACACTGGAGTTGGAATCTCCGAGGAAAATTTGCATAGGATATTTGACAACGGATTCTCGACGAAAGGCGAAGGACGTGGAACAGGTCTGTATCAGGTAAAGGAAATGGTGGAACGTTACGGCGGTGTAATTGCTGTGGAGTCTCAAGAAGGTGTAGGAAGTTCATTTTCAGTCAGTTTTACAAAATAAAGAGGTGTGTGAATATGTATAAAGTATTAATTGTTGAAGATGATCCAATGGTTGCAATGATTAACGAGCAATATATTAGGCGTCATAAGCAGTTCTATGTTGTGGGAATATGTAAGGATGGTAAAAGTGCATTGGAGTATTTGGAAGAACATACAGTTGACTTAATTGTGTTAGATGTGTTTATGCCACATACAGATGGCTTCGAGACATTGAGACAAATACGAAAAACAAAGATCCCAGTAGATGTGATTATGGTTACTGCGGCTAATGACCGAGAATCATTGGAGGAATCACTTCATCTGGGGATTATAGATTATTTGGTAAAACCGTTCACATTTGAGCGGTTTCAGATGGCGTTGGAAAAATATATAGCACAAATAGGAGCACTGAAGCAAATTGACACGTTGAATCAGAAAAATATTGACTTTATTATAGAACATTCCAGAAAGAAAACGGAAGATATTCTCCCGAAAGGAATTCAGGAGAAAACATTGACCCTGATTGTTACATGTCTAAAGGATACAAAGAAAGACTGGGTAACCGGCGATGAGATCGCAAATGTTATCGGTCTGACAGGTGTAACCGTGAGAAGGTACATGAATTACTTGGTAGAATCCGGTCATGTTATTGGTGAGATGAATTACGAAACTGGCGGAAGACCATGTATGCTTTACCGTATTGCAAATTAAATATTATGTGTACCTCTCTTGAACTACAACCAACACAGGCAGCTGTTGCAATGACAGTTATATCTGTGTGTGTAGGTGTAATAGCGATTGTTCTTCAAATAATATAATGTGAAAATGTCCCATAGAAAATAGGTTTTTCTTTTCTGATTCTATTGATAAATTTCTAATTTTGACATATAATAATATTACAAACACATGCAAAACAACTACACAAAATATAGTGAAGGAGGAATCATTATGGCAGAACAGGTATTGATTCAATTTCGTGCAGATAAAGCATTAAAACAGGAGGTTGCAGAGATTTACGAGACTCTTGGTATGGATTTACCAACAGCTTTCCGTATGTTTATGACCAGAAGTAAGATGGTTAAAGGGCTTCCATTTGAGGCTACATTGCCAGAAACAACAATTACAAGGGCAGAGGCTAAGAATGCATTCTATGAGTTGAGAGAGCAGGCTGCTGATGTACCAGAGATGTCTCTAGATGAAATTAATGCTGAAATATCAGCTGTTAGAGCGGAAAGAAAAAGGTAAGTGCTTATGGTGTATTATGCGGTTATAGATACAAACGTTTTCATTTCAGCGTTGCTTTCAAAACGAGCAGATGCAGCAACAGTACGAGTATTAGATGCAATGTTTGATGGTAAAATTGTACCGCTGTATCATGAAGATATTTTAGCAGAATATGATGAAGTGCTTCATAGAAGCAAGTTTCATTTTAAAGAAGAGACAATCCAGCTGGTTATAAATGCAGTGAAACAATATGGTGTGGAAGTGTTCCCGCAACCTACAGGTGAGATTCTGATTGACATGGATGATTTGATATTTTATGAGGTTGCCATGGAGAAGAGAGACGATGATGCTTATCTGGTAACAGGTAATCAGAAGCATTATCCGATAAGAGATTTTATTGTAACGCCAGCTGAGATGATGGAAATGATTGATAAGTAAGTTGCAGTAGAAGCCTCATTGGATAGTATGGAATCTGTCTGGTGGGGCTTTAATTAGTAGCGATTAAGTGGATATGCATAGAATAATGAAGAGGAGGACTGTATGTTAGTTATAACAGAAAGTGAGATTAATGAAATGAAGAAAAGATTATTATCTATACGAAGGATTTGTATTGTATGTCAAAAGAGAATAATAAAGTATATGAAAATTTCTTGAAGGTAATGTCACACGATACGGAAGATTATCAGAATGGAATTAATGGAAGCAGACGGAATCCACTCTCTGTACAGGATAGAAGAATATTAGAGGAAATGGCAGGTGGTAATTACTTTGAATACTTAATGAAAGGTGAGTATCAAAGTTTCGTTTTTCGTCTTCGGAGAGTACGTTATTGGATAGTTAAGGTGATAATATATGATTACAAGATAGATAACCAATTAGAAAGTGAGGTAATTAATATGGCAATGTATGATTGGAATGGCGACGGTAAAAAAAATAGTGTAGATAACTTTATTGAATATCAAGTATATAAGGACTGCACAAATAAAAAATCCTCATCAGGTGTTTCATCGGATTGGTGGGTAATGCCAGTACTTGCAATAATAGCAGGTGTTTGTCCGATAGTCGGTGTAATAATATTTTTGGGAGTGTTATTATTTGATTAGTATTTTATAGAAGGAAAGAGAGGTGATTATTATGGATGAATTGATAGAGAGCATTTTTTTTATATCTTATGCTATAAATGAGCAGTAACAAAAGTATTGTATATGAGAATTAGTGGAAGATTTACATATTTAAAGTGTTCGAATTCGAACACTTTAAACTGTCAGAATGTATATTAATGAGTGGTAAAATAAGGAAATAAAACAAAGAAGTGTGTCAAAAATAGATTAACACACTTCTTTCTCTTTGCTATTATGTCTATTAATAAATGACACAGGAGTTGTTATGGTGAAAACAATGGGGGATTTTATGTATTATATATTTGAAAGGTTAGGCAGATATGGTATAATTTAAAAAAAATGCAAGGATGAGGTAGTTACTTTTAAGCATCAGGTTTTGTCAAGAGAACCGTTTGTTGATGGTGCTATAGAAGTTTCGAAGTGGATTATTAATAAATCTAATGGATTATATAATATGGATGATCTTTGTAATGCGTAGTTCAAAAATGTTATATCAGATATTATAGTAGGTATATATTAAGGAAGAACATATGAAGAATAAACTAGAAATTCTTAAAAACTTCATAAAGGAATCAAATAACATTGTATTTTTTGGTGGTGCAGGAGTCTCTACAGAAAGTGGTGTGCCAGACTTTCGTAGCAAGGATGGTCTATATAATCAAAGAGATATAAGATTTGAAAAATATAGCCCTGAGTATTTGCTTAGTCATACTTGCTTAGTTAGAGATACAGAAGTGTTTTATGAGTACTACAGACAGAAAATGGATGCTAGACATATTCAGCCTAATATTACCCATAAGGTTTTAGCTAAGTGGGAAGAAGAAGGGAAATTAAGTGCTGTAGTTACACAAAATATTGACGGTCTTCATCAGAAGGCTGGTAGTAAGCGTGTATATGAGTTACATGGAACAACTTTACGAAATTACTGTAATCAGTGTGGCAAAGAGTATGAAGCTGACTATATTTTTGAAAGTAAGGAATATATTCCTAGATGCCAGTGTGGTGGTATTGTACGTCCGTATGTGACATTATATGAGGAGGGCTTACCTGAGGATGCAGTAAATGGAGCAATTAATGCTATTTCTAATGCAGATATGTTAATTATAGGTGGAACTTCGTTGAAGGTTTATCCTGCGGCAAGTTATATACAATATTTTAAAGGAAAGCATCTTGTTGTGATTAATAGAGAGAAACTTGATGTGAAGTTAGATATGAAGGATGATTTATGTATTTGTGGGTCATTAGGGGATGTATTTAAGGAATTATAGAATAAGTATAAAAAAACACAATATGTGAATATATGCGTATAAAAAGTGAGACTTTTTTGATATTCATTCGTTTAATAATTGAAAAGATAAAAAAGAATCTTTCAGAAAGGAGTAAATCAATGGATATCGGTGC
>JBGVNF010000029.1:0-54988 GCA_045125245.1 Lachnospiraceae bacterium
GATAGTACCATTACAGATAAGAAAAATGATTATATCCGCTGGAAAGCAAGATATCCATATAATTTTGCAGAAGAGATTACCAACAATTTTGCACTAGTTCAGAAGTTTAATGAAGATGCCTCTTCTCTGCTACCTTCTGACAGACAACCAATTACTCGATTCTCCGAATTCTATCGCACCTTGCTTTCATTGGAAGATGCCGGAGTTCAGTTCACTTTGTCTGTTGATGAAATTATGAGCAGACGAAGTGCCGCATTTTATACTGATTTAGATTACATTCTGAACAGTTCAAATGAAATCAAGAAACTATATATGGAATTTAGACAATGCTGGTATGATATGAAGGAGATCGGAATTGAAATACACGAATCGCCGGTTCCTGTAAATGGAGATATGAATATAGCATTATATTCCGATAACATGCAGCTTATAACATTGTTCCATGCACATATGCGCCACTTAGAAGAAAAGAATTCAGCTATGTATGACGAGGACATGTATAAGGCTGAGATTGAGGATACATTGCAGATATTCAATGTTCCTATAGAAGAATACGTTTAAAAATCGGAGGCATCTATGTGGAAAACAATATATTCTATTGATCTTAATTTACTAATAGGTATCATTGGCGGAATAATTTCTGGTATTTTTGTTTCTTATGTATTTCTGATTGAAGCAGAATTCAGAAATCAGTTTAACCATGTAAAAGAAATGTTCACTTCTATATATGGAATTACCGCTACATACTCCGCCTATGAACATTTCAAAAAAACAAAAGGCAAAAAACGTGCCAACAAAGTTAAAGCAATTGATAATGCCGGTAACATTGCTGGGAAAAGTAACATAGTCGATATTCTTAACAATTATTGGAATGAGCTTTCTTCCTTTTTCATTACCTACGAACCTTGGCAATACAAATTCAGACTTAACAAAATTCTAATGAAAATTAACGATATTGTCACCGACGGGAAATACATGATTCGTAATTCTCCTGAAGACTTCGCAGAAATATCACAAAGACTAGAAACATGTATTGCTTTATTTAAAGAATGCGAACAAAATTATAAAAAGGAGATTCTCATACGTGTTGTAACGAGCAAATCAGTCCAAATCTTTCTACTGTTGTTTATTTCTTTGATAATTGTGTTATTAATCGCAGCATAGGAAATGTATACTCACTTTCTTCTTCGAATATATATAATTCTACTCTTTCAAGTCCTTGTATCATTTGTTCGAAAGATTTACAAAAAAATATAATATTTCAAAAGAAGTCCGAACTACTGGATTACTCCCGCTATTCGAACTCCTTTTTTAAGTAATGTGATTATATTGTACTCAGAAATTGAGTTGCATAATCAATTAAGTTTTGTATATTTGTGGTTAATGCTGGAATTCCGTTTACAATTGAAATCATTGGTGCCAATAGTTTTATACCATTAGAAATGATTGTTCTCTTCGGCTCTGGTTTTAACAACTCATCTTTTATCATATTAACTGAATCCACAATAGTCTCAGCATCTTCTTTATTGACCGAAGACACATTGTCAATAATTGCTTTTACTATTTTATCCAATTCATCTGATTGAATTCCATTATTCTGAGTTGCATTAATCGTTGCGTTATCACTTGCAACATTAACCTGTCCTCCACTTACATTCCAATACATTTTTTCATCCATCCCCATTTCATATCCAATTTTTGTAAGATGTCCTTCTATACTCTGAATTAGAACAAGCACTACTCTATCATTAAATTCCTTAATCACATCATTACGTTTGTTTCCGATTCCTGCATATTGAGACCTCATTCCAATTGATACGTCCAAATTATTTTCAGAGATATGTTTTAATATTGCATATATTTGGTATGTTTCTTCCTCTGGTGTTGGTCCAAAATCGAAAACTAACTCTCCATAACTTCCAGTAACCTGCTGATATTCAGTTACTGCATCAAATCCACTTGTATCACCTGTCATAACAAAAGTATGAATAATTTCATTTCCATCAATGAATGCCAAGAACTTTCTCAACACTAGATTATAATCATCAAATTTTGCACGCATAATTCTACTTGATAAAATATTAAAATCATGCGATATCTTTTTTAGTTCAATTTTATTCAATTCCATAATACTTCTCCCCACAATATGGACAATAGCTTCCACATAATCTCAATAATGGCTTTATTTTCGATGGTCTTTTACAGCATGGATATTCCACCAATGTCATATTCTCAACTGACAACATAATCGGTTGCTCGCTATGCCTCTTATAATTTGACTTATATGAGAACTTCAAAAAACTATTCTTTGTAGACTTTTCAAGCTTTTTAAATTCCTTCTCAATCAAATCATGAGCATAATTTTCAGCCATCTGCATCCCCAATTCAAGAACATCGTCTGTAATATAATTATCACTAACTATTCCGCAAGAAGGACAATGAATTTCAAATACACTATCATCTCCATACACCGAACAATCCACCTTGAAGAGGTCGTTGCACACAGGACATTTCAATAATACTTGTCCATCCTCATCTGTTGGAATACTTATAGTGAAAACTTCTGTCTCACTCATGGCTTACCTCCCTTCTCTATAAAATACTCTTTAAAAGTTCTATTGCACTTTCTTCAGATTCAACATTTGTTCCAAGTTCACCACGAAAAGCTTTGGCAAGAATTGATTTTTTCATCATATCTATTGTTTCTATTACATTCTCAGCCTTTTCAACAATACTCTCTTGATAATTAATTTGTTTTTCAAGAATTTCTACTATTTTTTCTTGTTCTTTTAATGATGGTACTTTTATCTCTACTTCCCCCAAAAGCTTAAGATTCAAGTTCTTTTGAGCAGTTGCAGGTGCTATATATTCTAATTCGGCTTTAATTTCTTGCAAGTAGAAATACATGTATTTGTTAAAGCATTTTTCTCCAGGAGTAAAACCTACTACACTGTCAGGAAAACAACAATCATATGACAATATTGCAGCATCACCAATATTTGCGGCTATAGTAATACATAATGTTCCTTGAGGAAACATACGACTTTGTTCAAATCCAAATTCACTCAATGTTTGCTTATGAGAAGTTACATACATGCCCGCTCCCGCAACATCACCAGTTTGAATAAATGGATATTCACCACCAAATAATCTTTCATCATTACGTGGTCTGTGTTTTGACCTACCTCTTTCCAATTTACCCAATTTTTCAAATGGAATTTCCTCCCAATCTGAAATATTTATTCCATTCTCAGCTCGCCAACTGTTTGTAAGGCTACCCTCAAATGCTTTTTTGTAAATTGCTTTTTTACTCAATTCGAATGATTCAACTACCGTCAAAGCCTTTTCTTTCGCCTCATCCAATTTTGCAAACAGCTTTCCAATTTTCTCCACAATTCGTTTCTGTTCTGCTAATGGCGGCAACGGAAATAACATTTCACCTATTTTTGTACTACTAATATTTGGCTGTGCCCCTCCATAAGCACTATTCAATATCTCTTCTTGCTTTGACATAATATAATAGTCTCGAAGTCTTGGAAATAAAACTCTTTCACTTTTCACTTTAATATTACCTACACGTTGATTTAAATAAGCTCTCTTATCGAATGTATATATTCCATTTTTTCCTGTAGTTGCACCAGACATAGCAATAAGTAAGTCACCTTTTTTTACAATAAAACGTTCTTCAATATCCGTTTCAGAAGTATAAACACAAGTATCAACATCAACTTCATTCTCTTGAATATTTGAGATTCTGATAACTGGAATTCCTTCTTTTCCAAATTTATCACTTTTAAAAGCATATCCATTTTCAAAAACACATACAGCATTTAAAAATGTCCAACACCAATTTTCGGGAATCTCATATGGTTGTTCTTCTACTGGAACCAAAGCCTCTTCAATTGTAATCTTTTTACCCTTTGCCTTCGCCATATCACTCAGCTCCTTCCAGAGCCTTAAGCTCTCTCACAACACTCATAAGTAAGTCAACTGCTTCCTCTAGCTGAGCAATACATTCTTCTCCAGATTCAATAGGGTCTGGTAAATCATCATAATCCAGTACAGAATCATCACGAATCAGTCCAAGATCAAGGCTATGTGCTTTACCTTCCTCTGCTATTTGTTCGTATGAATAACAACTCCATCTTTCATCTGATATAGAATGTCTGTCTTCGGCAGTATAAGCAGCCTTAAATCCATCGAAATGCTCTGGTTTTAATGGATTTGTTTTACCAAACGAAGGCATATTTGTTCTCAAATCATAGAACCATACTTCTTTTGTGTTATCCTTATCAGTTGTTCCTCTTGTAAAGAACAGGACATTTGTCTTTACACCCTGAGCATAAAAGATGCCTGTAGGAAGTCTAAGCACTGTATGAAGATTACACTTATCCATAAGGTCCTTGCGGATTCTTTCACCCTCACCATCAGCGAACAAAACATTATCCGGTAATACTACAGCCGCTCTTGCTTTACCGTCTGCTTTAAGAGAACGATAAATATGCTGCAAGAAATTAAGCTGCTTATTGCTTGTCTGGAATGTAAAGTCATCACGATTTGCACGCTCTCCCCCCTTCTTTGTTCCAAAAGGTGGATTCGTAAGAACAACATCAAATCCATTCATCTGCTTACCCTGATTTGATAACGTATCACAAAGATAAATCTTACCTTCGATATCATGAAGCATTGCATTCATAAGAGCTAATCTATGTGTTTCATGTACAAGCTCTCCTCCAGTAAATGCTTCTTTTTTCTGAAATGCCTGCTGTTCTGAATCAAGAGCAAACAAATCATCTGTATGAGCCTTAACATATGCATCCGCCGCAATCATGAAACCAAATGTTCCACATGCAGGGTCGTTACATCTCTCTCCTGGCTGTGGTGCAATAAGTTCAGTCATTACATCTATAAGTACTCTAGGCGTGAAATACTGACCCGCTCCTGACTTCTTCTCATTTGCGTTCTTTTCCAACAATCCTTCATAAAGATTTCCAAGTCCTTCCTCTTTTGCAGAATACCAGTCAAGGTCATTAATATTAGTAATAATCTTTTTAAGGTTTTCTGGTTCTTCAATATTACTTCTTGCTCCTGAGTAAATTTCCTGAATACGTCCAGAGCAGTTCTCACCCAACTCACGAAGCAATTCTTCATAGAATTTCTTCAAAGCAAGTCCATCTTTTTCTGCTAATCTATCCCAACGATACTTCTCAGGAATCTTATCTTCGGTTCCTGTTTCCTTAGCCATCTTCAAAAATAAAATATAAGTAAGTTCTGTAACATACTGATGATATGTAATACCATCATCTCTAAGAACATTACAGAGATTCCATAATTTTGCTACTATTTCCTGATTTGTCATATATCATTCACTCCTTGTAATTTATGCTGAATACATATACCCATTGATTTCATCAATGAATTCATCTAGTTTCTGTCCAAATGCCTTATTTACTGCATTGTATCCGCCTTTATTTTTAAATGCTTCCGAATCAAACGTTTCTCTATTCAGAACCACTTCTTTAAGTAGCTGAGCTTCAATTCTGTCTAACCATCCCAACTGTATCTTACTAAGTTCAGGATGATTTGCTTTTGTCTTTACAATCGCATTATGAATACGGTCATCTTTGCTAATCAATACATCACCCATACTACGCTGACGAATAAAGCTAATAATATCAGCAGCAATATCTTCATTAGTCATTTCCTTCCATGCAGTTTGAAGCATTGTTTCACTAAAATGTTCTCTATCAAGAATAGTCTTCAATTCCTTAAGTGACTTTCTTGTTAACTCTTTTGGACGCGTAGCAACTATATTAAGGGCTGCAATTTCATTAAGGTTATTATCTATGAAATCCCTAAACTCTTTTAGATAATCCTCAGGCTTATCCGCATTACCATATCCTCTTGTATGGCTAGTGAGCTTATCTTCTTCATCACTAAGGAATTTCTCTCTTTCTTTTGGCATTCTACGGACATATTCCAGTGCTTGCTTGCTATTTTTAACTGTCTCAACAGCTTTATCAACTGGCATTTTATGAAGTTTCTCCACAAATTGTTCCGGCGTTAACCCTCCTGACAATTGCTCAAACTGTTCTCTATATTCATCACTCATCTGCGACATATTCCTACGCATTTTTGCAATGATGAGATCAATCTGATTCTCCCTTGCTTTGTCCGAATCCAATAAATCGATACCATCAATCAAATCATCAAATGTAGTTGTTGGATTTGCTACTACAGGCTTCATAGTTGAAACTGGCTCTAATGCATTATAAACACCTACTGCATCATAAATTTCAAAATGATTCTTTCCAATTTCAGGACACAGTCTTGTAGCTCTACCAAGCATCTGTTCAAACAAAATTCTTGAACGAATTCTTCTCATAAACACAAGATTAACAATTTCCTCTACATCAATACCCGTAGTCAATAAATCTACTGTAACAACGATGTTAGGATATGTTTCGTTTTTGAACCTGCGAATCGCTTCCTTTATCTTTACCGGATTACCATTCTCAATTGAGCCAGTAATCTTCATGACTGCTTCTTCCGAAATACCTAGGTCTGTATAATAGTCCTTAAGAATTTGAGTAATCATATCCGCATGAGCATCATCTACTGCAAAGATAAGAGTCTTTCCTTTTTCATTTGGATCAATATCTTTTGCAACTTCCGCTAAAACAGTTTTATTAAAATTCTCATTTACAACACGCCTGTTGAAATCTTCAACCTCAAATTTTAAATCGTCTTCCAGCTCTGAGCTGTTTGTTACTGTATTCGTTACAGGGTCATATATAGGAGCTGTTGTTCCTTTTTCAAACTTGATACCTTCCTCAGATAACTTCGTTTTAATGAGATGAGGAGCATCATGGTCAACCAAATATCCATCAATAACCGCAGTACGATAATCATATGAATATACCGGCTTACCAAAAATCTCTGTGGTATGAAGGGCTGGTGTTGCTGTTAATGCAATCTTTACAGCGTCAAAATAATCAATAACCGCTCTGTATTTACTACGGAAATCATCCTGGTCACGATACTGAACTTCATCATCGCCCATTTCCTTATCAAGGATATATCCTCTATGTGCCTCGTCAACAATAATCAAGTCATAATCAGATACACCAAGGCTCTTTTCGGATTCATTGTACATAATACGTTTTACAAGACTTTGTACAGTCGCAATATGTAGTCTAGTATCCTTTTCAAAATCTTTATCCTCTAAAGATTTCACATCATACATCTGATTCAAAGTAAGCAATTCTTTAAGCTTAACTTCCTTGAAAGTATCCATTGTCTGGTCACCAAGAGATGTTCTATCAACCAGATACAGGATTCTCTTAAATCTTCCTGCATCCAAGAATCTATATATCATTCCAAGTACTGTTCTCGTCTTTCCAGTTCCTGTAGCCATTGCAAGAAGCGCAGTTGGCTGATGGTCTGCTATCGCCTTTTCAGCAGCTTGAATCGCTTCAATCTGATAATAACGAAGATTCAATCCATCAGGGTCCTGTAATACTTCATATCCTGTAGAAGCTAATTTCTTATCAGCCTCTACAATATCTTTTTCAAGTGCCTGCTCGACACCTTCTGGTGTAGGCCATCCCGATAATGCCTTAGGAGCATTAAATGACTCTCTGACATCTAAGAACCAAATTCCAGACATTTGCTCATACTGTTTGATATATGGTCTGCCGTTTGTAGCATAAAGAAACGGAGCCATATACGCACCAAATCTATTGATTACATACTTCTGATGTTCTGGTTTAATCATCTTCGCATAGTCTTTACACTGACCATCTAAAACGGATGAAATATTGATATGTTTCTTCTTCGCCTCCACAATACCTACAAGCTTTTCTCCAATGAATAATGCATAATCCGCATAACCATTATTTCCAAACTTTGAATCTGTAGGCCATTCAGCAATAGCAAGGTTCTTCCCCTTTGTTGGTCTTGTTCCCTTTGAATAACGAATCTCATTCGTATCTGCTTCCCAACCACATTTACGAAGCTGATCATCAATTAATTCTCTTGTCTGAGCTTCGGTTAATTTCAGAGCAAGGGCTTTTGAATATGCAACTGCTCTACGATTACTATCAGCCTTACCCTGCTGCTGGATAGTCTGTAATTCAATAAGAAGCTGCTTGTTTCTCGCCTCTAGTTCCTTATTTTCCTGCTCCAAATCCTCAAGATTTACAACCATATCAACAGGAGCTACATATGGTTCAGGAACATAATTGTAATCTCCATATGTCTGCATGAACCAAACACATAAATCATACAAAAGCTCCAAATTACTTAATGCTCTTCTCCCTTCATCTGCGGCATTATGTGCAGCATTATTTCTATCTTTTCTAAGGATGTATAAAGTATTCTTAACCTCATATGGAAGCAAATCATTCTGTTTCAACAGACGGATTCTATTTGCATGTGTATTATCATATTCAGGCTCAGCAATACCATCATAAGCCAACATATACTTTACCATCACTTCTGAAAGCATTCCCTGCTTAATAACTGAAGTATTAGGGTCAGAGTAAACATATTTTTCAGACAAATCACCGAGCTTAGCAAGGTCAGTCCAATGTGATTCTAAGAATGTAAAATTACTCATAATCAAGCCTCCTTTACAAATCGACTACGTACTTTATCAAGCTCCTTATCAATGTCTCCCAGTCTTTGTAGTAGTACATTATAGTTTTCAATAAACTTTGCGTTATCTTCTACAACAATGCCTTCTCTTGCTTTAAGTGTTACATACTGTGTTGTACATAAGTTATATCCATTTTCTTCCGCTGTTTCTTTCGAGATAGTATTGGATACACCCTCAATAACTTCACGATTGCGGTAGATCTGAACAATACGTTTAACATTTTCATCGGTTACGGTTACCGTATTTTTATCTTTGGTACAGAACTCTTTTGCATTTATCATCATGATTTCAGATTCAGTTCTATTTTTTTTAAGAACAACCAATGCTGTTGCAACTGATGAACCTGGCAAAATGCCATTAGGTAATTCTATGATTGCATCGATATATGAATCGTCTACAAGGCTCTTTCTAACTTCGCCCATTCTTCCTGATTTGAACAACATCCCCATTGGAACAAGTACCACCGCAATACCACCATCCTTAAGAGATGCTATCGAATGTCTTAAAGCTAAACTTTCAGATTCCAAACATTCTCGATATATGCAGTTTCCTTCAGGAATGCTTTCCATATATCCTTTATCATATTTGAGTGAAAATGGTGGTTCGCAAACCACTCTATCATACTGTCCCTTTAATTCGATGGGATTATGTAATGAATCCGCACATCTTACTTTTCCGATTCTGTTACCACTTAATACAGATATAATTGCTGCAATACCAATTGATGAGATACTCATATCCTGCATAAATACCTCGCCTTTTCCACTAGATACTTCATTAACTGAAATACCTGTTCCGCAATATGCATCGTAAACACTCATTCCATCCTGAACATCCAGTAAGGCTTTTTCTAGTTTAGTCAAAGCTATATTGGTTCCAAATTCACAACCCATTCTACCTGCTGATATCATCATCTTATTCACAATAACTAATGCAAGCTGATAGCAACTTTCTGATGATTCTATATCCAGCTCATTTAAGTTTTCAAATAAGATTCTTACATTTTCAGAATCAGCCCTACCAAATACCTGGTCAAATGATTCAGAAATAACTCCTGCATCCAAACCGAGTTCCAATTCAATTTTTCTAAGGTAGTCCAAAACATCATTCGGCTTAACAATCTTTCCATATGTTAATGATAAATAACCTAAAGAATATTTTTCATCATATGAACAGATGTCTTCCTTTTCATATTCGATATGCTTTAAAAGAATTCCATATAGCATAATCTTATAAAGTTCTGATATTTCAAAAGCTCCACGTAGCTTATCCGCTAAACGCCACAATCGTTCAATCTGTTTATTATTCATTGTCAATGCCCTCCTTAATACTTGCTAATACAATATTCTCCATCAGCTTTGTTTCATTATTAATCATTTCTTGAAGAGTAGCTTTCTTTTGTCCACTAAGCACAAAAGCTTTTCCGATATCCTGCATGTCTTTCATATTAAGTTCAGGCACTTCTAATGCTCTGATGTCTGTAATTTTAATCATTGGTCTTGTTGAACCTACAACCTTTGCAGTAAGCTCATCTCTTACATATGATGAATTAAGAAAAGCTGATAAATATTGAGCATCCATCTTATTTTCATCTGTAATTCTAATTGCCGCACAGAACGACGGAATCGCAATTCCTGCATCTTCCGCATTTACATATGCTGCGTCATACGGTGTAGAAAGTTTGATTACTACATCACCTTCATGTGTGTACTTATCATCGTCAATCTGCTTGCTGAGTTCAGCATCGCCTAAATCCTCTTTCACGATTACACCTGATGAAATCGCTTTAGGAATTAGAACCTTAACGTTGTCAATAACTTTTTCACCGGCATCCTTATCTGCTGTTACCCTTGTCATAATTTGTCCTGCCGTTACGCTTGCTATATTTTCTAATGTCATGTGAATTACCTCCAATTTTGTTATGAATATCTATATGTTTCAAAGTGACAAATCTTTCTGTTAATCCTTTTTTATTATACCTCCTTTTCATATGTTTGTAAAGTTCATATCTCTTTTGTAATTGAAATATCTATGACGTACCGTCTTTATATTCATAAGTTACCACAACATAAATAATATGTCAAGCGTAAAATTGAAATAAGTTTTACGTTCTGCCGTTTTTAATAATAAAAAAAGCCTTGAAAATGAATTTCTATTCATCTCCAAGACCTGTTTTTTAGAAACATATTACATATTCTACTATTAAATTAAGTCAAAAAAACTGCAAGCATTTTGCAAGCACAGAAAACGGGAAGCCGCATAAATACTGGCTTCCCGTTATTTTTACATCATTCAAACTCGGGTCACGGGACTTTGCATTAACATTTTTCTGTTGTTTTCCTGTGCGTTAAGATTCTTAATTTGCTTTTTCGTATCTGTATTTTTCATTTTTCAAAATTTCTGTACTCAAAATGTACTCAAGCAGTAAAAGGAAAAATAATCTAATAGCAATACAAATTTAAGATGTATTGTCTTGCTAACACAATACACTCTACCGAAATTCAAAAAGTTTTGCAACGGGGATATTCAGAGCCTTTGCAATACTAAAAATCACATCTAACGATACCGCACAATCATTATTTTCAATTCGAGACATATGCGTTCTGCTAATGTCTATCTTATCCGCAAGCTGCATTTGAGACAATCCCTGCGCTTTTCTATAATATGCTATGTTTAATCCCAATTTCTTATATTCTTCAAAATGCTCACGTTCCATAAGCTACCTCTCTTTCACATATAGCTTATGGAATTTATCTCCTTTATACGACAACTTAAAATACAATTTATGTTATACTACATGTTGCAAACAAGACATAAAATATGATATAATCAACTTAAAAAGCACATAAGGAGGCAAAAAATGACAAACTATAAGAAAATGTATGAGCTTATGAGCCACGCCGTATCTGATGCCCTACACATCATGTCATCAAGCAACCCTCGGGAAGATGAAAAAGAATGTGTACGTTTCTTACTTGAGCAGGCGCAGATTCGTTCTAATTATGTATATCGAATTACCGTAGACAATACACACATTTTGGAGGATTAACATGAATAAACTTGGAACAAAAACACTTAAAATACTACTGTTTATAGGCGTATTTTCTTATCTGCAATATTATGATGTAAAGCGTGACGCCTTTTCTATCAACTCTGTAACTGGCGGTCTGATTGCTGCGTCCGCTATCTATCTCATAGCCTCCTTGTTTGGTATTGTACTAAACTTAACACGCAATTACTTGATTGCAATTATCGGAACTGGTGCGCTTGCTTTATTTTTTGCAAATAAGCTAGATGATTTGATTGCGTCTGTGTCATGGCTGACAGAAAATCGTGCATTATACATACTCGGCGGATTAGCAATCTTATGCTTAATAAGAGACATTATAATAATCAGAAACTCTTTATTTGTTTCACCCGAAAATACTAATGTAGAACCACAATCTTCTCTTACTGAAAATGCAAATGAATTGGAATTAGAACCTGTAAAGCCAATTCAACAAGTCTGTAAAGAAAACCCAGAAATGATGATGGAAATGTCCAAACACCTTGAAAAACGGATAGGACACAAACCCACTTACGAAGAACTAGTCGACTATATAGACAATAAAGCATTCCACTTACTGGATGATAACGAAGTTTCTCAAGAAGTGCAAGGCATGGTAGAAACCGCACGCCAAAAGGCAAAGCTAAGTCTCAAAAAATGAGTTTCATTCAATATATTTCTTTTCAAAACGTCTTAGTTCGTTCTAAGGCGTTTTTGTGTTCTTAAGCGTATCCCTCACACACATTTCGTATAATACTAATAACTCCCCATATTCTAACCTTAACTTGTCTATATCAGCAGGAACTATTGTTTTCCGGCTATTAACAACATGTGCTATCTCGTTAATTCTTCTTCCTATACAATTTATCTTATTTATCATATTTGTCACATAATCAGACGAAATTTTAGTACGTTCTCCTGCCGGAGCAAATAGAATTAAATTTCTTAAATACTCCGATTTTGTCATATCAAATTCATCTCTTTTTGCGTCAAGTATAGCTTCCTCTTTTTCATGGATACGCATACAAAAAGTGCGTTTACGCATTCTGTTTTCTATCCTCATAGTGCAATCACTTCCCTTGCATAAAATTATAAAAGGCAGACAGCAATTCCATATAATTGTCTCTCAACTTTAAAACCTCAACTTCATCTATATAAGAATCCCCTTGCAAATAATAAGAAATTTGATTTATGTTGTTTCCTATTTTGTCAATTTCATATTGCAATTTTAATACATCTTCTCTTTTCAGAAACGTACTTTCGTATGCCGCACCTTGAACAATGGCATTTTTCAAAAAACGTGATTGGGACATTCCTGCTTCCTGCGCTTTTGCCTGTAATACCTCTGCTTCTTCGGGCAACAATCGAATACTGATAATTCTATCTGTTGGTCTGTTATTTTCACTCATTTTTTAAGTTTCCTTTCTTCAAATTTTCAAAATCTTATCACCATGATAAGAAAATATGTTGCATGGTAAAACGACTTAAAATTATCTTCCTCAATTTAATAAATTGAGCGGGGGTTTTAGGGGGTGCAACCCCACTGGCAAGCGGAAAATTATGACACCATGTGGCATTACATTTTCCTATGCTTGCTAAGGACTAGCAAGCGGGAAATTTTGTCACTATGTGGCATTACATTTCCCCCTGCTTGCTAAATACCACAAAACAATATTTTGAACAGACAATAATTTTTCATTTTGCGTCACAGCTCCGCTCTGCTTTTTCCCTTTACCGCTTTTCTTTTCAGCAGTAAAAGGAAAAACTATCACCTGCGGTGGGAGCGTGTCAACCGTGTCGGCTGTGACAGCTCTATCGCTATCCGAAAAAAGCCGTCACGGCTGTCACAGTTGTCACGCTTTGCTTTCACTTAACGAAAGTTTTATATATCTGCCACTATGATTGCGCCCTTTTTCATAACAAATTTGGTATTCATCTAAAAGCTTTCCTGCTCTCACATTCAACATCATTGAAAGAGCATTGGGCTGTATATCTATCGAAAGTATTTCTGCCAGTTCCGTAGGTGTTCCACTCCATTCTTTGACGTCGCAAGTAACAAAGTTAGCAATAGCTTCTAATAATGAATCTGGCTTTTCTTTCCACAATTCACTTTCACTTTTCTCAAACTCCCATGTGAGCCGTTCTTCATCACGTTTCAAATAAATTTTTTGGTCTGTTTGGTCACGACCTGTAATATCCAAAATTGCTTTATTGCTTGTGCGCTTTTCTTTATGAAGTATCATTGAACAATCAGCCGCTCCCATTAAGCCATTTGTTCCCGAAATCATATCAAAAGCGTCTTCTGACTGTTGCTTACGGGTGTGATGAACAATCATTACGCATACATCATTTCTATCAGAAAAATCTTTCAATCTGCTTACTGTATCATAATCCTTTGCATAACTCATCGTCTCATTTTCATTTCCCCTTACTTTCTGCAACGTATCAATAATTATCAGTCCCGTATCCTTATGTTCTTTTATGAACATTTCAAGTTCTTTCTCCAAATCTTCTGATAAGGGAATTTTTTTAGTCGAAAAGAATAAATTATCTGATATATCACGCACTCCAAACATTTGGTATAACCTTTGCTGTATTCTACGGTTATCATCTTCCATTGCCAAATAAAGCACAATACATTTCTTTACCTCATACCCCCACAATGGTAGCCCCATACTTACATGATAGGCTAACTGCATCATAAAATACGACTTGCCAATTTTAGGCGCACCAACGAATAAATATGCTCCTGCATAAATCATTCCTTTTACAACAGGGCGACGATTCTGATATACCAATTCATATATTTCTCCCATTGATATTGGGCTTAATCTATCCGTTTTTGTGTTCTTTTCCTGTTCCATAATTGACTCTGTTTCTCTTCTATTCATTTCAGACCTCCATATTTTTATTGCAATCGGAAACCTGTCGTGATAGTATATTTATAGTGAATTGAATACCTATCACAACAGGAAAGTTCTTGTATTTGCAGATACAAGAGCTTTTATTTTTCCGTTCTAAAATCTGCTGTATCAATTTTGTATTTTTCTTTATTTGCTGTGACAATATCTACAAGTTGCTCTAACAATGCTTTACAGTCCATTAACGGCTCATATAGCACGTTTTCATCATTCTCGGATATTTTCTCCAGTTGTTCTCTTAAATGGCGTATTTCAAGGCTTAAGCGGTCACTCTGATACTTACCAACCACAATATTTATTTCTTGATGAAGTAATGACTGTATGTAAAACTGACCTTTTGGCATACCACTTACAGCAATACGTGCTTCAATCTGCCGCCGTTCTTCTGGTGTCGCTCGGAAACATACTGTCTGATTTCGCACCCTGTTCTTATCCAATCCACTCATGCAAGCCCCTCCTTATATTGCTTGTCTAGTTTATCTGCAAGCTGTTCCTGCTTGTTTGGGTACAAATGAGAGTAAGTATTAAGTGTCGTCTCGATTTTCTCATGTCCTAAACGTTCTGCAATCTCCAAAGGAGAAAAGCCCATTTCCACAAGCATTGACGCATGACTATGGCGTAAATCATGTATTCTGATTCGCTTTACACCACTTCCCTTAATTCCTCGTTCCATTTCATGTTCCAAGTAATATTTTGTAATCGGAAAAAGCCTATCCTCGTCCTGTACGCCATACATACTATTCAGATAATCTTGTAAATCTACCGCAAGAAATTGTGGAATAGTAATAACCCTCTTACTTTTGGGTGTTTTCGGCTCTGTAATAACATCTCTTCCACCCATGCGCTGATAAGATTTAGTGATACTAATCGTCCGCTTCTGAAAGTCAACATCAGAAACCACAAGGGCAAGCAATTCTCCCATACGCATTCCCGTCCAAAACAATGTCATAAATGCCATATAAGATTGTTGCTTGTTCATCACAACATCAATAAACTGCTCAAATTCTTCTTTTGTCCAAAACTGCATTTCATCAGCTTTCCCTTTTCCCATGCTTCCTGCTTTTCTGCATGGATTATTTGGTAAATCATAATACTTAACCGCATAATTGAAAATCGCCGCCAGTTGATTGTTAATGGTTCTAAGATAAGTCGGTGCATAGCCCTGTTGCATTAGTTCATTCTGCCATTTTCTAATATCAGCGGCTTTAATCTCATTCAGTTTCATCTTTCCAAAATATGGGAGTAGCTTCAAATCAATGAGATATTTCTTCGTTCTCATAGTGTGTTCACGCAATCTTGTTTCCATATCTGCATAATAAATTTTAATGAAATCCTCAAATAGCATATTAAAATCAGCCTGCTGTGTCACAAGAAAATTTCTTAACCATTCCTCGGCTTCTCTTTTCGTGTTAAAGCCTCGTTTGGTTGATTTCTTTCTATTTCCCTGCCAATCGGTGTAACGATACTGTATCAGCCATTTACCCGTCTTAACGTCTCTTTCCGCTTTCAATCATCATTCCCCCTTTACCGCTGGCTCACAAGTTCCAAAGCCGTACCATTTCTTCTCCAAATAACGACGAGGACACTTTCCTGCTACGGTAATATATCCCTCTTTGGAAAGTTCACTGTTTAACTGACGAATTATCTTATAGGATTGTCCCTTAGATATTCCAAGTGCTTCTGCAAGTTCAGAAGCGGTAATGTAGGTTTTTTGTTCTGTAACCATATTATTTCTCCTTTTATTTTTTCTTAAAATTAAGTATTTATTCTTAATTTTAATTGTATTATATTTATTTCATGTCGTTTTGTCAATTAAGAATATTTGTTTTATTTTAAGTATTATGATAAAATTATTGATATGTACATATGTTGTACAGTGCTTAAAACAATTTCATAGTAGGAGAATTACAATATGCAAGTAGGAGAACGCATAAAAAGAATAAGAGAATTTAGACAAATAAAGCAAAAAGACCTCGGTATCGCTATTGGTTATCCACCCAAAAGTGCCGCTGTCCGTATTGCTCAATATGAAAGTTGTTCAGTATCTCCCAAAAAAGATACTGCTATTGCTATTGCAAAAATATTGAATTGTAACTATATTAACATCTATGACGGAGATACTTTAGGAGGAGCAGAGCGCATTATGCAAGACCTCTTTTGGTTGGAAGAAGCTGTCGGCGGTTCTTTATCCATTTTTCAACTTCAAAAGTATAACGATAAAAACGATAATCGCCTGGCATATGGTATGTATAACGACACTAAATATAATGGTGTATTTCCACCTGTTGCAATCGCTCTAAATTATAATCTAATTAACAATTTCATGCGTGAATGGGCAATCCGTTTTCAAGAATTGTCTAACAAAGAAATAACTCGTGAAGAATATTTCGAATGGAAAATAAATTGGCCTTTCACCTGTGATGACGGCGGCAGATTTGAGCCGTCCATTCGCTGGCGAAAAGCCAATAAACAATAGTATTTGTACTCAATTTGTACTCAAAAAGCAAAGAAAAACGCCACAAACCCGCATAAATACTGGTTTGTGGCGTTTATTTTTTTATTCAAACTCCCTACAGGTCAAGTTATTTCCTGTGGTTTAGTGGATTTTTGCTTTCAGAAACAGCGTCTTCTCGTCTATTTCTTTTTATTATTTTCAGTTTTCAAAATTTCAGGTATCATTTGGGTATCACGAATGGGTATCAATGTGCCTACTGGTATTATGACTCTGATGCGAAAAATGGACAAGGATTTTTTACTTTCTACCGCAACACTTTTTATACTTCTTTCCAGAACCGCAAGGACATGGATCGTTAGGATATATTTTCTTTTCTACACTTACAGCCTTTCCACCCAATCCATTTGGATAAAGAGATGTCGCAATAGTATCCGCATTACTTTCTAAATCAACCGGTATCCCCATCTCTTTTAATTGTGATGCTGCATCTCTTAGCATTGTAGCTGCATGAGAACTTCCCGGCACGATTGTAGGCATTCCGCCAGCTAGTTCTCTTCTTATCAGTTCATTTGGCTTATGACCTCTGTTTTCTTTCATTCTTGTGTTGTTATGAGCATCCATAAGCAATCCCAAAAACTCATTTATTTGCTTTTCACTCTTAAATACCAAATCTGCATCTGACATTTTACTAATCACATCCGCCGGAGATTCCCCCTCGTAGCTGTTTGCCCATACCTGTAGACACCACGAAACAGCCTGCTCATATGGTAAATCCAGTTTCCGCATAAAAAAAGTTTGTAATTTTTTATATGCCAATGAACTTTCTTCATATCCTATTCTACAAATTTTTTCAATCTGCTGTACCGATGGTATATAAAAATCTTTATCCATTTGGCTATCCAATAGATATCCCACTTCATCATTCTCCAGTATTGGTATATGTATAAACAATCCTTTTGAAGAATAAATCGGATCATCCTTCGGCCAATCTTGTAATCCCAAGCTTCTCATCGGGAAAATACACGATTCCACAATATCTACGGGCATTTCCCATAGCATAGCAATCATTTCATCTATGGTATCCTTAACCTTTAATTTGTATAACTCATAAATAACTTCCACCGGAGCGATTCCATAATAGTTTATGAAAAAGTGCACGCATTTCATCATCCATCCTTTTTTGTATTGATCTGATTCCAAAGCTTCATCATCAATCCTCTTGAAAACAGCAGATACCTCTTCAAACACACAGAATCTGTCCGACATCTCGTCAAAAGCACCCAGCCAGTACATATGCAGCTGCATACTATCCACTACATCATTTATAGAAATATCCTGCGGTACGTCACATGCTTTGCGAAAAAGAAACATTTGCTCCTTGGTCAAACATGCCAATCTGCTTCGAAGCATATCCTCTGCACAGAAACAATCAAGAATCCTCTCTATCAGTGCAGCTTTACGAAGTCCTGAACATTTTCTTAATTCAAAACTTCTCGCCTGATCCAACAACTGTTCTTTTGTATATTCTTCTAAATGCTCTTTTAATAACATATAGTTTCCTCCAATGCAGTTCAATTCTTCAGACATTATACCGTTTAACTTTTATTACAACTCTATAAACTCATATCTACCTGATCCATAACCAGTTACTTTCTTAATTACTTTTGCAGCCTTCATCGCATTCATAACATTTGTTGCTTTTGATTTCGAGCAACTTAACCATTCCTGAACATTTGCCTGTCCAAATGGAACGCCTGTACCACATGCACAAAATACCTGTTCAATATTCTTGATAAACTTATCTGTTATTTCCGCTTCTCTGAATAATGGCATATATTTTTCAAAAGTGTTGCTTACTTTCTGAGCATTATTGATTACTTTTCCAGCCGCATTGCTTACTTCTTTAAGAGTGTTGCACATATTTTTCGTAGCATTGCTTACTTTTTCCTGAGTGTTGCTTACTTTTCTGAACATTGTAACCTTTATACCATCACCGAATTCTTCAATGAGCGGTTCTGATAATCCATACTCTGTGCATCTATTATATAGCCTTGGAATTCCTGTTCCCCATGATTCAATAATATGCATATAATGAAATGCCTCTGCAATAGCTTCATTCCTGCATCTTGATTTGCCCATTTTTGCTGTCGCTATATCAAGACCTCCATATAACATTCCCGGTGACAACACTTCAATCCTATCATCAAATATGCACACCTGTACACAAGCTTCATCAAGATAGCTTCTATGAACCACGGCATTTGCAACCATCTCTCTGATAGCTTTTGTAGGCAATTCGTATTCCTCACTTCTGTATACACCGTTAATTTCTGCACCTAAGTTAATATGTCTTAATATAAAATGGTACGCATCATCTACCTGTTCATATATCGGTCCCGTGAATTCTTTTTGATCTATAAATATATCTCTTGTAGTACCTTTGAACAATGCGCACTGAACCTTCGCATTTCTATTCTTATTATCTGTCATAAGTTCAAATGCATTTGTAACGCTAAATTTTTTTCCAGACTTACTAAGCACTCCAAAATCTTCCAGCTTTTCAAGCGTCATATCCTTTACTTCTGCTTTTTCATCCTCAGATTTACAAGCTTCTAGTGCAATACGCTTCATTTCTTTACATAAATGCAACGCTTTCTTTTCATCATATTCTTTCCCAATACAGAGCATCTTATCATAGGACAGATTCTGCCCTTCAATCTCTAATTCCTTTAACTTTCTTGCATCTGCTGGTCTACTTGTCCCATTTATTCTAATATATGCGGTTGTTTCTTTGCCTTTACTTGCAATATAGTATGGTCTGAATTTACCCGGAACAACCTCTACCTCAAGAACAGTTTTCCCTTCTAAGGTTCTCATTGTAATATCCGGATCTATCTGCGGTGTACATGCATCAGAAATCATATTAGAAATACTATCTGACAACTTAAATGGATTCTGTTCCCCAATACCATAAACGATATTGGTTTCATCTTCAATTCCAACAATAACTTTGCCACCGGATGTATTGGAAAACGCAATAATATCCTTAAGAAATTTTTCATGATTCCCCGGTATTTCTCTTTTGTATTCTATATTTTTATCTTCACCAAAATATTCTTTTTCTACCATATATCCACCTTTCCTTTTATTTTTAAACATAACAATTATAGTGATAACTGTGTCACATTATTTGCTTCAAGCAATTCTTTGGTTTCATCATCCTTAAACACTTTAAAACACAAATATCTAAGTAACAATGAAACTTCCTCGTCATTCTTAAATACAAATTTTCCGTCATCATTTACTTCAATTTTTAACATACTTGCAACCTTTTTACGCTTTGTTTTATTCTTAATACGCTCAACTCGCTCTCTTTTTAGAGTGATAAAGGTCCTCGGAGACTTATATGCTCTCGCCATCTGTTCAAATTCTTCTATATTGTCAAATGCATCAATCGAAACAATTTCTTCAAGTGCTTTATTTTTAACCTTTTGCATAGTTTTCTCAATATTAAACAAATCTTCAAATTTATAATTAAAAGAATACATCACTTCATCTACAACTATGCAATCTGTATCCATATGTAATTTACATACTTCATCTGACATTTCAGCCAATTCACTATTGTCATCAAATGTAAACACAGCACTGCGCTTATTCTTTAAATTAATAATAGGATTTGCCATTTTTAAAAATATAAGTGATTTTGCACTATTACTTGCCGGTGTTCCCTCCAAAACATATCCGTGATATTTTCCTTCCACCTTTTCATCTGAAGCATCTGCAATATCCCTAACAAAATAGTCCCATTGTTCTTTCACAAGTTCATTGCTTGTTTTAATTTTATCGCAAGAAACCTTTGTGTTCTCTCCTGTGTAATCTTTTATCTCTGATATTTTGCCCAGTTGATACTTAACAATCATATTAACCAAAGACTGTGCATATTTTGGCAGATAACGATTATTCTTAAATCTAACTTTATACGCAGTATACGGATTGTTATTCCTTCTATCTATTTTGAAGAAATATAGCGCCCAGCTATATGAACTCCTTTCAATACCTTCCAACATTTCTACCAGCAATTCTTTATCCATAACGTGCCTCCTAATCTAAATCAATATAGATATAATTATCAAAATCCCAATATTTCATATCATTATCAATTTCCACCGTTAAATTATTCTTACTTATTACCAGGCAATCTGCATATATATGTGTTCTTCCCATTCTATTTGCTTCCAAATCACATGAAAACATTTTGTACCCTTTAAATTCCAACCATATATTAGTATACACATTACTGTTTCTAATACACAAAAAAGCCAACATCACAAAATAAATTGCAAATAGAACAACACTCTTAAGCTCTGTAAAATCAAAAGCAATCATAGGCAAAATATATGCTAATAAAAATTCAGATGATAGTTTATTCGCTCTTATAGCCCTTTTGATCTTAATTCTTGGCGGTTCATTGTTACTGCATTTATCCTTTAAAAACTGATCAATTGACATAATGCCAACCAGCATCAGTACCAAAATTGTCAATACAACAAAAATAGCAACCCTGTTCATTTTGCATATTTTAACTATATTATAAAACAAATTATCCTCAAGTAACCAATTTTCAATCCCACTCTCAACAATACTCCATATATCAGCTACAATTATGGTTAGCCACAATGGTATAAATGACGTAATAAACATATTCCATTTAAATTTTTTATCCATGTATACCTCACTTCCATTCCTATTTTATATTACTTTTCTAATATAAACGATAATTTAGTGGCTTAAACATCCATACTTAATTGTCCGTTTAATAGTAAAGGTAACAGATAATCTCGGATATGTGTGAGTTGCCTAATTTCATTTTCAGAGGAACGGATTATTGCTTCAGATTTTGCAACTAAATCTTCATACTCAATAATAACTTTTACAGGAGGAATTATAACAGGCATTTCATAAAGAATATCTTTTGTTATTGCCCCAAAGGTTGTTCCAGCGTTGTTAATTCTATCAAAGAACTTTTTATTGCTCTTTAGCAAATGTCTTACGAAAGAGGTATTGTTTGTTTTACCTTGAATGGATGCTAGGCCACGTCCAATGCAACAATCCTGATAGGCAATATTCATTGTTCCAACTGGAGCACGGACACTTAACAAAATATCATTTTCTTTTGACATCCTCTTAGGATTGGTTGTATAAACCCTTGTTGTTGGAAAAAAAATACCAAAATCTGTTGAGCCCTGAAAAAATTCTATGCCATTGCCATCTTCATTATAGCTTTCTCCTTCAGGTGATTGTCCCATAGTGATATTTGCAATATCCGAAAGAGTTCCAACAGTCCAGCCTAAAGGAATGTCCATTTTCAAAATGTGATTATATGCCATTTGATTACCTGATTTTTTATATGGTTTACCATCTTTGTCCGGGAAATCGAATTGAACAAACCAATACTCATATAACGTTTGAGCTTGTTGCTCTAAATTATCGTTTATCGCTTCATTTAACTCTATTTTTCTATCTATCTTAGAAAAGATTTCTGCGATTTCCTTTTGCTTAGAAAGTGAAGGGAGATATATGGGCATATCTTTTATTGCATCTAAGGATAATGTGAATCTTTGACCACTTCCGGTTGCATTTAATTCAAAATATTTTTGAACAAACTTCGTATGGAAAAAGGCGTTAAGATATTTACCACTCAACTTGCATTCGTTTGGTGTAATCAATGCACAATGATAACCCAAAATGACATTATCAAAATCATCTGCAATATAGGTCGCTACACCAATGTCATATTTCGTTTCACTATCTTTTGTTATAGCAACTTGACCTTTTTTTAAAGCAAATCTGTCTATTTCGCTTTGCTTTGCAGTTGCTTTCATAAAAGAGCCTGCTTTTCTTTCTGTAATCGCCCAGTTATAATAAACATCAACAAAATTACAAAGTGATACCTCAATCTCGTTATCTTGAATTTTTTTATCAACACCACTAATCTCAACTTCAGCAATATCTTTTAACTTTACATAAGAAAATATTTCTTTACTCATATTTCACCTTTTTTAACTGCTCCATAATTTCCGTTTGCAGTTTTTCACTTTCTTCAAAATAGCTTTGCAACTTCGTCGTGTATGCTGTCATTCTATTCACAAATTCCTCTTGTGAAAGTTCAACGTACTCAATCTTTACATCAAAATATTGACCTGCTGCAAGTGAATATTTTTTAGCTTTGATTTCATCATATGTGACTGTAACAGAGAAATCTTCAACTGCTTCCTTTTTCAAGAATGTATCCACGATTTTATCAATCTCAAAATCTCTAAGTCTACGCTTTTGATTATTACCTTCTTTATATTCCTCACCAAGTTTAGAAGCATCAATTAAAACAACCTTTTCTGTCTTTTTTGAATTGTCAAAGAAAAGAACAGATACATTAGTTCCGGTATTGGCAAAAACATTTGCAGGCATACTAACACAACCGTATACAATTTTCTCATCTACGATATGTTTAAGAATTGTCTTTTCAACACCACTTTTTGCAGTAATAAATCCCGTAGGTATAACGATTGCACCCTTGCCATTTGTTTTAAGAGAATTGATTACATGCTGAATGAAGCAAGTATAAATCGCCATACTTTCTTTTTTCTTTGGTGGTACAGATGGTACGCCAGCCCAGAATCTTGCAGGCATGGCAGCGATTTTTTCTCTTGTATCCGAAAAGTCCATTTTGAACGGGGGATTCGATACTACATAATCAAATTGTCTTAATGCCTGTCCATCATCTGATTTATGATACGGAGCAACCAATGTATCACCTTGTATTGCATGGTCAAGCGAAGATACCAATCCATTTAAGATAAGATTTAGCTTAAGCATTTTATTACTTCTCTGCGAAATATCTTGTGCAAAAATCGTACATCTATCTTCACCTATTTGATGTCCAAGTGCCATCAACAAAGTTCCCGTTCCTGCCGACGGGTCATAACATTCAATATTATGCAAATCTGAATTATCACCCACAAGCAACCTTGCCATAATTGTTGCAATTGCATGCGGTGTGTAGTATTCAGCATACTTGCCACCCCCAGCTGTATTGTAATCCTTAATCAAGTATTCAAATATTGCAGCAAAAAAATCATAGTGTTGACCAAAAGCTTCTTCAAAAGAGAAATTTGCTAGTTTATCTACCAAAGCTCTCGCAAAAGGTGCTCTTTGTGCTTCATCAGTGACATAATGTGTTAATGGCTCAAACAGCGGAATCTTTGTATTCTGTGTTGTCTGTGTAGAAAAAATAGCAATATTCTTATCCGCAATATCTGTCATTGTTCTATCGAATATAAGATCAAAATCTCCCTTTGCCTGCTGATTCCACAGATTAGCAATCAAGTGTTCCGGATTTAAACGTGGAATATCTGGTGATAACTCATCAAATAAATCCAGCCTTTCATCCTCCGTCATTTGTGCATAAGCTTCTTCCCACTTTTCTGCTTGTGATAGTTTCTTACTTAACTTCTTTACTGCAAATCCAAACTTATCATTGATATACTTGTACAAAAAAACTTGTGTGATAATTTTATACTCATTACCATCGTTTCCCATTCCATAAGTTTGACACGTTGCCTTTAAAGCATCAATAAGTTCAATTGTATTTTCTTTAATATTCATCGTTTTTCCTTAGGCTGCCGGGTATGTAGCATGATACTGTACTAAATACTGCAACACAATTCTGCTTTGAATGAAGGTACGATCTTCTCTACTACCTGCAAATCCCAGCTTGTCCATTCCTTCCTTTACTTGTACCATAACAGTTTGTTCAAAATATGCATCTTTTTTCAAAATATCATTTCTATCATAAACTTTTTGATCCACATCTTCTTTGATACGCATAAGCATTTCTCTGATTTTTTCATCATAAGCAGATAAAATTTCTGCTTGACGTTGTAATCTACGACGTTCATTTTCCTCTCTAATTCTTTTATGAACACATGCAAACTTTGTATCACCGTTATACTTTCTAGCCAATGCATTGTTCTTTTTCTGTAAATCATTCAATTTCTTGATAACCTCATCCAATGCTTTTGACTGTTCGTTATACTTTGCCATACTATCAACCACAAATCCATGCTCTTTGAATCTTTGCATAAACGCTTCTCTAAGAGTAATATATTCCGGGTCTTCTTGATCAGTATTTTCTGTAAAACTCCTAATAGTATACTGCCACTTTTCCTGCAGTTCCGCTCCACCAGAAATTAGTTGCATTTCTTCCTGACCAATTTTACTAAAATTAAATGTAATATTAGCCATAGCTTCATTTACGAGTTGCTTAGTCGTATCATCTTGTGAAAAAGCTTCTTTTTGTGTAAGAATCTCTATATGACGCTGAACTTCTGAAATCATCGCTGGTAACATATATATTTCCATCTTTGCAAATTCTTCCTTCAGTTCTTCATCACCAAAGGTTCTAACAATATTGCAACAATCTTTAGCCGTTATTAATGCTTTTTTCAATTCTAATAATCGTTGTCTATCTTCTATTTCAGATATTTCTTGGCTAAAAATTTCTGCATTATCAGTTGTATACTCGAACAACGCTTGCTTTACATCTCTCATTTGCTGAATCAAAGCATCTCTGTCTTCAATAACATGTAAAAGAGTATCAGTTGCAGTATCTTCTCCAACTTCATCTGGATTACTAAATCGATTTAATTCTTTTAAATACGCTTCATTAGTCTCATCGAAATTCTGTTTAATATCCGCAAAATCAATTAAATATCCATACCTATTATTTTTATATGGACGATTGACTCGAGTAATTGCCTGTAGCAGATTATGGTCCTTGAGTTTTCTACCAAAATATAATCTCTTTAATCTCGGCGCATCAAATCCAGTTAATAACATATTAAATACTATAAGAATATCAATAGTCATATTCTTTTTAAAGTCTTTAATAATTTGCTTTCTGGTTTCTTTATCATCGCTATCATGAAGAATAAGTCCTACTTTGAAATGTGTTTTAGCAGATGCATCCTGATTAAGTTCTTTTTGTATATCATCAAAATGCATAAATAATTTTCTTGCCTGCTCACTTGTCTCGCAGATTACCATACCACCTAATGTATTATCGCCCTGAAGCAATCTAAATTGTTTTAAATCATTAATGATATATCTCAATAATTCCTTCACATAAGTATCATGCTCAACAATCTGCGATTTCTGTATTTCTTTCTTTTGAACCAGATGTTCTAACTTTTCATATATCTTAGAAAGATTGTCTTTATAAGAGGTCTCAATATCCTCTCTGATAATTTTCAGCGTATATCCATCTTGTATAGACTTATCATAATAATATGTATGCAGGTAATTACCAAAAACCTTCCATGACGAACGCTCATTTTTTAGCAACGGTGTTCCTGTTAATGCAATCTTAATCGAATCCGGATCTGCATCAAACAAATTTGCCAAAAAGCAACCTTTAGGGTCGTATCCACGATGTGCTTCATCAATAATAAACACTCTTTGCAGGTTAGTTGCATATTCCTTTAATCTCACAGCCGTATGGTCTTGAGCAAATCTCTGTATATTTACAACTGTTATTTCTGCGTTTCCAGAGTTACCCTCTTGGGCTTGGTTTGTTCTAAACTGAGCCATTAATTCTTCTCTAGAATTAGCAGTCTTTACCTCTAATCCTCTTGCCTCAAATTCTTGTGTAGCTTGTTCCAAAAGGTCTAATCTATCCACTACAAAGTAAAACTTTGCGACTTTATTCCTCTGAGCATAATAATCTCCCAACACATGTGTTAAGTGATATGACAACGCTGTTTTTCCACTACCCTGCGTATGCCAAATGACACCAGATTTTATTCCTTCCTTTATCTGTCTTCTTACAGCATAAGCTGCAAACAATTGCTGATAACGCATAATGTGTTTTTGATCTGTAGATTCGATCTTTCCATCAACTTCTTTTTCCAGCTTCACATATGCAATCCCATATTTAATCAAAAACAATAATCTTTTCGGACTACACATAGATGTCAAGATTCTATTAGTCGGTGTATTTACAGCAAGATTAGTTTGATATTCCGGTGCATGGTGAATAACCTGACAATTAAAATCAGACAAAATTTTTCTTTCGACATCAGACTCTATATCTGCATACGGAAAATTGGCTATGTAAGGGGCTACTGCCTCATTTCCCATATTTTCTTCTCTAAAACAATTAAATGGTGCAAATTCTCGTGCCGCAGTACAATAAAATGCACCTTGAACAGGAACAATACCACCTAAAGTATCGTATTCCATATTATTAGAAAAAATCATAAATTGCGTAATATTAATAAATCTTCTGAATTTCTTGTTAGGAAATCTTTGACGATTCATTCGCGTGCTTTCTTCTACCATACCGCCACGATTATTTGGTTTTTTCACCTCTACAAACACCAACGGCAAACCATTAACAAAAATTGTAATATCTGGTCTAAATTCATCCTGATCCCTTTTACAGGTAAACTCTGCTGTACAATGATACACATTGTTCTTAGGCTCTTCAAAATCCACCAGCCTAACAGGAGATACGCTAGTCAATCTTTTATAAAACCCTCTTCCTAGGTCATCATTATCCAGTTCCTGACGAATCATTCGTAATGTTTCATCAACTTCACCTTCTCTGCCAGGATTTAGTTTGTAAAATTGTTCTTTAAAAACTTCTAACAAGATATTTGTATCTGGATCATACTTTTTCCCAGCCATATCTTCATATAACTTACCATAATATGTATATCCTAATCTTGTAAGATGAACTAATCCAGGCATCTGCACTCTGGTTGCTTCTGTAAATCTTGTAATATTTCCTACTGACATAACCACTACCTCCTATAAAAGCTCATCAATTCTCAATCCCTACAATATCATCTAGTCCACATTCCAATGCAACACATATACGAACTAATACATCCAATGAAACATTTTCATTATTTGCCATCTTTGTAAAAGTGCTTGCCGCAATCTTCGTTCTTCTTCTTAAATCGCCCTTAGATAATCCCTGATCATTCAAAATTTTCCACAATGGTTTATAATTAACTTTAATTCGTTCATCTGTCATAATACATCCTCCATCACACAAATCTCAATCGTGCAAATATCCTCTAAATATTATAACAGAATAGTTTCATTTTTCCAATTAATATTTCGATTTCTCGAAACAAAAAAACTGACTTATTCAATATAATAAAATTATCGCAATGTGACCAAAAAGCCCGGGACGTGACCATGCTTCATTTATCTCCTTCGGGCTACTTCCCCATGAGCAGCTAACGCCGCATATAGATAAAGTCAACAAAACCATAGGTCGAAGACTCTAACAAGCTTGCAAAATATATCTCCCCGCCGTGTACTCATTCGGATTACGCTTTGCTTCATCCTCATGCGGGGCATTCGCCCCATTCGTCAAAAAATATAAAAAGCCTCAGAAACACATAAATGTATTTCTGAGGACTGAGAGCAGTCATTCCATTCATCTTCTTGACTCGCTTCGCTCCTCAAGAAGCCGAATGTCATGCCTTCAAATAGCCAGAAATAAAAAATCGACCGGCCGAGTGTGCAAGCACCCTCTTCCGGTCTCTTCTTTATTTCTGACTGCTCTCAGTCCATTTCCTATTCAAACTCTATAGTCGCTACTGGCTTCTTTGTTATCTCATAAACTACTCTATTGATGCTTGGTACTTCTGCTGTTATTCTATCTGCTATCTTCTCTAAGATATCATAATCGATTCTTTCGATTGTTGCTGTCATGGCATCAATTGTGTTTACGGCACGGATTACGCACATATAGCCCATGCTTCTTGCGTTATCTCTTACACCTACTGCCTTGAAGTCTGGAACTACTGTGAAGTACTGCCATACTGTCTTGTCTAAGCCTGCCTTTGCGAACTCATCACGAAGGATTGCATCTGACTCACGAAGTGCCTCAAGACGTTCTCTTGTGATTGCACCAAGGCAACGTACACCAAGTCCTGGACCTGGGAATGGCTGACGGTAAACCATCTCTGCTGGAAGACCAAGTTCTACACCACAAGCTCTTACTTCATCCTTGAAGAGCTGTGCAAGTGGCTCTACGAGCTCGAACTGAAGATCCTCTGGAAGACCGCCTACATTGTGGTGTGACTTAACACACTTAGCTGTCTTTGTACCACTCTCGATGATGTCTGGGTAAATTGTACCCTGGCCAAGGAAATCGATTCCTTCAAGCTTTCTAGCTTCTTCTTCAAATACACGAATAAACTCGCCACCGATAATCTTTCTCTTTTCCTCTGGGTCTGCTACATTTTCAAGCTTTCCTAAGAAACGATCTGTAGCATCTACATATACGAGATTAGCATCGAGCTTATTTCTAAATATCTCAACAACGCTCTCTGACTCATTCTTTCTCATAAGTCCGTGGTTAACGTGTACACATACAAGTTGCTTGCCAATTGCCTTGATAAGTAATGCAGCAACTACTGATGAGTCAACACCACCTGAAAGAGCAAGTAAAACCTTCTTATCACCAACCTGACGACGGATAATTTCTACCTGGTCGTCGATGAAATTCTTCATATTCCAGTTAGCCTCTGCCTTACATGTGTCGAATAAGAATGACTTAATATCTGCTTCGCTTGGCATATCAGCATACTTCTTCTCACACTTAGCTGGCTCATGATCAATCGCAATGATTGGATAACCGCAATCATAGATAGCTGGGTTTACATCAATAGCTACGCCGTCAACAATACGGTTCTCGCCACCATTTATAATAATACCCTTTACATTATCAAGCGCCTTAAGCTCGTCCACTGTGATATCATGTGGATGAATCTCGCTGTATACGCCTAAATCACGAATCTGTCTTGCAATAGTTGTGTTCTCTGTGCTTCCTAAATCTAAAATTACGATCATATCTTGTTTCATCGCTTTTTGCTCCTTTTTTAGAGATTGTTTTTTAAAAACTGATTTTATTATAATCACAAATTTCTCATATGTAAAATGTTTTTTTGAAAAAAATTGCAAAAATTTTGTTTAAAAATCCATCCCTTTTTTGTAGAAAATATTATATATAGTTAATTTCTAACTGACCAAAGTTTGTTTCACCTTGGATATAAACCTTTATAGAATCCTCTCTTGTAGGTCTTCCATTTTCATTGAAGCTGCCAAATGCTCTATCCACATTTACATTTGTATTCCATTCCTTTGGCACATAAAGAACCATTTTACCAAATGAATTTTCTACATAAATATTAACTGGATCATTTCCAAGCTTAGCCTCATCAAAATAAACTGTAAGACTTCCAAAAGAACTTTCAAGTTTTGCCTGTCTAAGAGCACAGCTACTTACATATTTTACAGAGCTGCCAAACGCTGACTCACACTTAAACATCTCATCATCTGCAAACTGCTCATCCACAATCTGTCCGTTTATACCGTGTCCCATTTTTACGCCAAAGAATTTATCTTTCTTCTTTTTTCTAAATATCATATTAAGACCAATTGTTCCAAGTAATGCTGCACCAAGCACTGGCCATGGTGTAATCGCTTCAATCCCTAATGTTTCATCGAATAACATTGCCGCAAATGCCAATGAAAATAACATTCCACCAAAGCTTAATTTTAATAAGCTTGTTATAAACCATGCTGCCAATACAACAGAAAAACCTACTGTCCATACGCTTATATCACCAAACACTCCTAAATTTCCTGCGATAATAAACGCTGCCGCCACTAACAAAAATATACCCCAAAATGTACTTTTCTTATTTTCCATAATTTCATTTCCTTTCTAACTATCATCATTAAACTTTCATATTGTTCTAACAACAAATATGCTATAAGTTATCCTTATTCACTATCTTCCCCTTCTCACCTTTCGTCTCTCATCCAGTCGCTCTATCAATGCCTTATAATATCCTCTAGACACATACACTTTCTTATGACTGTCCTTAAACTCCACAATACTTGACGCTGTTATATTTTTCGAAATAGATAATATGTAATTTATATTAATAATCGCCGATTTGGATACTCTCATAAAATCTTTTGAAAGCACATCCTCCAGCTCATATAATTTATAATCCGTCTCATACATATCACTTTTTGTATGAGCAAATACTTGTTTATTCTCTGTTTCAAAAAATAAGAGTTGGTCTGCCGGAATATAATATTCCTTTCCATCCTTATATAGAAGAAGGTCCATTGTGTTACTTATCTGAGCAGACAGAACATTTTGTAATTTTACAATTCGTTCATCAAGACTCTGGCATTTTATAACTATACATTCCTCAGTTAGATTTTCATCCACATCGATAATAACCTTCATTTCACACCCCATTTCTGTATATTCTTATGTAAATAAATATGTTTTGAAGCTTCTATGCCTTAAGTATATCATCGCATTTTCTTTTGTAAACACCTTTAAACCAAGTGGTAAGTTTTTGAAACTAAGTTGTAACTATCTAATTCCATAATATTTTAAATCAACTTTACAGTGTTGTTAAATTTACATTTAATAAGAAAAACTGCTTTACTTTTATTTTTTTAGGAGTATAATGATAACCGTTTGAAAAAAACAGTAACTATTCAGAAAAGAGGAAAAGAAGATGTTAGCACAAATTTTAGCTGTTGTGATATTTGTTGCTATGTTCATTCTCATTATAACTGAGATATTTGAACGTCACATTATCACATTAACCTGCGCCCTCCTTACTATTCTTTTAGTATTTGGTTTAGGAATGCAAAGTCTGGACGCAATCTTATCTACGTTAAATGTTCAAAGTATTTTTACAATTGATTTCTGGTACGCAGCGGGCGAAGCCCACGAAGGCGGCAGCGGTATCGATTGGGCAACTATTATTTTCATCGCAGGTATGATGGTAATGGTTGAAGGTATGGCACATGTGGGATTTTTCAGATGGTTATGTATGAAAATCGCTAAAATGGTTAAATACAAGGTAACTGCTATCTTTATGACTTTTATGATTTTATCATTCATACTCGCAATGTTTATCGATAGCATCACCGTTATACTTTTCTTAGCAGCTGTAACCATAGAGCTTTCACAGCTACTTAAGTTTAATCCTATTTCAATGATTTTGGCAGAAGTATTCTGCGCCAACCTTGGCGGTTCCGCAACTATGTGTGGTGACCCACCAAATATCATCATAGGTAATAAGCTTCATTATTCATTTGCAGATTTTATATTGAATACTGGTATTATAGCTATTATTTCCTTATTCTTTGTACTTACATATTTTTACTTCGCTTGTAGAAAGGAGCTTAAAGCTGCATCTTCAAATGCAATTGACCCTTCTACATTGCCAAATCCTTCAGAGGCAATTAAGAGCAAGAGCGGATTTGCTATAAGCACAATTATATTCCTCCTTGCAGTTGTACTTCTTGTTACACATTCTATAACAGGACTTACTGTTGCATTCATAGGAACATTTATAGCACTCCTTACCCTTATCACTTCAGGCAAGACAGCTTTTACACTTATCAAAAAGGTTGATTACGAAACACTCCTTTTCTTTATCGGACTATTCGTTGTTATCGGTGGTCTTGAAGAAACAGGTATGTTAAAGGTTCTTGCAAGCTTTATCGGAAATATATGTGGCGGAAATATGCATCTTATGGTTGCTATAATTCTTTGGATTTCAGCAATTGCTAGTTCATTTGTTGATAATATACCTTTTGCGGCTACTATGATTCCTGTTATAAAAAATCTTGCAGCTACAGTTCCTGGTGCAAATATAGATACTCTTGCATGGACACTTGCTATAGGTACAGATATCGGTGGTAGCGCTACTCCTATCGGAGCTTCTGCCAATGTAGTTGGTATCGCAACTGCTGCCAAAGAAGGTCACATAATTCGTTGGGGAAGGTATTGCAAACTTATGGCTCCTGCGACTATAATAGTATTATTAATAGCAACCGCTGTGTTATTTTTAAGATATTTGTAAGACAAAAGGAGGCATAGTATATGAAGCAATTAATCATTTCCATAGGTCGTGAATTCGGAAGTGGTGGTCACGAAATAGCTGAAAAGTTATCAAAGCTTTATGAGTTACCACTCTACGATCACAATTTACTTAGAGAATTAGCTGCTGAAAAGAATCTTGACCACGATTCATTAACAGAATTTGATGAAACAAAAAAGAGTAGAGGCTTATTTAGAACAGTTCGTGGTATGAACAGTTGTCCAGCTTATAACGTAGCACAGCTTCAGTTTGAATTCCTTAAGAAAAAGGCTGAAGCAGGAGAATCCTTCGTAGTAGTTGGACGTTGTGCTGAGACTATACTTAAGGATTACGAAGGTATGGTTTCGTTATTCATCTTAGCTGATAGACAGGCCAAAGTAGACCGTATTACAAAGCTTTACAACAAAACTGAAAAAGAAGCTCTTGCTATGATGAATACTCACGATAAGTACAGAAAGCAGTACCACAATGAGCACTGCCCTGGAAAATGGGGCGATTCTCGTAACTACGAGCTCTCAATCAATAGCAGCAAGCTCGGTGTAGATGAGACAATAAAGATTATATCTGCATACATTGACGCTCGTCGCCAGTAGTGTAACTAAAAATGCCATAGCTCACATACAAATTTGTAAGCTATGGCATTAAATTTTTATTATTTATCTTCTTTTTATAGTTTATTCCTTACTATGCACTACACCTTTTTCATCTATATCAACATTTATAGATATCTCCTCTAGATAATTAAACACTCTATTCTTTTCACTTTCCTCAGTAAATATCGTAGTCCTTCCATCATCCTGCATAGCAGGCACAACCGAAAGCTCCACATTAGAACCATTAATATCTCCGTGTATTCTAACGTTTAAAAGCATAGTATCTTCATAATATTCATCAAACCAGAAATTGCCCAAGCTATATACAATAGGTTTTCCCTTGTAATATTCCATGCCCTGTAAGCAATGAGAATGGGAACCTATAACCATATCCGCTCCTGCGTCTATATACTGCTTGCCAGTATCAAGCTGCGCCTGTTCAAGAACTGTGCTTCGCTCTGTTCCCCAATGCACACATGCCACAACAAAATCCGCATTAGCACGAGCTTCCTTTATAACTTCGATAAAAAGTGCTGGATCATAGCAGCGAAGTATACCTGGAGCTTTGTCTGTAGCCTGAGGTGTCATCTTATTTTTCTCAGCTCTTGAAGCTGCCACAAAAGCAACTGTTTTTCCGTCAAGCTCTACATATACAGGCTTCATAGCCTCCTCAAGGTTAGCTCCTGCTCCGAAATACTTAACTCCCGCATCTTTTAATGTAGTAAGTGTATCCAGCATAGCTTCCTTTCCATAATCGTATACATGATTATTAGCAAGCAATGCTAAGTCCACTCCCATTTCTTTCAAATACTTAACTCTATCTGGATGAGCTCTAAATGTCCACATTTTACCTTTTAGTGGCGCACCACCAGTACTATAAGTAAATTCATTATTTACACAGGTATAATCTGCATTATTCATAATATCTAATAATTCTTTAGATATACAATCCTTCAAGCCATTTGTGGACTTATCAAGATTATTGGTAGTTATTTCCTTCTCTGCTAAAAGAATATCTCCAGCAAAACACATAGTGAAATCAAACTTTTTTAAATCAATAGTTGTTGGCTCTTCTGTTGTATTTTCTTCTGTGGTGTTTTCCTTAGTCGACACTTCAGGTACACTTTCCTTATCCGTTATCTGAGAGCCTGCTATGGTGTCGGTATCTACAATGATAATATTTGATTCATTACCAGCGGATGGTTCTCCTTGACTACCTCTACACCCTACAAGCATTACCATCGAAAGGAAAATCCCTATGGTTATTTTAAATCTCCTCATTTGTCTCCTCCAGTAAATTTAAACTGTCTGTATCTCAAGATACTTCTTCACATACATTCCCGTATAAGACTTAGGATTCTTAGCTACCTCTTCAGGTGTGCCAGTGGCAACCACTGTACCTCCCTTATCTCCGCCTTCAGGTCCTATATCGATAATATAATCAGCAACCTTTATCACATCAAGATTATGCTCTATGACAACTACTGTATTTCCATTATCCGATAAACGTCTAAGTATATCCACAAGCTTATGAACATCAGCAAAATGCAATCCTGTAGTCGGCTCGTCCAAAATATAAATAGTCTTACCTGTATCTCTTTTACTTAACTCAGTAGCAAGCTTAACTCTCTGAGCTTCACCACCAGACAAGGTCGTAGATGGCTGACCCAACCTAATATAAGAAAGTCCTACTTCATTTAATGTAGATATTTTTCTATGAATAGATGGCTGATTTTCAAAAAATCTCGTTGCTTCCTCCACAGTCATATTAAGTACATCAAAAATACTCTTTCCCTTGTACTTAACTTCAAGAGTCTCTCTGTTATATCTCTTACCCTGACATACCTCACAAGGCACATACACATCCGGCAAGAAATGCATCTCTATCTTAATAATTCCATCACCAGCGCAGGCTTCGCATCGTCCACCCTTTGCATTGAAACTAAATCTACCCTTCTTATATCCTCTAGCCTTAGCCTCTGCAGTAGCCGCAAATAAATCTCTTATATGGTCAAATACACCTGTGTAAGTGGCAGGATTCGACCTAGGAGTACGACCGATTGGTGACTGGTCTATATCGATAACCTTATCAAGCTGTTCGATTCCTTGTATCTCTTTATGCTCACCTGAAATAGTCTTCGCTCTATTTAATTTACGAGCAAGTGTCTTATATAAAATCTCATTTACCAACGAGCTCTTACCAGAACCAGATACACCAGTAACACAAGTCATTACGCCCAATGGAATGTCCACATCAATATTCTTTAGATTGTTCTGCTTTGCGCCTATTACCTTAAGATATCCCTTAGGCACTCTTCTTATCTTTGGTACAGGAACCTTCATCTTTCCACTAAGATATGCGCCAGTGATAGACTTAGGATTCTTCATAATCTCCTTAGCCGTACCTTCTGCGATTACTTCGCCACCATGCTCACCAGCTCCTGGACCAATATCTACAATATGGTCCGCCGCAAACATAGTATCCTCATCGTGCTCTACTACAATTAAACTATTTCCTAAATCTCTTAAATGCTTCAACGTTCCAAGAAGCTTATCATTGTCTCTTTGATGAAGTCCTATACTTGGCTCATCCAAAATGTATGTCACTCCTACAAGTCCTGAACCTATCTGCGTAGCAAGACGAATTCGCTGCGCCTCTCCACCTGAAAGCGAAGCTGTCGCTCTAGTTAATGTAAGATAATCAAGACCAACATCATTTAAAAATCCTACTCTAGCCTTAATCTCCTTAAGCACCTGACTTCCTATAAACTGCTGTCTTTCAGTCAAATCCATAGTTTCCAAATAAACCTTTAAATCCCTCACAGACATAGAAGTTATCTCGAATATATTCTTATCAGAAATTGTCACTGCCAAAGATTCTGCCTTAAGCCTCTGTCCCTTACATTCATGACAAGGTGTAATATTCATATATTCCTCATACTCAGCCTTAATTATCTCCGAACCAGTTTCTCTATAGCGTCTCTCCATATTTCTTATAAGACCTTCAAAAGCCACATCATATACACCCTCACCGCGCTGGCCTTTATAATAAACCTTCATCTTATGGTCACCCGTACCATTGATAATAAGGTCCCTAGCTTTATCGCTCAGCTCATCATAAGGAGTATCTAAGCTAAAATTATAATCTCTAGCCATAGCCTCTAAAATAGCATGACTATAGCTAGTCTTCTCACAGGAAGACTGCCAACCCATACATGAAATAGCTCCCTCATTAATACTAAGGCTACCATCTGGTATCATAAGCTCTGGAGCAAACTCCATCTTATATCCAAGACCTGCACATACTGGACATGCTCCGAAGGGATTATTGAACGAAAAGCTTCTAGGCTCAATTTCACTTATACTTACACCACAGTCAGGACATGCAAAACTCATAGAAAAGTTCATCGGCTCACCACCGATTACATCTACTATCATAAGACCTTCTGCTAACGCCAGTACATTTTCTATAGAATCAGTAAGACGCTTCTCTATTCCCTCTCTTACAACTAATCTATCTACTACGATTTCAATATTATGCTTAAAATTTTTATCAAGAGTAATCTCCTCACTTAGTTCATAGAGATTACCGTCAACTAATACTCTTACATATCCGGCCTTCTTTGCCTGCTCTAATACCTTCTCATGACGCCCCTTCTTACCTCTTACAACAGGAGCTAAAAGCTGAATCTTTGTACTCTCCGGAAGCTCCATAATGGTATCTACCATCTGGTCTACACTCTGTTTCTTAATCTCCTTGCCACACTTAGGACAATGTGGTATACCGATACGAGCATAAAGAAGTCTAAAATAATCATAAATCTCTGTAACTGTTCCAACTGTAGAACGTGGATTTCTATTGGTCGACTTCTGGTCAATAGAAATAGCTGGTGACAAACCCTCTATACTATCTACATTTGGTTTCTCCATCTGTCCTAAGAACTGTCTAGCATAAGAAGACAAAGACTCCATATATCTTCTCTGTCCCTCTGCGTAAATAGTATCAAAAGCCAATGATGACTTACCAGAACCTGATAAGCCAGTTAACACCACAAATTTATTTCTAGGAATATTTAAATTTACATGCTTAAGGTTATGCTCAGCAGCACCTCTTATTTTGATAAAATCGCCTTTTTCTTTCTTCTTATTCTCCATAATATCTTCGCTTTCCTAATCCTTCACCAATTTCTTTAGCTCGAGCATCTTATCTCTAAGCTCTGCTGCCGCCTCAAAGTTAAGGTCTGCCGCAGCCTTTTGCATCTGCTTCTGAATCTTTCCAATAAGCTTAGTAAGTTCCTCTCTATCCATAGATTCTGGGTCTTTTTCAAGCTTATCAACTGTCTCAACCGCCTTCTTAGTAATACTAATCAAGTCTCTTACGGCCTTCTTAATAGTTGTCGGCGTAATGCCGTGCTCCTCATTATATTTCTCCTGAATAGCACGTCTTCTGTTAGTCTCATCGATAGCACCTCTCATGGAATCCGTTATAGTATCTGCATACATTATAACTCGTCCCTCTGAATTTCTAGCTGCACGACCAATAGTCTGTATAAGAGAAGTCTCGCTACGAAGGAATCCCTCCTTATCAGCATCGATAATAGCCACCAATGAAATCTCTGGAATATCTAAGCCCTCTCTCAAAAGATTAATTCCCACAAGAACATCAAATACATCAAGACGCATATCTCTTATAATCTCGGTTCTCTCCAATGTATCTATATCTGCATGTAAGTATCTTACCCTGATACCCACATCCCTCATATATTCTGTCAAATCCTCAGCCATGCGCTTAGTAAGCGTAGTGACTAAAACCTTATTCTTCTTATCTGTTTCTTTTCTAATCTCACTTATCAAATCATCAATCTGACCTTCCACCTTACGCACATCAATATGCGGATCAAGAAGTCCTGTTGGCCTGATAATCTGCTCTGCTCTAAGTAGCTCATGCTCACCTTCATATACATTAGGTGTCGCAGACACAAAAAGCATCTGGTCAATCTTACTTTCAAACTCTTCAAAATTAAGAGGTCTATTATCCTTTGCTGAAGGCAATCTAAAACCATAATCTACCAATGTAGTTTTTCTCGACTGGTCTCCCGCATACATACCCCTAATCTGAGGAACAGTAATATGAGACTCATCTATAATAATCAGAAAATCATCATTAAAATAATCCATCAACGTATGAGGCGTAGCACCTGGTGTAAGCCCTGCTAAATGTCTAGAATAATTCTCAATACCTGAGCAAAATCCAGTTTCTCTCATCATCTCCACGTCAAAATTAGTTCTCTCGCTTATACGCTGTGCCTCGAGAAGCTTATCCTCACTCTTAAAATAAGAAACCCTCTCATCAAGTTCTTTCTCAATGCTTTTTGCCGCTAATTCTATCTTTTCCTGCGGTACAACGTAGTGAGATGCAGGAAATATTGCAATGTGTTCAAGTCTGCTTTTTATCTCACCAGTAAGAACATCCACTTCTGTTATTCGATCTATTTCGTCACCAAAAAATTCAACTCGGATTGCCAAGTCACTAAAATTTGCAGGAATAATTTCAACCACGTCACCTCGAACTCTGAAGGTACCACGTTTAAAATCCATCTCATTCCTATCATATTGAATATCAATAAGTTCACGTATAACCTGATCCCTATCCTTAATCATACCAGGTCTTAAAGAAATCATCATGTTCTTATAATCCACTGGACTTCCAAGTCCATAAATACAAGACACACTAGATATAACGATAACATCCTTTCTCTCCACCAAGGATGCGGTAGCTGAAAGTCTCAATTTATCAATCTCCTCATTAATAGAAGAGTCTTTTTCTATATAAGTATCAGTAGACGGAACATAAGCCTCTGGCTGGTAATAATCATAGTAGGACACAAAATATTCCACCGCATTCTCCGGGAAGAACTCCTTAAATTCACCATAAAGCTGTGCCGCCAAAGTCTTATTATGAGCAATAATAAGTGTAGGCTTATTTAGCTTCTCTATTATGTTTGCCATAGTAAATGTCTTACCAGAACCAGTTACACCAAGCAAAGTCTGAAACTGATTGCCTTCTTTAAAACCTTTAACCAATGCATCTATAGCTTGTGGTTGGTCACCGGTTGGCTTGTATTCTGAATGTAATATAAATTTATCCATGCCAATTTCCTCCTACATCTTATCATCTACCAATATGTTATCTATTATAACAGAATATACAAAAAAAGTACAGAACAAATGTTCTTTATCCCGTACTTTTTTTCTATTGACTTAATATTTCCTAAAGATTTTCTTAACTTTTTTAGCAACCTGTGATAAACTAACATCTAAATTAGCTAACAAAAAAACATATTTCACTTATAATAAAACACATATTTACATCACATATTAAGGAGATTTAACATGGTAGAAATGTCACCAATTGAAAAATTTTATAATAAATTCAATGAAGAAAAACGTCTTAATTCAAGACACGGACAAGTAGAATTTATAACCTCTATGAAGTATATACACAAATACTTAGAAGGAAAAGAAAACCCTAAAATCCTCGATGTAGGAGCAGGTACTGGCCGTTACTCTGTAGCTTTGGCCAACGAAGGATACGATGTAACTGCGGTAGAGCTTGTTAATTACAATTTAGGAATTCTAAAGAAAAAAGGAAGCTCTGTTAAAGCCTACAAAGGAAATGCTATGAATCTTAAGCGCTTCGAAGACAAAAGCTTTGACCTAGTTATGATATTTGGACCTATGTACCATTTAGAAAAATTTGAAGATAGATTAAAAGCATTAAATGAAGCTAAAAGAGTTTTAAAGGATGACGGTGTCATAATCGTAGCTTATATTATGAACGACTACACTATAATCTTCCACGCTTTTGGCGAAAATGCTATAAATCAATGCGTAGCTGAAGAACGTTTTACTGATGATTTCCACTGTATTTCAAAAGAAGGGGATATCTATCACTCCGTGAGATTAGAAGATATGGATGAATTAAATAAAGCAGCAGGCCTTACAAGAATTCAAGTAGTAGCCGCCGATGGCGCAGCCAATTACATCCGTCCAGTCCTTAATAATCTAGATGAAGAAGGCTTTAAACACTTCATCGAATATCATCTAGCAACCTGCGAACGCATGGACATGATGGGCGCCACGGCACACACAATCGATATACTTAGAAAATAATTATTTTTTGTCGTAAATCTGAAAACAATTCAATATAAAGTTATTTTAAACAAATTTATGCTATGAGTTTCACGATAGCGAAGAATATTTAGATTTTCTTAATACTTTGTTCACGTCTGTTATCATAAATGTAAATCAAAGTAATTAGAAAATCAAATATTCGTAGCATGTGAAAATCATAGCATAAACTTTGTTTAAAATGACATCATAATTTTTATTCTCCAAGAATATACTTCACCGCTTCATTAAGCTGTGTATCACATTCTCTCTTAATATATCCATTTTCGTAAGCTTCTTTCTCCTCCGGAAGCTCTACAACCTGATCTGGCGCGATACCTTCACCATGAATATTTCTTCCATTTGGTGTAAAATATGACGAAACCGTAAGCTTAACCGCTGTTCCATCTCCCAAAGGAATAATGCTCTGCACGATACCCTTACCAAATGTCTGTGTTCCAATAATCTTTCCAGTACCGTAATCCTGAATTGCACCAGCAAAAATTTCTGAAGCACTTGCACTATTACCATTAGTAAGAACTGCTATAGGCTTATCGATACAGTCCTCATCAGAGAATTCTGTTTCCTTGTGACCATATTTATCTTCAGTGTAAACTATCTTTCCCTTTGGCAATAAATCATCTAACATATCTACTACCGTATCATAAAGTCCACCACCATTATCTCTTACGTCAAATATATAACCAACGCAATTATCTTTCTTAGCATTAGTCATAGCTTCCTTAAACTGACCATAAGTAACTTCATCAAAGCTTTCAATTTTAATATATGCGATATTTCCTTCTAGTAATTCATAAGATACAGTCTGAATATCTATAACCTTTCTTGTTACATCAAAGGTCAATTCTTCTTCTCCACGCAAAACCTTAATCTTTACTGTAGTATTTTCCTCGCCTCTGATGTAGGATACAGCTTCATTTATATCCATACCGGTAAAATCCACTTCATCTGTACCAAGAATTATATCTCCTGGTCGCATACCTGCTTCATATCCCGGACAATCCTTATATGGATTTACCACACTTATAGTCATAGTTTCCATATTCTGTTGAACAACCACACCGATTCCACAGTAAGTACCTACTGTGCTCTCCATCATCGCCTTAAAGGACTCTTTATCATAATATACTGAATAAGGATCTCCCAAGGCCGCTACCATACCAGCATAAAGCCCCTGCTCTATATTAGCCATATCACCCTCATAATAGTAATACTCATCTATAAGCTTCTTGATATATTCCGCCTTGTTAAAAACCTTGTCTAAATTCAACTCAGATGTAGACCCTGTCTCATCCTCCCCAGTGGAACCTTCTGAATCTAAACCAGCATTTTCAAGCATCTGTTTATTATCATCTGTCTCAATATATTCCTTATTTATAAGAATATTACCAACTAAAATAGCAATGAACAATGTCAATGATATAGTCACACCTATAACCATACCCTTAAAAAAGCTTTTGTTGTCCTCTACCTTTTGCTGTTGGCCCCATGGGTTCTTTAAATTTTCATTCTCCCATGGATTTTTATAATCGTTATCCATTATATATTATTTCCTTTCCCAAACTACTATCTACCCCTATGGTGCAACCCACTTCAATGGATCCACATAACTTCCGTTCTTTCTTATTCCGAAATGAAGATGATTTCCTGTAGAACGTCCTGTTGAACCTACAAGACCTATCACATCTCCCTTTTTCACTGTATCTCCCTCACTTACAAGACGCTTAGACATATGCATGTATACTGTATAGATTTCATTACCATGGTCTATACCTACCCAATGTCCAGCACTATTGCTATAATAAGACCACGCAACCTGACCATCATAAGCCGCTACAATTTTTGTTCCTCTAGGTGCTGGAAGGTCCACTCCATTATGATACTCTCTACCTGAGCCACCAAATGGATTTGATCTATATCCAAAGCGTGATGATATTCTCGAGTAACCAGGCAATGGCCATGTCATCTTTCCACCGTCATATGTAAGATTAAGCTGATTCTTAAGTGCTTCCTCTTTTCTCTTACGTTCGATTTCTTCTAACTCTGCAACTATAGCCTTCTGAGCCTTAAGCTCTGCCTCTAGCTCCTTCAACGCTGCTTCCTGTCCACTTATCTGACTATCATAGCCGCTCATAGAATCCTTCTTAGCTGTTATAAGAACCTCTGTAGCCTTTTGTTCTTCTTGTGTCTCTGCAAGCAATGCCTCTAGCTCAGCTTCTTTTGCCACAAGACTGGCTTCTCTAGCATCCAATTCTTCCTTTGCCACCTTAAGCTTTTCCAACTGCTCTCTATCATATGCTGTAATCTGTGACAAATATTCTGCACGAGTAAGAAGCTCACCCATATTCTCTGAACCTAATATCATATCAAGATATGAGTTTTCCCCGTTTTCATACATATATTTTATCCTAAGCTTCATCGTTGCATACTGAGCATTAACATCAGTCTTCGCTTTGACAATATCAAGCTTTGTAGCTTCTATATCAGCCTTAGTTGTATCAATGTCGCGCTCCAATTTATACATATTGTCAGTTAGCTGTGTTAATCTAACATCCAGCTCCTTTATATACGCCTCTGTATCGCCTTTTAATTTTTCCAATTCCTTAAGATACGCCTGTGTATTCTTAAGTTCCTTTTGCATTTCTTGCTGTTTCTTTTTTTCTTCTTCAAGACTTGCCGCATAATTCTGCTTTCCTAATGCCAATGAAACATAGAATACAACTGCGAATATAAGTAATATTCTTAATATGCCCTTTATTCTCTTTTTCATCTTAAGCTCCTCCATAATCTGCGATTATACTCTAAGGTGTTTACGCATTGTAATTACACTGCCTATAATACCAATTCCTCCACCTATAATAAGCGCAGTAGGTAAAAGTACACTAAATACTTCACCTGTAGACAAAAGTGTCATAACATTTTCTATGCCATTAAACTGCTCTAAAATATATACTATAACCTTTTTGTATAGTAAATATAATACTCCCATCGGAATAAGTGCACCTATAATTCCGATAGTTATACCTTCAACCATAAATGGTGCTCGAACGAACATATCCTTCGCACCCATAAGCTTCATAATTCCGATTTCTTCCTTACGAACAGTTATACCTATCATAATTGTATTACTGATAAGGAATATACCTACAGCTAAAAGAATTATAATGATTGCACCAGATATAAATCCCACAATCTTACCAAAGTCTGTAAGTGTATCAGCTGTTGATTCTGAATAATTAACTTTTCTTACCCCTTCAAGGTCCTCAACAAAGTCAACAAACACGTCCTGCATAGACACATCATTTAAAGTAACCTTATAAGAGTCTGAATCTGCCAATGGATTGTCATCAGCAAATCCTTCTGCTAACTCTGGGTCCTCAGCAAAATACTGATTCTTATAATTCTCCCAAGCCTGTTCTGGACTAATGTATTCAATAGTACCAAATTCCGCTCTTCTCTTTATCTGCTCACCGATATCTTTTATCTGCTCGTCTGTAGCTTCCTTCTCAAAGAAAATCTCAATACATACATTTCCTTCTGCAGACTTTACAATATGCTGAATATTTATAAGCACCGCATAGAACAAACCTATAAGGAAAATACATGCTGTAATAGTTCCCACTGATGCTAATGTAAATAATTTATTTCTTTTTAAATTTATAAATCCTTGCTTAAGGCAATAAAAAAATGTTTTAACTTTCATTTGAATAACCACCTTTTCTTTCATCACTAACAATATGACCATCTCTGATAGCGATTACTCTTTTTTTCATGGCATCAACTACCTCTTTGTTATGTGTTACAACGATAACTGTTGTTCCTCTCTTATTAATCTCTTCCAAAAGCTTCATAGTTTCCCATGCATTTTTAGGGTCAAGATTTCCAGTAGGCTCATCAGCTAATAGTATAGGCGGATCATTGACAAGTGCTCTAGCTATAGCAACTCTTTGCTGCTCTCCACCAGACAACTCATGTGGGTATGACTTATACTTTTCAGCTAATCCTACCATAGAAAGCATCGCTGGAACCTTTCTTTTTCTTACTTCCTTAGGCGATTCCACAATAATCTGTGCAAATTCCACATTCTCGTAGACATTTCTATCCTTCAATAATCTAAAATCCTGAAATACAACACCTATATCTCTTCTAAGCAATGGAATATGCTTTCTCTTTATCTTCTTCAAGTCCTTACCATTAATAACTATTTTACCTGAAGTTGGCTCTAACTCCTTAAGTAACAGTTTAATCAATGTAGATTTTCCTGCTCCCGAATCTCCCACTATAAATACAAATTCACCTTCATCAATATGAATATTCATATCATTTACAGCTGGTGTTCCCGCTGCATATGCTTTACTAACATTTTGTAAATCTATCATATTGTTTCCTTTCTACTTGCAACAAAATCAGTTACTATATTACATTAATATAGCTTAATAATCTACTCTTTCCATATATTTCATATACTTAACAACCATCAATGCTATCTTAAATGTAATAGCATCTTCAAATATTCTTAAATCTAAGTTAGTTGCCTTCTGAAGCTTGTCCAATCTGTAAACAAGGGTATTTCTATGAATATATAACTGTCTCGATGTCTCTGAAACGTTAAGGTTGTTCTCAAAGAATTTATTGATAGTTGATAACATTTCATCATCAAAATCATCAAGAGTTTTTCCATTAAATATCTCTCTTATAAACATTTTGCAAAGTGGTAATGGCAACTGATAAATAAGTCTTCCTATTCCCAAGTTATTGTAAGCCACTACATTCTTCTCGCTATAAAAAATCTTACCCACATCCAACGCGTGTTTAGCTTCTTTATAGGTTCTAGATACTTCCTTTATCTCATTAACAATTGTTCCAATGGCAACTCGCACCTTAGACATTGCTTCCATATTCAATGTATCTAATATAGTTCTGGCAAGGCGTTCAAGATCATCATAATTTTCCGTTGCCTTCACTTCTTTTACGATAATAATATTCTTTTCATCTACCGCTGTTATAAAATCCTTTGTTCTTGTAGCAAAAAGTGTACGTACTGTTTCGAGAGCGCCATTATCCTTCTCGTGCTTCGTCTCTACTATCATAACGACTCTCTTAACATTTGCCTCAATATGAAGCTTTTTTGCTCTATTATATATATCAACAAGAAGAAGATTATCTAGAAGTAAATTTTTGATAAAATTGTCCTTATCAAATCTCTCTTTATAAGCTGTGAGCAATCCCTGCATCTGGAAGGTTGTCATCTTTCCTACCATGTATGCGTCATTGCTTGTACCCTTGGCAAGTACTATATATTCTAACTGGTTGTCCTCTGAAACCTTAAAAAACTGGCATCCTGCAACCTCCTGGTTATCTGCCGGTGAATCAAGGAAAGCAAGCACTGCATCACTATATTCTTCTGTCTCAGAAAATGTAGTTACAAGTGCTTTTCCTTCTGTATCATACACGCACAAATCAACTCTGGTAATTCCATGAATGCCATCTATTGTATTTTGAAGAATTTGATTGGAAATCATCGTGCTACGCTCCTTTTCTACATAATATGCCTATCTTATTGTATGATAGCATAAAATAGTGGTGTTTGCAAGCATTCGCAGAATGCTCGCACATAAATAAAAAAAGAGAACCGGCTCGACATGCGAGCATGTCGAATCGGTTCTACCTTTTTTATTTATGTGTGAGCGCTCGGCTCTTTTATTTCACGCTAGTTGCTGATAACCTGCTCTGTTTCCTTATCGAAGATGTGGAGCTTGTTAAGATCAAATGCAAACTTAACTACGTCGCCAACCTTAGCTGTTGTACGTGGGTTAACTCTTGCTGTACAAGAAACTCTTGCTAAATCGAAGTATAAGTAAACTTCTGCACCAAGTAACTCGTAGATTCTGATTGTAGCTTCTACTGCACTATCACCTGCATTGTTAACCATAATCTCATCATCATGGATATCTTCTGGTCTAATACCCATAACAACTGTCTTACCAACGTATCCACCATTAACTAATGCCTTAGCCTTAGATTCTGGAACCTTAATCATCATATCACCAAATGATAACTTAATGTCTGAACCCTGCTCAACTACTACAGCGTCGATGAAGTTCATAGATGGAGAACCCATGAAACCTGCAACGAAGAGGTTTGTTGGGTAGTTGTATAAGTTGATTGGTGAATCACACTGCTGGATAACACCATCCTTCATAACTACGATTCTTGTACCAAGTGTCATAGCCTCTGTCTGGTCATGTGTAACGTAGATGATTGTTGTCTCAAGTCTCTGATGTAACTTAGAAATCTCAACACGCATCTGTACTCTTAACTTAGCATCAAGGTTTGATAAAGGCTCATCCATAAGGAATACCTTAGGATTACGAACGATAGCACGTCCCATTGCAACTCTCTGTCTCTGACCACCTGATAAAGCCTTTGGCTTTCTGTCAAGTAAGTGCTCAAGGTCAAGGATTCTTGCTGCCTCGTGAACTAACTTGTCGATCTGATCCTTTGGAGTCTTTCTTAACTTAAGACCGAATGCCATATTCTCGTATACTGTCATATGTGGGTAAAGAGCGTAGTTCTGGAATACCATGGCGATATCTCTATCCTTTGGCTCAACATCGTTAACTAATCTGTCACCGATGTATAACTCACCTGAGCTGATGTCTTCAAGACCTGCGATCATACGAAGAGTTGTAGACTTACCACAACCTGAAGGTCCTACGAAAATAACGAATTCCTTATCTTCAATCTCAAGATTGAAATCCTTAACAGCTGCGAAACCGTTAGGATAAACTTTACAAATGTTTCTTAATGATAAACTAGCCATTGTCTAATTTCCTCCGAATTAAAAATATTTCACTCGCACACTAAGCGATATATGTATTCTATACTATTCTATTAAAAAAAGCCATATGACAATTACACAAAATAGCATTTTCTATTTTGGTAAAATCGTCTATGACTTATTTTTTTATAACATATTGTACAAATTAGTCGTTCACTTTTTGTACATTTTTTCCATCGCCATAATATCTATATTTCAAAGCATTGTCCAAACATTGTTATCACTAATGAAAACCATAAATATGGCTGTGACAAGTTTTTCCTATCACAGCCACACTTTATAATCCTACTTTGAAGTATAAGTTCCTTTGATATACACGACCACATCTGATACAGCCACAAATCCTGCCGACTTATCTGGACACATATATACGCAAAACTTACCCAGGGTCATACCATCATCACATGCTTCTCCCATAGTAAGATTAACTAATTTCTCGTTCTTTGCATACGCATTTGCACTACCAGAGTACAACATTATCTCTGTTCCTTCAGCTCCTATAAGCGTTGCTCCCTTTTTAAGCACAACCTTAGAATAACCGCTAGTCTTCGAATCACCAGAAAGTCCTAAGCTACTGATATACGATTCTAGATATGACTTTGTTATAAGCGGATCATTGACAGAACCCGGCTTAGCTTCTCCTGCTGCTCCAACCATAACTCCCGCCTTAAATAATCCTACGGAACCGATAATAACTATAACCAAAACTATAGCTATTTTTTTCATTTTTGGCATACTATTCTTTTCCACTTTAGTTTCCCTTTTCCTTTCGGAGTGACTATATTAAGTCTAAATTATACTGAAACATCCACATTTCCACCAATATGAGGATTAACCGATGTCTCCAGTATCTTCTGCATACCTTCACCCATAGTCTCCATCTGGTCAAGAGACTTACTTAACATAGCTACACCTACATCTGACTGAAGATTTACCATACTCATCGCTGTTGATACTGATGCAATATCCATATCTTTTCCCTCCTTCTCACTACATGCTTGAAATTTCGTACATTATCATATGAAGCAGGCATATGCCCACACCCAATAACAAATATCCATCAAAAAACTTACCTTCTGCTTCAACAAATTGATTTCTATGAGGCTTCATAAAAATTCTTTTTACGTTCTCAAAGCCACGGTTCTTGTTACATATACACTTGAATACAAAATATGCAAGGGCTAATCCCGCAATAGCAACAATAGCCATCACTGTATAAGCCGCCACATAGTCTGCCACCTTTAACTTAACCTCTGTAGCCACAGGAGCCTTTGTGGTATCTGCTGACATATGTGTTATAACCACACTAGTTCCATTGATTATAAAATGTGACATTATAGAAGGAAGTAAGCTTCCTGTAGCATATGCCATAAGTCCAAATATAACACCTATAGCAAACGCATATGTGAACTGATTAATATTCATATGAATAAATCCAAATAATAACGCACTTAATATAATAGCCATCAATGGATTTCTGCGCTTATACCCATTAAAAATCAATCCTCTAAATATAAACTCCTCCACCACTGCCGGAAGTAGAGCAATCACTACAAGATTTAACCATAACGGATTCTCATTAACCACACTATTCAATGTTCCCTCTACACCATTTTCTACAAATAATGACGACACCGAATTTATAAGCATAACAAGTGGCATAATCAAAAATGTAAGAATCACTGTAAGTATAGTCGTTAATGGCGATACTATCTCCATACTTACCCCATCCACAGTCTTTGGTCTAAGCACAATCACATAAACCAATGCAGGAATAAGAAGTATAATCTCTGGAATAACTAGCGACATATTAAACGACCATTTATCATGAGGTATAAGTGCCAAGCTATACATCAATATAATATAAACCAGCACTGTCGCCGCAAATAATACATTTGTCTTTGTTACATTCTTCATTTTTTTATCCTACTAAGCCTTTAAACCAATAGCTTCTATCTCAATAAGCACATCCTTTGGAAGTCTAGCAACTTCTACGCACGAACGTGCTGGACAATTCTCCACAAAGAACTCTGAGTAAATTGCATTAATCTTTGCAAAATCATCCATATTCTTAATAAATACTGTTGTCTTAATCACATCCTCAGTCTTTACGCCAGCCTCATTAAGAAGCGCTACAAGATTGCCAATAGCCTGCTTAGCCTGAGCTTCAATTCCTTCTGGAATCTCGCCTGTAGCTGGAACTACTGGAATAACTCCTGATGTGAATACCATATTGCCAACCTCTATAGCCTGTGAATATGGTCCAATTGCTGCTGGTGCCTTGTCTGTACTAATAATCTTTTTCATTTTTCTTTCCTCCATTTTATATAAGTTTAATACTCTTTTCGCCAATTTCTATTTTTCTTTCCTTATAGAGCTTACCCACAGCTCTTTTAAATGCTGCTTTACTCATACCAAACTCTCTATCTATAACCTCTGGCGCAGCCTTATCATTAAATGGTAAGACACCGTCAAACTCCGCTATAACTCGAAGAATTTTCTCTGCGTCATCCTCCATCTTTATATAAGATTTCTTACCAGGACACAAATCTATCTTTCCATCTGGTCGTATAGCTGTAATACGAGCCTCAACCACATCACCTATAGATATCTTACCATGTAAATCCTTCTTAGGTATAAGTCCCTGATACTTGTCATCAACTGCCATGAAAGCACCAAATCTGTCACTTATCTCGTATACAGTTCCAGTTACCTCCTGATTTTTCTCATAACCCTCACCAACTGGAAGATACTTATATACACTCATAGTTGCTGCAAGTCTGTTACTCTTATCAATATACAATGCAACCATATAAGACTCGCCCGGTTTAACTCTTGTAGTTTGTTCTTTAAATGATAAAAACAAATCCTTCTCAAGTCCCCAGTCAAGAAATGCTCCTATAGGTGTTACATCATTAACCTTAAGCTTAGCAACCTGTCCTAATGTAATAAGTGGCATATTCGTTGTCGATATAAGTCTGTCATTGGAATCTCTGTAGATAAATACTTCAAGCTCTGTTCCTATATCTGCATCATCTGGAACCTGCTTAATAGGGAGCAATACCCTCTCCTCACTGTTCTTATCATCACTAAGGTAAGCACCAAAATCTGTAAACTTAACTATGACAAGCGTCTGTATTTTTCCTAATTCAATCATGTCTATCCGTCCTCTCGCTTATTTTTTTAGTTTCTAAATATCTTATTTATTTTTACAAAAAATGTAATCCATTTATATTTTTATAAACGGCTATATTCACTTAAAATATAGCACATTCTATGTATAAATGTCAAACTCCACCACAGCATATGGTCTACTATTTTCGTCATTTAAAGACACGCATATAGTTCCATTTCCATTCTCATCTGTTCCGTCATAAACCGTAGGATAAAATACATCTGTAATTCTTGCCTGCTGCTTGTACTCAGCTCTTATTCTTTTCACCTTTCCATTGTCTGGAATATATTCGCCTGCACACTCTATATATCGACCATTATTCACATGCTTATTAGTATCTATATAAGCCTTCTTAATCTTTACAGGCTTTTCTACTACACCAAATACACCCTCTGGAAGCTTAATCTTTCTGTCAGTGTAATCCATATCTAGCTTATCTTCCACTGTATAGAATTTAGTAAATTCCTCAGTAAGCTTAACAGGTCTTCCTGTCACCATATCAGCAAATACCCACACAGCATTTGCTTCCACGATATTATTGCCATCCTTATCCTGTATAACAAGATTTCTTAACCCAAACGCTCCTGCAAAGTCATAAGGCCAAGTCGCAATCGTGATTTCATCACCAAGCTTAAACTCACCCTTAATATCTATCTGCCATGCATTAAGCACCCACACCTTATTCTCTGATCTTATAAAATCTGCCGTAGCGCCGAGAGATTCAGAATGAAAGGTTGTACAATCCTGCAACCAATTCACTACAGCTTCTGGGCGTATAATCCCGTCTGAATTGAACTCACTATATCTTACCTTTGTCTTAAATGTATACATGTCACCCTCCTAAAATCCCTGCTCCGCTAATTCATTTAACTCCATCTCTGTTTCAAGCATACGTTCCAATAACGTTTCCTGATTGTGCTCCTCCGCATCTAACTGATTCTGAAGCTCCATAAGTTTTGAATATTCCGAAGCAATATTAGGATCCATAAGTTGCATCTTTAAATCCGCAATCTTTGCTTCACTTTCCTCTATCTGCTTCTCATATTTCTCCATCTGCTTAACAAGACGCGACTTAATCTTACCTGGATTGTAATAAGTCTTTTTATCAAATACATCTGACAAGGTAGGTCCGTCATTATCGTTAGCCTTGCTTCCATTGTCCTTACTACTATTTTCCTTATTACCATTTACACCATTCTTACCGATAAGACCTGATGCCATTTTCTCCTTCTCAAGCAAATATTCATCATATGTACAATTATACTGCTTTACCTCATCCTTTGTAAAATCAAGAATATGCGTAGCCACCTGTTTTATAAAATATCTGTCATGAGATACAAATAAAACTGTTCCTGGGAAATCAGCAAGCATCTGTTCAAGCGCCTGCTTTCCTACAATATCCATATGATTTGTAGGCTCATCAAGAATTAAAAGGTTAGGATGTGTCTTAAAAATCTTACAAAGAGATAAACGAACCTTTTCACCACCAGAAAGCTGTCCCATTTTCTTCATAACATCCTCACCAGAGAATAAAAATCCACCGAGAGCGCCTCTAACCTCTTCTCTCACAAGCTTTGGATACGCTTCCCAAAAGTTATCTAAAATAGTCTGCTCAGGGTCTGCATCATCCTGTACAGCTTTTTGCTGGTCAAAATATCCCCACTCAACATTATTACCTATAGTAAACGAACCTCCTAGTGATTCAAGAGTTCCAACTAGTGTCTTTAGCAATGTAGACTTTCCCTTACCATTTTCACCGATAATTGCCATCTTATTACCCTTTTGTAAAAGGAATGTCACTTCACTTAACACAGAATCATAACCTATGGCTAAATCCTTGGCATTTATAACATTTGTATAACTCTCTATTCTAGGGCTAAACATCGCTCTAAAGGCTCTAGTATCAAAGCGTCTAGGCTTTTCTATCTTGACCATATGCTCTATAGCCATCTGCTTCGAACGGGCAGCCGCAACCTTAGTAGGTGTGTTTTTCCACTTTTCAATCCACTCAGTTAATCTGGCGATTTCCTTCTGCTGCTCCTCATAGTCCTTCTCCTGCTTAATTAAATTTTCCTCTTTTAATTTCATAAAAGTACTATAATTACCAGGATATCTCTTAATTCTGTGATATTCAATTTCATAAGTAACATCTGTAATTCTATCTAAAAACAATCTATCATGAGATACTATTACCACTGCCTTATCATAATTCTTAAGATAATTTTCTAGCCACTCTATAGTTGGTAAATCCAAATGGTTAGTCGGCTCATCAAGAAGCATTATATCAGGACGACTTAAAAGAAGCTTGATAAATGCAACCTTTGTCTGCTGCCCACCTGAAAAAGTTCCTATAGGTCTCTCCAAATCCTCTAGCGCAAAACCGAACTGCTGGAACATTACCTCCAAATCTCTCTTCCATGAATAGCCCCTAAGAGCCTCCATCTTCTTTTGAAGGTCAGCATACTCCGCCAAAAGCTTCCTACTTTCCACATCGGTTTTAAGTAATTCCTCAACCTCGCTCATTCTCTTTTCGCATTCAAACACAGGATTAAATACCTTTTTTATTTCATCAAAAACAGACACTTCACCATCAGTAAAGCTAATCTGTCTAAGGTATCCTATCTCCTGCTTACCGGCAGTTATGATTCCGCACTCCTCATCACTGTCGAGATTATCCATAGCGATATCACCTGCGATAAGTTTTAAAAGTGTTGTCTTACCGCAACCATTCCTACCTACTACAGCGATTTTTTCTTTATCATGAATTTCAAAATTTACATCTTCTAATATGGTATCAGCAGCATACCTTACTATTGCGTGTTTTATCTGATATCTCATATACACCGTACCTTTCTTTATTAAAACTCCTTTTATTCCTATCAAATCTACATAATATACGTTTTCCGAACATATTATACTCTAATTTTCATCATGGGACAAATTCTTTTTATCCATGATTCTTTCTAGTTCCTCTATATTCTTTTTGCTCTTCTCTATTTCCAAATAAATACATCTTTTCCCAGTTTTATGCGCAATATAAACTGGTAACCTCCGTGATGAATTTATAAATTTCGACCAAAATCCGCCAAAACCTAGAAACATAGGTATTAATCCAAATATTTTAAGATATAAAACAGGTATCTTAATCAAAACTATTATTCCTATCACAAATATGACTATCAATATATTACTTACCAGCCTATTTTGAACCTGTTCATTCTGCAGCTTTTTCAGATTATCTTTTTCGAGCATTAATTCATTACCTATATTATGTGTTTGTGCACTATACTCAAACTTGTACTCTGCGTAATTTTTAGGTTCAATTACCACAACTGGAACACAGGCTTTTATTCCACCAAGCATACGATAACAGATAACCCCAACTATCACCAACAATAAAGCCTTAACTAAATCTGCCCTTTCGTCTGGTAATGTCGTCTGTTTTATAGTCACATTAGTAGCAAGAAAATTATGTTTTATACCATTTTCATCTTCTGTACCTTCATACTCATTTTCATAATCCGCATTTAAACGAATTGGTGTATCAATTACTACACCCTGAAAATGTGCTTTTCCTTGCTCTAGTTTTTTTAATTTCTCCTTAGTTTCTTGGTCACCAACCATCACTTGAACATATATTTTTTTCTTTTTATTTTGACTTTGTTGGACAACCATTGTGTATATTTCATATTCTACGCCACCAGAAACATAAGTCTTCGTACCCCACGAAAATTCATCTCCCATTGGTAATGATGCCTCATATACATAAAAGGAAACATACGTGCCTACCTTTAAGTTGCCTAAAGATATATCTTCTAGAGTATCTCCCTCTCTATACACTTCCACCTGCCTATATCCCCATCTACCTACAAGCACAATACCTAATATCAATATTATCAATGAAATAAAAATTCCTATTTTTCTTGACATATTCCTCTCCGTTTCTCTCCAATTAATGCTGACATAGAACAAAGCGGACAAGTCCGCATCATCTCCCTAAATCCCTCTTTCTAGAGGGACTTGCTCCGCTTTAGCGCGAAACGCATGTCACGAAGTGACAATTACCATATGCGTATATAATCGTAGTTGCTTTGCAACTGCGATTA
>JBGVNF010000030.1:0-5078 GCA_045125245.1 Lachnospiraceae bacterium
CGATAGCAGACCGTGATGTCGGCATCCTTGCTGATGATGCAGTCGTGCTCAACCGACAGAATCGGGAACTTGCTTTCGAGGGTAGCTGCTTTCATTACATTTCTCATGACTTTCTGTTTTTGAGGTTAGGAATAATCAATCGCAAGAATCGCTTGCGGTTGATGATGTAGCGTGGATGGTTCCGTGCAGCCTGTATCTTCATCAAGCCCCACTCGCCATATTTGGCATTCAGGTGGAAGGTCGCCCAGACAAGTACCGAAGCGGAGATGATTCCCAGTGCGATACATATCCATTGGTTCACGCCTGCCATATACAGCACCATAAAGGCAATGAGTATGGAGAGCAGACCGCCGGCGAAGATGAAGAGGTATTGGCTGCGTAGCCCCTTGAACTCGGGGCTACGACCAATCCCTTTGTTGATTTGATAGACCGCCATATTAGAGAAAGAATGAACGTAAGATGGTGGCGGCTACAATCAGGAAGATACAGGCACCGAACCAAGAGGCTGCGGTCTTCGAGGTGTCGGGGTCGCCCGAAGAGAACTTCGAATAGACCTTCACGCCACCGATGAGACCAACTACGGCTCCCACTGCGTAAATCAACTTGGTACCGGGGTCGAAATACGATGTTACCATGTTGGTAGCCTCGGTGATACCTGCGATACCGTTACCCTGTGCGTAAGCACCTACTGTTGCAAGCATAAATGCTGCTGCGAATAATACTTTTTTCTTCATACGTCGAAATGTTTTTTAGTTATACAAAAAGTGATTTCGACTGCGAATATATAGCACTTAATCCATTGATTTTCAAATCGGTCTATACATGTCATAACGTGTCATCAGATGTCATAGTTGGGGCGTTTTGAAGGGTGGATTTTGGGGTGAAAAGAGGTCGTGAGGAGTTATAAATGATGTGCCAAATTTGAAATAGATTTTGTACCGAAGAGTGAATTTATGGAAATAGAAAATGATAATTTGCACTATTTATGGAAATAGAAATAAGTAAATCGCATTATTTATGGAAATAGATTACAGAAAATTTGCTGTTTTATGGAAATAGAATTATTTTTGCAGTAAAATAATATGAATTATGAATACTCAGACATTACTATCAATAGTAGCAGACCAGCGTGAGGAGTTGCTAGCGAATGATTACTCGGAGTTGTGCCCACGTCCTGAAGAATCACAACTTGACTTAAAGAGCAATCGAGCTCAGGTTGTGATAGGTGTCAGACGATGTGGAAAATCAACATTATGCGAAATGTTCCTTAAGCAAAAGGGGATTGACTTTGCCTATGTAAACTTTGATGATGACCGAATGGAGGATATGAAGGCAAGTGATTTAGACCATTTGCTTGAAGCATTATATATGACCTATGGAGAGTTCAAATATCTGTTCCTTGATGAGATACAGAATATAGAAGGCTGGCCATTGTTTGTCAATCGATTGCTTCGCCAGAAAATGCATCTATTTATTACAGGTTCTAATTCTAAATTACTCAGTAAGGAATTAAGTACACATCTGACAGGAAGAAATAATAAGGTGGAACTCTATCCTTTCTCATACTCCGAGTATTGTGCAATGAAAAAGATAGATACCACTTCGCTATCAACAAAAGCAAAGGGTATTCGCAAAAGTACCCTACATGAATATCTTCTACAAGGTGGATTCCCAGAATTGTTCAATGAGAGTAATCGTAGAGGTTATATTAACGGATTATTGGATGCCATCATCAAGAATGATATAGCAAAACGTTTCAAAGTTCGCAATGTGGAAGCATTACGAAGAATCGCAGCTTATCTTGCCGATAATTATTGTCAGGAATTTGTCGCAAAAACGGTAGGAGAATTATTCGGAGTATCAAATCATACGGCTGAGAACTATTATTCCTACCTTAAAGAGGCTTTTCTATTGGTAGGAGTAAATCGTTTCTCATATAAAAGTAAAGATCGTGTAAGAAACGAAAAGGTTTATGTAGTGGATACTGCATTTGTCACTGAACGCGAGGATAATTTCTCATTGGAAAATCTCGGCTGGAAGTTGGAGAATATAGTATGCATTGAGCTGATGCGTCGCTATAAGCCACTCTTTTGTGATGTTTTCTACTATAAGGAAACATCTTCGCAAGTTGATTTTGTTATAGCAAAAGATGGCAATGTACAAGAGTTGATACAGGTATCATACGATATCTCTACTGAAAAGACACGCAATAGAGAGATTAGAGGTTTGAAGAATGCAGCCAAGAAACTAAAGTGCAATAATCTTACGCTTGTAACATTTGAAGAACAAGAAACAATTGAGGAGGATGGTTACACCATAAATGTTGTTCCTGCTACAGAGTGGTTGCTTAACAAATAAATCTTATTTAATTTACTAATAGCAAGGCAAGAATCCTAATGCACAAGGCATTACGATACTTGCCTTACTTGTTAATTGGAGTAGCTGAATACACATATAAACACTGACACCCCGATTCACATCGGAGTGCCAGCCTAGTTAACCAAATATATAAACAATGAAAAAAAGAATGTTTATTACATAAATTTATTCCAATCAACCGCAATACGCTCTGATTGCTTACCATTCTGCCGACGACCTGCACCATCAAGATTATCTCTTAGCAATCTATCCACTTGCTTTTCCGTACTGATAGATGTAGTGTAAAAATGATAGATGTCGGAATCTTGAAGTTTATATAAGGTCTCTGCGGCATCCATAATCTTTTCCTTATCTGTAGTCCTATTCAATAAGACATCTGCCACATTACCCAACTCTTCAAAAGTACAGGCTCCCGAAAATTCCGGATCAGGAATAGACTCGGAAGACATCAATTCTTTCATATCCTCTTGCGACAATCTTTTCTGCGGTACAAAATTATCCTCTACATCTTCCGGATTGACATCCTCATCAATAGGTAACTCAACCTGCTTCAACTCTATTGAGCGTGTCGGAGTCTTGCGAGCGACTTCAGGGTCTTCATAATAGATAATATTGGACTTACCCATAACCTCATTCGGGTCATCAAAAACCACAGGCTTAATTTTAGGCTTAGGCTTTTCTTCTACGGGTGACTTCAATGTTTCATCTTGTGAAGTGTCTTCAAATCTCTTGGCAAGTTCCTCCACTATTGCTTGAGCTTCCAAATCAGAATAAGATGAAGGTTGAAATGCTTGCTCTTCAGACTGTACCTTCTGCAACATAGGTCTTTGCATTCTGGCTTTTCGCCTGTCCTTCCTCGCTTTCTCTTCCATCCGTTTCTTTCGATACTTCCACAATCTGATACGGGCAATACGAGCCCAATTGTGTAACATATTCCAGAAGTCATACATTCGCTGACTGAAAATCATATTCCATACTTTGTATAATATATAGGTTGCTGATACTGCCTTAACTGATAAATAAAAAATGGTTGTTGTCATAGTTGTTAAATTTTAGGTGGTGAAAATCGTTCTTTATAAAGTTGAGTTATCTCCTCAATATTAAGTTCTATATGCTCTGCTATAATGTTACTGAGATAGCTTGCAATGCTGGTCTCTGGAGCAATCACGGGTAAAAAGTTCTTGATTTGCTCGTATAGCTGACGATTCAGATACACTTGAACACGCCCCGACATAGGTGTATTCATCAAATACTTCTGTCTATAGTTGCTCTCTTCCTTTCTTTTGCGAGGCTTGGGCTTTTCTTGCACCACCTCTTCAACAGGTTCGTCCTCGGTGGTTATGGCTTCATTTAGAATCTCCTGTACAGAAGTTTCATTCTTAGAAACATTATCAGGTTCCCGCCCTGCCATATACCCCCTTATAAGATCCTCATCGACTTTTACGCTCTTCTTTGCCATAGTTATTTCAGTTTAAGTATTTCAAGAAGTTCATTGGCAAGTTCCTGTAATCCGCTTCCTTTGAGTTGCCCCGCAGGAGGAGGCAACAGCGAACATCGGAAATAGGTACGAGATGACATCGACAACTCCTTCTCGTATCGACAAAGTTCTGGGATACTTGATTTCAGTACTTTTAATCCTGTCTTCTCCATCAACTCCGAATAGTTCTTGAGTACCTCCACATTGCTCCTGCGCTTTACCTTCGTCCAGAACATATAGATGTCCTTAAGCGGAATGCCTTTCTTTTCTGCCAAGAATCTCACCACACTGCTTGCGAAGCTGAAACTGCTATCCATTACAAAGTTGTCGGCAGCAATGGGAGTCAATACATAATCCACATTGAAAATGGTCTGTAAAACTCCGGGGACATCCATAGAACCTGGGAGGTCAATAAAAATGATGTCATACTCTCCAGTTTCTGCAAACTCTCCCGCTGTGGCGCGGGCCTCTTCGGGCCTTACCCTTTTGATAGGATAAATCTTACAACCTCGAAGTCTTTGCTCTTCAAGAAGCGTCATATACCTCTTGTTTTTCTCCACCATCTCCTTGTCTCGTTCACGGAGATTATAAAGGCTACGCTGGGTAGCATCACAATCCACGATGGCTACACTCTTATCCATCGTATAGTTCAGGAGGCTGGCAAGGGCTACCAACATTGTACTTTTACCAACTCCACCTTTCTGGTTGCTTACTGCAACAAATACTGGCTTTTTCTTCATAACTGTAAATTTTTTAATGGTTAATTACTTATTACATTATTTGTCTATTACTTGGTTTGTTGGTTACTTGGTGATATGGTGACATTGTGCTCACCAACCAATAAGTCAACCTTTGTTTGTTGCAACGCCCCAATAATGCAATAATTATTTGCTTGCTTACTCTCACAATTTCACCAATCCTTAATCACTTAATCAAGCAATCAATTATTGGTTTGTTGCACCATTTCTGACGCAAAGAAATAGCGAAAAATTGGAATAATCACAATGTCGTCAAGCCTCTGACTACACATGTCATCATATGTCATCACATTGCATATAACTCGCTATTTATCAATAGAATACACCTGTCTAACTTTGCACCCGAAAGGTCTATGGACGCACGACGAACGGAGTTTTCGGATGCTTCTCTCTGAGAGGAACGGCGATAGCCAATTTTACGAAGGAAAATTCATGTTCAAGCGAACATAGCAAGTTGTGTTTTG
>JBGVNF010000031.1:0-12421 GCA_045125245.1 Lachnospiraceae bacterium
GTATTCCTTAGGAATTGCACCACCAACGACCTCTGAATCAAACTTGAATAATTCTTCACCGTTTGCATCCATAGGCTCGAAACGAACCTTACAGTGACCATACTGACCACGACCACCTGACTGCTTAGCATACTTGCTATCTACATCAACAGCCTTTGTAAGTGTCTCTCTGTAAGCAACCTGAGGAGCACCTACGTTAGCCTCAACCTTAAACTCACGAAGAAGTCTATCAACGATGATATCAAGGTGAAGCTCACCCATACCCGCGATGATTGTCTGTCCTGTTTCCTTATCTGTATGAGCTCTGAATGTTGGATCTTCTTCAGCAAGCTTTGCTAAAGCTTCACCCATCTTACCCTGAGCATCCTTTGTCTTAGGCTCGATAGCGAGCTCGATAACTGGCTCTGGGAACTCCATAGACTCAAGGATTACTGGATGCTGCTCATCACAGATTGTATCACCTGTTGCTGTAACCTTAAGACCTACTGCAGCAGCGATATCGCCTGAGTAAACCTTATCGATTTCTGTTCTATTGTTGGCATGCATCTGAAGGATACGTCCAACTCTTTCTTTCTTACCCTTTGTTGAGTTAAGTACATATGAACCTGCGTTTAATGTACCTGAATACACTCTGAAGAATGCTAACTTACCAACGAATGGGTCTGTCATAATCTTGAATGCTAATGCAGAGAATGGAGCATCATCAGTAGCTGGTACTGCTACTTCATTTCCGTCCATATCCTGTCCCTCGATAGCAGGAACGTCTGTTGGAGCTGGCATAAATTCAAGAACTGCATCAAGAAGCTTCTGAACACCCTTGTTCTTGTAAGCTGTACCGCAAAGACATGGGATCGCATCACCAGCGATTGTACCCTTTCTTAAAGCACCCTTAAGCTCTGCAACTGTAAGTTCTTCACCTTCAAGATACTTCTCCATGATTTCCTCGTCTAATTCAGCACACTGCTCAACGAGCTTATCATGGTATTCCTCAGCCTGATCCTTAAGATCAGCAGGGATTTCTCCGATTGTTATGTCATCACCTTTATCATTGTTAAAGATGTATGCCTGCATTTCGAATAAGTCGATGATACCCTTGAATGTATCTTCCTTACCGATTGGAATCTGAATAAGAACTGGGTTCTTAGAAAGCTTTGTAACAAGCTGGTTGCATGATCCGAAGAAATCTGCTCCCATCTTATCCATCTTATTCATGAAAGCCATACGTGGAACGCCGTACTTATCAGCCTGACGCCATACGTTTTCTGACTGTGGTTCAACACCGTTCTGAGCATCGAATACACCAACAGCACCATCAAGTACTCTAAGCGAACGCTCAACTTCTACTGTGAAGTCTACGTGTCCTGGTGTATCAATGATATTGATACGATGTTCTGGAGCTCCAGCCTTCTTCTTACCATTTTCTTCAAGTGTCCAATGACAAGTTGTAGCAGCTGAAGTAATTGTGATACCTCTTTCCTGTTCCTGGGCCATCCAGTCCATTGTAGCAGTACCTTCATGTGTATCACCAATTTTATGATTAACACCAGTATAGTATAAGATACGCTCTGTTAATGTTGTCTTACCAGCATCAATATGAGCCATAATACCAATATTTCTGGTTTTGTCTAATGGATATTCTCTTCCAGCCATGGTTTGTTCTCCTTCTATTTTTTTAAGCACTAAATCGTAGCTTTCTTCCAACTACGATTATACACAGTACTCTAATTAGATAATTAGAATCTGTAATGAGCAAATGCCTTGTTAGCCTCTGCCATCTTATGCATGTCTTCTTTTCTCTTAACAGATGCACCTGTGTTATTTGAAGCATCAAGGATTTCTCCAGCTAACTTGTCTTCCATTGTCTTCTCGCCTCTCTTGCGTGAAAACATTGTCATCCAACGAAGCGCTAACGCCTGTCTTCTCTCTGGTCTAACCTCGATTGGTACCTGATATGTTGCACCACCGATACGTCTAGCCTTAACTTCGAGCTGTGGCATGATATTGTTCATAGCCTCTTCGAAAACGTCTAAAGCTGGCTTTCCGCTCTTCTCTTCAACCTTGTTGAATGCTCCATAAACGATCTTCTGAGCTACACCTCTCTTACCATCTAACATGATATTGTTGATGAGCTTTGTTACAACCTTATTGTTGTATAATGGATCTGCTAATACTTCTCTTTTCTGAGTATGTCCTTTACGTGGCACGGTTCTTCCCTCCTTAATAATTTAATGTGCTAGCGGTTAATACCGCTAAGCTATTAGATCAACGGTACTCACTTTTAGATTGTGTTCGCGCACGGTATTGAAACGTGTATATATATCATATAACCCTTTCTAATCCGGCACATTTCATTCAACCTATATTACTATTGCTCTATTTAGCGTCCTTTGGTCTCTTAGCGCCGTATTTAGAACGAGCCTGGCGTCTCTTTGCAACACCTGCTGTATCAAGTGTTCCTCTAACGATATGGTATCTTGTACCTGGAAGGTCTTTTACTCTTCCACCTCTGATAAGAACAACGCTATGCTCCTGAAGGTTGTGACCTTCACCTGGGATGTAGCTTGTTACTTCGATACCGTTAGAAAGACGTACTCTGGCGATCTTTCTAAGAGCTGAGTTAGGCTTCTTAGGTGTAGCAGTCTTAACAGCTGTACATACACCTCTCTTCTGAGGAGCTGCAACATCAACAGCAACCTTTCTTAAAGAGTTGTAGCTCTTTAAAAGTGCTGGTGCAGTAGACTTCTTTACAGTAGTCTGTCTTCCTTTTCTTACTAACTGGTTAAATGTAGGCATTCTTTTTCACCTCCTGAATTAGAAATAAGTTAAATAGTTTATTTTAAGCGTACAAAAAGAACATGCTTTTTTTCGCACGCCTACTCATTATACGAATACATAACGCGGATGTCAAGAATTTTTTATAAAAAATTCTACATCCTGTTCTCGTATGGGGATTTATATCCTTCACCCACAATCTCATTAGCTGATGTCACTATAATAAATGCATTTATGTCGATATCTCTCACAATATCCTGTGCCTTCGGAAGCATCTGCTTCGTCATAGCGCACATAATAATCTTCTTATCTGCAGATGTGTAAGCACCAATTCCATTGACATACGTTACTCCACTATCGAGGTCTGTCATAAATTTTTGAGCAATCTCCTCTTCCTTGTCACTTATAACAAATATAAGCCTTGCACCTTCTCCACCATACAATACAAAATCCAAAGCCTTGCCACTTACAAACACACATATACCAGCATATGCCGCCAATTCAATATCTCTAAATGCTATAGCAGATGCTAAAACTATCATAATATCTACTAATATAAATAGTTTTCCGGTCTCAACGTGGGGAAAACGAATCTTAAGAAGTCTAGCTATAATGTCCGTACCACCAGTAGAAGCTCCCACCTTAAATATCAAACCTATACTTAAACCCATAAGAATTCCTCCTATGAGAGCGCTTAAGAACATATCATTTGTAGCCACAGGAAACTTCGCGACTATGTCGATAAAAACCGAGCCCATAACCGTAGCAACAATTGTCGAAATAAAAAACTTAACGCCAAATTTCCAGATACCAAGTATCATAATAGGAATATTCATAATAAGCACAAGTGTACCTGTAGGCATATCAAGAAAATGATTAATAATAATTGCAATACCCGTCACACCACCAGGAGCCAGCTTATTTGGGTCCAAAAACAAACTGACAGCAATAGCAAAAAAAACAGACGCCACAGCAATAACCATATATTCACATATTAATCTAACTGCAGGATTTTTTATCTTTCTAAACATATCTTCTCCTTTTTTATATTAAGTCCACTGTGATATGATTTGCAGCCGATAAATGCCACCAACGTCTTATATGCAGCTGTCTTATTCATATCAGGTGATAAATAATTATCAAGTAAAAACATCATAAGTGAATATCTTCTATCCGCCTTACCTAACAATTCTGGTACAGAGTCCGTTGACGACTTTGATACGTCCCACGGATTATGCCATCTTTTATGTTTTAAATTAAGAGGATCTTCAAATCTTAAATCCTTCTCCGAAGGAATAAAAGAAGCAAGATAACGTTTACTTCCTAACATTTTAGACATCTTACCAAAGGCTCTGTTAGCCTTTTCAGATGCAATTCTAATAAGACGCTGCTCCTTATATAATGAATAAATTGCCATCTGAATACCAGACCTTGTAATTCTTGAATCATGGTATGTACTTCTTATGGCATAATACAACATATCACATACCACCGCAGTCTCCATCTCATTTAGATTAAAAGAACTATTTTTCATAAATTTATACGGTGTAGTATTCTTATACATAGAAAGCAAAGTAATATCCATATCAGATTCAAATCTAAAATGCTTCTCTAAATAACGGATCTCCTTATGAAGATAATCAGTCATCCAATAAACATACGGATGACATAAACAATCAACCACATAATGAGAAAGAAATCCACAAAGATAAGCTATGCCCACTTCTTTAGCCTTCCCCTTATGTATATCAATATAAGTTATCATATTCTTAAGAAAAACATCCGTCTTAGTTGTGTGCATAATAGAACCAATATTTTTTCTAGCTGCTACAACCTCCGTAGCATAATAAAAAAATATATCAGGTCCCAACAGTCCCAGCTTATAGCTTCCTGGATTCTTCTTAACAGCCCTCTTAACTATCGTATCATCAGACATCTTTCTATAAGAATGTATTCCAAATAAATAATGCATATCATAGCCTGGCATCCTATCACCACCTTCTATTACATATTATTTCTTCTTTGTATCCACAGTAAGTTCTCCAAGCTTAATCTCATCCCACACTTTTTCTTCTATAATATATGAATATTCATCTTTAAGCTCTAGGTAATATTTTCCTTTGTAATCAAGCTCCTCCATAGATATACCTGATTCCTTCAACTGACCAACATATTTGGAAGAAATGTAAAGTTTCTCCATTATCTTATGCAAATCATCATAGGAATAATCTGACATATCCATCTGCTTGCCAGTCAAATTCCTTAAAATAATATATGCATCCTCCGACGCCAACTCCTTTTCATTTTCCGAAAGAGTTACATTATTCTTCAAAGCTTCCATATAATAAATATTATCCATAACACACTTTTCTATAACTAAATCTTTAGCATATTTTCTCATAGTATACAAACCTTTATCAAGCTTAACATTCCAATATGCATTGAGATTTTCGCTGTTAAACTGGTGTGCCATATCATCCACATCTCCCTCTACATTGATAATGTAGTAGGCAATTTCCTGCAATGATATATTCATAGCATTATCATCATCTTTTACCGTTAATACTATTTCATCCAGATGTTCATTAAAGATAAACTCATCGTTTTTATTGCTATAATATATACAGAAAATAGCGCAAACTGACAAAACCAAGGTAATTACACATATAACAATTACAATATCCTGTTTTTTCTTACTCATCTTTTCCTCCATTTTCTCTGTATATTAAATTCATTCTCCATAAGTATTTCAAATCATCTAGTAAGGTTATCATAGCTTTCCTATGTAACTAGAAACTTAGCACCTTACAGCAAAAGCCGTAAGGTGCCAATATGTAAAAATATATTTATTCAGCCTTTTCCTTCATAGGTTTTACCATGAACATACTGATTAAGAATGCTACAACATATAAAATGCCTGTCACTATCAATACTGTCTGGTAACCTGTTGGATTAACAAGATTTCCATCTACAAGCTTAGCTTCACCAAACTTACTTACAATCCAGTTAGCAAGCTGATTTCCTGTAAGACCAGCAAATGCCCAAGCTGACAATGTGATTCCGTGAAGAGCACTGATGCTTCCCATTCCGTAATTATCAGAAAGTAATGTAGGAACGTTTGAGAAACCACCGCCGTAACCAGCATTTACAACCATAATCAATACAAGTACAAGAATTGTTAAACCTATGTTATCTGCACCGTTCTTAATACCGCCAGTAAGAATTACTGCACCTGTACAAACGATAGATGCGATAAAGATAATCTTATACATTGTATTTCTGTCCTTCATCTTATCAGCCATAGCCGATAAACCTAATCTACCACCTGCATTAAAAATAGCTGACACAGTAGAAATAACACCTACTGAAGCTGCAAGGCCGATACACTTAACAATCATCTTCTCCTGAGAGATAAGTGCAAGACCACATGTGATATTGATATAGAACATTAACCATATACCAATGTAGTTTGTTATAGGTCTTGTCTTGATAACTTCCATAATACCAGGTGTCTTATCAGACTTAGCTGGCTCATGCCAATCATCTGGCTTCTTGAGAAGAAGATGACCTACAAACATCATTACAAAATAAACTACTGCAAGGATAAGGAACATCTTGTAGATTCCACCCTCACCTAAGCCACTAAGCATAGCCTGCATAATAGGGCTTGCGATAGCCTTAGCTGCACCAAAGCCTGCAACTGCAAGACCTGTTGCAAGACCTTTTCTATCCTTGAACCAAAGCATCAAAGTCTTAACTGGTGAAAGGTAACCTGTGCCAAGACCTACACCCATGATAAAACCATAACATACATAAATACCAACTAATGCAAGTGTGCTACCCTTATGTGTACCACCGTAATAGATAAATGCACCAGTTCCAGCCATACCAGCTGCAAAACAGATAGCAGCGATTTCCTGGCTGAAAATAGACCAACAATAAACAGTACCAATGCTACAATGAAGCAATAATGCTGGGATTGCAGCACGCACCCACTTGTTATTAATACCTTTCATAACATGCCCCATAATTCTATTAGTGCATTTTTGCACGTACTGTCTATATTTTACTCGCTTTTTACACATTTTTCAAGATTTTTCGCGAAATATAATTTCCTTGAAAATATCAAGCATTTAAAGTATAATAGTTGTAAGTATTTTTCGTGATTAAATAAGTGAAGGGGAACCGAGCATGAGATATATCAAAAAAGATGATATTAAGATGGGACAACGTTTGGCAAAACCGATTTTCAATAGAGATGGTGTATTGCTATACAGTCGCGGCACAACTATAAATGATACCGTAATGTATCACATAAATGAAATGAACACATACGGCTTTTATATCCTGGACGCAGCAGAACCGTTGCCCGTTATAACAGATGAAGAATTGGAATTTGAACGTTTCCAAACTGCCGCTTGTATAACCTTAGAGTTGGAATTGGAAGCCATTATGAATGGAAATACATCTCAAGACATTGACAAGCTTGCATCAGACATTGTAAACAATTACGGAAGTCTCACCAAGAGAATAACCTTTATACAGAACATCAGAAATAATGATGATAATGTATACAAGCATTGTTTAAATGTAGCTATGCTTTGTGCCATGATTTCAGGCAAGATGGGAATGGATAGAAAAGAACAATATAACCTAGTTCTTGCAGGCTTCTATCACGACATAGGAAAGCTTTTAGCTCCACCAGATATTATCAATAAGCCTACTAAGCTTACAGTTGAAGAAATGTCTATCGTAAGAAGGGCCGAGCTAGAAGGCTTTGATGTAGTAAAGAATAACTTCCAGTTATCAGCAGGAATTAAGCGTTATATATCACAGCTTAGAATTGAACTTATCAACAAAATTCCAGGCAATGCACCACAGGCGCAGACACTTTTACCTGGCACAAAGATTCTTCAGATAGCAGATATGTATGACATATTAACTGCTATGCGTGTATATAAGGACCCTACTTCAGAATATGAGGCAGTTACCTTCCTACAAAGCAGAGAAGACCTATACGATGAAGCTATAGTTAATGCACTTATCAATTCCATTAACATACTTCCACCAGGATGCTGCGTCGAACTTACAAACGGTGAGAAGGGCTTAGTTCTTACAGAAAGTCCGTATTATCCACTAAGACCTACAGTTCTTGGATTTAATACAAACCATATGTATGACTTAAGCCAGAAAAAAATATATGATACGATTAAAATTAAATCTGTTCTAAAGACATTAGATAATAGATTTATCATGAAACCAAACGATTAAAAAAGGTCAAGTCCATTTGGACTTGACCTTATTATTATTAATTTTCTTCAGTAACAACTTCTACGTCTGCATCTTCTAATTCTGCAGTCATATCTTCTGCCACGATATCCATTTCATCTTCAGCTACTACTTCTTCCTGATTATCAGTATCAAGCATTACTGAACGATATCTCTTCATACCTGTACCAGCTGGTATCAACTTACCGATAAGTACATTTTCCTTAAGACCGATAAGCGGATCAACCTTACCATTAATAGCTGCTTCAGTAAGAACCTTAGTTGTCTCCTGGAATGATGCAGCAGATAAGAATGAGTTTGTAGCAAGAGAAGCCTTTGTAATACCGAGCATTACCTGCTTACCTACAGCTGGCTCCTTACCTTCTGCTACGAGCTTCTCATTAACTTCATTGAAGTCAAGAACATCTACAGAAGTACCTGATAAGAAGTCTGTATCTCCGCTCTCCTCAACTCTAATCTTTCTAAGCATCTGACGAACGATAACCTCGATATGCTTATCGTTAATCTCAACACCTTGGAGACGGTAAACTCTCTGAACTTCCTGGATCATGTAATCCTGAACAGCACGAACACCCTTAATCTTAAGGATATCATGTGGATTTACAGAACCCTCTGTAAGCTCATCACCAGCCTCTAATGTTACGCCATCCTGAATCTTAATTCTTGAACCGTATGGGATAAGGTATGCCTTGCTCTCACCAGTTTCTTCGTTAGTTACAACGATTTCTCTCTTCTTCTTAGTATCCTTAATCTCAGCCTTACCAGCGAACTCTGTAATAATAGCAAGTCCCTTTGGCTTTCTAGCCTCGAATAATTCTTCTACTCTTGGAAGACCCTGTGTAATATCGCCACCGGCAACACCACCAGTATGGAAAGTTCTCATTGTAAGCTGTGTACCAGGCTCACCGATTGACTGAGCAGCGATAATACCAACTGCTTCACCTACCTGAACAGCCTGACCTGTAGCCATGTTAGCACCGTAACACTTAGCACAGATACCATTGTGAGACTTACATGAAAGGATTGTACGAATCTTAACTGATTCCTTACCTGTAGCAATAACCTTAGCAGCACGCTTAGGTGTAATCATATGATTCTTCTTAACGATTACATTGCCATCTGCATCCTCGATTGTTTCAGCAGCATATCTGCCTGTAATTCTATCTTCAAGTGACTCGATTGTCTCTGGACCATCTGTGAAAGCCTTAACTTCCATAAATGGAATCTCCTTACCTTCGCAACAATCAACATCACGGATAATAAGCTCCTGTGATACGTCAACAAGACGTCTTGTAAGGTAACCTGAATCGGCTGTACGAAGAGCTGTATCTGAAAGACCCTTTCTAGCACCGTGAGCTGAGATGAAGTACTCGAGTACGTCAAGACCTTCACGGAAGTTAGACTTAATAGGGAGCTCGATAGTCTTACCTGTTGTATCAGCCATAAGACCACGCATACCAGCAAGCTGCTTAATCTGCTTATCAGAACCACGGGCACCTGAATCAGCCATCATGTAGATGTTGTTATACTTATCAAGACCGCCAAGAAGCGCCTTTGTAAGCTGATTATCGGCATCCTGCCATGTTGTTATTACTTCCTTATATCTTTCCTCGTCAGTAATGAAACCACGACGGAAGTTTCTTGTAATCTTATCTACAGTTGCTTCTGCCTTCTCAAGAATATCCTTCTTGCTTTCTGGCACTGTCATATCTGAAATAGAAACTGTCATAGCAGCTCTTGTTGAGTACTTGTAACCCATTGCCTTGATATCATCAAGAACCTCAGCTGTCTTTGTAGCACCATGAGTATTGATAACCTTCTCAAGAATCTTCTTTAACTGCTTCTTACCTACATGGTAATCTACCTCAAGCTTTAACGCATCTTCTGGAGTTTCTCTCTTTGTAAGACCTAAATCCTGTGGAAGAATCTCATTGAAGATAAATCTACCAAGTGTTGACTTATAATTACCTGTGATAGTTGTACCATCCTCTAAAGTCTTAGTCATTCTTACTGTAATGATTGAATGTAATGTGATTACATTGTTCTCATAAGCAAGAATAGCTTCGTTTACGCTCTTGAAGAACATACCCTCGCCCTTAGCGCCTGGTCTTTCCTGTGTAAGGTAATAAATACCAAGTACCATATCCTGTGAAGGAACGGCAACAGGACCACCATCTGAAGGCTTAAGTAAGTTGTTAGGCGAAAGAAGTAAGAATCTACACTCTGCCTGAGCCTCTACTGAAAGTGGAAGGTGAACAGCCATCTGGTCACCGTCGAAGTCAGCGTTGAAAGCTGTACATACAAGTGGATGAAGCTTAATAGCCTTACCTTCTACAAGGATTGGCTCGAACGCCTGAATACCAAGTCTATGAAGTGTAGGGGCACGGTTAAGCATAACTGGATGCTCTCTGATAACATCTTCAAGTACATCCCAAACTTCTCTCTCGAGTCTCTCAACCATCTTCTTAGCCTGCTTAATATTGTGAGCAATACCTCTAGCAGCTAATTCCTTCATAACGAAAGGCTTGAATAACTCAATAGCCATTTCCTTAGGAAGACCACACTGATAAATCTTAAGTTCTGGTCCAACTACGATAACTGAACGTCCTGAGTAGTCAACACGCTTACCAAGAAGGTTCTGACGGAAACGTCCCTGCTTACCCTTTAACATATCAGAAAGAGACTTTAATGCTCTATTTCCTGGGCCTGTAACAGGACGACCACGACGGCCGTTATCGATAAGTGCGTCTACAGCTTCCTGAAGCATTCTCTTCTCGTTACGAACGATGATTTCTGGAGCACCTAACTCAAGAAGTCTCTGTAAACGGTTATTTCTATTGATAATTCTTCTATATAAATCATTTAAATCAGATGTCGCGAAACGACCACCGTCAAGCTGTACCATAGGACGGATATCTGGTGGAATAACTGGAACAACAGTTAAAATCATCCACTCAGGTCTGTTTCCAGAAGCTCTAAATGCCTCTACAACCTCTAATCTCTTAATAATTCTAGCCTTCTTCTGGCCTGTTGCATCCTCGAGAGCTGCCTTTAATTCAGCTGAATCCTTCTCAAGGTCAATTGACTCTAAAAGCTCTAAAATAGCCTCAGCACCCATACCAACACGGAATGAGCTACCGTACTTATCATAAGCATCTCTAAATTCCTTCTCAGAAAGAACCTGCTTATACATAAGTTCTGTATCACCTGCATCAAGTACGATATATGAAGCAAAGTAAAGAACCTTCTCAAGTGTTCTTGGTGATAAGTCAAGGATTAATCCCATTCTACTAGGAATCCCCTTGAAATACCAAATATGAGATACAGGAGCTGCGAGTTCAATACGTCCCATACGTTCTCTACGAACTGAAGACTTAGTAACCTCAACACCACATCTATCACAAACAACGCCTTTGTATCTTATCTTCTTATACTTACCACAATGACACTCCCAATCCTTGCTAGGTCCGAAAATCTTTTCACAGAACAAGCCTTCTTTTTCAGGCTTTAATGTTCTGTAGTTAATGGTTTCAGGTTTTAAAACTTCACCGTGAGACCATTCTCTGATTTTATCAGGTGATGCTAATCCGATTTTGATTGCATCAAATGTCATTGGCTGATATATTTCTTGTCTTGTTTCTGACATTGTCCGTTCTCCTTCCAGTTTCATGAAACTCTATCAATTATTCATCTAAATCGTCGTAGCCGCCATCGTCATAGTCATCATCACCATAATCTTCTTCGCTGTCTACGATTTCACCGCTTTCTGCGTCAAATTCCTGTGTCTGGTAACCCATAGCACCGAATGATTTTTCTTCATAACCATAGCTCTTAGAGTCATTTTCCAGTTCGTAACGATATTCAGAATCGCTATAATCAATAGATTCCATAATTTCAACTTCAGTGTTATCCTCGCGGAGTACACGAACATCTAATCCTAAGGACTGTAATTCTTTTAACAATACCTTGAAGGATTCAGGAATACCCGGTTCAGGAATATTTTCACCTTTAATAATAGCTTCGTAAGTCTTAACACGACCAACCACATCATCGGATTTCACAGTAAGGATTTCCTGTAATGTGTATGATGCACCATAAGCTTCCAATGCCCAAACTTCCATTTCACCGAAACGCTGACCACCGAACTGAGCTTTACCACCAAGTGGCTGCTGAGTTACAAGTGAGTAAGGACCGGTTGAACGTGCATGAATCTTATCATCAACCAAGTGATGAAGTTTCAGGTAGTGCATGTGACCGATAGTTACAGGACTGTCAAAATATTCACCTGTTCTACCATCACGAAGTCTTACTTTACCATCTCTTGAAATCGGAACGCCTTTCCAAAGTTCTCTGTGGTCTC
>JBGVNF010000032.1:0-8220 GCA_045125245.1 Lachnospiraceae bacterium
TAGCTGGGAAGGTAGCCAGCTTAATCAGGCTAAGGAGATTCTTGCATACGAGCTTACAAAGCTTGTTCATGGCGAGGAAGATGCTATTAAGGCTCAGGAGCAGGCTCGTTCACTTTTCGGTGGTGGTAATGGTGACAATGCCCCTACAGTGGAAATCGCAGCTGCAGACCTTGTTGACGGTGGATTAGATGTTATTTCAGTACTTGTTAAGGCTGAGATGGTAGCTAGCCGTGGTGAAGGTAGAAGAGCTATCGAGCAGGGTGGTGTAACTGCTGACGGTGAGAAGGTTACTGATGTAAAGGCAGTTCTTACTGAAGCTCAGTTAAAGGAAGGCGTTCTTCTTAAGAAGGGTAAGAAGTCGTTTAAGAAAGTAGTGCTTGTATAATAGTAATATAAGTAGAAAAAATAATGATAATAATTATTTAAAATTGATTTGGCGTATTTAGGAAGGTCCAAATATATGAAAGAACAGTTTGAACGCACCTCACTTTTAATAGGAGAGGAAGCTATAAACAAATTAAATAATTCAAAGGTTCTTATCTTCGGTGTAGGCGGCGTGGGAGGCTATGTGGCCGAAGCGCTTGCTAGAACCGGAGTAGGAAGCATAACTATAGTAGATAAAGATACGGTATCAGAGTCAAATATCAACAGGCAGATTATCGCACTGTATTCCACAGTGGGAAGAGATAAGGTAGATGTCTTAAAGGAAAGAATGCTTGATATTAATCCGAATTTACAGGTTGATGCTAGAAAATGCTTCTTTTTACCGGAAAATGCCCATGAGTTTGATTTTAGTCAATATGATTATATCGTGGATGCAGTAGATACAGTTACTGCGAAGCTACAGATAATCGTTCAGGCAAAGGAAGCAGGCGTTCCTGTTATTTCAGCAATGGGTGCTGGCAATAAGGTTCACCCAGAAATGTTTGAAATAGCTGACATATATAAGACTGAGATGTGTCCATTAGCAAAGGTTATGCGAAGAGAACTTAAAAATCGTGGAATTAAGAAACTAAAGGTGGTATACTCAAAGGAGAAACCAGTGTATAAGGGTGATGTACCGGGAAGTATAGCGTTTTCTCCATCTGTTGCGGGGCTTCTTATGGCGTCGGAGGTTGTGAGAGATTTGTGTGAAGCTTAGTTATAGTATTGCAATTATCCAGACTCCATTCGCAAAATCCAATGTGCCTTAATTGCAAATCTTAAGAAATTTTTAAGAATTTTCTCAAGTTTTTTTTAAGAATTATATGTTATATTAAAATCACCCAATAGATGTTGGGTGATTTTTTACCGAGGTGAAATAAAAATGAGTGCAGAATTTAAGACAAATGTATTGGTAGTTGATGATGACAAGGAAATAGTAGGTGCCATAGCAGCATTATTAGAACGAGAGGGGTATAATATTTATAGAGCGTATGACGGACTAATGGCTTTAGATGCGGTTATGTCAAATGATATTCATCTAATGCTTATAGATGTTATGATGCCTAATATGGACGGTCTTTCAGCTATTATGAGAATTCGTGAGACAAAGAATATTCCTATTATAGTATTGTCTGCGAAATCAGAAGATACGGATAAGGTGGTTGGTCTAAGCGTTGGGGCTGATGATTATATTACTAAGCCTTATAATCCTATGGAGCTCGTGGCCAGAGTGAAATCAGGACTTCGTCGATATATGCACTTTGGAGCTATTGGTAATAAAAGCTCTAAGAAAAGCGATGACACACTAACCGTTGGTGGATTAGAGCTACATTTGAACGATAAGAAGCTGTTGGTGGATGGGGAGCATGTGAAGCTGACAGCGACTGAGTTTAAGATATTGGAGCTTCTTATGCGAAATCCTGGCAGAATATATTCCGCAGAGGAAATATATGAAAAGGTATGGAATGAGGAGGGGTTTGGGGTTGAAAACACGGTAATGGTTCATATTAGGCATATCAGGGAAAAACTGGAGATAAATCCTAAGGAGCCAAGATACATTAAAGTAGTGTGGGGATTAGGTTATAAATTAGAGGAGGGAAATAGCAGATGATTAAGAAGATTTTTAATGGAATACTTAAGCTACCGTTTTTGTTATTTATAATTATATTATCTGGATTAATTGCTTGGGAAGGACTAAACTTAGCTAGTGAATATCAAAAGGCAGAGAATTCAAAACAAGAAATTGAAGAATTAAGTGTTGGATATAGTAGATTGAATGAGATCTTAATGGATTATCTTGTGCGAATTTTAGAGGAGTATAAGAAGGGCGGACTTACTGGCGTGGCAGCAACATATCAAGACATCAGTCGTGAAAAAGGATATAGACTTTTTGATGTGGTTGTAGCAGATGGCACAGGATTGTATGATAGCTGGAGCGAAAAAATAAATACAGATAATGATACATATGAAGCAAATCATGATGCTTCTTTGAAGATGTATTTTGATGCGCCAACAGAGGTTCGTATCGCTAGAGCTATAGAGTTGTATAAATGTGATAGATATGGGTATAAAGAAAATAAAATAACCACTTATTTAGATGAAGAATTGACAGAATTTGTAAAATCTATAGCGCCACAGCTTACTATAAGAGTATGTGCTACAAGCTCAGGAGTAGAGTATTTTTATAAAGATAATGATGAGTATACGGCATTTCAAAAGCAAATGGTAGATGAAAATCTTAATCTATTAGTAAATGAAACTATAAAATTATTAACTTTTTACGTAGCAGCGTATGTACTTTTATGGTTATTACTTGTAATTAAAACAAGAAAAAGTGTAAATGAAAATGAGACTCGAAGTAGTATAGAAAAGTTCAATACAGAGCTTATGATAATATTAGCGGGAGCTTCATTGGCATATATTGTATATTCTATTAATTACTATATTTATATTATATATTATACAAGTGACGATAATATCAATGTTTTACAAGCTAGCACTTGTGCTAAGGTCAGTGTATGCGCAGCAATCTTAAGTGCAATGATAGCTATCTTTATTAAGAAGTTATATAGAAAGAGTGTAATCAATGATAGTATTTTAGTTAGAATGACAAAAGCTTTAGCAGGCATTATTAAGAAAACATATGGAAGCGAAAAGTATGGAAGTGATAAAGATATAAAGAAGTGTTATATCCGTAAGGTTTGGATGGATGTGATAATTACCATTGTAGTTTTCATTTTGGTGCCATTATGCATCTTTAATTTAGATGATATGGTTATGTTTATAGGCTATGGTTTAATAGCATTTTATATATTCTACATATATCATAGTATTAAAGAGTATAAATATCTTAGACTTTTTAATAAAGTGAATTTAAATATTGATTATCTGTATCATGGAATGTATGAATATGTTGATAGAGAAGATACTAGCGAGATTATGATGAAGCTTGCTAATCTGTCACAGGGCTTCAAGAATTCTGTAGCTAAGCAGATAGAAGCAGAAAAGCTTCAGGTTGAGCTTATCACAAATGTATCACACGATTTAAAGACACCACTTACTTCTATTATAAGTTACGTAGATTTATTATCAAAAGAAGAATTACCTGCTGTGGCGTCAGATTATGTGAAGATATTGATTGACAAATCAGATAGACTAAAATCTATAGTATCAGATGTATTTGACCTGGCTAAGGCGGCAAGTGGTGAAGAGATTGAGATGGAAAGTCTAGATGGCATGATACTTGTAAATCAGGTACTTTCGGATATGGACGATGCTATAAAAGCATCTGGAAGAGAGATAAAGCTAAAAGCAGACATTGAAACAGCGCCGATTACTGGTAATGGACAAAAGCTTTATAGAGTATTCCAAAATGTTATAGGCAATGCACTTAAGTACTCTATGCCAGGAACAAGAATATTTGTAAATGCTAATATGTATGGCAATGATTTTGTATTTACTATAAAGAATGTATCTGAGTTTGAGATTGATTTCACGGAAGAAGAGATACTTTCTAGATTTGTAAGAGGAGATAAGGCAAGACATTCAGAAGGCAATGGCTTGGGCTTATCTATAGCGAAGAGCTTCACAGAACAATGTGGAGGTAGCTTTGCGGTAAGTCTTGATGATGATATGTTTAAGGTTATCATAAGACTTAGATAATTTAAGAAAAAGCTAAGGGACAAGTGCCCTTAGCTTTTTTGATATTTTTATTTGGTCATAAAGCTCAAGATATTCTTTTGTATCCAAGGAGTCAATATAGTTTTTTTGATAATTTATAGAAAAACCATTTTCAAAAAGCACATCGATAGCCTTATTGTATGCGATAGCAGCTTCTATATCAGTCTTATATCTTCCTATTATAAAGTCACCATTAATGTGAATTTTAGCAACGAAAATCTGAAGATTGTTTTTATTTTCCTTAGTTACGCCGTTGTAACGGTTAATAATTTTTATATTCTGGTATCTGTAGTCAGTATTATCATTATTTATAAATAGGTAGTCTTTTCCAGGAACTGCAAAATTTTTAATGCCATATCGATTTAGGATGTTAAGCTGCATACCATAATCTGCCACGAATAGGTGTCCGCCTCTTCTCATAATTTTATGAGTAGAATAGAAGAATAAATCGTCAACGTCAAACTTAAGTGGAGCATATGGGTCATTATCTAAGTAGTATTCAAAGTACTTAGGGAATAGATAAATAGGATTTTTAAAATACATTCCATTATCCTTGAAATTAATAAGTACAACCCATTTTTCAAAATTTATAACGCGTTTCTTCCTATTATAATCTGTTATCAAAATCTTTTTCTTGGAATTCATTATATCGTTTGCTTCAAGATAAGCCTTGTGAGCTTCCTTCTCAGTGGCAAAGCTGCCTAGGCTTATATGTTTACTTTTATATGTAAATGAGGAACGATAATAAATACTTCCATCTTTTTTCTTTGCAATATACACTCCTGGGTACATAATTTGGCTCCTATTTTACGAAAATTCATACACTAAAGATGATTTTACCACGAAAATAAAAAAAATAGAAGAAAAAAGTTAATAAGGGTCACTTTAGTATGCAAAACACTTTATGGTAATAATGCACAAAGTATGGATAGATTTGAGTGTAAATTTGTAGGAATATACAAATAGTACGCTTTCGCTTGTTAAAATATGGATGTTAAATACTCCCAAAATTGCACTAGGGCTGTTGACACTTACCAAAAAAATCAAATATAATGACCGTGTTAATCTTGAAACCGAAGGTCGCAATTAAACAAAGCTTGAAAGGAAAGAAAAACATAAATGTGCTTTGTTTAAGGAGAAAGGAGAAACAAATGGATTACATTGGAAAAATAAAAACAATTGCAAGTGGTGCAGTAATAGCTATGGTAGCTTGTACAGCAATCACATTAACTTCATCTGATAAGGCAGTTACAAGTGCACAGAATGTAACAACTGTTACAGAGGAAACATCATCTGATGATGGAAGTGCCCCCGGGTCGAACTTATCAAATGTAAACACTAATTTAGTGCAGTCAGCAACAATTGCTTTTGATTGCAAGGATGAAACAGAAAAAGAAACACAGATTTTAGCAGAAGTTGAAACTAAGACAGAGGTGGTTGTAGGACAGCCAGAGACAGAAGCTCAGACTAAGAAGCCAGAAGTAGAACAAGCTACACAGGTTGTGGTAGAAAATGAAACAATGCAGCCTTCGGCATCAGCTGAGGGTAATGAAAGCCATCAGGTAGCTGAGTCAGAGTTCGTTTTAGAATTCTCTGAGGAAGACTACAAGGTCTTATGTACTATAGTTGAGGCGGAAGCTGGAGATCAGGATGCAAAGGGAAGAATTCTCGTAGCTAATGTTATCATTAATAGAGTTAAGAAGGAAGGCAAGTTTGGCAATACAATCAAAGAGGTTGTTTTTGCAAATAACGGAAAGACATATCAGTTCTCGCCTACAAAGCCAGGCGGAAGATATTACAAGGTTACAGCAGACGAGCTTACTATTGAATGTGTAGATAGAGCACTTCGCGGTGAAGATTATTCCCAGGGAGCACTTTACTTCTGTATGAAGACATCACCAAATAGTTGGTTCAACACAAGCCTTCAGTTCTTGTTTAAGCATCAGGATCATTATTTTTATAAATAGATTAACGTGGAAGCACCCGTACTTTTGTATGGGTGTTTTTGTTGTCAATAAATATGAGCGGGCTTTTGATACTTTAGTTTAGTGACGAAGTAAAATTTGATATAAAATCACTTGTATCTGCAAAAAACTTGTGCTATAGTAGTGTTTGATTATAAATTCAAGTTAAAGTACGAAAGGAAGGTTAATCATGGAGTTAATGTATAAGAGTACTAGAAGTAATGAGACTGCTACAGCTTCGGAGGCTATTTTAAAGGGTCTTGCAAGTGACGGAGGTTTATTTGTTCCTGTTACATTGCCAAAGCTTAGCGTAGATATAGAAGAGTTAAAGACTATGTCATACCAGGAAGTGGCATACGTAGTTATGAAGGAATTCCTTACAGATTTTACAGAGGAAGAGTTAAAGAATTGTATCGCTAAGGCATATGATTCTAAGTTTGATACAGAGGAAATCGCTCCTATAGTAAAGGCTGATGGCGCATACTATCTTGAGCTTTTCCACGGTGCAACTATCGCATTTAAGGATATGGCATTATCTATATTGCCACATCTTCTTACAACATCTGCTAAGAAGAATAATGTAAAGAATGAAATAGTTATTCTTACAGCTACATCAGGTGATACAGGTAAGGCTGCTTTAGCAGGCTTCGCTGATGTAGAGAATACACGTATCGTTGTATTCTATCCAAAGGGAGGCGTTAGCCCAATCCAGGAGAAACAGATGGTTACACAGAAGGGTGCTAACACACATGTAGTAGGTATCAAAGGTAACTTCGACCAGGCTCAGAGCGGTGTTAAGGCTATCTTTGGAAATAAGGAGCTTGAGAAGGAGCTTGATGCGGCTGGATTCCAGTTCTCATCAGCTAACTCTATTAACATTGGTCGTCTCGTACCTCAGGTTGTATACTATGTATACTCATATGCTAAGCTTTTAGCTGAGGGCGAAATCGAGAATGGTGAGAAGATTAATGTAGTAGTTCCAACAGGTAACTTCGGTAACATTCTTGCTGCATACTATGCTAAGAATATGGGTCTTCCTATTGATAAGCTTATCTGTGCATCAAATGATAATAAGGTATTATATGACTTCTTTGAGACAGGAAGCTATGATAAGAATAGAGACTTTATCCTTACTACATCACCATCTATGGATATCTTAATCTCAAGCAACCTTGAGAGACTTATCTACAAGATTGCTGGTTGTGATGATGTGAAGAATAAGGAGCTTATGACAGCTCTTGTGGAAGAAGGCAAGTATGAGATTACAGAAGATATGAAGGCTGAACTTAAGGACTTCTATGGCAATTATGCTACAGAGGCAGAGACAGCTGATATTATCAAGGCTATTTATGGTGATACAGGATACATAATTGATACACATACTGCAGTAGCTGCTAAGGTATACAAGAAGTATAAGGAAGCTACTAAGGATGAGACAAAGTCAGTTATCGCTTCGACAGCTAGCCCATTTAAGTTTACAAGAAGCGTAATGAACGCAATCGATCCTAAGTATGATGCTATGGGTGATTTCGAGCTTGTAGATGAGCTTTCTAAGATTGGTAATGTGGCTGTGCCAAATGCAATCGAAGAAATCAGAACAGCACCAGTGCTTCATGATACTGTAGTAGAAGTTGATGAGATGACAGATGCAGTAAAGAAGTTCTTGGGATTATAAGAAATATAGACGTAAATATTATAGAAATCGAAGTCTTGAAAGAGGCTTCGATTTTTTTATGATATAGGAAAGTTCTCTGAACTTCCTATATCATAAAAAACGCTCCGCGAGGATGCGCAGAAACGCATATAGTAAAGAATTAAATGGAATATTTCTGTGCAAGAAAATATGTATAATTATGTTATAATGTTTTTATAAGTATTTCACGTGTTTGTCACATAAGTGGGATAAAGTATGATTGTTGAAGATTGTGTAATCAGTAAAAGTAAAGATAGAAAATCAGTCGGAAAAGACAAGGAAGGAGACATCCATGAAGAAAATACTAGTAGTCGATGACGAAGATAAGATCCGTATTATTATAAAAAAATATGCTGAATTTGAAGGTTATGCTATAACTGAAGCTTCCAATGGAATGGAGGCAATAGAAGCATGTCAAAGAGAGGATTTTGATTTGATAATCATGGATGTTATGATGCC
>JBGVNF010000033.1:0-3167 GCA_045125245.1 Lachnospiraceae bacterium
AATGACATAACGATTATCAGTGAGGGCACGAGCGGTATTCTTGCAATAGCTTTTCTTAATTTTCCCATTTATACCCACACCCCCATACTGTTGTTATGTATGATTTGCAGCCTGCTTCTGTAAATTTTGCCCGTATCTTTCGGATATGTTCAACTACCGTCATAGAGTAGCCTTCGCTGTCAAAGCCCCATAAACGATCATATATACGCTCTTTATCAAAAACGATACCGGCATTGGTGGAAAGCAGTTCAATAATGTCAAATTCCGTTTTGGAAAATGAAACTGGTGTATCCTTGAAATAGACGGCTTTCGAGGAATAGTCTATAACCAAATCGTCACTAAATTTCAAATCAGATTTTTTCTGCAATCTCATATCACGGCGCAAGTGAGCCGAAACACGGGCACCCAATTCATCAAGTGAAAATGGCTTTGTAATATAGTCGTCCCCACCCGCAGAAAAACCATTTATTTTGTCAACATCATCAACATTCGCCGTTAAAAATAGAATCGGACAAGAAACAAACTCCCGAATCTTTTTACACACTTCAATTCCATTCAATTTTGGCATATTGACATCGAGAAGTATAATATCGGGTTTCTGACTTATTTTTTCAAGTGCTTTTTTCCCATCACATGCAGATATCACATCATAACCGCATAAATCAAAATAATTGCAAAGAAGAGCAACTACATCTTTTTCATCATCAACAATTAAAATTTTCGGCAACGCTTAACACCTCCGTCCCTACTAATTATACACAATAAATATCAAAATTCTATCAATAAAACAAAAACACCCATATTATACATCATAATATACCATCTGGGATAGCAGTATAAGTAAGTTTCTGTAATCAAATCGAATTATAATATCTAATTCATCATCAGCTTGATATTCTACTCGACGATATAAGTAATACAGCAAGCACTGCCTGTGTTCGTACACAGGCTCAAAATTATCAAGAACAGCTACCCGCTGTTCTTGACGAATTTTCTCAGGGAAGTATCAGAATTGGCAAACAGAACACGCACTAACCGTAATGAATTTCACTTAAATGATGACGAGCAGTACATACTCGATGAGAAGTTTAAGCTCTCCGGAATGAAAAGCAAATCTGCATTCCTACGCAAGCTCATTTTGTATGGATATGTCTATGAAGTGGATTACAGTTATTTGAGAAATTATAATACCGAGCTTGGACGAATAAGCTCAAGCCTTAACCAGATTGCAAAAAGAATTAACAGTACCGACCACATCTATCAGGAAGATATGGACGAAGTAAAGGAGTTGATGAATGAGGTATGGCATACACAAAAATCCATGCTATCAAAACAACCGTTGATAAAGCGATAAACTACATCTGCAACCCGGATAAGACGAACGAAAAAATCTTCATTTCTTCCTTCGCCTGTTCTCCGGAAACTGCTGCGATTGACTTCAAATATACTCTCGACCATTGCAGAGAAAACAGTCCTAATAAAGCCTATCATCTCATACAGGCTTTTGCTCCCGGTGAGGTTAATTTTGAAGAAGCTCACCGGACTGGGCAAGAGCTTGCAGACCGATTATTACAAGGGAAATATTCCTATGTAGTTACCACCCATATTGATAAAGGTCATGTCCACAACCATATCATATTTTGTGCAGCGGACAACATCGAACATGACAAATACCATGACTGCAAACAGTCCTATCTCAGTGGAAGAACAAATTACAAGCAGAAATCAAACATTATAACTTGTTAATAATCATAAATTGTATTATACTGATTACAGTATTATAACTTAGGAGATATTATGGCAAACACAGATTATAAATCAACAGACGGTTTGATGAGGCACCTTAGAGATAATGGAATTGCTATTTCCGGCAGTTCCCAAAAGCAACAGCTAATCAATACCGGATATTTTCATGGTTATAAGGGATACCGCTTTTTTGTATCTTCTTCAAACCAGCTTCCTTTTACCTCATACAACGAGATTTATTCTACAATACAGTATGATACAAAACTTAAATCTCTTTTGTATGGTAAAATGATGTTTATAGAAACAGCTCTAAAAAACATTGCTTTAAATACAATTATGGCTGAAATTGGCTCAAGCAGCATATACGACATGTATGACAAGGTAGTCAGCAGTTACAAGAATGCTCCAGCTAATACACCAAACGACATAAAAAAGAAATACCAGAATAACAAACTGAACCTGCAAGGCTCTATCCAAAATTCAGTTGCTGCCGCATATAGAAAAGACAACCCAAAGATTACTCATTTCTATAACAATGTAAATTATAATGAAGTACCTATTTGGGCAATTTTTGAGATACTGACTATGGGCGATTTCGGTTATCTTCTTTCTTGCTTAACAATAGATATGAGAGAGAAAATATCACGAGCAATCGGTATAAACCTTTCCAGTGATACATATCGTGAGTTGGTTTATAAATATGTATATGCACTAAAAGACTTGCGTAATGCCATTGCTCATAATGATGTAGTCTATGATACCCGTTTTAGAAAAATGGACCCTTCCAGACCAATGAAACAATGTCTGATATTGGAAATGGGACTGCCTTATATGAATTTTAAAACAATTGGTGACTATATCATACTTATCTGTTACTATTTAAAGCTACTGAAAGTTTCCAAAACAGAAATTAAGGCATTTATACGAGAATTTGAGAAAATCACAAAAGAATACCAAAGCTCAGTCAACCCTAGTGTTTCAGCTATTACCATTCATCCTGATTTAGCTTCTCGTATGACAACCTTAAAAAATTCTATTTAAGCACTTGCATATTTTGCTCGTTTATAGTATATTATAGATAGCAATTGGGGTATGTGTTTGCGGACACATACTTGGAGGAGTCGGAGAAATCCGGCTCCTTTTAAATTCCAAAAAAGTGTCTTCGACACTTCAACTCCCCTGCCCCTCAATCTTTGAGGGGTAGTTTGTTTTTTTCTAATTTCTGCCGATAATAATTATATGAATATATTACAATCCATTTTTAAAGATCATTATGAAGAAATTGAATATCTACTTCATCCTCGTCCCGTTGTTATGAATAACATTGACAAGATGATTAACTGTGGAGACCCATCCTTTGGCGGTGCCATGTATGGATGCTCCCACTGTGGCAATCTTAAGTTTGTTCCTTTTCGTTGCCA
>JBGVNF010000034.1:0-2494 GCA_045125245.1 Lachnospiraceae bacterium
TCTCCTTCTGCCTTCTGCTTGTTGATGTCGATGATAACGATCTCTGATGCCATGTCTTCATGAGATAATCTGTAAGCGATAGTAGCACCAACGCTTCCAGCTCCGATAATTGTAATCTTATTACCCATGTTTTGTGACTCCTTTCTTATTAATAAATTATTTTTTGCCTTTTTTATACAAGATTGTCATAAATTTAACATTCTTTTTTTAAAAATGGAGCATTTGAATATATCATATCATTTTAAGATAAATTTCTCAAGTGTTATATTGTATTTTTTTATCAAACAAAAAAGATAGTTTATAGCTACCTTCTTATTTTCTCTTAATTATTTCTTTTTTATTAGTTATTCTAACTTAAATACTATATGCCCCTCTATGCAAGCCCAAATGTTTTTTTAATTTGTCTAATCTTACATTAAACTGTTCGTAAAAGTCATATTCTAAGCTATACTTAGACAGGTAAAATGTCTGTAATATGTACATATTCACATTCTTTACCGTTTGCTCATCTGCCTCTTTTAAAATCTTTTCCTGTATGTCTTCTAATAAAAAATGCCAGCTTTTTACAAATTTTTCGTACGCATTAATATTTTCTACACCTAACCAATTTTTTATTTTTACTTTACTTTTATTTTTCTTTGGGCACTCATATATCTGTAAGAAATATTTAAAGTCTCTATCCTCATATATTCTGCCAAGAGGAAATAATCTACATATTCCCGGTCTTGCACTATGAATACTGCACCTTCCTTCTTCATTGAGAAATCTGCATTTAGCCGATGCTCCATTCATCTTAATATTAGGAAGAATTATTCCATCTACTACATTTAACTCTATATGTTCTGCCAATAATTGTTCAAATGTAACCGATAGCTCCTTAGTCATAATATAAATATCAAGGGGATCCAATATAATAGATCCCCCCATATCCACACAGCAGGCATGACAATCTTTACAACCATCACAGCCTGCTTTAACCATGTCGTTTACCTCATACAATTTACCGTCAGATACTTGATTAATATCTATCGCTCTTTTCATAAGGTACTCCTTTGATACTAGATTTAATTATAACATTGTCTTTCTAAGTTCCGCTCCATCTAACTGGCTTAAATATGCTGGTGCAATATCAAATACTGTTTTACAGCCTGACTGTCCTTCCTTTGCAAGGCGACTTACTGCCCTAGCGTAAGCAACTATAACACTTGCTGTAAACTCAGGATTTGAGTCAAGTTTAATATTATATTCAATAATATGCTTGTTTTCACCATTCCAACCTGTTTTACCACTTCTTATTACAAAACCGCCATGTGGTATTCCGCTGTGATTAGCTTTAAGTTCTTCTTCTGATATAAAATAAACTGTTGTATCATAATCAGCAAAATAGTTTGGCATTGTCTTAATTTCATTTTCTATTCTTGCCTTATCAGCGCCTTCTTCCACTACCACATAACATTCTCTTGTATGCTTCTGTCTTGTTGTAAGCTCTGGATTGCTACCTGTTCTCACTTGTGCCAACGCAACTTCTACTGGTACAGTATACTGCTTAGCATCCTTAACACCTTCAATTCTTCTTATGGCATCTGAGTGTCCCTGACTTACACCCTTACCCCAAAATGTATAATCTGCACCATCTACTAATATTGTGCTTGCATACATTCTGTTAAGTGAAAACATACCAGGATCCCAGCCACAAGAAATAAGTCCAACATGTCCATTTTCTTTTGCCACTTTATCAACATTATCAAAATGCTCTGGTATTCTTGCATGAGTATCAAAACTGTCAACCACGTTAAACATTTTTACAAATTCAGGTGTCTGAACAGGTAAATCTGTAGCACTACCTCCGCAAAGAATCATAACATCTATCTTTCCCTGCCAATCAGCCACATCATCAATCTTACAAATTGTAGCTGTCTCAGTAAGAATAGAAACTGTCTCAGGTGCTCTTCTAGTAAATACTGCAACAAGCTCCATATCCTTGTTCTGCTTTATTGCACATTCAACACCTCTACCAAGATTACCATATCCTATAATACCTACTTTAATACTCATTCCAAACACTCCTTTTGCATCATAATCTAGATTTAAAATCCTATATGATTATAAATATTTCTTTATCAATTTGCAACAATAAAGTTTAATTTTTTAATAATCTAAACATGCTCTATCGCACACATATGGACGCACAAAGGTATCAGCTACATATACATGGTCTGGATGTGAGCCGTATACAGCAATATCCTCTTCTTTTTCCAGTGTACTAACTAGTGCGATATCGTGTGTGCTAGACGATATAGGATTCTCAATAAATTCTAAGCTAAGAAGCCCCGGAACCTTGCCAACTAAAGCACATAAGTTTTCTTTCATAGCCGCTTTAATAGCAGCCTTATTCTCTTCTTTAACCTCTGGTTTAAATTTCCACATTACAATATGATTTACCATTTTCTTATCCTCTTTTCTTTGTTTTATAATATTCATGAACAAGGCTTCT
>JBGVNF010000035.1:0-13239 GCA_045125245.1 Lachnospiraceae bacterium
CCTGGTTTTTTACGTAATATATGATATTTTTTTCTTAACCATCAAGTTTAACCATCAAACCAGCCCATCAAAGTCGACCATCAAGTTTCTCCATCAATTATAACCATCAAAAAGACAGACCATCAAAAAGTTTGATTACCCTAAGATGCGCCCAAGATTTAATTCTCGGGCGCATTTCTTCACAACTATGCTGTGCCTAACAACGCCATTCTATTATGTACAAATAATATTTCGCTCTGGTCCCCGCAATATATAACATGTCATAATATGCTTTATTTTTAGGAACGCCACTAGGCCATTTATTCAAATATATAATCACATCTGATTCCAGCCCCTTAAAATCGGCCACACTTTGATATCGAATCACATTATTTTCCACTCTATTTCGAGAGGAAAGAATAAAACTTCCAATTTCTACATCTTCATCCAACCCACTTGGTCCTAACACTGCTATCGAATCAGGTGCTACACATTCCTCTATAACTAGTTTATTTAAGATTTCATTCAATCTAATTTTTGCACCACTAATATCCTTTACTGAATGAACCTCAGGATCACATCCTACAATATCATTAGATATAACCTGTTCTCCAACTGATGTTTTTTCTTTTACCCAAGTATGAATGTTTCTTGTGTTTCGAATATTATTAGTCAATAAGTATGGCTCTGTATTTATCATAAAACCATCTTCAAAATCTCTAGAATAAATATTCTGATTTTCATCATAAAACACATAAAAAATTCCATTATCAACTAAAAATTGATTTATACTCAATGCCCAATCCAAACAAAAATCTTGTGCTTCATCAATCATAATGCAATCATATTTTTCAAGACTAGCATCTTGAAGCAGATCAAAATATAGTCTATCTCCTTGATTTTCATCCGCGATATTGACCTCTTTTTCTTTCAAACTATTTCTAAACAAGGTTTCAATATCTATACATTCTATTTCTGGAGGTAATATCCCTGCAACAAAAGATGCCAACGATTTGCTGTAACATGTATACAGACATTTCTTGCCAGAGTAATTCTGTTGAATCAATTTCTTCATGGCAATCCATGTTTTTCCAGTTCCTGCACCACCGACAATTTGCGCTCTTTTATAGTTTTCCAGCAAAGTTATTATTGAATCCTGAACTATATTAATATTTTCTAATTTTTTGCTCGTAATAGGTATTAGTGCTCCGGCAGCAATCGATAACGCAATTCTTCTATTGACCAAATTAATAAATTTTTGCGCCTGCTCATTCGACAAAAAACTTCCGCCATTTTTTCCGCTCCAATAATGAAACAACTCTCTAATTTTACTTTCCAGATTTTTCATATCTTTAAGCTGAATTGTAAGTTCTTGTGGAGCGTCATTTTCCATATCTACATCAACAACGAAAAATGGAAATGCAACTGCCATACCAAAAGTTCCTCTAAAATTCGTTAAAGTCTCTTTCTTATAGTATTTCCTAAAATAATGCATGCTATTTTCCGCCTGCTTATATGGGCTTTTAGTTAATTTTCTGCTTTCGATCTCTCCATGCTTATTATATGCGTAAAGTGTCCATTCACCCTCTTCAACTTCTATTTTGGTTCCGCCCTTTACCTCTATTGTCAGAAATCCATAATTCGAATTAAAGACAAGAAAATCGCATTCACTATTTACGCGCACTCCTTTTTCTTCCGTATACCACGTTACCGAATAAAAAACATGATAAGAATTATCTAATTGCTGCTCGAGTGCTTCAAACATTGCACGTTCCGATTTAGTAGCATCAAAATTATTTAGATTTTTAGGATGCATAATAGCCATAACTAATCCTCCCAGAAACCGTAAATTCGCGTTTCCGTCTTTTTATCCATTTTTCCTATCAACAAATTTCTATCAAGATCATGATTAAAATGCTGACATGATATTTCATTTGTAAAAATGCAACCTGTACAAGCAGCATCTCCCTCTCGACACACAGGGTCAAAAACACACTCTTTTGCAGCTTGATATGAATTATCTAGCCACTTATCCAAATACATTTCAAATACGCTAAACAACGCCCCCATATTAAACCCTTGCGAATTCTGACAATAAATAAATATCGCCGGAACATTCGGGAAAATATATTCTGATAAAGAATTTTTATCCAGCCCACATACTTCTGCCGCAGCTATAATTAACGTATGCGAAATAGTATGAATTAATCTGTAAACGTAATATGTAATTGCATCTTCTTGAACACTCAGCAAAGAAAATGGTTGTATCGCCCCAAGATCAATATGATTAATGAACCATGCTTTCACCGCAATTTCATCATCCATATCTACAGGTAACTCTGTCTCTTTAACAACATCATTTTTAAGCAACCATTTCAAAATTTTCACTCTGTCAATTTCAAATAACACACCTTCCGTCTGAAGCTTTGTAGCATATACATTTTTCTTCTCTGCATTTTCATCTGGAAAACCATGTAATACAACCGGTTGCATATTATTTGTTGGTGCAGAAGCGCTATCTACATACTCCCTTGTAAATCCATATGAACATTGCAAAAAAGGGATTCTGTCACATGCCTGCATAGAAATGAAGCCTCTACGTTCAATCTTTGCTTTTAACTTCTCTACATTTACAAAAGCATTTAGTTCCTTAGCCCTTTCAATGGCCGTGTCCAAATCAACAATATCATCTCCATATTTTACAGCATTATATTCTAACAAAAGCTCTGCATATGAGTTCATTTTTGAAATATCATCTATATACGTATTTGCCTTATTAATGGCCTGTTCAATAGGGTCACTCTCGCCGACTTTGCAAGCGGCCTTTGCCGCCATTTCAGCATATTGCTGTGGCATCCCTTGGTCTAAAAAAGTCTTTAAAAGGGACTCATATGACTCATTTTTTATTTCTTTTTGACTACTGCGCCCATATTTAACAAGTTTCTTAAATTCCGACTCACTGATTAAATCAAGATAATTTGCAACTATACTTACTGCTCCATCTTCCTCTTGAGTAAGAAAATCATCCATCTTTGGATCAAGTAAATCGATAACGCTCAGACTTTTCACAAACGATTGAGCAGAATCCAAAACGTTATTTGGCCTTATTCTTGTATTACATTCTGGACAAGCCCTAAATATTGCAGTTGATCTGTGACACACAGTACACTCATATGTGTGTTTTCTAATATCAATTCGAACTGGCGCATCCTTATGTATATCACAGCTACCAATTGCAACATCACCTGCCCAACCACATTTGCAATAATATATGTCTCTTAGCTGCACTAAATTTCCACCACAATGTTTACAGTTCTGCTTAATAATATATGAATAATGCGAATCTTTTTTAAATCTTTGAACCCTTCTACATTTTTCGCAAAAAAACACCTTCGGACTTACACTTGCAGCAATCGCTCGATCAAATTCACTAACCCTTGGTGTTAATACTGTATATGTCTCCTCATTTATAGTGCTTCCAATATTTTTAAGGCATGCATTTTCACCACCAACAAACAAAGCTCCATTTTGACTTCGATAACTGTCTACTGCTTCGCTTACCCTTCTCAACAACCTTTTCTTGTTTATATCTTCCAGCGGAAGACTACTCCATCTATCAACAAAAGCAGTAATCCCTCTCCTTGATTGTGAGAAATAAAAATCAATCCAGCGCAATGGAACATATTTGTATAACGCCTGTGACGTACTTCTAAACATTTGATTTTCCTTTTTATTTGCCATCTTAGCCCTCTCTTTTAGTTCACTTCAACCAATAGTTGTTTTTCTGTGTCACGTAAACTATTCATCACATGAAAACCTATTGCATTTAACCCAGCCGTTATATATTCATCTGTGATAGATTTTTCCTTTATTCTTTCAAATATTGTGTCGACAGCTTCATCGATCTTACGCTTAAATATTTTCCCTTTATTGTATTCTGACCCGTCTGGACGAACACAGCCATAGATTAGATAAAGTTCTCTCTTTACCTCATCTGGATCAATCAAACCTTCCAATATATCCTTTTTTAATTCGCTTGCCATATATATGCGTCTCGAACTCTTCGGAAGATATATTGCCAACATCATTCCCGAAAGAACGCCCGGAAGTGTAACGTCTATAGATTTATTAGCCCATCTATTCACTGGTACCGGGTCAATCAAGATATCCTTGTACTCATGAAACTTATAAAAATATCTCAAATAACTTTGGTCAGTAGGTCTTGACGGTCTAATAATATCTACAACTATTCCCGGATATTTTCTTCCTGCTCTAGAATATGCCTGAATATATTCTGCAGTACTACCAGGCATACCAAAAAACAGAATTTCATTGAATCTGTCTGCATCAACGCCATGAGAGATCATACTTGTTGCTGCAATCATATTAAATTCCAAATCATCAACAATATCCCTTGCATTTTCAATTTGCGCTAATGTTTTTCTAACTTCCTGAAACGTATCGTCACCAGTCATCTTTGCTGATACGTATGTGCGTACCTTTTCATCTGCCAATTCGATATTCACGGGGTTATTCAATGCACCAATGATATTCTGACTATCTAATTTCACATTATTGTATTCAATAAGCATCCAATAATCTTGCGCCAATTTTTTTGCTTCTTCAATTGATAAAGATTCTAATCCTGCAATTTTTTGCACTAATTCCGGATCAGAAACATACTTCCATATTACAGTTCTAATATCCTTCATTGAATAAACGACGCCATACGCTACGGACCTACCAAACGGTGCATATCCAAATATAATACGATTCAGTTCTGTCTCGTCTATATAATGATAAAAATGTCTTTTTAAATCTATAGATTCACAAGGAAATCGTCTTGGATTCTTCATGAACAATTCTTCAACTTGTTCTTCGTAATTAGAAATAGTTGCAGTAGCACCGATTATTTTCATTCCTCTATGTGACGATGTATGATTCCTACAATAATAATCCGTAAACGTCTCGTAATGTGCATCATAAGTTCCTAACGACTCTCTAATCAGATGCAATTCGTCCTGAACCAATAACGTTGGTACAGGATCATAAAAAGACACTGGTTCAAACGTCTCCTCATCACATTGCTTATTTCCAACTATACATTCGTTAACTCCACAGTATCCGTGTTTTCTACACTCATGCGTTGCACCTCTATAAATCGCAGGGAAATTGCGATTATAGCCAATAGCTGCCATCTTATCTACTGTACTAATGATTACCGATGGTAAATAACGATAAATTTCTGCATCAACTATATAAATCGGCAGAATACTCTCTCCGCATTCCTCATTTCCGCATGCATGCATTAACCGCAGTTTTTCACTGTCTCCATATACATGTAAATCACTTCCACAAAACGGACACTTTTCTACAACCAAGAAACGTCTATCACGTTCCTCCTGAGAAATCTCTTCAATTTCTTTCATTTCGAAAGCATCAATTTTATTTGGTGTATTTCCTTCACCACATAGATATCCTAAAGCAAACTCTGTAGTCTGCACCATCTCAGGTGTATTTCTTCTAATTAATTCAGCTTGGGCAAGTATGTTGGCTACTCGCGATGCTTGTTGTGCCGCTAATAAACGCAAAGGATATCTCACGATTGCCGAAACACCTTTATCCTTTCCTCTAAGGCGGTCAAAAAAGAGCGTAAAAACAATAGTCCCCAAAAATGCCTCTGTTTTACCACCGCCAGTCGGAAAATAAATAATATCCACATAATTAAATGTAGACTTTCCTCTAATACTTTCAGGAAGGTCTATTTCTTTTTCGGTTGTAACAATATCAAGTATTACAGACACAATATACACTATCTGAAACAATCTCCATCCACCATAACTTTTGGGTGAGTTCATAAAAGCCTGATTCATTTTCACAAATGCATCTCGAACTATGGAATAATCATTGATTAATTTGATACCTATAGCAAATCGGTCTATTTCTAGTTCAAAATCATTTATCTCTCTTTCCATATTTTCAAGTGCCTTTTCAGAATACTCCTCTTGCTTGGATTGATAGTATTCATTCCACTCTGCTAATACAGTTTTCATTCCTTCCAAAATTATATTCAGTGTCTTAACAGGAGCATTTACTAAATCAGAAAAGCGTGCAGGAATATTATCATTTGTCTTTAATCTGTATTGTCTAAATATAGGAACATTTGTAGTGGCAAGATAATCTTGTGTCAGATGCAAATCTTCAAAATCGATATTACAATTAAATCCGACCGCCGGCTGCGTCTTATCATATTTATAATCATCTTTAAAATGTTCGAGCTTTATCGGTACATATGTCGCATTCAACAACTCTACTTTAAGTCTAGCATTAAAAATTGTAGAAATTCTTGTATGCTCCTTCTGTCGTTTCTGCTTTAGCTCAGATTCAAGTTGTTCTGCTTTATTTACAAATTTAATATCAATATTAATAAGTCCATCAATTTCTCTGATTTCACAATTAACTGCCATAGCCCAATTCGGAAGCAGATTTATCTCTTTCTTCGAATTGGCTAAAAAACTCTCCCAAGCTTCTCGCGTTTTCATATCATATATAGATATTTTTTCTTTTATCTCATAGGAATAGTAATCTTCTTGATTAATCACAAAATTCTTGATTATGTTATTTATTGAAGCCCTCACTTGCTCGTTAACTTTACTCGTCTCATCTACAATACCTATTCCTAAACCATCATCATAAATATCTGACACCTTCAAAGAGACCGTAATACCATAATCCTCTAAAGATATTTTCCTATAAGTATTCAATATTGAAACTCTGTAATTAGGATTAGGCACTCCTTTCTTCTCGTCCCAAAACTGCTTATAAACTTCTTCATCCTCAAAAAATTGTTTTAACGATGAATATTCCTTGCCAAACATCTTATTATATTCCAAAACAATAGCTTGACTCTGTTCGTCGTATGTAGGAAATGTCCTATAAAATAGATTTCCACACAAATGTACCACTAATTCACAGTCATTAGCAGCACTCTTTTCAATGTTAAAATTAATACCAACCGCGTTAATTATCGTTCTTGATGTTAAAAACTCAGAACTATCTGCTTTTGGCGAAAGCTGACCCACTATAAATTTTTCCTCTGGCACCTTTCCCACAAGATAATCGACATTTTCGCCAGTCAACTCTCCTATTAGTTCCTGTGCAATTTGTTCTGCAAATATACTATGTGCTTGTTGAGTATTCATTCTTTTTCCTTTCACTTACTATAATACGTATCATCTATTTCTTCCTAAGTTCTGAAATAGGAATCTCAATTGGTACGGTACGTCCAAACATATTGACATTCATTACAATTGTTTCTTTTGGCTCATTAACACTAATAATTTCACCTTCCGCACCAGACCAAACTCCACCAATAACAACCACTGGTTCTCCCGCTTTTAACTCCAATGAACGCTGGACATTTTTCTCTTGCTCTATCTTTTCCGTGGCAGTTGTCTCCTGACATCCCTCACTGAACACGTCCAAATCCATTCCTACATACATGCACAAAGTTTCAAAAATCAACTCTCGTATTCTGTCCTCAAACAATTTTGACTTAAAAGTTATAATATGTAACATTTGTGCGAAGTCTTTCTGGGATATTCTTGTCATTTTCGAATGATTGATATCCTCATATGTGAAACTTTCGAAACGAGTCTTTACCTTTTGAAATAATTTTGAATTACTAATAATTTTATAATTTCGATTCAAAATATCTATAATTTCTACATAAGTTTTTATACTCGGAAGTTTTACAACATCTTCAACAATTCTTAATTTCTGAAATGCGCTACATTCTTTTTTGTATTCCACATGTTGCTCTGCCAACTTGGACAATTCGCTATAAAACACCGCCGGTGACTGTTTCTTAGCTTTCAATTTCCACTCTTCTATATCTATTGAAGACTTTTCTAGTTGCGGGCTTGATAACGTAGGCTTTTCCATTTCTAACGTGTCCGCAATAAACACTCCCGATGTATTATCTAATAACGAGTATTCTCCACACACTGTCATCTTACTTGACAAAGATCCCGTCCCTGTTAAGCCTTCTGCAATCAGTACATTTCCCGTACAAATCACTTCATCATTACATTCCATATTTGTACAAGTTACAGCCCCTCTGATTTCTACTGTATCTGCACATAACTCCTTTACAGTCAACGAATCTCCCACAAATCCTTCTACAATTGTTAGATTTCCTTCAACAGAACATGCCCCCTGAACAGCTATCGTTTGACAATTGCAATCACCGACACAAGTAAAATTACCAGCTACCTCTATTTTATCCGCCTCCACGCTTCCAATAATAACTAAATCGTAATTAGCTTTAACTGTATTCACTGTAAGATTTCCTACAACAACACAACTAATCTCAAAAATAGGATTCTCATCTATTTCTGCCGAAATCACAATTTTTCCATTTATCTCTTCACCGTCATTTTCGTTATATCTCACGTCTATTCCTCCTCATATGCTTTAAGTAATAGTTTGGCATAAAATGACTCGTTTTCATTTTCTGTCAATACTATCCGCAACACATCTTTAGCCCTTGCACATGACATATATACAATATTAATATTTTTACAAAACGCATCTGCTAAATCCTGATTAGGGCTTTTCTTATTATCCATTAACAGTGTTATATCTTTTGTACCATCATAATATCCCAATGGCCTTAACCCACACAAAACAACCGCTTTAAAATCTAAGCCCAATGATGATTCCATTGAAACGATAGGTACGCCTGATATATTTGAATATGAAACCGCAAAATCATCTTGCGTGTTTACCAACATACAAGACGGAATATTTGCTTCTCTAAACAACTCTCGCAATCTATCAATTGGTTCATAATGCTTTTCTCCCCAATTTTTCATCCATTTATATTGCTTATTAAAATATATTACTGCTATAGAATCATAAGGAATCTTATAATTGTCATGTATGTCAATTACTTGATTAAGGATTGCGATTGCTTCGGCCTCTGACGTAGGATGTTGTACATTAACAATTCTTAGATCTATACCTTCCCTAACAGCCCTTCCTCTCAAAAAAATATCCGAATCCTGATTCATCTGAATATTGAATATTTCAGCATATCTCAACGCATAATCTGTAAAATTTCTTATGTAATTATTGATCTGAATTGAATTCCTATAATTTACTTCTATTGGAAAACTTTTACCTCTAAAATTTGGATATTGTTCACCGTGTCCTTGCCATGGCGCCTTTCCGCTTTTGATCGATTTTTTAACACTCTGCGATTTATCTCCACAAATAACAAAAAAATGTTCGTCAGACTCTTTATTCTCTAATAAGCGATAGCAAGTCTTATACCATTCCGGTTCAAACATTTGCACCTCATCGATAAATATTCCATAATATCGATCTTTTATCTTCCCTTCTTCTATGCATATTTCTAGTTTATTGACAACCTCTGTATAATCGTTGTTTGCAACAATAGGTACTTGCAATCCATTTCGTTTCAAAAGAGTGACTGCTAATTTATGGAAAGTGAGACATTCTACATTTTCTGATGAAAACCCAGCCGAATCAATCAACCACTTAAAGTAACTAACCAAATTTCGATTATACCCTGTAACTAAAAACTTTTTATCCGGGTTTAAACTAGCTACTTTAAAACATTTTGAAAGCAAAATAACACTCTTACCACTTCCGGCACAAGCAATAATCAGCTGATCACCCTTTTTAATCTTATTGATATAATTTATTTGACTATCATCAAGCAAATATGCCAATGCTGCTCGGTCTGCCTCAGATACGTCTTGGTCAATAAGATTCCCCGTCTGCTTAAATTCAGTTCTTGGATCCAGAGCTGCTTTTTTCTGAGGAATCGTATACTCCGGAGTAAGTCTATTTACAATATCAGGCAGAACCGCCTCTGTAATTCGGCATTTTCCAGCATATGCCATCATCCGGTCTATAAAAGCTGTATCTCGCATAGAAGTATTAAAAAAGTCTATAAAGAAACACTCTTCACTTACAAAATCATTGAATTCCTTCATTGCAGGGTTATCAATCAATTCCGGCTTTGTGCATTGTGGAAATAGAGAAATAATCTTAATTGAATATTTCACAGTTCCTCTTTCAACAAGAACTTTATGTAATTTCATACGGTCAATAATCATTTGTAATTCTTGCCGCTGCTGCAATTGTCTCTCAAAAAGTTTTTGCATAAGTTCTCCTTGAGTTACCTCACTCAATACTTTTATGCAAAGTACACCTGACGATGAGATTAATACATTAACTATTCCCTCTTTTGTTTTTGTTGGATTGCAACTCAGCATAAATGTCGCCACATCATCATCTCTGTATATCTTTTTTATAATAGCCATTAACTGCTTATCATATTTATCAATATCAAGTTCCTCATACTTATCCGGAAATATTTTCATTATCCTTCCCCCAATACTATTCATCCACTTTGTAACTAATCTTGCGTCTTAATATATCTTCCACTTCTTATTCGCTTATCTTCTGGTTTTGCAGCATCTTCAGGAATTGACCAATAGGCTCCCATCTTAAAAGCACCTTCAATTCTTCCTTCTTGGCACAAAGCACGTATTCTTCTTTGCTTAATTCCCCATTTTTCTGCTGTTTGACTAATTGACAAATACTTCATATTTTTATCCTCTTTCGATAGAAATCAATAATATTCGACAAAAGTATTATAAACCCAAGTCGGCATAAAATCAACAAAACACAACATATTCTTTGTATATATTTACCAATTTATCACCTGTTTTTTCTCTCTTTCTCGTCAAAACAGTAATTCTATAACGTAGCAATAACTCACCTTATCATTTTCACCATTCACTAATCCATCTCATATGTTGACAGCAGGGACCCACGACAGTGCTCTCAAGGCATTAGAAAAGGCGCTACAACAGATTTCCCTGCAATAGCGCCTTGATGGCAACCAGCCTAGCACAGTCGTTACCTACTGTAAACATATTTAATTACCATCTGTTGGAAATATCCATTCAACCTCAGATTGTTTCAAAAAACACAAATCTTTTTCTGCTCTCAGTCTGTCTAATCCCTGTTTGCCGTATATTTCCACCAGATTTCTTATTTGGGACTTTGCAGAAATGTCACTATGATATAATACATAGATTTTATTGGCGGATTCAAATACTAATTGTATGATATCTTTATCTGTGACATCCAATGAATGTCCTACCACATATAACTCTATTCCCTCTAACGTTCCCGCTCTTTGATGACTATAGATTTTCTTTAAAAATGCATTATCCGTAGAATAGAATGTTCTTTGGAAATACTTTTTAAATTGCAAGAAAGCTGTGTCTATGCTATATACTTCGTCTGTTTTATCCGGATTTACCCCCAAAACAATATCCGTATTTGTATTTCCATGGATATGCTCAACAATATTCGGTCTGTATAGAATCTCATAGGTATTTGTGTAATTAAACGAATACACTTGCTCCGCTGCAGGCAACGACGCAAATTTAGATTTTATTCCAAGCTTTGCATATTCTTGAGACGGTTCATCGACGAATATCTTAAGATACAATTTTAAGATATCTGCCAGTTCTCGTAGTGATTTATACAACTCTGCTATTATTTCATCTTGACATAAATGAATTGTACCGGAACCCGAAATTCTTTCCACAATAAATTCATCTTTGATTTGCATCATTTCAGCATTAATGCTTACCCGATTCTCCATTTTCTCAAAGAAAAATGGAAAACATTTCATTATGTACTTATCTTCTTGCCCTTCTAGCTCAGCTAAATTAAAAATGACATGATTATTTGCTAATTTAAGAATTCCACTTTCAAATAAATTGAAAAACGCCTCTAACACACGTACAATCTCTTTTTCAAAATCGATCCAGGTCATGTTCTTTGCTACACTATCAGCCAAATAATTGAACCATAGATTATCTTTTGCTAAATCTATCATTGCTTCAATTGATTTCTTATCAACTGCAATTCCATCATATATACGTGAATGTGCATCGTAACACTTTTCAATAAACGAGTCTTTCTTCTGTAATTGTTCGCTTCCAAAAACATGTCCTATTGTGATTATTTTTTCCCTATCAGCTTCTCTCAAAAACACAACTGTATTCAAGAAATTAATATAGCTTGTGGGGAATTTATGATTTAAGTCAAATCCATTTCCTAATAAAAGTACCTTCATCAAACAACCGCCTCTCTACTTTATCCATTTTCCATTACATTTCTAATAGCCACTACCATAATCACAATACAATCTCGTGTAAGTCCAACTCTTTATCTGAGGAACAACCTCCTTAATCACCAAGTCCCCATTCTCATACTTATAAATTAAAAATTGCTTATCATATACACACATTAAGAAAGTATCCTTGTCGGCGTTTTTTGTTTTTCGATACTCTAAGCTCAATAAATAATCTACACTCAGAGCATCCTTTATTATTTCTATAGCTTCTGATAGTTCGTAGTCCTCTCCATCAAAACTGAATTTCTCTGGTATAAACAATAGCAAATTCTTATTTTTATGTAGCACTTTAAAAAATGTTTTCATATCCACAGGAATCTGCTCATCTATATTGTCAATCGTTCTTGTATCCATAGGAACATACTTGCTCTTCGAATTCAGTATATTCTCTATCTGCGCAAATGTCTTTATATCCCTTAATGCACAATGTAGCTTAGTTACCGGCACAGAGCCTCTTTTTCTAGATTCGCAAATCATTTTTACTCCCGGAACTAAAACTTCTATGCCCGCGCTGTACTGCTTATATGCTTCCAAATAAGAACTACTTTCCACTAACTTAAAATCCAACGAGTATTCCTCGGAATTAGCATCATTTTCACCATGTGCTTCATTATCTGGCGCTGTATACTCTTTTCCTCCAGACAACAATCTGAACATCTCAGATGCATTTACTATCTCCAATAAATACTTTTCATAATTACAGTTTTCATCGCCTTCAACATAGTTTTTTATTATCATTGGCGCAGGTAACAAACCGCTGCGCAGCTTCTTGTTAATTCCAGTCATATTGGTCTCCAAAATCTACTCCCGGCATTTCTGTCGAGGTAGCGTTATACCCATTATACCCAAGGCAAATTTAAGTTGTGGGCATAACATCATTCTCAGCCATCAACCTATCAACCTTCACCACATATGCATACGCCTCCGGATTAGCTTTTTTCAGATACTTCAAAGGCTTCAATTTGTCTTGTTCCAAATTACTGTTTATGTAATCCCTATAATCCTCTACT
>JBGVNF010000036.1:0-1664 GCA_045125245.1 Lachnospiraceae bacterium
TCATTAATGTCATTCCTCATACTGGTACCTCCGTAATAAGATGACATTATTATAAAAGAAAAATGCTACTATAAAAATGCTATAATTCCTACATTTCCATTTCGGAATTTTAATACATTTTCATAGTAACATTTACAAATGGTGATAAATCAGAAGGTAGTTCACTATTGATAGAGATTTGATAATATATTAATGGATTAAATCTGAAATAGGATATATAAAAGTGTCAACACTGTTGGCAAAATTGAACAGGTAGATATAGGAGATAGTATATGTTAGAACTACGCAAGATGAATTATGATGACGTAATAGAGCAATGGAAATATGTTACTGCATTACCAACGGATGAAAATGGTTTGACAAATCCATATGAGGGTGTGTCTTTTGAAGAATACAGAGACTCTGTATTGCCAAAACTTATGATGCATGAAAAACCAATAAATATGCCAGAGTGGTTTGTGCCTGAAACATATTACTACCTATGGGATGATGATGTGTTGATAGGAGAATTTAGAATTAGGCATTATTTAACAGATGCTTTGAAAACAGGAGCTGGACATATAGGATACAGCATAAAAAAGGAATTTAGAGGTAAAGGATACGGGACAAAAGGATTGAAACTAACTTTGGAGTTAGCACGAAAGATTATTCCAGAAGAAGAAATATACTTGCGTGTATTGAAAAGTAACATTCCATCTTTTAAGGCAATTAGCAACAATGGTGCGTATATTGCAGGAGAAGATGAAACGCATTATTTTTTGAGGGTAAAGAAATCAAATATGGTGATTTTATAAATTTACTTTTGGGTTTCTTCGTGGTATAGTAGATACTGTTTGAAAAAATTGGTACGTAGATTTTTCTAGAAGTTATAAAAAGGTGAAAATAGGTGTTATATGATGATGCCTTCACGAGCGAAATATGTAAGAGGAATGACAGGTGAGAGCCTGTCATTTTTGAATTATAAGTTCATCCTCTTTGTCAATGCTGTAGATTTATTTTGAGAATTAATTAATATATAATTATGATAAGAATAACGTAGCGATTTTTATTAACTGGGAGTTGATATTAGTATATGAAAAGAGATGATTTATGCAATAGGGGACAGGTGTTTGTTGAAGATAATATAGATCCAAGAAAACAGTAGGGTGGTAATGTGGGGAAACATTACCACCCTGCTTATGTAAAGGGGATTAAGTGTAAGTCTTGATAATTTCTTCCGCGATGCATCTTCTGGAAACACAGCGGTCCATTGCATGTTTTTCTACATAGCGATGAGCATCCGGTTCGCTCATTTTAAGTTCGCTGATTAGCAGCCATTTGGCTTTGTTAACTAATCGAATCTCAGCCATTTTATCTTCAATGGATATTGTTTTTTTCTCAAATTGTCTTAGCCGTTCTCGTGCACTTTCCAGCCAATTAAGAGCATGTGTCATGGTTACTTTTGAAATGGGTTTCGGTAAAGTGAAAACACCATATTCAGCAACTCTATCATGAATACCGGCGTGGATATCGTTCTTCACCAAAAGGAGGACAGCGGATTGTTTGGTAGTACAGGCATCAATTGCAAAGCGGGTTTCGGCATCATCCGGTAATGGAGCATTGATGATTACAAAATCATATGTTTTTTCTGCTAAAACTCTTTTGGCAACACTGATACTTGTTAC
>JBGVNF010000037.1:0-9425 GCA_045125245.1 Lachnospiraceae bacterium
GCAAATGGTGCTATTGCTAATGCAAAAGATAACAAACCGGCTACGATTTTCGAGATACACTTTTTTCTCATAACCGTACCCTTATCATCATATCAGATGATTCCTTTCTCTCTTATTTATTTGTATTTCATGACTTTAGCACGTTTCAACAATTCCAATTCAATTGGACAACTTTCAAAATATAATGTCAATAAACGTCAATCAAATAATGATTATGATTATAATTAAGATTAATAATAATAACGAATTTTATAAAAAGTAATTTAGTAATGCATATAAACTAATAATCTGGATATTTTAACTATATATCATTTTAGGAGGTATAAAATATGGGTGATAATGGAATAGTTCAAAATCAAGTAACAGATGACACGGTTAAATTGCTTAGAGAATGCGATGCAGGTGTAAAGATGGGCATAGAGTCTTTGAAGCAAGTATTAGACTATGTAAAGGACTGTAAGTTAAAAGAATTGATTCAAAAAAGTGCTGATAAGCATGAAAGCTTTCAGGATGAAGTAACAATGCTTCTTCATGAATATGGAGATGAAGGAAAAAATCCAAATCCTATGGCAAAGGGGATGTCGTGGCTTAAGACAAGTATGAAGATGACAATGGATTCTTCAGATGAAACAGTAGCAGACCTTATGGTAGATGGATGCAATATGGGAACAAAATCTCTTCATAAATATCTTAATCAGTACAGTCATGCTACAGATAAGGCCAAGAAGCTTGTAGAGGATGTATTAAAGGAAGAAGAGGGATTAGCTGAAAAGCTTAGAGAGTATTTGTAAAATAGATTAATTTTGTTCAGTATTACTAATTGATAACAGATTCGCATTATGCTAGAATAATTGTTAGCATAATTTCTGTGTGTATATTTTATTTTAGTCTATTTTTATTATTTTGAGTGTTAAGTGTTAGGAAATCTATGCTGAAATTCATTTTAGAATAAGGCAGGAGATTTCCTTTTTTATTGTGCGGAAAATATAAGCAACTCCTGTCAGTTATGAAAGGAGAATTTGCTTATGAAAAAAATAACTGTTGAAGAGCTAAAATCTTCTAATGAAAAGAAAATTTTACTCAAGGATGTGAAAGGAACACCCTTTGATGACACCTTTAGAACATTATTAGAGAGATGTCGCAAACTTATCATTCCTGTGATTAATGAAGTATTTGGTACTGATTATTCTGTAACCGATGAGGTAGAATTATTATCTAACGAACATTTTATTGTAGAATCGAAAGGTATAAGTGTTAAAAGAATTACTGATAGTTGCATAAAAGTGCGAGATAGACTATATCATATCGAATGTGAAAGCAATTCTATATCTGGCATTGAAATTAGAATGATGGAATATGATTTTCATATTGCTTTATCTGGGGCTACAAATGATACTAACGGTTTGACATTAAAGTTTCCTCATTCAGCAGTCTTATATCTAAGAGATAATGATAATACACCAGATATGTTAAAAATCAACCTTGTTATGCCAGATGAGAAAATAGTTAGTTACGAAGTAAAAACTGTGAAGGTACAAAAATATACTAAAGAAGAAATTTTTGACAAAAATTTATTGTTTTTTATACCATTTTATGTGTTAAAATTTGAAAAAAAGTTAAGTCGTAACGATAGTTTTTTAGAGATTAAAAATGAATTCAGAGAAGAATACGAGGATATATTAAATCGCTTAAAATCTCTTGAGAAAATGAAATACATAGATTATAATTATCTTAGCCAATTAATAACACTTACAAAAATATTGATTACTATAGTTTCAAAGAATAATCCTAATGTAGCAAAGGAGGTTGATTTTATGGGTGGTGGACAGGTAATAGATGCCCAAGCAGTATTACTAGAAGAGATGAAGAAGACTTGGTATAGAGCTGGCGTAGAAGCTACTCACGAGCAGGCAATAGAAGAAGGTAGAGAACAAGGCATAGAGCAAGGCATAGAGCAAGGTATAGAGCAAGGTATAAAAGAAAACATCTTCCTTGTACTAGAATCCAAGGGTAAAATATCTCCGAAGTTAATGAACTTAATTGACAATGAAACTAACCTAACTACATTAAGAGAATGGAATAAATTATCTATCAAAGTATCATCGGTAGATGAGTTCCAACAACAGATGCATAAATAACTTTTCTATACAATTACAAATAGGCATAATCCTTACATACTGATTATGCCTATTTTTTAACTACTATATTCAATTAAAATAGCCCCAAAGTCTCTATACCTCATATCCATTCGGATTATTTTTCTGCCAATTCCATGTGTCCTTACACATATCTTCAAGGCTCTTTTCTGCCTTCCAACCAAGCATCTCAGCCGCCTTGCTGCTATCTGCGTAACATGTGTCTATATCACCAGGTCTTCTATCAGTTATAACATATGGTATCTTTATATCATTTGATTTTTCAAATGCTTTTACCATATCAAGTACGCTATAACCTACACCCGTTCCTATATTAAACACCTCAGAACCCTTATTCTCCAACGCGTAATCTATCGCCTTAACATGCGCCTTAGCCAAATCCACTACATGGATGTAATCTCTTACACCCGTACCGTCTGGTGTATTATAATCATTACCAAATACGCTTAGCTTCTCTCTCTTGCCTACTGCCACCTGTGATATAAATGGCATAAGGTTATTAGGAATTCCTGTTGGATCCTCACCGATAAGGCCCGACTTATGTGCTCCTACTGGATTAAAATATCTAAGAAGTACAACTGACATATTCTCATCTGCCTTGGCCGCATCCATAAGAATCTGTTCATTCATAAGCTTAGTCCAGCCATATGGATTTGTACAAGGTCCAGTCTGCATTGTTTCCACAAGCGGCATTTTATCAGGCACACCATAAACTGTAGCTGAAGAACTAAAGACCATATTGTCACAGCCATATTTCTTCATAACCTTCACAAGCGCAAATGTGGAATCCAAGTTATTCTCATAATACATCATAGGCTTAGCCACAGACTCACCTACAGCCTTATATCCAGCAAAATGTATAACTGCATCAATCTTATTCTCAGCAAATACCTTATCTAAGGCATCTACATCGCACACATCCACATCATAATTTTTAATCTTTACCCCAGTAATCTTCTCTAGTCTATTAAAAACCTCTGGCTTGCTGTTGTAGTAGCAATCTGCACTCACCACATCATATCCAGCCTCCATAAGTTCAATCGCAGTATGACTGGCAATATATCCTGCACCACCAGCGAGCAAAATTGTCTTCTTTCCCATAATTCCCTCCTACAAATTTTTGTAACTAATAATTTTTTCTTTTTTAAGCTAATTTCCTTATTTCAAACCACTTAACATAAGCCACTTCTTCTATACTTCAATAAATAATTTCAATACGTATATAGACCTTATGTATTTTATGCTATGTCTTTTTACGATAGCGTAGGATGCGTAGATTTACTTAATACTTTGTTAGTAACTAGTGATTTCCTAACACGATGTTAGGAAAAGGCGTCTCTGAGCCACGGATGGCGAATAGACGCCGGTCACGTCATATATAAACAACCTAAATCAAAGTATTTAGAAAATCAAGTATCCGCAGCATGTAAAAAACATAGCATAACAATACATAAGGTCCTCACCCCTATTTAATCTTCTCAAGTCTATTGAGTGCCGAGAACACAGCTCTTATAGAAGCTCTTGTAATATTCGCACTCTGTCCTACACCATAAGTTGTCTTTCCTGTCTCTAAATCGATACAGTTAAAGTATGCTGCTGCCATAGCCTGTGAACCATCAGCAAGTGCATGCTGTGAGTAATCTGCAAGTTTAAACTTAACGCCTGTTTTTTCCTCAAGTGCCTTCTTTACAGCATCGATTGGTCCATTACCAACCATCTCTACATACTTTTCTTCGCCCTTATACTTAAATGTAAGCTTAGCTAATGTATCTCCTGTAGCATCATTGTCATCCACATCTGAAATCTTACATGATGTAAACTCAAATGGGTATTCCTTCTCTGTCTTGTATGTAATATATTCCTCACGGAACTTCTCCATAATTGTATCTGGTGATACTTCACCCTGTGCTTCTGCAATCTTCTGGATTACATCAGCAAATTCCTTATGCATTCCCTTTGGAAGCTTATAACCAAAGTATGTATCCATAACGAAGGCTACGCCGCCCTTACCTGACTGGCTATTGATTCTTACGATTGGTTCATAGTCTCTACCTACGTCACTTGGGTCGATTGGAAGATATGGAACCTCCCAATGCTCCTGCTCTCTTTCCTTCATAGCTGTGATACCCTTGTTGATAGCATCCTGATGCGAACCTGAGAATGCTGTAAATACAAGTTTTCCTGCATATGGATGTCTCATTCCTACTGGCATCTTACAACATCTTTCATATACTTCGATTAATTCATTTACATTTTCAAGATTAAGCTCTGGATTGATACCCTGCGAGAACATGTTATAAGCAATAGTTGTTACGTCTACATTACCTGTTCTCTCACCATTTCCAAAAAGTGTTCCCTCTACTCTGTCCGCACCTGCTAAAAGTGCAAGCTCGGCTGCTGCCACACCTGTTCCTCTATCATTGTGTGGGTGCACACTTAAGATAATACTCTCTCTATCTTCAAAATGCTTATCCATCCACTCTATCTGGTCAGCGTAAACATTTGGTGTGTTCATCTCTACTGTAGCTGGAAGGTTGATAATGATAGGGTTCTCCTTTGTAGCACCCCATTCCTTCTGAACTGCAGTACATACCTCTAACGCATAATCAAGCTCTGTTCCTGTGAAGCTCTCTGGTGAATACTCAAGATATACCTTTCCCTTGAAATCCTTCACATAATCCTTAACCATACGAGTTCCCTCGATAGCTATCTGCTTGATTTCCTCTCTATTCTTGTTAAATACAACGTCTCTCTGAAGTGTAGATGTAGAGTTGTAGATATGAACTACTGCCTGCTTAATTCCCTCTAAAGCTTCAAATGTTCTCTTGATAAGGTGCTCTCTACACTGTACAAGTACCTGAATCTTTACATCATCTGGAATAAGCTTTCTATCTACAAGCTGTCTTAAGAAATCAAACTCAATCTGTGATGCAGCTGGGAAACCAACCTCGATTTCCTTGAATCCAAGCTTCACAAGTAAGTTAAAGAATTCAATTTTCTCCTCAACCACCATAGGCTCGATAAGCGCCTGATTACCATCTCTTAAATCTACTGAACACCAGATTGGTGCCTTCTCTATTTCCTTATTTGGCCATTCTCTCTCAGGGTAATTCACCACTGGATTTCTTCTATATCTCTTAAAATTTAACATAATATCTTCCTCACTCTCATTTCTTTTTTATATAAACCAAATCTAAATCGATTCAATTATTATTTCACTCTTCATCTGCCAATATCTGACGTATTACCTTAAACGCTTCCGCCTCATCTTCACCGTCACACACTAGCTCTACGTATTCCCCAAACTTTACGCAAGCTCCTAGTAGACTTATGATACTTTTTGCATTGGCAGTTACGTTATCAGTCATTAGTTTTATGCTACATTTATACTGACTAGCTACCTTGCTTATCTCTTTCGCTGGTCGCAAATGGAGACTTCCTAAATCTTTTATCCTAACCTGTTCTTTAATCATTATTGTGCCCCTCCACCTACTGGAATATCATCAGCGTTTTCGCCTTGAGACTCTGTCTCAGCTACACTGGTCGTACTCTCAGTTGTCGAATCCGTTGTAGTATTCTCTGTCTGTCCAGGCTGCGTAGATGAACTCTCTGAACTATTACTTTCCTGCTCTGAGCTAGGCTCTGTAGGTATATCCTTTTTAGATATCGTTACCTTAACGAAAATTGGCTGAACTAGCTCTATACCTTCATCCAGATCCATTAGGACTTCCAGATTATAATCACCCTCGCCAAGATTCTTGGTCGACACGAATAATGGATTATCCTCTACCGCAAATACATCTAAAATACTCTTTCTACCTCTTAGAGTATAGCTTAGCATTCCTGTAGTTTCATGAGCGGCACTTAGGCCATCTCCTAGGGACTTAATAGCGATATCATTAACTGGAATTTCATAGGTTTTTGTTATGATTCCATCTGTTTCCACCTTTATGCTAACTGACTTATCCTCACCATAAACATACACACCTTCAGGCAGTAAATCCTTGATAGTATAGCTTAGCTCGTAGGAATTTACATCATTTGTAATATTTAGAGTAGATGTATCTAGTAGAAGCTCATTTACCTTAGATAGGTTTTCAGCTCTGCCCATCAGCATTATATTCTCTCTGCTTATATTAGTCGCAGTGATAATAGCATCTGGATATTTACTCTTGTCTATATCATATACAAATGGAACCTGCTTTATAGGATAAACTGTTACGTCTATCTTTGTTTCTTGCTTACTAAATTTTATATTGTTCGTTTCTGCATCGATAACATTGCCTCTATTGTCATATGCGTAGAACTTGGCAACTTCTGAGAAATCATTCTTCTCTCCAGTTACATCCACCATTACACATACCTTGTTAATAATAGCCATAACAGACTGTGGTGCCACAACCTCTACCGTCTTATCAGATATGTCTCTTCCAAAAATAACATATCCGTTTGGAAGACTTCCTCTGTCTACAACCTCTACAGTAAATTCTTTGTGTAGTAAATCCTCCACCGCAACCTTCATAGTTGTCTTCACATCGATATCAACCTTGCTTCTGTAGGATGGTGTAACTAGCTCGACCTCTACTTCAACTGCACCAGTCATAGATAGCTTAGACAAATCCGCTGTAGCTCTAAAACTTCCCTTGTCTAGGGAATCGATGATAGTTCTAGGACCTGTAACCTGCACACTTGCCTTAGCACCTGACACTATCTCATACACCTTTTCCTGACCGGTAATGGCGTCTTCATTGGTGACGGTTATCGGTATATTATTTATAGTGCTGGTCTTTTCTGGGTCGCTGACATTGACTACCACAAGCCATAGCATTATAGCTAAAAACACAGATAAAATTTTTAAACTTATATTATTGGTTAGCCTTTTTTTCATTCTTGCGCTTTCCTCTCAAATTCTTGAAGTATCCCGAATGTTCAACTGTTTTATCCTGTACCTTGATAAGCATCTTCTTTAGCTCATCACCACTTATATTTCTATAAAGATTGCCGCCCTCTGTCACTGATATCTTACCAGTTTCTTCGGATACGATAATCGTAAATGCGTCTGTATTCTCTGAAATACCCACACCAGCTCTATGACGTGTTCCCAAATCCTTGCTAAGTCCCATATTCTCTGAAAGCGGGAGATAACATGTGGCAGACACGATTCTATTGCCGCTAACTATTACAGCTCCATCGTGAAGCGGTGTGTTATGTTCAAATATATTGATAAGAAGCTGACTGCTTATAACAGCATCTACATCAATACCTGTTCTTATATATTCTGCAAGACTGTAATCCTGCTCTATAACAATAAGGGCTCCTGTTTTAGTTCTTCCTAGCTCTGCTGTAGCCTTGATAAACTCATTGATAGTCTTATCCGAAAAACGTTCATTAACCTTCTTGCCACTATCCAGTGATAAAATGTTTGATAATATATTCTTCTTACCAATCTGCTCTAGGGCCTTTCGAAGTTCTGGCTGGAATATGATAACAAGAGCTAAAACTCCCATACTAAGTACATTCTTTATTATCCATAGGATAGTATCCAAATGGAAAATAGATGCAATAAGCATAAAAGCAATAATAGCTACTATTCCCTTTAGTAGTATCCAAGCTTTTGTCTTTCTAATCCATATCATAATCTCATAAAATGCTATAGCTAATATAATAATCTCTATAGCATCGGTGACTACGAATTTTACCGGTATGTACTTGTCTAAGAATTTGCTTATGTTCTCAAACATTGTTTTCTCCTTAATCTTCTACGAATTCTACATCATCATCTGGTAAATCTTTTACGCGCTCTGCCATGCCATTCTCTATCATATGTTCTCTGGCTATGTTGCGCTCTCTAATTCTCTCAGCATTAGCTGTCTTCTTGTTCTTCTGTATATTTACCTTAATCTTTGGTACTGCCTTCACATAATAATAATATTCATCATCCTCAAACTGCACCTTCTCAGCCTTAGTGTAATCAACTGAATGTAGGAAAAACTGTAAAAACCATGTTATTATCAAACTGATTAATCCACCTACAATAGCTGATACCACACTGCACATAAGGCTCATATCCATTATAAAATTACCTACTGCAAACATCACTATCTGTATCACACCACCAGCGCATACAGCTACAATCCACGAATAATCAACCGACAATCTCTTGATTACATACACAAGGATTAATACTATGGAAAATACTACGATACAATAGTAAAATGCTCCGTCCTTAATCACATCTTCTATAAACATAGAAAGTACTTCAAAGCCGTCTTCTTTTCCCATCTCAAGTATATTTGTAAAATCACTTCCTATGAAGCTCAATATAAAATACACTAATGTTCCAAATATCAATGAAACAATTGATACTGGTGTTCCTACAAGTCCTAATATAACCGGCATCACGTATGGTATACCTATGGTACATAAAATCGGCATAAGGACAAGAACTGCGCTCTCCTTTGGTGTAAATCTAAAAAATAATAGATACATTACTATAAACATTACCAAAACTATAATGGCAATTTCCAAGGATATGGAAAACATATGTCCTACTATCACCAACATTATCACCATAGCTGACATAGTCTTTGGCAATACAGCACACACCAATGTAACAAGAACCACCACCAATGGGTTCTTAAGAAGTTCCATAGCTCCTATGTGTGCATTGATAACTATCATAGCAACTAGCGCTATAACAGCCTTTACAACCGCTTCTATATACATAGAATACTTACTATACAGTAATCTATATCTTTCTCTAAGTTCTAATATTTTATGCATAACTACTTCCTCGCTTCACTTCTTTTTTCATCTTCCTTATACAATGTGTACAATTTCTTTAGGTTACCATTATATTCATTAAGACTGTTTCTTACTCGCTTAAATTTTATAGAATACACGATATACGCAATTATCATATACACTACAAAGATTATTATATAATAGGTAAGCACTATCTGTCCAAGCTTGACAAAGTCCATATTTGCTATCTGTGTCATCATCTTTTCTACATTAACAAACACGATAATCGCCAGCACCAATATATATGCCAATGTTACTATTATGCCTGTATTTATCATCTTTAGGCTTATGTAATCTTCTCTATAATATTTACTCTGAGGTATACTTTTCTTACCCTCGCCGTCTTCATAGGCAGCAAGCTTTGTCATAAGCGCTACTTTTTCCTGATTTATCATATCATTCTCCTAATAAAAGCAATTTTATATATTATTATCGCTATTCTAGTTATATTATCATATTAGCTGG
>JBGVNF010000038.1:0-26512 GCA_045125245.1 Lachnospiraceae bacterium
CCTTAACAGTAGATGACGCTTTAGCTGGCTTATCATTTATAGATACACGACCAGCATCACAGGCTTCATTCGCTACAGTTCTACGCTTTATAAGGCGCGATACCTTCAAATACTTATCTAATCTCATATATTTTCTCCTTTGATTTGACATATGATACAAATATCATACTATGATTTTCACATACTACGAATATTTGATTTTCTATATACTTTGATTTAGATTGTTTATACATTACGTAACCGGCGTCTATTCGCCATCCTTGGCTCAGAGACGCCTTTTTCCAACATCGTGTTGGAAAATTACTAAGACCTACAAAGTATTAAGAAAATCTAAATATTCTTCGCTATCGTGAAAATCACAGCATAAATTTGTATCGTATGTCAAATATATTCACATTAATTATTCACTTTTTTATATAGAAAACATATAAAAAGGTTTTCTATATGAAAAAAGTGCCTTCCGAAGAAGACACTTTATCTTTGCTTGTTCACCAAGAACTAATTACTTATTAACTACGTCCTTTAATGCCTTACCAGCCTTAAACTTTGGAGCCTTTGAAGCAGCGATCTTCATAGACTTACCTGTCTGTGGGTTTCTACCCTCTCTAGCAGCTCTCTTAGCTACTTCGAATGTACCGAAGCCTACTAACTGAACCTTCTCACCCTTCTTTAACTCTTCTGCAACTACGTCAATAAATGCCTTTAAAGCCTTCTCAGAATCCTTCTTTGATAATTCTGTTTTTGCAGCGATAGCTGCTACTAATTCAGCCTTGTTCATGGATAAACTCCTCCTGTGTTATAGTTTTTATATATTAACCTACTTACGCAGGTTATGCACGGGCATATTTCTGCTACCCTTAGTTATATATATAAACTCTTTAACTCTATTTGTCAAGGAAAATTAAGGTTTTTACAACATTTTTAACATATTTTACCCTATTTTTTATACTTCCATTCGCTTACCTAAGAAATTAGATGCCATAATTGCCACTTTTTCCTCCACTTCAGTAATTCCCTTATCTCCAAGCTTCACAGCAATTATTACCCCTCCTATCACATCTCCATCGCTTACAATAGGACAAATTACCTGCTCGCCCTGGTCCACACTTTCATTGTCCACTATGCTTATTATTCTAGTAGAATCACCCCTTACAACCTCTCTGTTTATAAGGATTCCTTCAAGCTTTTTACTTATTTTTTTGCCTTTTATAGATTTCTTAGGACTTCCTGCAATAGCTATAACACTGTCCTTGTCTGTAATTATTGTTATTCTTCCTGTTATCTGAGATATAGACTCTGCGTATTGCTCTGCCACATTTCCCAACTCACCGATAGGGGAATATTTCTTTAATACAATTTCCCCTTCTGTATCGGTAAATATTTCCATACTGTCTCCTTCTCTTATCCTTAAGACTCTTCTTATCTCCTTTGGAACTACTATTCTGCCTAAATCATCTATACGACGCACAATACCTGTTGCTTTCATAAAAAATTCCTCCATTTACAAATTCTAGTGTAAAGCTAGTATCTGTAAATGAAAGAATTTTATACCATATTTTTTTACTTACCCTCTATGTATTCTAAAAAATGTTGTTTCTTTAGCTGCAAATATTCCTTCACTGAAGCATTGCCTCTATCGCTATTAATTCCGTCACTTTTTTCTAAGCTAAACGAAAAATCTCTTTCCTCTGCGTTATAAAAAAGTTTTGAAGGAGTAGTTTTACTACTATAAGTGCCTTTTGCTATATTATACACTTCTTCAAATTTCTTATATGTAAGACATTTAGCTCCAAAAGCTTCCTTCAAGGCTTCTGTGTATTCATCTATATAATATCCATCCCTACATACCGTCTTTATATATAGTGGATTCTGCTGTTGCTCGCCACCTGTTCCTATAGCTCTTTTGCTATAAGGACTCACTGAAACCATGGCATCTCCTGAAGGATTATAGCTCTTTGTTATACCAAAGGTTCTGTCCAAATCACATGGAATAAATATTGCCTTCCCAGAGCTCTTTAAAAAATACACATAATGATTGTTGTAATTATTTCTTGCATCATCTGGGTCACCTACAAAATAAGAAACTGCCTCATATTTTACGAAATAATCCATATCCACAAGCTCTGCTATCTCTTCCTTACTAATACTCTTGTTACCAAGCTTGCTAATAAGATTTTTCATTATTTCACCTTTGGAGTTTTTCTTATTTGTTTTTAAATCATAATTATAAAATCGTCCAGAATCCTCATCCTCTATTCCTACAGATGCTCTAGCTGTAAGATTAGCGCCATTTCTTGTCCATCCTGCCTTATATAAATCTCCGCCCTGGTCTTCTTCTGCTACATATTTTTGTATAAATACTTTATCTATAGGCTCATATATCATAAATACACCTTGATGAACACCTGCTACATCTACAGATGCAAGATTACTATGCTGAGCTAAGAGACCCATCTCTCTATAAAATTCATAAGCCATATACTCTCTTATATAAGTAGAATCATCACATTTATTCCAACGAACTTCTATATTTTCAAGTGTTGCAAAGGTTCTATCCTTTCTTGCATTACGTCCCTCTTCATTCTCGCTCCAATCAATCGGTTCATCATAATATTTTTCTTCATCAAAGGTTTCCTGAAAATCTATTTTATAGTGAATGAGGTTATATTGCCCCTCCTCCTCACTATAGAAATCTGTTCTAGAAGTATTACCTTTCATTCGAACACCTACATCTTCTATAAGATATGTGTTCTCATCCTTATCTGTCTTGATAGTTATCTGCAAATTCGCCTGTCTATAGATTGGTGATTTAGAACCTCTTTCACTGTACTCTTCATAATCCTTCTGTATCTTCAAAAGCTCTTCATCTGATATATCTAAGTTTATTTCTATATAATTATTTATATCAAATAACTGTTCAAAAATTTCTTCCTGTGAATATGGAAGCTTATCTTTATCAATGTTAAGCGCTTTCTTATCAACATTTTCAGAAGAATCATTGGTTCCATTATCATTATTGCCATTATTATTTTTTGCACAGGCAAAACACAGAACCACACAAACTGCAATTACCATTAATTGTATAAACCTTTTAAACCTCATAAATACCCTCTTTCTCTATAGCTGACCATTTAATTTATCCGCCAAATCCTTCATAGCTTTTTTGTCCACCTTGCATACCTTTCTGTCATATGTGTAAAGTCCATTGATTTCATCTTCCACGTCGCTAAGCTGCGTATAAACGCAACCACAAGCGCCCTTACTTACAGCAGGAAGTAATAGATTTTCATATCTAGTCACAATCCTATTCATCAATTCTTCCTTACTCTTACAAGTACCATAGCCATAAGTTTTCTTTTCGTTAAATACATGACCATCCACTTTATAAGTATATCCACCAAACTCTGATAAAAATAATGGTCTCTCCTTTGGATTTAACTTCTTATTTCCAAAATATATATGGAAGCTATCAAAATCACTATCATTTTGTACAAACCAACCAGAAGTAGCATCATATAGTCTTGTTGAATCCATCTTCTTTGCTATACCATACATTCTGTCTCCATCAAATTGACCCCAGCCTTCATTAAATATAGTATAGGCCACAACTGACGGATGATTATACAAATGTTTTATAGTATCCTTCATATGTTGCTCAAAAAATTCCTTCATTTTCTTTGAGAATTTTCTCTTAGTATCATCCTTTTTTCCAAAACCTACGTTTGGCATCACTGTATCTCTGATAAACTTATATTCACCGCTATTTACCATATCCTGCATTACAAGCATTCCATGCTTATCGCAGTAATAATAGAACCACTCTGGCTCTATTTTAATATGCTTTCTAAGCATATTGATACCAAGCTCTTTCATTCTAAGTATATCCTGCTCATATTCCTCCTCTGTGGCCGGCAAGAATATACCATCACAAAAATATCCCTGGTCAAGAACGCCATTCATAAATATTGGCTTATCATTAAGACAAACTCTATTTATGCCATTTATATTCTTAATTTCTATTTTTCTTAAAGCAAAATAAGTCTCCACTTTATCCATTCCGTAGATAATATGTGTTTTATATAAATATGGATCTTCCACAGACCATTTTCTAACAGTACACTCTTTATCAGCTATCTTTAACTTCTCCATATTTATACATATCTCACTACCGGTAAAGCTTTCCGTATACATATCTCCACTAGGTAAGTGAATACTTAAAGTAAAATCCTTATCCAAGTTATCATTTGTGTTCATTTCAAATGTAACCATTTTATCATCTGTTGTTATCTTTATATCAGAGATATATTCACAAGGAACCTCCTCCAGCCATACATTTTGCCAAATTCCACTTACAGGTATATACCACATACCCCCTCGCTTCTTTGTCTGCTTTCCATATGGATAATCTGTATCAAGAGCATCTATAACTTTTACTTCCAATAAATTTTCTTCCTTTAGTACATCTGTTATATCAAAGCTAAAAGGAAGATATCCACCCTCATGTTTTCCCAAAAGCACACCATTTAAATATACTGTTGCAATCTGGTCAACTGCACCAAAATGAAGCAGCACTCTATGTCCTGCTTTTTGACTTCCTACAAAACTAACCTTGTAAGTCAATTCATCATCCACTACATCTTCGTACCCAGATAAAAATGACTGCGGCGGAAATGGAACTCTTATAATTTTTCCATCTAAAGTCCAACCATCATTAATTATCTTATAATTATCTCTTTTCATCTGTGGACGTGGATGTTTATTCCAAGTTTTTTCCCCGGCCAGCACCTTACTTCCAGCTTCGCTTATCAATTTGCTCATATAAAGGCCTCCGTATACATTATATGTTATTCTGCTACACTAAACCAAATCTAATTCCCCTCTAATACCAAGCGTTTAAACACTTCGCCACGTTCCTCGAAGTTCTTAAATATTCCATAGCTTGCTGCTGCCGGTGACATTACACAGGACTGTCCCTCATTAGTAAGCTCCTTAGCCATCTTCACAGCATCCTCAAGATGAGCCACCACTTTTATTCTCTCAAGCTTATTAAATGAAGGGAAATTTGCCTTAATCTCTTCATAAATTCTCACACCAGTAGCTTCCATTAGAATAATATTTTCAACAGTCGCTGTGGATAAATATTCTTCCAAAGCTTCATAGCTTATACCTCTATCCATTCCACCTATAATAACCGTACCAGCATTTTTTAGTGTATTTAACGCCTGAATAGTTGTCTCGTCTATAGTGGAGATAGAATCATCATAATATGTCACACCATTTACTACACCAATTTTTTGTAATCTATGAGGAAGTGTCTCATAAGTTTTTAACCCTTCCTCTATAACCTTATCATCCAAACCAAATCTTTTAGCTATACCATAAACAAATGCTATATCATAATAATTATGATTTCCCATAAGCGCTATCTCGTCTATAGGAATCTCATAAATCATTTCTCCGTATTTTATAGTTGCACCATCCACAAATATATCTGCCGATTCATCACCTGATAAATCCTTTGCTGCTACAGTCACAACCTTTGCCTTAGCATCTGACGGTGCAATTATCTGCTGACAGAATACTGTATCTGTCTCAACCATATTTTTATAAATATTTTCCTTGGCAGCTGTATACTTTTCCATAGTTCCATAGTGGTCCAAATGCTCCTCATGAATATTAAGAAGCACGCCAATATAAGGAGAAATAGTAGCATACTCAAGCTGATGACAGGAAAGCTCCACTACAAGTATAGTATCCTCATCTATATCCTTTGCAATATCAAACACTGGAATTCCAATATTTCCAGCAAGAAGTGCTTTTTTACCAGCAGTTTTTAACACATGATACATAAGAGTTGTAGTAGTACTCTTACCCTTTGTTCCTGTTATTCCTATTATCTGATTCTTATATCTTTCAAAAAATATATCCATCTCAGATAGAATCTTACATCTATAAAAATCCTTATCCTGCTCCAATACAATTCCAGGACTTTTGAAAATCACATCGAAGTCATTTAAACACTTCTGATAATCCTCACCTGTGATTATCTCAATATTATCAGAATACTCCTTTAAATCCTCTGGCAATGTCACAGGATTTCTATCTACGATTGCAATCTTACTAGCACACTTTGCCTCAAGTACCCAAGGAAGTGTCGCTCTTCCCTCTCTTCCAAAGCCAAGTACTGCTACCGATTTTCCGTTAATATGATTTTCAATAGTTTTTAACATACTCTACTCCTTGATTTTACCGCTCTCTATACCCTTCTTTGCAAGCATCTTTGCGAACTTCTCAGGTATAAGATTAACCTCATCACAAAAATCTATAAACTGTTCACAAGTTGGAAGATTAGCCTCATATAAGCCCTGCTCCTTGTATTTCTCAAATAAATATGGCAATGAAGCTCCCTTATTAAAGCTAGTTTCAAAATCTCTTATAGTAAGAGTGATAGAAGCATTGATTTCATCTCTACTTCCTACACATTCAAATGGCTTCTCCTTCTCTAAACCAATAAGCTGAGAGAAATATTTTTCCATCTCTTTATCATCAGCCAAATTTCTACCAAATATTTCTGTAAGTCTCTTCTGAGATAAGAAAGGTGATAAAATAAGCCATACAAACAAACACTTTGGACAATGACCACACCATATATCTTCTTTACTTCCCACATTACAGCTCCTAAAAATATCATGATATTCTGGACAGGCAGCAAAATGCTTTGCTATCTGAAATTCACTCATAGGACGAAGCAAGCTAAAGTAATATGTTCCACTTCCTATGAAGCTAGCCTCATATTCATGAAAATCCTTCTCAAACTGGAAGCTCTTCGAATACTGATGATTAACATAGCTTCCTTCTACTGTACTCTCATTAGCACTAGATTCGTTTGATAGAGCAATATATTTAAGTCCATTTATATATGCAGCAATAGTTGCTGAAAATGCCACTATTGCGGAAAATGGTGTATGACCATTTAAGTATCCCTCTTTATTAAGAGCGAGCATATTTTTATCCAATGTACGCTTAACAGCTATAACTTTATCTTCGCTGTAGCCTGCTGCCTTATATGTCTCAATTGTCGCTCCTCTCGGATTAATTATATAGCAGAAATTCTTATCCTTCTCTTCCTTCAAGATATCTAAAGTAAGAGCTGAATCCTTACCACCGCCTATAGGAATTAAATTTCCATCTAAGCTTATATCTATATTATCCACAGCAGGTTTCTTTATATCGTTATCGACTATTATTTCCATAAAATCCTGCTGATTTTCTTCTATTCCATTTGTGTAATAAAACTCACCTAAACCATTAAAGTATAATGATTTCCACCAAGAAATCATCTCTTCATCTAAATATCCACACTTAATTAAAACTGTAGGTGGACATGCTATCTTCCAGTAGCTTACAAGCTCCACCATACCTAACGAGAATACCATATTTTTAAATTTCTCATCCTCGCTAAATGTCTTGTTTTTCTTCTTTGGGAATGACCATGTAGGCGCAAAATCTGACAATCCAGGTACCGAAAAATCATACACTACATCAATCTTACTTTCGCTTTCCTCTATAGTGTATCCTTTGTATATAAATGTTTTAAATTTCTCTCTAAATTCTCTATATTTCTGCACCATTTAAGACTCCTTCCATTTTCAAGAATGCCTCCGGCATGGCACTGTTACGGTGTTGCCGAAGGCTAATATATTTACATTATTGAATAACGTGAATCCATCCTTCTGGAGCTTCAATTCTACCCATCTGAATACCTGTAAGAGTATCATAAAGCTTCTTAGTTACAGGACCCATGTCTTCCATTCCGCTTGGGAAGCAGATTTCCTTGCCGTGATTTACTACCTTACCAACTGGTGAGATAACTGCTGCTGTACCGCAAAGACCACACTCTGCAAAATTCTCAAGCTCATCTACGTATACTTCTCTCTCTTCAACCTCAAGTCCAAGATAATCCTTAGCAACCTGGATAAGTGAACGACGTGTAATTGAAGGAAGAATGCTTGATGACTTAGGTGTAACAACCTTACCATCCTTTGTGATAAATAAGAAGTTAGCTCCACCTGTTTCTTCTACCTTAGTTCTTGTCATAGGATCAAGATACATGTTCTCATCATATCCTTCTTCATGCGCTGTAACGATTGCATGAAGACTCATTGCGTAGTTAAGACCAGCCTTAACATGACCTGTTCCGTTTGGAGCTGCTCTATCAAAATCACTTACCTTAATTGTTAATGGCTTAACACCGCCCTTGAAGTATGGACCTACTGGTGTTGCAAAAATTCTAAACTGATATTCCTCTGCTGGCTTTACACCGATAACAGGTGAAGAACCAAACATATATGGTCTAATATATAATGTAGCACCTGAACCATATGGTGGAACATATGCCGCATTTGCCTCTACTACCTTAGAAACCGCTTCGATAAACTTATCCTGTGGAAATACAGGCATCTGAAGTCTCTTACAAGAATCTTCCATACGTGATGCATTGAGATCAGGTCTAAATGTAACGATACGACCATCCTCTGTAGTATAAGCCTTCATACCCTCAAAAACTGTCTGAGCATACTGAAGAACGCCTGCGCACTCACTCATTGTAATCATAGAGTCAGATACTAAAGCACCTTCATCCCATGCACCATTCTTATAATTAGACACAAATCTCTTCTCTGTCTCAATATAACCAAAACCTAGATTTGACCAATCAATATTCTTCTTTTCCATAATCCATACTTCCTTTCCTATAAGAATATAAAATTCTTTACCATTTCTCTCAAGTTTAGCACTTTTGAAGGACTATGGCAACAATAACTTTGCAATATACCTAGATACATTAAAATCTCGAATCCCCATATCATCAGTTTCCTCAGATATCACGCACATATAATTTTCACCGAATTCATCAGGGTTATAAAAAAATAGATATTCTTCGTTTATATATGAGTTATCTATTTCATATTCATACCCCTGCTTCTCCATCCACTCAGCCACAGCAGGCGCCGCATCAGCACTTAATTCTAACATAAACTCATAATCATCAAAACTCTCCCCTAAGAAAAACACGCTTTCATTGCCATCTGTTGATGACAAATTAACCTTAGCTATAAAATAATCTGGTCGGCTAAATGCAAATGCTATATACAAGCAAGTTACTGTAATTATAGTGTACTTAAATATTGGAAATGTTCCTTTATATATGTATATAATGACACCCACAAAAACAAAAGCCACTACCAGCAAGCTCCATAACACAAATATACGAAGAAATGTAAGGTAATAAAAACGTATATATGTAACCATTCTCACTGCACTAGATGCTATCATTACAAAAGTACAGCAAGACATCGCTGTTAATATTCCCTTTAGTATTTTACTTTCCTTTGAATATCCAACACACACAAGTACTATAATCAGATTAATTATACTTACTGCCAATAGCTGAAAAAAGCCTTCCCTTGCATACCTAGAATATGTATATCCATCTGGCAAATTAACTTCCCCTGCAAAAAGACATTTTATTTGTATTCCGCTAAATATAATATATATTAATGTAAGCAATAATGTGACAGGAATAACTGCTAAAGGTTCTATATTTTTCTTTTCATTTACATTTTCATCAAGTTCCTTTTTACTTAGATTAGACATAATACAATAACTAATCGTGAACATAAATAAAAACAAAAAAATCAGACCTACTATATCCTCTACCCCAACATCTCCAAAAATGTTTATTGCCCAATGCTTAAAAACTATATCAGCACTGCACAACAAAACAAACATAACAACTACCACAGGAAGCGCTATAACACATCCTAATAAACCATAAAAATACTTAGAATTATTCTTACTTCGTCTATCCTTATAGTAATCACCAATTTTTTCCCAAAGACTTCCTATCTCAGCAGTAGAATTAATCGCTGTAACCATCGCAGATGATATGTACTTACTAAATTGCCATTTCTTTGTATTAAACATATTTTCTAGAATAAAAACTACTGTCAAAACAAATATTACTACTTTATTCAAAAATATAATACTACCGTCATCTGTGCAAAAGGTTGCTATTCCAAGAACAATTATAGCTATCAAATAAAAAATACTCCCCTTCTTTACCGACAACTTCATTTGCTTCAAACAGAATATTACATAAAGCATACCACTTACCACAAACGCACCATACGCCAGTCCCGACGGATTTTTATACACAAATAATGCGTATATAACAGCGTGCAATAAGGTAGCTACACAAAAAACAGAAAACCTTTCGTCAAATGGCTGCTTACTTGTTACATCTACATTCTCAACTATTATTTCACTTTCTTTATCACATTCAATAAATTGTATTTCCTCGTTCATCAATATCTCCTCCCTCTGTCTCAGGAACATATTCAAATATATCCCCTGGCTGACAGTTCAAGGCCTTGCATATAGCATCTAATGTCTCAAGACGCACTGCCTTTGCCTTGTTATTTTTCAATATGGAGAGATTAGCAAGAGTAATATCCACTTCATTTGCCAGTTCGGTTAAACTTTTCTTTCTCTTTGCCATCATAACATCAAGATTAATAATAATTGCCATATCTACACTTCCTCCTATACAGTAAGATCATTTTCTTCTTTGTATTCGATAGCCTGTTCAAACACAAATGCAAGAACCTTACTAAATAAACCGGCAATAATAAATACTAATATTACAACTCCCAACGCAACTGTAAGATATACAACACTTCTAACAATAGACATTATAACGATAAAAAAGCTCCACTTAAACATCTTATTAAGACTTACTACATTTTCCATAACAAAGCAGTTTTTTTCAATAACCGTTTTAAATATCTTACGAAGTTCTCTGATAATCACCACTGCCGCTATACCCAGCACAAAATAAATGATAACTAGCTCTGCATAATTATCCTTTATTTTATCAAAATAGTTACCTAATAATTTCATACTAAATGGTAATGTGGCTGTAATAACGATACCGCCAAAAAACATAAAATCCAAAATGTACTTAGTTAGCTTAATTAACGTTTCTCTCTTCATATTGACCTCCATATGTATATGAACATAATAATTGCGCAATTGTAATGTTCTAACTGGATAATACTACCATTATTATCGCTTGTCAATTACTTTTTATCGTTTTGCGATAAATAAATTCTATTTTTCGATAAATCATCTTTTCAAAAATCGCAAAAATTTATCGTAAAGATTTTGTTGAATCTGTATTTGCCTTATGTTATCCTTTATTTGTAACTATTCAAAGCCGTACAAATAGGGCTACTGAATAGTTACAATTATTATATAAAAATTTTTTCTTCACTTTAGGAGGATTATATATGTACATTATAGTAGGTTTGGGCAATCCCACATCAAAATATGATAAAACTAGACACAATGTAGGCTTCGACACTATCGATGCCCTCGCAGATAAATATTCTATAAGCGTTAATAACGCTAAGCACAAGGCTCTCTGTGGTCAGGGAATAATCGAAGGAGAAAAAGTCCTTTTAATGAAGCCTCAAACCTTTATGAATCTAAGTGGCGAGGCTGTTATAGATGCTCTTAATTTTTACAAATGTGACCCTGATACTGAGCTTATCGTTATATATGACGATATCAGCATGGACCCAGGTCGTATCCGTATGCGTGGCAAAGGTAGCGCAGGCGGTCACAATGGTATTAAAAATATAATTGCCCATCTTGGTTCTGAAAATTTTAGGAGAATCAAAATTGGTGTAGGTGCTAAACCTAATGGTTGGGATTTAGCTGATTTTGTATTGTCAAGATTTACACCAAATGAGCGAAAATCAATTGATGAAGCAATAGATAAATCATGTGAAGCTGTTAAAACCATATTAAATGATAGTTTTGAAAAAGCTATGAATTTGTATAATAATTAAGGATGGTAACTATTCTATGTTGGACGCATTATCCACACCTTTCAGCGCTCTAGGGGAGCTTGAAAGAGTTAAAGACGAAATAAAAAAAGGCGCCTGCAATATACAGATAACTGGCTGTATAGATTCAGGACTTGTCCATATGATGAAGCTTGTTTCGGATGATTCAAATCGCAGTTGCAAAGCTACTACGATTAATAAAAAAATCATCCTTACTTTTAGCGAACAAAAAGCTAGAGAAATCTATGAAGATATGAAGTTTTTTGATAAGTCCACATACTACTATCCTAGCAAAGATTTTATCTTCTATAGCGCTGGCTTTAAGGGAAAGCAGATTGTCACCGAGCGTATGCGTGTGCTCAAAGCTATTATAGAGCAGGAACCGGCTACTATCGTAACTACCCTAGATTCCCTTATGGATAAATTAGCTCCTCTTTCTATTATAAAGGATTCGTCCATAGTTATTGACTATGATTCTATCATAGATTTGGAAGCATTTACTATTAAGCTTGTTTCTATGGGCTATGAAAAAGTAGACCAGGTGGAGATGCCTGGTCAGTTTGCCGTGCGCGGAAGTATTTTAGACATTTATTCTTTGATAGATGAGCTTCCTTTTAGAATCGACCTTTGGGATGATACTATCGATTCTATAAAATCCTTTGACCCACAGAGTCAGAGAACGGTAGAAAACCTTGAGTTAATTACCATATATCCAGCTACAGAATTTATTCTCTCAAAGAAAAGACTAGAAGAAGGTATGGAGAAAATACGAAATGAAGCTAAGGAATATAGTGACAAATTAAGAAAGGATATGAAAACCGAGGAGGCTCATAGAATTTCTACTACTATAAATGAATTACTAGATTCCCTAGAATACGCTCCTGCCTCAGTTACTATTGATTCTTACGTAAATTATTTTTACGAAGAACTAGTTTCTCTTATGGATTATTTCCCTATGGATAAATCCATTTTCCTACTTGATGAACCTACTAGAATTCTTGAACATAGTCAGGCTATTTTCGAAGAATATAGAGAAAGTATGATTTCTCGTTTAGAGAAGGGTTATCTACTTCCAAAAGAAGCTGATGCCGTATGGGACTACAATAAAATACTTACAAAAATTACTAAATATAATGTGATAAGCTTTACTACTCTTGACCAAAAGCTTAAGATGATTAATCCAAAAGAAACCTTCCATATGTCTATGAGAGGTATTAATCCTTACAACAGCAGCTTCGAAACTCTTATAAAGGATTTAAATCATTATAAATCTAAGGGCTTTACTGTGGTTATTTTATCAGCCTCAAAGACTAGGGCTATGCGTCTTGCTGATGATTTACTAAATGAATACGGATTAAACGCTTTCTATAGTGACAGCAAAGAGGCTACTTGTACTTCAGGTCAGATTTTAGTTACTTACGGTAATCTTCATAAAGGCTTTGAATATCCATCCATAAAATTTGCTCTCATAGCAGAAACAGATATTTTTGGAACTATTAAAAAGAAAAAGAAGAAGACCGCTAAATATTCCGGTCAAAAAATCGCAAGTTTTTCTGACCTAGCTATAAATGATTATGTAGTCCATGAAAATCATGGCCTTGGAATATATCGTGGAATTGAAAAAATCACTGTAGATAAAACAGTTAAAGATTATATAAAAATAGAATATGCAAGCAAGGGCAATTTATACATCCCGGTTACACAGCTTGATATGATTCAAAAATACGCAAGCGGGGAAGCAAAGGCGCCTAAGCTTAATAAGCTTGGTACTCCTGAATGGAACAAAACCAAAAGTCGAGTTCGCGCTGCGGTCAAGGATATCGCTGCTGATTTAGTTAAACTTTATGCTTCTCGTCAATCAAAAGACGGATATATATTTGACAAGGATACTCTCTGGCAGACAGAATTCGAGGAAATGTTCCCATTTGATGAGACAGAGGACCAGCTGACAGCTATTGAAGAAACTAAAAGAGATATGGAAAGCCGCAAGATTATGGATAGACTTATCTGCGGTGATGTAGGCTTTGGCAAAACAGAAATTGCTATTAGAGCCGCTTTTAAGGCTGTTCAAAGTGGCAAACAGGTAGTTTTCCTTGTTCCTACTACTATCCTAGCTCAGCAGCATTACAATAATTTCGTTCAGCGTATGAAGGACTATCCTGTAACTATAGAGCTTATGTCCAGATTCCGTACACCAATGCAGCAAAAGCGCGCCATCGAAGGACTTAAGAAGGGCTTTGTAGACATTGTAATAGGCACTCACCGAATTTTATCAAAAGACGTTTCCTTTAAGGATTTAGGTCTTCTCATTATAGATGAGGAGCAGCGCTTCGGTGTGGCTCATAAGGAAAAGATAAAGCAGCTTAGGGAGAATATCGATGTGCTCACTCTCACTGCTACTCCTATTCCTAGAACTCTTCATATGAGTTTAGTAGGCATTAGAGATATGAGTGTTCTAGAGGAAGCACCTATAGACCGTATCCCTATCCAAACTTATGTGATGGAGCACAATGAAGAAATGATACGAGAAGCCATTCTTAGAGAATTAGCTCGAGGTGGTCAGGTTTACTATGTATATAACCGCGTTAACAATATCGACGAGATAACAAACCGTATCGCCGCCTTGGTTCCAGATGCCAATGTAGCTTTTGCTCACGGACAAATGAGCGAACGAAAGCTAGAGCAGATTATGTATGATTTTATAAATGGTGATATAGATGTACTTGTTTCTACAACAATTATCGAAACTGGTTTAGATATTTCCAATGCAAATACTATGATTATACACGAAGCCGACAAGCTCGGACTTTCTCAGCTATATCAGTTAAGAGGAAGAATCGGTCGTTCCAACAGAACCTCCTATGCATTCCTAATGTATAAACGTGATAAAATGCTAAAGGAAGTAGCCGAAAAGCGACTTCAGGCTATAAAAGAGTTTACAGATTTAGGAAGTGGCTTTAAAATAGCTATGAGAGATTTAGAAATCCGTGGTGCTGGCAATATACTTGGCGCTGAACAAAGCGGACATATGGACGCTGTAGGATATGATTTATACTGTAAGATGCTAAACGAAGCCGTTCTTATTATGAAAGGTGAAAAGGAAGACTGCGAAGCCTTCGAGACAGCCATTGATTTATATATGGACGCTTATATTCCGCCTTCATATATCAAAAACGAACTTCAAAAGCTTAATATCTACAAACGAATCGCCGCTATTGAAAACGATTCTGAATATGATGATATGCTAGATGAACTTAATGATAGATTTGGCGAACCACCAAAAGCAGTTATAAATCTTCTAAATATAGCATTATTGAAAACAAATGCTCACGCCGCATATATCCTAGAGATAAAAGGCACTGCCAAGGAATTTAGATTTAATATGTATCAAAAAGCACCTGTTGACATTACAAAAATCCCTTCTCTTATAGAAAAATATAGAGGCGATTTAAAATTCTTCCCAGATGCCAATCCATATTTTATCTATAATCCAAATCATAGTTGCAACACAACTTCTATTAAACAAAAAAATGTCACCAAAGACAGGGACAGCTGCTTTGAACAGTTAGATAATGTTATAGAAAATATTAAATCCATAATATTTCAGAAAGAGGATAAATAGATGAAAAAATACTTTAAATTTAAAGAGATGTATATTGCTCTAGGTCTAGCTGCACTTATGACACTTATATGCATTATCGTTATTAGCATTAAGCCTGATGCAGAAACAGACTATAAAAATTACTCTAAGAAAACAAATATTTTAACCATGAATGACAAATCAATGACTCTTGACGAAGCATTCTTTATTACAAAAAATAAGCAAGCTCATTACGAAGAGTATTACCTTACCTACGGCAATTCCTTTAGCTGGAACACCCCTGTAGAATACGGAAAAACCTATGAAGATTTAGTTTTAGAAGAAACCCTTCAATTCGTAAAAGAAGTTTTTGTATTATCAGAGTACGCGAAAGAAAATGGCTACGAATTAAGCGACAAAGAGTTGAAAGCCTTAGAAGCAAATGTTGACGCTTTCATCAACAATAGTGACTCAAAAATCATCAAGGCTACTAATGCCAATCGAGATATTGTAACTCGTGTATATACTAGAACCGCCCTTTACGACAAGGTATGCGAGACAATTCTAAAGGACGTAGACCTCACTGTAGATAAAGAAGAGGCTCGTCACTGCCTAGTTGCCATCGTAGAAATAAGCCCACAATATTTCGACTCACCAGAACGAATTGCAGAAAAAATTCTAGAGCGTTCCAACAGCGGCGAAGTAATCACTGAAGTTGCAAAACTCTACGACACTACAGTGGAAAAAATGAGCGTAGGCAAGAACACTAAAATCTCAGAAGAGATGATGAATTTCTGTCTCTCCCTTAAAGATGACGAATGTAAAATGACAAAAATTGGCGACAACTATTACGTAGTTTACTGCTACCTTGCAGATGATGAACTAGTAACCCAATCCGCAAAGGAAGCCCTAAAAGAAGAAAAACGCGCTTCCTACATAACAGAATTTGTCACAAAATTAGAAAAAGACACACCAGTCACTATAAATAAAGAAGCATGGGAAACCATAAGCTTCGAAAATCCAATCTTTACTAAATCGGATATCTTGCAAACAAAGTAAGATTATTCATTATCTAATGTAGAAATGAAAACGGCGCACCAAACGGTGCGCCATTTTATATTTAATCGTAGTTGCTTACTATTCTTCCTCTGTCAAGGATTCCTCATACTTCTCTAAAATTGTCTGCTGAAGCTTGTCACGAGTTTCTGAATTAATCGGATGAGCAATATCTCTGTACTCACCATCTGTTGATTTCTTACTTGGCATTGCAATGAATAAACCCTTCTCACCTTCGATAATCTTAATGTCATGAACTACAAATTCATTATCAAAAGTTACTGAAACAATAGCTCTCATCTTACCTTCTTTAGTAAGCTTTCGTACTCTCACATCTGTTACCTGCATATACCGCTCTCCTTCCTGTCATATCTTGCTAGTCTATAATTTATATCTGGTATCTGTCCCCACGAACTGTAACAATCTTTGGTTCGCCTGGCTCTCCCACATAATGAGAATTAGCTCGAATAGTATCTCTACTCTCTACAATACAATTCTCAATATATGTATTGTCACCGATATATACATTATTTAAAATAATTGAGTTCTTAATTGTACAATTATTTCCAATATATGCCTTCTTGAAAAGAATTGAATTCTCAACAGTTCCGTTGATTATACAACCACTTGATATAAGACTGTTCTTAACGTTTGATCCTGGATTATACTTAGCTGGTGGTAAATCATCCACCTTTGAATATATATCTGGATACTGCTTAAAGAAGTAATTTCTAACCTCTGGGCTTAAGAACTGCATATTAGTCTTAAAGTATGAATTAACTGAAGACACACTGCTCCAATATTCATTATGCTGATATGCATATATCTTCTTAATATTCTTATATCTAATAAGAATATCATTAACGATATCATGTCTCTCTTCCTCGGCACACTTCTCGATAAGCTCTATAAGAAGTCTTCTTCTTATAATATAGATACCTGTTGATACAGTTCTTTCCTCAGTCTCTACTGGCTTCTCCTCGAAATCAGTGATTCTTCCATCTTCGTCAGTTCTCACTATACCAAATCTTGAAGGATCCTCATTTAGAGATAACTTAGAACATACAACTGTAATATCTGCTTTCTTTTCAATATGGTAATCTAATACGTCATTGTAATCCATCTTGTATACGCCATCACCTGATGCAATGACAACATATGGCTCATGACTATTCTTCAAAAAGCTAATGTTCTGCCAGATACTGTCTGCAGTACCTCTGTACCAGAAGCCATTATCCGCAGTGATAGAAGGTGTGAATACATAAAGTCCACCCTGTTTTCTACCAAAGTTCCACCATTTTGAAGAATTTAAATGTTCGTTTAACGATTTTGCGTTGTACTGTGTAAGTACTGCAACCTTCTGAATATGAGAGTTTGACATATTACTTAATGCAAAGTCTATAGCTCTGTAGCTACCTGCCACAGGCATAGCGGCGATTGCTCTCTTCTGTGAAAGTTCACGCATCTTGTTGTTGTTACCGCCTGCTAAAATAATACCTATCGCTTTCATTACATCTCACCTGCCTTAATAATATATTCGCCACTCTTAAGCTCGCCATCTGGATAATCTGATGTTTCTGTCTTACCAGAAATCGCAGTATTCTTTCCAACCTTGACGTTCTTTGGAATATAGGACTTCTCGCCAATTGTAGCAAGTCCAAAGGCATAGATTCGTGAATCCAGCTTACTTGGCACCTCATCGCCAACACCAATCACACAGCCTTCATCAACCACAACTTCTTCTGCAATGATTGACTTATAAACCTGTGTTCCTGCACCGATTACAGTATCTCTCATAATGATAGAATCTCTAACCACTGCACCATGTCCAATTGTTACACCAGCACCAATTACAGAGTTATATACTTCACCATAGATTTCACAACCGTCACCGATAATACTTCTATCTATTCTAGCTGAGTCTGCTATAAACTGCGGTGGGATGATATCATTGTTAGTATAAATTCTCCAGAATTCCTCGTAGAGGTTGAACACTGGAATAATGTCGATAAGCTCCATATTAGCTTCCCAATATGAGCCAAGAGTTCCTACATCCTTCCAATATCCATTGTACTCGTAAGCAAATATTCTATCCTGCTTCTCAAAACAATATGGAATAATATGTTTACCAAAGTCACAGTTGCTCTGGTTCTTCAGCTTAATCAACGCATCCTTAAGAATTGACCATCTGAAAATATAAATACCCATAGAAGCCAAGTTGCTCTTTGGATGCTCAGGCTTCTCCTGGAAATCATTGATACGGTTGTCCTCATCTGTAACAACAATACCAAATCTGTTTGCCTCCTCCATCGGTACAGGCATAGCAGCAATAGTTATGTCTGCGTTCTTCGACTTATGGTAGTCAAGCATAACTTCATAATCCATCTTATAGATATGGTCACCTGATAAAATCAAAACATAATCTGGATTGTACTGATCTATATAATCAATATTCTGATATATAGCATTAGCTGTACCTGTGTACCATTCGCTGTTTCCACTCTTCTCGTATGGTGGAAGAACAGATACACCGCCAATATTTCTGTCTAGATCCCATGGGATACCAATACCAATATGTGAATTAAGTCTTAATGGCTGATACTGGGTAAGAACACCCACTGTATCGATACCAGAATTAATACAGTTACTCAGTGGGAAATCGATGATACGATACTTTCCGCCGAAGGCAACTGCTGGTTTCGCAACCTTAGATGTAAGAACACCTAAACGGCTGCCCTGTCCTCCTGCTAATAACATAGCAATCATCTCTTTTTTCTTCACGTCATCACCTCGTTGTATATTATATAAAAGCATTATATCACATAATGTCAGATAAGTGAAGAACTTTTCCACATTTTTTCGTGTAATTTCTTGGAAACTTGTGCACAAAACATTCTTGTTACTCTGTTTGCATTTTCTGCCAATATGTGTATAATAAACATAACCGCAGTTGCAATGCAACTACGATATAATTTAAAGTGTTTTTTCACTTCAATAACAATATATTCAAGGAGATTTTTCATATGAGTAGTAAGGAAATTTTAAAGGTTGAAAATATATCTGTAGATTTTGACAAAATTCGTAAGGTTCATTTTATTGGAATAGGCGGTATCTCTATGAGCAGTCTAGCTGAAATTCTCTTATCTATGGGTATTTCTGTATCAGGCTCAGACACTAATTGTTCAGAGCTTACAAAGCATTTAGAATCTATCGGTGCAACTATAAATTATGTTCAGGAAGCTGCCAATATCACTGACGACATTGACCTGACAGTATATACTGCTGCCATAGACGTAAATGATCCAGAGCTATGCGCTTCTATAAATAAAAATATCCCTACTATTCCAAGAGCCACATTAGTTGGGCTTATAATGAAAAGATACAAACACGCCATTGGTGTTTCCGGTACACACGGAAAAACTTCTACTACTTCTATGATTTCACATATACTTTTAGCTGCCAACGCCGATCCAACCATTATGGTAGGTGGTATTTTAAATTCAATTGGTGGTAATCTTCGCATAGGCACAAGCGATACTATGATTACTGAGGCCTGCGAATACACAAACAGTTTCTTATCGTTTAATCCAACTGTAGCAGTTATTTTAAATGTTGCAGAAGACCATATGGATTTCTTTAAAGACCTAGATGATATTCGTCTTTCATTTAAAAAATACGCAAGTCTTGTTCCTAAAACTGGAACTGTTGTTATCGGTAGTGACATTGATGACTACTCATATTTCACCGACGAATTAGACTGCAACATCATTACTTTTGGTTCAAAGGAATCTGGTGCAATAGTTACAGCACACAATATAACTTATGACACATTTGCAAATGGTAGCTTTGATTTAGTTAAAGATAATGTAATCCTTACTCATATTGACCTTAAAGTAACAGGACTTCACAATATACACAACGCTTTAGCTGCTGCAGCTACTGCCATAGCTTTAGATCTTCCGGTGGAAGCAATCAAATCCGGTTTAGAAAGCTTTAACGGTACTGTTAGACGCTTTGAAAAAAAGGGTGAGCTCAATGGCTTTACAATTATTGACGATTACGCACATCATCCAGACGAAATAAAAACCACATTACTTACAGCTAAGAATTATCCTCATGCCAAATTGTGGTGTGTTTTCCAACCTCACACATATACAAGAACTAAAGCCTTCTTTGATGAATTTGTTGAGACACTCTCCCTTGCAGACGCAGTAGTTTTTGCCGATATATATGCAGCGAGAGAAATTAACACCATCGGTATTTCATCAAAAGACCTTTGTGATGAGATGATTAAACAAGGAAAAGAGGCTTACTATTTCCCTACTTTTAATGAGATAGAAAAATTTTTATTAAAAAATTGCAAAAAAGACGATTTGTTGATAACTATGGGAGCAGGAAATGTTGTAAACATTGGAGATAACCTACTTAAAAACTAATTTTCCACATTTTCCACATTTTCCACTTTATAACAAAAACTGGACTTTTCCTTGATTTTACGGGAAAATTCCTGTTTGAAAGTACAAAAAAATGTGTTATAGTATGTCTACTAGCGCAAGTCGTTTTAAGTATAGACAATGAGGAAAGAGTTATGGAAAAGATTGTTTTAGAAAAAAGTCCTCTAGCGGACGTTACATTAATTTCAAATTTATTTTTAGATAAATATATGCCTAGAGCAAACGGAGAGTATGTGAAGGTATATCTTTATATATTAAGATGCAGTACTATGTCTGATGCGATTTTATCAGTAGATTCTATCGCTTCCTCATTAGAGCTTACAGAGGCAGATGTAACTAGAGCGTTAAAGTACTGGGATCAGACTGGTATCTTAGGTATTGAATTTAATAATAGAGGTGCCTTATCAAGAATTATTATTAAGGACCTAAGAAACGATATGCCTATCACCTTTAAGCTTGTTCCTGAAGTAACTGCAACATCTACTATTGCCTCTTCTACATCAAGCCCATTTAAGGTGGACAAGCAGCCTGTGATAGCCAAGTCTGTATCAAGCTTTGATGAAGCAACAGAAAAAAATGTTCCAAAACAACGCCAGTTTACAACTAGCGAATTATCTACATTAACATCTGATGAAGATATTAAGGAGCTTTTATACATATCACAAACTTACCTTGGCAAAACTTTATCGTCTACAGAGACAAACACTATTCTCTATTTTTATGACGGACTTAAGTTCCCAATTGACCTTATCGAATATTTAATTGAATACTGTGTATCAAACGGACATACAGCTATGAAATATATCGAGACAGTTGCATTGAGCTGGGCTAAGGAAAATATAACTTCTGTAGACATGGCAAAAGCTAGAATGGCTTCAGTAAAAGGCAATTCATATCCTATTATGAAGGCCTTTGGCCTCTCAGGAAGAAATCTTGCTACAAGCGAGCAGGAATTTGTAATTAAATGGACAGATGAGTATGGTTTCCCATTGGATATGATTCTTGATGCTTGCAACCGTACTATCAATACAATACATCAGCCAAGCTTCCAATATGCTGACTCCATCCTTCAAAGATGGTTAAAGAATGGAATTAAAACTTTAGCAGATGTAAAAACTCTTGATAATATTCATGAGACAAAGGTTAAAGAACCTGCTACTAAATCGCAGATGCAAGGCAACTACGATTATACTAATAAACCTAGTGGAAAAAATAGTTTTAACAGCTTCAAGACACAGCGTGAATACGATTACACTGCTTTGGAGCGCGACTTATTAAGAAGGAGATAATTCGTGGGATTAACATTATCACAATACGATGCTCTCATGAGAGAGTATGATAGAAATAAGCTGATGCACAAGCGTCAACTAGATGAAAAATTTAATGAAATATATTCCAAAATCCCTCGTATAAGAGAGATAAACGAAAGTATATCTTCTATCTCCATTCAAGGTGCTAAGAGAATGCTCTTAGAAAATGTAGGAACAACAGAAGATATTAAAAAACAAATCGAAGCCCTTTCTAAGGAAAAGGCTTCGCTTTTGCGTCAAAACGGATATCCTGAAGATTATCTTACTATGGAATATACTTGCCCTAAGTGCCAAGATACAGGATATGTAGGGCAAAACAAATGTAGCTGCCTTAAGAATTCTATCATTGAGATTTTATATGAGCAGTCAAACATAAAAGAAATCTTAGAAAAAGAAAACTTTAATACTTTTTCTTTTAAACATTATGATAACAACGTAAAAGATGCCATAACAGGACTCACACCTTTAGAAAATATGCACGAGGTAGTTAAGACATGTCGTGACTTTATTGATAATTTCAAAGCTGAAGCAAACAGCGCCAGCTCTACAACTGAGATTAAGCACAGAAGTCTTTATCTTTACGGTCCAACAGGTGTTGGCAAAACATTTTTAACAAACTGTATTGCCAAAGAACTTATCGAAGCTTCATGTTCAGTTATATATGTATCATCTATTAGATTATTTGAGCTTTTGGCTGACAGTACTTTTAAAAAGAACGCTTCTTTAGAAGGCAAAGATTTAGCAAATAATATTTTGGACTGCGATTTACTTATAATCGATGACTTAGGCACTGAAATGGTCAATTCTTTTACTGCCGCATCTTTATTTAACTGTATAAATGAACGTCATCTTCGCAGAAAATCCGTTATTATATCAACTAATCTTTCACTGGCAGAACTTAGACAGACATATTCCGAAAGAGTATTTTCACGAATCACTAGCAATTATACTCTCTTAAAAATTTATGGCGATGATTTAAGATTAAAGCTTAGATGATAGATTTGTATTATATTTGATTCCTTTTTTATGGCTTTATCTGTTGACTAACAGTCCAGATAATGTTATAAATTTTATGGATACTATTAATTATTAAGAAAAATTGGAGGTTACCACAAATGCCAAACGAGAAAAACTTAGAAACTATACCAGTAGGTCCTTTAGGGATTGTTGCTCTTGAGAGCTGCAAGGAATTAGGAGATAAGGTTAACAACTATATTGTTGATTGGCGTAAGAATCGCGCAAATGAACACAAGGAAACTATCGCTTTCGCTGGATATGAGAAGGATTCTTACCTTGTTAACGCACAGGTTCCAAGATTCGGTTCAGGTGAAGCTAAAGGTATCATCCACCAATCAGTTCGTGGTGATGACTTATTCATTATGCTTGATGTGTGTAACTACTCTTTAACATATTCATTATGCGGACATACAAATCATATGTCTCCAGATGATCATTACCAGGATCTTAAGCGTGTTATCGCTGCTGTAGGTGGTAAGGCAAGAAGAATTACTGTTATTATGCCTTTCCTTTACGAAAGCAGACAGCATAAGAGAACAGGCCGTGAGTCTTTAGACTGTGCTTTAGCACTTGAAGAACTTACAGCTATGGGCGTTGACAACATCATCACTTTCGATGCTCACGACCCAAGAGTTCAGAACGCTATTCCATTAAAGGGCTTTGAAACAGTTCAGCCTGCATATCAGTTCATCAAAGGTCTCCTTCGTGCTGAATCTGACCTTCAGATTGATTCAGACCATATGATGGTTATCTCTCCAGACGAAGGTGGTACAGGACGAGCTATCTACCTTGCTAACGTACTCGGTCTTGATATGGGTATGTTCTACAAGAGAAGAGATTATACAACTATCGTAAACGGACGTAACCCTATCGTAGCTCATGAGTTCTTAGGCTCATCAGTTGAAGGTAAGGACGTTATCATCATCGATGATATGATTTCTTCAGGTGAGAGTGTATTAGAAGTTGCTAAGGAACTTAAGGAAAGAAAGGCTAGAAAGGTATTCGTAGCTACTACATTTGGTCTTTTCACAAACGGTCTTGATAAGTTTGATGAAGCTTACAAGAATGGTTACATCGACAGAATCCTTACTACAAACCTTGTTTACCAGACACCAGAGCTTCTCTCTAAGCCATACTACGTAAGCTGTGATATGAGCAAGTACATCGCTTTAATCATCGATACATTAAATCACGATGCTTCTATCAGCGAGTTATTAAATCCACTTGGAAGAATTCACAAGCTTGTAGATGAGTACAAGGCTAATGGTGGTCACATTACTAATAAATAAGTTTATTTACAAATAAATGAAAGCTCAGGAATTTTTCCTGAGCTTTTTCCTATTTACTTTAAGCTATCTCTACACCGCCATATTTACGAATCATATACACGTTGCATGCACCTTCGCCAAATACATTATTCATAAATTCTTTGTAGTCTTTCACATATTCATTCTTAACAAAAGCTTGTATCGTACCTGCGAAGCCACCACCATGAACTCTGCTTACACCCTTTTCAACGCAATTTGAATCAAGTATTACATCACTAAGAGCTAGGGCAACCGATACATTCTGATGCTCTAAATCTTTGCTCATATATATATTCTGTAGATACTTATATGATGAATCTCCTGATGCTTTTACATTCCTTAAGAATTCTTCAAAATTATCTGTTTTAAGAGCTTCCACTTCTTTTTTAACTCTTTCATTTTCCTTCTGAAAATGAATAGCCCTAAGATAAGCTCTATCCCCTGCAATTTTTCTTATTTGAGACGCGTTATCAAGTATTTCATCCATAGATACTTCTCTGAGCACATCCTTCCCAAACACACCTGCAACCTGCTTCATTTCATTTGGGACTGCCGCATATTCTGGTGTACAATCTGCATGAGAGCTCTTCGTATCTGTTATACATAAGCTATAACCATATTTTTTAAAATCACATTCCACTTTTTCAATCTTAGGATTATCTGTATCTGCAAAATCTATATAAACTAAATTTCCTACGCAGCTTGCCATTTGATCCATTAAACCGCATGGTTTTCCAAAATAATTAATCTCTGAAAACTGACCTATCTTTGCCAGTTCAACTGATGAAATCTGACCTTCATTATATAGATACGACTGAATAGTTCCTATGATATTTTCAAAGGCCGCTGATGATGATAAACCTGCTCCAATAAGCACATCGCTAGTCATATAAGTCCTAAAGCCACCTATAGCATAACCTTTATTTTTAAATCCCACAAGCACTCCTTTTACAATGGCTGCGGGTGTTCCCTTCTCTTCTTCCTTCGCTTCCAGCTGGTTAACATCTATTGTAATCATCTCATAATCATCAGATACAAGTTTTATAATCCCATCATCATTTTTACTTACAACTGCCAACACGTCCACATTAACTGCTGCCGCCAATACTTCACCTCTTTGATGATCTGTATGATTGCCTCCTATTTCTGTACGACCAGGCGCACTAAATAGGTGTACATCCTTTATTTCCATACATTCCTCTGTGTATTTGTCAAAATATATATTTTCATACTTTTCTATAGCGTTTATATAACGATTTCTCTGATAATCTAATACCGAATTATCAACATATATATCCTCAAGTCGATTATCTAAATCTCCATTCTTTATCAGCTCTATAAGTCTCTTAGTTTCACTCATATTTTTAACCATCCTCCTATATATTTTATAAAACAAAAATGCTTACATTTTTATTTCTTCATTTTTTCTTATATACATACCTACTATTTTCTCGATTTTATCACTCTTCACCTTCTCTTGCAACTATGCACATTTACTTTTCTATATTTTATGATACACTTTAATTGTGAAATAAAGTATAATATTAAATCATACAAAACACATTGGATATTTAAATTTACAATATATTTCAAAGGAGATTTTCAATATGAACTTAGAATCAAAAGTTTTTGACCACACTATCTTAAAACCAGACGCATCTAAGGATGCAGTTATTAAAATATGCAACGAAGCCTTAGAATATAATTTTGCATCAGTATGCGTTAATCAGTATCGTGTAAAGCTTGTAAGTGAATTACTAAAAGGTAGCGACGTAAAGACTTGTGCTGTGGTTGGTTTCCCACTTGGCGCTACATCCAGCAAGGTTAAGGCCTATGAGGCACAATGCGCTATAGAAGATGGCGCAACAGAAATAGATAT
>JBGVNF010000039.1:0-1542 GCA_045125245.1 Lachnospiraceae bacterium
TCCTTCTATAATCTTCAATTTGACACATTTAACTCTTATCACTATAATAAACTTTAGATTTCATTTTACATTAAGGAGAAACCTATGTCAAACATCATAGAAATAACAGATTTTAACGCTCCAGAGCTTGATATATATGCACGCTACACTGAAGTTCAGCTTCTTAGCCGTCACTATCCTGAAAAAGGACTTTTCATCGCTGAAAGTCCTCTTGTAATTGAGCGCGCCCTTAATGCAGGTTGCGAGCCTATATCTTGTTTAGTTGAAAAGAAGCATCTGGATACACAGGCTAAGTGTATTATAGAGCGCGTTGGAAATGTTCCAATATATACAGCTGAATTTAATGTACTTACTGAATTGACAGGTTATCCATTAACTCGCGGTATGTTATGTGCAATGCGCCGCCCTATTCTTCCATCTGTAGAAGAAATATGTAAAAATGCTCGTAGAATCGCAGTATTAGAAAATGTTATGAACCCTACAAACGTAGGTGCTATTATGCGTTCAGCAGCAGCCTTAAATATTGATGCAGTACTTCTTACACCTGCTTGTAGTAATCCATTATATAGACGTGCTATCAGAGTAAGTATGGGCACTGTCTTCCAGATTCCATGGACATTTATAGGAGATGAAGCAACTGACCAGCCTGCGGTAGATCTGGAATTATTAAAGAATCTTGGTTTTAAAACTGTTTCTATGGCCCTTGAAGATGATTCTGTATCTATCGATAATGAAGAACTTATGAAGGAAGATAGACTTGCTATTATCCTTGGTTCAGAAGGTTATGGTCTCTCTAATGAAACTATAAAAGCATCTGATTATACAGTACTTATACCTATGTCCCATGGAGTTGATTCATTAAATGTAGCTGCCGCAAGCGCAGTTGCTTTTTGGCAGCTAGGTAATCGATAATTTTTCATTAATCCTTTGTTGCACTATATAACTCCCATGCAAAAGATATGCTTGCCAGCACGAAACATAGAAAAATATAAAACAAACCATTAGATATATTATCCACCGTTAATCCTTTAGATAAAAAGCCTCCCAAAAACGCTATAATAATGGATGCTATAAATATTTTTTTCATAAACATAAAATGATATCTACACCTTGATTTTACAAAAACCTTTTTATTTATGCTTGTTTCTTTCAACCCTTTATAAATAGAAAGCTTTATACTATCTCTCTTTATATAAAGATACGGATTGATATTTAGGCTTACCAACGAATCCATTAGCATTACTGATGAAACAACAAACAGTGCACTGTCCATAGGTATTATCATAACAAAAAACATCAATGTCATCATAACACCAACTATAAAATTTCTTGCATATTTCATCATAGTTAAATCATATGATTTAATTTTTCTTAACTTATCATCTAATAGCTCTAGTCTTTCCATATCTATTTTCCGCCTTTCTGCGAAAGGCACCAATGCGTCATGAAACCTGTTGTGCTACTTTCGCGTTTCTATTCTTATTTCCTTCTGATATGATTTCTTTAATAAGACTGACACACTACAGAACACGTGGAGGTGAG
>JBGVNF010000040.1:0-2021 GCA_045125245.1 Lachnospiraceae bacterium
ACGGGGCTTGCGGTATTTTTCCCGCCAACCTTGCACAATCCTGCACGGAACAGTCAAGGCGGTAAAGAAATAGAATACAGTGCTTCGCCTGTAATATGTATAACTTATATAATGATTGACTATGATTAGAATGACATTATCAGAGTATCTCCGTGTGCCAAAAGATTATCGCGGAGTATGGACCAACGAAAGATGGGATATCCCCAATTGGGCCGATATTAGAGAGAAACATTTAGGCAAGCGTACACTAATGACAAACATCAATGGTGGCACTTGTTTGGTCGTGGAAGGTATGGGATTGGAGATTATTGATGATTCCGATTGGAAGAAACCCGATGCAGTCAGAAAAGAGATAAGTCGCCAATGCTTGAAGTTCTTTACAGAGCGAGGTATCGAGCCTCACTATGCCGATTGCCTTATCCGCTATAATGACAACTACGATACCGTTGAAGTGCGTATCGCCATCGGAATGCCTGCTGATACCGAAAAGGATGATGACATATTCTTCTATTGCGATACGCTGGAAGATATGAAGTCACTCGCAGAAATTGGCAGTGAGGGCTTTTTCATTGCCGACTGCTACAGCTTTGGAGTATATGAAGATTTATTATAAACCCTAAAATATATCGAGTATGAAGATTTTATGTCAAGAGCGTTATGACAAGGCTGTTGCCTACGCAAAGGAAATCAAGAACGACACCCTGCAAAAGTGTATTGACCGTTTGAAACAATGGGAAGAAAATCCAAACTGCCCGTGTGAGATTGAACTCTACTATGATTCGGCACCGCACTCATTCGGATTCCGACAGGTATATCCCGATGGCAGAACGGGTATTGTCGGAGGTTTGCTCTATCACGGACAGCCCGACCAATCGTTTGCCGTATTGATGAATCCTATTCATGGGTGGACTATACACACATAGATAAATTCAAATCCTTAAATTGATAAAGCCAACTTAGGTCTGTCAAACACAGGCTTAAGTTGGCTTTTCTTATGCGACTGATAGTATATGAGAATACTTGTATTTACTATTTATCATTCTTTTCAGCTATTAATAGAAACTCTTTCAACTCATCATCTGTGTCTATATAAACTTCTTCGTGTATTGGGTCGCTTATTTTATCTGAATTGAATATGCAGTATGTATTACTCTCAGGATTTTCAAAAAAAACATACCCTTCATAATTCTTTTCTTCAAGAATTGATTTGAATAAAATACCATTTTCATAATCAGTCAGTGACTGTCCTAAATATGGTGCATTATAAAAGAAAAACTTGTTAATCTCATCTGCGGCATTTATCCTTTTAATATGATCTGTGGAGAAGATATCAACAATTACAGATTGTAATTCAGAATAAGGCTTATTAGAATGATGATTAACAAATTTATTCTCAATCACATTTGCATCAATACTGACTAGAAAACTTATAATGTTCGAACATTCAATCAATCCGCTATCAAGGTCCAAAAGATTTAACTCATTTACCACTTCACAATATGTAATTGTTCCGCTGTTATAGATGTTTCCTTTTTTATTTTGATTATATATTGCTTGAGCTAGAGTTTTTTTTGCTGTAGTCTTTTTATCATAAAAGAAAAAGGCTCCAATCGCATTTTTCTTTCCAAATTCACAACCAATATATTCAGGATTTTCGTATTCAGTAGACCAATCTACACTTAAGTCCGTTCCAAGATCATATCTGCAAAGTCTATCACCTAGCTCTAAAATTATACTATTCTTCTCTTTTCTCATAACCATTGCCAATCTCTATAAATTATGCGTAAACCGACATCGTGGGTAATTGGAACAGCCCAAGAATCTTCCGTATTGGGGGCGTCAGCTGAACTGTGTCAAGGCTGTTAGATAAATAGGAATTCACAATTCTGATATACTTCAGATGTAGGTTGCCGTTTCTAAAGCAATATAAAGTTTGTTTAAACTATGGTTGGCATTGTTCAAGCCTTTGGCTTCATATCCATTTGTATCCAAAATGTCACCTGTTTCAAAAAAAGCATACA
>JBGVNF010000041.1:0-1979 GCA_045125245.1 Lachnospiraceae bacterium
TAGATAAACCTGCTAATAAAAATCAAGTATTTTTTAAAATAAATTTTTATTAATTTAAGGCATGACAAAAAGATCAGATTTAATCTGATTTTTTTAATGTATTTAGACAAAAATATCTACTCAGCTGTTATTTTTATCTCATTTTCCATGTCGTTTAATACTTTCGAAACTCGCGAATGATATATACGAAGAAACTTATTAAATGCTGCCATTATTGCTACTCTATAGGCTTTCCCCTCAGTTCTCTTCTTTAGGAAATATTGGCATATGGGATCATCTTTTAATTGACTTTGATGTTTGTTAACTGAATCTAGAATTTCATAACCAATCTTCCTTAGAGTAGAAGAACCACGTTTTGATATGTGTCTTTGATTTCCTACAAATTGACCAGATTGATATGGTGGAGCGTCTATTCCTGCATAGGCTATTAATGCTTTAGCGCTATGAAAATATCTTGGGTCACCTATTTCTGCAATTAATCTTGGTGCCAAAGATTCACCTATAGCTCCCATAGATATTACTGTGTTATATTCAGGAAATGTCTTGGCTATTCCTCTCATTTGTTTTAAAATAATATAAAGAGAATTATTGATTTCTCTTAGTACATTCACCGCTTCTTGAACTAACAATTTGGTAGTTTCTGATGAAGATGGTAATGTTGGGATACTAGTCTTTGCGATTTGATATAGCTGGCGGGCTTCACTTTCGTTTTGACGGTATCCCTTTTTATTTAACCAATTCAAATATTTCTTTATAAATACTTTTTCTGAACTTTTAATTATATTATCTCTATGCCAAAAATCATAAACAAAATCACAAAGCTTATCTTTACCGTTATTTTTATCAAAATCATTTAATATCCCATATATTCCGGGCATTGTTTGGTCTAATATAGCGTTCAAAGCTTGACATCGTGCTACACGAACCTTCATGTATTGTTCATATTGTCTTCCTAAAAATTTTAATTCTTGACGAGCTTCACTTCTATCGTTTTGTGGTTTAGATCTATACCAATAATCAATTCCATATTGAGCTATTATCATTGAATCAATACGGTCTGTTTTTGGATTTCTTATACCTTGACAACGATATCTTTTCATCTCTAGCGGATTAATAACACTAATAAAATAGCCTTTCTCTTTAAAGTAATGATAGATAGGGAAATGATAATTCCCAGTTGCTTCCATTGTGATTCGAATTTCTTCATTGTATTTGCTGAGTTTTTGATTGAAATAATTCAAATCATCAATTGTGTGTTTGTAGTCTTTTGGCGAAAGAAGAATTTCACCATATCTTGTTATTACACATATAGTACTTTTCCCTTTTGCCACATCGATTCCTACACTAATCATAAAAACCACCTCCAAAAATGTAATCTTGTAGTAGTGACCATTCACACTTACTACAACTCATTTTCGTTGGTGACACGAAAGCTTTTAAATATATAAAAGTAACAACCTGCTTAACCGAATTTGCATAATAAGGGAATGGTTGACTGTTTATCCGCGGGATTGTATAATTAAGACATCCCAATTAGAATTGCGTCAAACCACTACAACCTTATTATAAAAGTAAGTGTAAATGAATGTAACTATCATCTACATTTATATAGTACGAAATTAGAATTAATCGATTTGGTTGTTTCTTTTTATTAGTGTTGATTTTGTTTTATTTTTAGCATATAATAAAGATGTCGATAGACGTTAAAGTTGAGTTTAAAAGAAAAGGGAAGGCGCCAACCTTCCCTTTTCGCTTTCGAAAACGACAAACGTTAAAAGTTGAGCTAACCTAATGACTACTTTTTATCGTGGTCATCAAGTATGTAAGCAATAACCACCAAGGTTATTACTAACACGACAAGATATTCCATCTTGCCTCCTAACTTACACGTCCATCGTTTCCTTCTCGTGCACTTTGTTCATCGTTTCCTCCAGCAGTGGATAATACCACCATAGCACATATTATATATGTTATTTTTA
>JBGVNF010000042.1:0-6037 GCA_045125245.1 Lachnospiraceae bacterium
GTTTTATTATGGAAACGTCAGAAGAAAGAATTTGAGTTCATTCAAAATCATAAAGATTTAAGTGTTAGTATGGAAGTAATGATTACTGACGCTACTTTTGATGATGATGTATATAACATTAACTCTTTCTACTTTACTGCGGTGACAGTGTTAGGTATTGGAGTTACACCAGCATTTAACAGTGCCAACATTACATTTTCTCAAATGAATAATGTTGAACAAATGATGTTTGAGTTAAACAATTTTGAAAGTGAGGAAAATACTATGCCAAAAGCTAGTAAACAATTTGAAGATGAACAATCGGTAGAACCTCAAGAAACCGAACCACAACCAACTCAGGAATCAGGTGTAAAAGAACCTGAACAAGAACAACCAAAAGAACCTGAGATTGATTACAAAAAATTGTTAGAAGAAGAACAAGTTGAAAGTGGGCGTACAATTCGTGAATTAACACAAGAACGTGACGTACTAACTCAACAATTAGAGGAACTTAAAAAATCTCAATCTAAAGAAATGGAAGAGATTATGAAAGAACTTGAAGATTTACGTTCTTATAAAACTAACATTGAAAAAGAGCAACGTAAGGTTGCGATTGATGGGGTATTAGACAACTTTAGAGATTTACAAGATACTGATGAGTTTAAAGAATTAATTAAAGGAATTGATGATTTAACACCTCAACAATTAGAAGATAAATGTTACGCTATTGTGGGTAAACAAGCTCGTGCAAAACGACAAAAACAACCACAAGTAGCACCAAAAGTGAATATTACTGCATCTACTAAGGAAAAACCATCTACAAAAGATGACAGATATGGTGGGTTATTATATAAGTAGGTAGATAGCATTAATAAAAATATAAAAAATTTGTAAATTCAAGGAGGAATTTGATTATGACTTTAATCGTAGCGAATACTACAAATGTAAAAGAAATGAAAAATGGGCGCCCTATGAACATTGAGGTACCAAGTGCAGACTTACCAAACTGTACAATCGTTAAAATCGGGGCAGCAGGAAAAGGTGAATTAGACCATGTTTATTCTGCAACAGTAATCGAAGGTAAACCAGAAGCAGAAGATTTAGCAGCAGGTTTAATCTATGTTTTAGTTGCACCTGAAATCATGGTTGAAGAAGCTCGTCGCACAGATGGACACATTGGGAAATTCCGTTTTAAAAAAGGTGACGTGGTTACAGGTTACAAATTAACTAAACATGACCGTTTAGAATTATCTGCTAACCATCCTCATGTTGCAGCAGGTACTGAAGTTGGAGAACGCAAAATGGCAGAAGCTATGTATTTATTAGCAGAAGATGACAAAGCTGCTGCTATTGTTATGAAAAAAATTGAATTTTAATTATTGACTTATTTTTTTACTTTTAAATTTTAAAAACCAAGGAGGAATTTTGATTATGGAATTTACTGCAAAACAAGTTGCACGTTTATTAATCGACAACGCTAAAGGGAAAGTAGTTTTACCAGCTAACTTTTCAGAACAAGGTATGGTAACACCAGAAGAAGCTATCTCAAATGCTTTCTTCTCAATCATGGGATTAGAAAAAGGAAAAGCAACAGTTAATGACATTCAATTAGCTTTCAGACGTGAAGAAGTACGTTTAGGAGTATTTGCTATCGTTGAAGAAGTTATTCGTGAAGGTATCTTAACTGAATCATGGCGTAATCCTTTCTTAGACCAATTCGTTGAATCACGTTCTCAAACTCGTGGTGACTCAACAGAGTTCTATATTGAAGCTAAAAATGAATTACACGTTTCTCGTATCTCTAAAGATGGTAAAGTTTCTTTAGACCGTCAAAGATTTGATGAAGGTCATTCAGTAACAGTTGAAGTTGCTACTTACGGTATCAAAGTATACGAACATTTAGCACGTATTATGTTAGGTCGTGCTGATTGGGGTTCTTTAGTTGCTCACTTAAATGCAGCAGTTGAAAAATTTATCCAATTAAAAGTATATGAAGCTTTTGCTAAAGTTACTGCTTTAGTACCAGGTCAATGCAAAGTTTCAGGTGAGGTTACTAAAGCTGCTATCTTAGACGCAGTTCGTGAAGTTAAAATGTTATCAGGTGCGCAACAAGTAGTATTAGTTGGTACAGGATTAGCATTATCTGCTTTAGAAGGTGTTGAAACTGTATCAGAGGATATGAAAAATGAAATGCATCAACAAGGTGCTTTACGTGTATTCCAAGGTATTCCACTAGTTGAATTACCACAAGCAGTTAAAGATGTCAACTTAGCAAAAGGAGCAGAAGGTCGTTTAGTTCAAGACGACAAAACTATCTATATTGTTCCAAATAATATTGGTAAACCAATCAAAATGATTGTTGAACCTGAATTAATCGACATTAACGAATCAGGTGTACGTGTTGACGATACTATCGAGTTCGCAGTACGTTTCTCATTCGGTTTACGTGTAATCACTGGTCGTGCTATGGGTGTTATTACTTTAGCTAAATAATTTAATACTTGATAAATTGGGATATGTTAAACATATCCCTTTTAATTGAAGTATTAAACACAATTTGAAAGCAAGGTGATATTATGAAAGATACCATTGCTATTTATAACCTGCGGCAAGCAAACTTATTCATTCAAGAGGGTTGCAAAGTCGTGGGAGTAAAGAAACGTAAGGTAGATAATAAAGTTGCTATTATCTTTCAGGTAGACGATACCTTTAAAGATGTTATGTTAAAATGGCAACAATATGAATATAAAATTTGAATGGGAGGTATTCTGTAATGGCAGAAGAAACAAAAAAATCTACAACAACTACCAAAAAGAGAACAACCACATCTAAGCCAAAAGTAGAAGAACCAAAACCACAACTATCTATCGAAGAACAAATGGCACAAATGATGGCAATGATGATGGCTCAACAACAACAATTAATGGAGTTAATGACAAAACAACAACAAGAACCTGTTAATACAGTAGTTGATGAAGTTATTGAAAAACCTAAAAAAACAAAAAGAACTAGAAATGAAAATCGTATTACTAAACAAGACCTAAGACGTAAATATAAAGGTGTGGATATTTATGTGGCAAACGTATCTCAAGGTTATGTTATGTATCATGGTAAAAACATGACATATGAATGGAAACATAATGGAGATATTGAAATTGTATCTATTGACGATATTATTAATATGCCAAAATCTTATCTAAGTACACCTTGGTTATGTTTAGATGGATATGAAAATGATGAAGAAATGATTGATGAAATTGTTAATGTATTAAAATTAGGTCACGTATATGAGTATATATATACTTTACAAGACATGGAAGAAAATATTAATGAAGTTGAAATAGAAGAAATTGAAAAGGCTATTGTCTTATCACGTAACAATGGGTATGATATTTCAATGGATTTAGTTATTTTGATTGACCGTAAAATTAGAAGTGGTGAATTAACAAACTATGTATTTATTGGTGAGTTAGAAAAATTACTAGGGCGAAAATTCTTATAACCGCCCATAAGAGAGGGTGATTATAATGAATAAGGAAAATGTATTATCTATGTTTTTGCGTATTGTTACGGAATACGACTATTTAGATTTTACAGAAGAAGAATTGGTTGCAGACTTTGAAGAAATCATGTATATGGCAATTACTGAATTACAACTACAAGGATTGTTATTAGATATTGATAGTGAAGAGTTTGTAAGTAATCGTTCTATTGAATATATTGTGGCTCATGCTAGTGTATTAGTTTGGTTAGAGCCAAAAGTTAATTCTGCCGAAATGTTAGCGGCTCAATTAACATCTACTGACTTTACACAATTTAGTAATGCCAACCGTTTACAGGCTTGTATCAAATTATACAATCAATGTGAGTCAAGATTAAACAATTTAATTTTAGATTATGATAGAACACAAAACATTATAGAGTTAAGAGAAGAGTTGGATTAATATGCCAACTTTAGAACAATATAAAAAAAGATTACAAGGTAAACAAAAAGCAATTAAAGAACAAAGACGTAGAGCGGCAGATTTGAATAATGAATTAGCATGGGAGTTAGCTGATGGACACCAAGAGGTACAAGTTCTTACACGTACTGCTATTGATGATATGTCAGGTGAGTGGAGAGATGGAGATATGTTAGTTCGTCACGCATTAACAGGTCAAGAAAAGAAGCTTATTACTAAACCATACATCCAATTACCTATTGGTTCATATGTAAAATATAGTAATGTGACTTGTATTGTACGTGAGGCATTATTAGACCCAAATGATGTTATGCCATCTTATAAAGCATATGTTTGTACTAGTGAATTACATTTAAAAGGTTGTCCATATACATTCCCTGTATATGCTTTCAATAGTTCATATTCAAGTAAAGGTATTGTTGACTATGATAAAGTATTAGGTTTGGACTCTCGTAACAAACTATACTTACAAAAAAATAAATTTACAGTACGTTTACAACATCATCATAGAAACTATCGTATCATTATAGGTGATGAGGAAACAAAATATTACTACTATATTACCGAAATGGATGATGTAAGTTATCCTGGTATGTTTGTAGTATCATTAAAAATTGATGAAATGCATCCGAACGATAATGGTTTCTATGCTTATAACGAAAGTCCTATTGACTTTTCAGATTTAATAGATGTTGATGAAGAGGTTGAGGAACCACAAGTAACTGCTCAACCGATTATTTATTGTAGCAGTTATTTAAAAGTTGGAGAAACTTATAAAATAGAATGTAACAATCCTATTAAAATATGTGAAGTTAATAATTATGATATGGTATCTTTACGTGAAGAAGAAAATGGTGCTTATTATACAGTTTTAGCGCAAGTACCAGGTATCTTAAAAATTACTGTAACAGATATATATGGTAATGTTGTTACAAAAGATGTAATTATTAAATAGGGGGTGAAGTAATGCCTTATATTATAGACAAAGACGCAGAGAAAAGTACTAAAATAAGCAGAGCTTCTATATTAACTAAATATTTATGTGTAAATATAGATGAAAGTCAAGACATACGAAGATTATGTCGATATTTAACATTAGAACCATTGGCAGAGTATGCCATTGACTATGATGGCAATATCATAATGCAACCTGATTTACAAGATAGTTTATTAGATAAAGCAAAAGTAGATGTAGTAAGTAAAGGTTGTGAAGAGCGTATTCTTTTCAGAACTATGTTTGCAAATAAGGTAATTGATTCACTTCATCCATTAATTTATGTCTATTGTGATGAAATTAACTTCTACAATCAACGTAATGGTTCACAAGCAGTAGGAACTATGCTTTTCTATATAGATATTGTTTATGATATGGCAACAGAGGAACTTTATGATTGGGAGCAACGAAGTTGGTCTATTGGACAGATTATTATGGGTATGTTTGATAGTGTTCCAATTACAGATAAAGAATATACTGATTTGGTAGGTAATATTACTTTTACAGTAGGAGCAAATGCTATTGTAAATAAAAAACTTGCACCTAATACAACTTTAGGAGTATTAAGTATTCCACTATATGCTCATGTAACAGGTGGTAGATATTAATGAAACAATCCGAAATCGAAAAAGATTATTGGAGATACTATGTTCAAATTCCATATAAAAGTCCTGTTAGTAAAACATATGTAGATGAAAACGGAAAGGAACATACAGAATATAAATGTTGTTTTCCTGTTAAACTAACAGAGTGGGATGAATATAGTGAATATGCATATCCCATTTTAACGATTAGTCCAACCCTCTTAGAACGTAGGTTTGGAATAGATTTGACTAAGGTTACACTGTTTGATTATGTTGTTGTAATGTGTTTAGAGAATGAAATGATAAAAGAATTGGAAAGAATGTTTTCAATGGCTTTTAGAGAAGAAATATTTGGTATTGTGGTAGGAAAAGGTGAAAGTCAGGAGATACGTTTTGTATTTGCATCTGATAATGATTTTTACATAGATAGACATAACTATGAGGATGTTAGACAGATTCTTATGGCACAATCATTTTATTTTGACCCGATTGTGGGGAAAAATGAACGTTCACAAAAA
>JBGVNF010000043.1:0-3577 GCA_045125245.1 Lachnospiraceae bacterium
TTTTTTTGTGGTGAAAGTGGGCGATGGTCATGTAAACACTGGGAATGTTGGAAAAAGCGATCGGTAATTCGAAAATAAAAATTTATATAACGAGTATTTGGTTGTTAGTTAATATAGTTATGGTATAATATATGAAAGCTAAACTAAATGTGCTATAATTAAAATAGTGTTGAAAGTCAGTATAGAAAGGATGAATGGTATGATTATATACTTTTCAGCAACAGGAAACAGTAAATTTGTAGCATCACAGGTAGCTGAAGCTACGGATGACAATATTATATCAATTACCGAGATTACAGAGAAACTTCATTTGCAACCAGGAGAATCTTTAGGAATTGTTATACCAACATATTTTTACTGGGTGCCTAGTAATGTGCAAGAATTTCTAGAAAATCTAGAAATAGACTGTGATGAAAATTCATACATATACTGCATCGCTACTTGTGGAGGAACAAGTGGCCAGGCTAGTCAGCAGGTTGGTAGGTATTTAAAGAAAAAAGGTAAGTATGTAAATGCATATTTTGATATTGTGACACCGGACAATTGGACACCAATGTTTGATGCTAATAATAAAGATAAAATAGCTAAGGTAATAGAAAATGAAAAGCCACAATTAGATAAAATAATATCTCACATAAAAAATAAGGAAAGCGGTAAATTTGTAAAACATACATTGCCGTATGTGGTGGCAAAATTTATTTCTCTATTTTATGAAACATCAAGAAAAACAAGTCATTTACGCGTTGAAGACCAGTGTATTGGATGCGGAAAATGTGCTAATGAGTGCCCAGTTAATGCTATTGATATAAAGGATGGAAAGCCAGTATGGGTGAAGGATAAATGTGCAATGTGTCTTGGATGTCTTCATAAATGTCCTACATTTGCAATACAGTATGGTAGGAATACTAAAAAACATGGACAATATGTACGTCAATTGAATTAATTATTATGGGCGATATTATGAAAACAAAAATAGAAATTCTCAAAAAGGAGTTATTATAGATTAATAAATTAGAAAGAAGATTAGAAAATATTGGAGGGATAATTATGGGAATTGAAGTAATGGAAGTAAATGTTGTGGAAAATGGGGGAAAATATAAGGAACTTTTAACTAAAATATTAGCGTATGATAATAATCTTAGTGATGAAGATTATAAACAGATATCTTATGATTTTAATGATGCGGGCATTTTATGTACTAAAGGAATAGATGATATATATTCGGAACTTACATATGAAGCTATTAAAAAGGCTTATTACAGTAGGGTTATTAGTTGCGGATTTATTGAATTTATTGAAAGATATATTCGTAGATGTCTTGTGAGTTTTTCAGAAAAAAGGAATATGCTACAACAGTTAATTGATTTTATTAATACAAATATGAGAATTAAAGAGTATGAAGAGCTAGAATTCTATAGAAAAGAATTAGAGAATCTAGTTTATGATAGATATGATGGCTTTCATTTTGTGTTAATAACAGATGAATTGCGCGAAAAAATACGTTGTTTTATACAAGAAAAGCATACATTATTAGGCGTTATGATGGACTGGATAATAGGTGTATATAATGTGAAAACAAGAATGTTTATTACTCAGATTAGTCAGACGATGCCAGGTAGAGAGGTATTCGAGAAGAAATATAGATATGTTGTATTTACAGATGATGGAGTATCATTTATTTTTAATGTAACAACTATGTTGGGAAGGGAAGATGTCTATATTATTCCTAGAGCTTATCAAAGATACGAGGAGGAATTAAAAGAAGGCGTATTATTATATAGACAGCGTACAAAGTATATCTTTAGTTTACCAAAGGATATAACTGAAAAGTTTGGAGAGATAATTGATAATGCGCATAACAAAGTAAACGAGAGTTTGATATAAGTTATTGTGGTGCGTTTATGTAATTCTAGAATATATGTTGGATTAGATAGAATTCATGATTGTATTACACAGCCTTGTGGGCAATTAATCGAGTTTAAAGGAATAATGTATGATTCAGATAATAAGCGTGTTGTATTTAAGTTAAAAAAATGTGTACGATGTGGGAAAATATTTATTAGTGATCGTAAATACTGGGATTGGAGGATTCGTCTCAATAGATATTTATTTGAAGAGAAGCAAAAAGAGAAAAATAATAGGTCGCTAACTACAAAGGAAAAGATTTTTTTGGCATAAGTAGAGGAAGGGATTTAATTGAATTAAGAAGTTCATGTTCGGAAGATAACACATTTGTATATAAAGATGGAATATACACTAAATGTGTAAAAAAAACTGCATGTTCTAATGTAAGAAGGTGTTGGTTGTTTGCAACATATGAAGATGAATATTTCGAAGTGCTTAAAATAAATTGTGATTTTGAACAGATTATGGTTGCAATTGATATTTCTAACATATATATTAGTGAGCTTATGGATATGAAATCAGCTTATGATATGGGAAGGGAAATATATGGATGGTGTGATATAAATAAATTTTCAAGTTTTTATATATTGTTTGATGATTATTTTAATCATATAGATAATAATAAAATGGTTATTGATAGAACTGAAATAATTGAGTATATGAAATTATTGTCAGTGATAGATAATACATAGATTAATGATGTACGGGTTATTGGATAAATAGGGTATTAGCCTCAAAAGATAAAAAAACAAAAATGGCTAATAGGTAAAAACGGACAGGAACAAAGAGGTTGGATGTTGGAGAGTAACGTAAAGTCAACTGCCAATTTATGTAACACGAACCGATGTTTTTCAAAAAGCTATTGACTCTCACGCTCCGTCATAGTGTATGCTTTTCTTGTGAGGTGATAAAATTGAAAATGCAGATTAAAGAATTTGCCGAATATACGGGTGTAAGTGTGCGCACACTGCATTATTACGATGAAATAGGATTGTTGACGCCAGCCTTTGTTGACAGGTCTACAGGCTATCGTTTTTACGACGAAAAATCTCTTTTTCGTATGCAAGAGATTCTCTTTTACCGTGAACTTGATTTTTCCTTAAAAAGCATCAGAGAACTTTTGTCATCCCCGAATTATGATAAAAACAAGGCGTTGAACGAGCAAAAACACCTTCTTACACTCAAAAAAGAGCGGTTAGAGCGGTTAATTTCTGCCATTGATGGTGCCGTGAAAGGAGAAAATATTATGAAAGCGTTTGACAACAGCGAATTTGAAAAGTATAAGGCTGAAGCCAAAGAAAAATGGGGCAAAACGGATGCATACAAGGAACACGCAGAACGGACCAAGAATTACTCCAAACAGCAGTGGAATGACCTTACCGAGGGAATGGACCACATCATGGCAGAGTTTGCGGTGTGCATGAGAAAGGTTGAAAGGTCTGATTCCGCCGAGGCACAGAACCTTGCGAAAATGCTGCAAAACCATATCACCGAGAATTACTATATTTGCACAAACGAAATTCTAGCGGGTCTCGGTCAGATGTATGTTGCAGATGAACGCTTTAAGAACAACATCGACAAGCACGCTGATGGTACTGCAACATTTATCTGTGAAGCAATTCAAGTCTATTGCCGAAAGTAAATTCCGATTCGTAATGATAAGAAACAATAA
>JBGVNF010000044.1:0-50180 GCA_045125245.1 Lachnospiraceae bacterium
GATACTAACTGTCCTGTAATAGTTGTACCGATATTAGCACCAAGAATTGGTCCAACAGCCTGTGTCAATGTCATAAGTCCTGAGTTAACAAAGCTTACTACCATAGATGTAGTAACACTTGAGGACTGAATAACTGCTGTAAATAATATACCAACAATAACACCTATGAAGCGATTTCTTGTACACATTTCAAGAACGCTCTTCATCTTTGATCCGGCAACCTTTTCCATTCCCTTACTCATAAGCTCCATTCCGTATAAGAACAAGCCTAAACCAGCTGCCATGCCTAAAATCATTTCCGTATAATTCATTCGTTTGCACCAAGCCTTTCGTTTTCTTCACGGCATAATCTAATATCATTTTCCACTGCCGCCTTTAACTCATCAGTTGAATTGAACTTTTTTTCTGGTCTTATAAACTTAAAAAACTCCAATTCCAACATCTGTTCGTATAAGTCTATTGATAGTTCTAAAATGTTTGTCTCAATGGTAATATTACCATCTCCACTTACTGTAGGTCTAGTACCAATATTAGTTATAGAAGGATATCTAACTCCATCTATAATTGAATTTGTATAATATACCCCCTTAGGAAGCAATAGCTTATCCTTCGGTGGAATTATATTAAATGTTGGAAAACCTAATGTTCTTCCAAGCTGCTGCCCCTTTGTCACAACACCAATAGCTGTGTACGGGTAACCTAGCAGCTCATTGACAGTTTCCACATTGCCTTTACATATTTCCTCTCGGATATATGTGCTGCTAATATCTCTACCGTCATATTGCAGTTTTTTAATTACTGTTGTCTTATAGCCAAATTTGTCTTCTAGTTTTTTTAATAACGTTGCATTGCCCCGTCGCTTGTATCCAAAACCACAATCTTCTCCGCAGAAAATCTTTTTTACGTTAAGCTTTTTTACAAGTATATCTTCTATAAAAGCTTCTGGCTCAATAGATAAAATCTCTGGCTCCAATGGACATTCCACCAATATATCTATTCCATTTTTTTCCATAAAAAGTCTTTTTTCTTCTGCTGTCAAAATATATTGTTGTTTTGTTTTTTCCAAAGCTTCCATCGGTGACCTTACAAACGTAAATATAGCTGTAAGCATTCCTTCCTCTTTTTTTGCCTTGGATAACATCTCAATGAGTGCTCTATGCCCCCTATGAAGACCATCAAATTTGCCTATAACTAAAGCTGTTCCTCTATCAACTTGTATATACTCAGTCAATATATTTCCGTAGATTTTCATATCATTCCTCTACTTAGCGGCAAAAAACATCTTGTCGCATTTTACTAGCTTTTCTTTTTTATTATAATAAAAGATTCCTATAAACTGTCCTATACTATCGTACATTCTATATCGTTTATCATCCTCTAATACTACATTTTCAGTGGTATCAAGCATAAACGGAGCCACACTATTTCCATTATAAAGCATCCTGTCATACTTTTCTATTGTAATAATCTTAGGATACATTTCAAATATAGTTTCTACAGATATAAGTTTACTACTTATCCCTTCCGCACTCTCTACTATAGAGCTTATTTCGCTTAATGTAAGACTATCCTCTATCCCAAAGGTGCTTACCTTTGTTCTCTTTAGTTCTTCCATACAAGCACCACAAGACAGCTTCTGTCCTATATCATGACACAATGTTCTTATATAAGTTCCCTTTGAACAACTTACTGTCATATATACCCTAGGATATTCAATTCTCACGTTATCGATAGCTATTATTTTCACAGGACGTGGTTTTCTTTCAATCTCTATACCTTCCCTTGCAAGCTCATAAAGCTTTTTCCCATTCACCTTTAGAGCGCTATACATTGGCGGTATCTGATTGTAATCTCCCACAAAGCTATTTATCACTTCCATAATCTTACTATCATCAAGATTTCCAGACTGCCTTAAGAAATCTGTATCACATTCTTCTAAAACCTGACCTGAAATATCCTGAGTATCAGTAACTTTTCCAAGTAACATAACCGTCTCATAAGTTTTATCCTTATCAGTTAGCATATCACAAAGCTTTGTAGCGTGACCTAAACACACTGGTAACACACCAGTTGCATCAGGATCTAATGTTCCTGTATGTCCTATCTTCTTTTGCTTCAATATACCTCGAAGCTTAGCTACCACATCATGGGATGTGAAACCTTTTTCCTTATTTACAATAATTACTCCGTTGTACATTTAAACTCCAATTCTATGCGTTCTGCCAAATTGTTGATAACATCATGAACTGTTCCTTTGCAAGTACATCCAGCAGCTCTAATATGACCACCGCCGCCAAAGTAGCCTGCAATTTTATTTACATCAAGATATTTCTTTGAACGCAAGCTTACCTTATATGTGAGCGGTTCCATCTCATATAGGAATATAGCACATTCAACACCTTCTGTAAGTCGCATCTGTTCCACAATTCCGCCTAAATCCTTATTAGTTACACCAAAAAATTCCATTTCTCGTCCTGTAACTACTGAAAAGATACATTTACCATCAAAGAATCTTATACTTTCTAATAATGCTCTTCCCATAATTTGATTCTGAGCATATGTCTTCGCATAAAATCCCTCATCGATAATTGTTTGGAAATCAATACCCTTACTCATAAGCTTTCCAGCTACATTCATAGTATGTTCTGAAGTACTCGCATACTTAAACACACCTGAATCATGAATAATTCCTGTATAAAGAGCTTCTGCTGTCTCTTTGCTTATCTTATCCTCGTCAAGCAAGTCATATAAAACCTCTGATGCAGAGCTTGCATTTGGAACTATTATATTTTCCATACCAATGCCAGGATTACTTATATGATGATCAATACACAATGTCATTTTTGCGTTTACATATAGCTTGTTAGCTACACCAATTCTCTGCAAATCACTTGTATCTAGTAAGATAAATAAATCCACCTTGCTCTCTTCATCATCTTCTCTTATAGCCTCATCTATTCTGCTAATATAAGAAAATCCTGAACCTGCATCTTCAAGATAAACTGAAATCTCTTTATCATTATAATTTTCTTTCAAATAATTATATAAACCCATGCAAGAGCCTACACAGTCACCATCAGGGCGAGTGTGTCCAGCTATTGCGATAGAATTTACAGACTCTATTTTTTCAGAAAGTTTCATAAAAAACACTTCCTTCCTAGTCTTCTATATTTTTGTTGTTATTTTCATTGTTATTTGCGTTGTCGTGAGCCATTACATCATCAATCTTCTTAGACATATTTACACCATACTCAATTGACTGGTCGATTACAAATGTAATCTGTGGTGTATTTCTTAAATTTATCGAAGAAGCAAGCTGTCTTCTAATATACCCTTCAGCACTTTTTAAGCCCTTAATCGTATCCGACTTAGCTTTCTCATCTCCAAGAACCGAAATATATGCCTTGCAAAACTTAAGATCCGGTGTAACTTCAACTGCTACAACACTTGTGAGAGGGCTTATACGCGGATCCTTTATGCCGCCGCGTATAATATTGCCAAGTTCTCTCATAACTTCTGCATTAACTCTAACATTTTTTACACTGTTTTTTCTCATTCTTACCTCTATCTAGGTACCTCTACCATAATGTATGCTTCAACAGTATCAAGCTCTGCGAAATCATTAAAGCCTTCAAATACAAAACCACACTCGTATCCAGCTCTAACTTCCTTTACATCATCCTTGAATCTCTTAAGAGATGCTAAAGGTCCTTCAAAGATAACATCTCCAGCTCTCATTACTCTTACCTTACATCCTCTCTGGAATGAACCGTCAAGTACGAATGAACCTGCGATATTACCAATACCAGAAGCCTTGAATATCTGACGAATCTCAGCATGGCCGATAACCTTTTCTTCAAATATTGGATCAAGCATACCCTTCATAGCAGCCTGAACATCTTCAATAGCCTGATAGATTACTCTATATAATCTAACATCTACGCCTTCTCTATCTGCTGTATCCTTAGCCATATTATCAATTCTTACATTGAAACCGATGATAATAGCATTTGATGCTGATGCAAGAATTACATCTGATTCATTGATTGCACCTACACCACCATGGATAATCTTAACTACTACTTCTTCATTTGAAAGCTTAATAAGACTCTGCTTAACAGCCTCAACTGAACCCTGTACGTCAGCCTTAACGATAATATTAAGCTCCTTAACATCACCTGTCTGCATCTGTGTAAATAAATCATCAAGTGACATTCTGTTCTTAGCCTTTGCATTCTCGATAAGCTTCTCCTTACCGTCAGCAATAAATGTTTCAGCAAAGTTTCTAGCTTCCTTCTCGTTCTTTGTAGAAACGAAGATTTCACCTGCATTTGGAACTGAGTTAAGACCTAATATCTCAACTGGTGTAGAAGGTGTAGCCACCTGTACTCTCTCACCTGTATCAGAAATCATAGCTCTTATACGTCCAAAGCTTGAGCCTACTGCTGCCGCATCTCCAACCTTAAGTGTTCCCTTCTGAACAAGAACTGTAGCTACAGGACCTCTACCCTTATCAATCTTAGCCTCGAGTACAAGACCTCTTGCCTTACGGTCTGGATTAGCCTTTAACTCAAGCATCTCAGCTGTAAGAAGAATCATCTCTAATAACTGGTCAATACCCTCTCCTGTATGAGCTGATACTGGAACAAATACTGTATCTCCGCCCCAATCTTCTGCTACTAATTCATGCTCTGCAAGCTCCTGCTTAACTCTATCAATATTTGCACTTGGCTTATCAATCTTATTAACTGCAACGATAATGCTAATTCCAGCTGCTCTAGCATGGTTAATAGCCTCTACTGTCTGTGGCATCACACCGTCATCAGCTGCTACTACAAGTACAGCGATATCTGTAGACTGAGCACCACGCATACGCATAGCTGTAAATGCCTCATGTCCTGGTGTATCAAGGAATGTAATCTTTTCACCCTTGCATGTAACCATATAAGCACCGATATGCTGTGTAATACCGCCAGCCTCACCAGTTGTAACATTTGTCTTACGAATAGCATCAAGTAAAGATGTCTTACCATGGTCAACGTGACCCATTACACAGATAACTGGTGGTCTTGTCACTAATGTTGCCTCATCATCTTCTTCCTCTCTTAAGAGTTCCTCGATTACATCAACCTTCTCTTCTGGCTCCACGATGATATCGTACTCTAAAGCGATTTCTTCTGCTGTCTCATAATCAATTTCCTGATTAATGCTAAACATTTTGCCCTGCATAAAGAGCTTCTTGATAATAGCAGATGCCTGCATCTTCATCTTGTCTGCCAATTCCTTAATTGTAAGATAATCAGGAATTGTGATAACCTTAATTTCTTCTTCCTTTGGTTCTGGCTTTGGTTGTGGCTGTGGCTTATTCTGTCCACCCTTGCCATTTTTATTTCCATTATTGTTAAAATTATTATTCTTATTGTTCTTGTTATTTTTGTTTCTGTCGTTCTGAGCACTATTCTGTGGATTAAATACCTGTGTTATGTGCTTCTTATCGCCCTGATTCTTATTTGAATCATTCTTATTATTATTCTTATTGTTATTATTCTTGTTATTGTTTGGCTTATTATTTCTGTTATCATTAGCCTTATTATCATTTGGTTTCTTGTCATTGCCCTTATGCTCTGGCTTCTTATCATTTGCCTTATGCTCTGGCTTATTCTCATTCTTTGGAGAAGCTTCTTTATATTCCTTCTTAAGTTTAGCTTCTTCCTTCTTAGACTCTTCCTTCTTTACTTCTTCCTTACCACCAAATGCTGCCTTTACAATATTTATAGCCTCATCATCAATAGAACTCATATGGTTCTTAACATCGATTCCTTTTTCCTTTAATAATGCAACTATCTCTGCATTATCCTTTTCTATCTGTTTTGCTAGTTCATATATTCTCATTTTTGACATCTAACTACCTCCGTAATGCTATTAACTGTTATTGTCTCTCTATGCCAGCAAGCACCAATTGCTTTTCTACCGCCTTGGCTAAGCCTTCGTCAGTCACTGCCATAGATGCTCTAAATTCCTTACCCATGAAATGTCCAAGACCTTCCTTTGTACCATAAAAATATACTGGAACCTTATAAAACTCACACATATTTCTAAACATCTTCTTTGTATTATCAGATGCTTCCAAAGCTACAACGACAAGTCTTGCCTTACCTTCCTTCACAGCCTTCTCTACAGAAAACTCTCCGCTGACAGTTTTTCCTGCCTTTGTTGCAAGGGATATGGTGGACAATATTTTATCCTGCTGCATACTACTCACCTAATTCCTTCATTAACTGTTCATATACTTCACTTGATACACTTATTCCCAACGAACGTTCAATAGCTTTAGTTTTAATTGCCTTTTTAAGACATTCCTCACTGCGACATACATATGCGCCTCGTCCGTTCATCTTTCCTGTCAAATCCATAAAAATCTGTTCCTCAGCTGTCTTGATTACTCTGACCATCTCTTTCTTAGACTTCATTTCACCACAGCCAGTACATTTACGTAATGGAATTTTTTTTACTGCTGCCATATAATCACCTATTTTCTTAATGCAAATTCTATATCACGTCAAATTCTCCAGCCTGCTTTGCCTGTGTTTCACTCTTGATATCAATCTTGAAACCAGTAAGTCTTGCTGCAAGTCTTGCATTCTGACCTTCCTTACCAATAGCTAATGATAACTGATAATCTGGAACAACAACCTTAGCTGTCTTCTCGTCATCATCTGCAATAACAGAAATAACCTTAGCTGGGCTTAATGCGTTCTCGATAAGTATAGCTGGATTCTCGCTCCAATTGATAATATCGATTTTCTCTCCTCTTAATTCCTCAACTACCGCGCTAACTCTTGTACCATTAACACCTACACATGCGCCTACAGGGTCAACCTTTTTGTTTGAAGAACGTACCGAAATCTTACTTCTTGAACCTGGCTCTCTTGCGATATTAACTATCTCTACTACTCCATCCTTAATCTCTGTAACCTCTGCCTCAAAAAGTCTCTTTACAAGCTCTGGATGTGTTCTTGAAACTATGATTCTAGCTCCCTTAGTATTTTCCTTAACTTCTAATACATAAAGCTTAATTCTATCATTTGTCTTAAACTTTTCTGTCTTAACCTGCTCTGTTTCATTTAAAACTGCATCTGCCTTACCAAGATTAATAGTAATGCTTTTGCCATTAACTCTCTGTACGATACCTGTTACGATATCCTTCTCCTTACCACAGTACTTATCGTAAACAGCTCTTCTCTCCTCTTCACGAATCTTCTGTGTAATAATATTCTTTGCATTCTGTGTAGCAATACGTCCAAACTCCTTAGACTTAATCTCTACATTTACGATATCACCAAGCTTATGCTTCTTACTGATTTCTCTTGCATCATCAAGGCTAATCTGCATAACTGGATCTTCTACAGTCTCCACAACCTCTTTCTCTGCAAGAATTGTATAATCACCTGTCTCTCTGTCGATAGAAACCTTCACATTATCAGACTTTCCAAAATGATTTCTGTAAGCTGTGATAAGTGAATTTTCAATAGCCTCAAGAAGAACCTCTTTGCTGATATCCTTCTCCTTCTCTAAAACGTTTAATGCCTCAATAAGTTCCTTGTTCATTTCATTTCTCTCCTTCTTAATGTTTTTTATTCAACAAATTTTCTATATTTTCTATATTAATTAGAAATCAAAAGATAATCTTATAAGCGCCACATTAGCTCTATCAAATGTCACATCTGTATCCTCTATCTGAAGAACTATCTCTTCCTTTGTGTAAGACTTGAGCACTCCAGTAAATTCCTTCTGCTTCTCAATTGACTTATAAAGATGTATATCTACCTCTTTACCAATGCTTCTTACGTAATCCTTTTCTTTCTTAAGAGGTCTTCCAAGTCCTGGTGAGCTAACCTCCAATATATATGAGTCCTCGATGAAATCATCAGCATCTAACTTATCGCTAAGTGCTCTACTTACTACCTCACAGTCATCAACTGCTATTCCACCTTCCTTGTCTACGTACACTCTAAGATACCAGTTTCCTGCCTCTTTCACATACTCAACGTCCACAAGCTCAAAATTATTCGCCTCTATAATAGGCAATACAAGAGCTTCTGTCTTCTGCTCATATTCTTCTCTTCTTGACATGAACATACCTCCACTTTCTCAACTCAAATCGTAGTTGCTGAACAACTGCGATTACACATAAAGAGAGTGGACTTTCGGTCCACTCTCTAACTAGTTAACTATTACGCCATTAAGTCTATCACTTTATATCCTAAAATGCAAGCATTAATTTCTGTACATAATATATTTAGATACAAAAGTAGACAAAAAACTGCCAAGTGAAAACTTGGCAGTTTTAGCAGCTAATAGGGGAATCGAACCCCTGTTTCCGCCGTGAGAGGGCGGCGTCTTAACCCCTTGACCAATTAGCCGTAGAGTTTTATTTTTTAGTGCTCTCTCCTGAGCACTTTGGTAGTATACATTATAATTCAAAATAATGCAAGCACTTTTTTAAATTTTTTGTAATATTTTTTCATAAGTCTTATTTATAAGTAAAACAATACTCAAAAAGCTTCTCTCCATCCTTATATTGGTTGGTTTTGTTTGACTTCATAGTTACACAAAGTAATGTTCTTCCATCCTTCTTTGCAGTAGTGATACAGCAACGACCTGCCGCATCATGAAAGCCTGTTTTACCTCCTAAGGCATATGGATAATACGCAGATAAATCCTTGCGAAGCATTCTGTGAGTATGAACTATCTTTCTTGCATATGATACTTTGTTTGTTTTTGGGACTGTGTATTCTGCTGCTTGCCATACCTTAACAAATTCCTCATTGGTTAAAGCTTTTAATGTGATAAACATCATATCTCTAGCTGTTGTATAATGATTTTCATCATGGTAGCCGTGAGAATTAGCAAAATTAGTATTCTTTGCCCCTAATTCCTTTGCTCTTTTTGTCATAAGAGCCGCAAATTCCGCTTCATTGGCAGATAAGTGTTCTGCTATACCTACTCCTACGTCATTGCCAGATACAAGCATAAGCATATAAAGGCTGTCTCTTAAGGTTACACTTTCACCTACTCTTACTCCGTAGATACTAGAATCATATGGAACTTCCTTACATCTTTGGGAGAAAGTAATCATCTCATCTAATCTTCCACTTTCGCAGGCAAGCATTGTAGTCATTATCTTTGTAACACTTGCTGGATACATTCTTGCATCAGCATTTTTTTCATATAACACTTCACCTGTATCCATATCATAGAGAATAGCTGCTTCCGCAACTATGTCTGGCGCTGGAACTGGACATTCCTCTACAAGGTATTCATAGCATACAAATCCTTCACCATCTCCATATGAAATTCTATACCAATCAGTTTGATTGCAACGTCCAGTAATTTTTACTCTTTTACCCTCTATTAAATTACCTATTATTTCGCCATCTTCGTTAGGTAAATCTCTCACATTTAATGATTCACTTGCATACATAACTAGATTCAAGTCTTCATATGTAAGAGAAGTCGTTTGTTCTTCTGTAGTAGCTTCTATACCAATCTGTGTACCAGCCACCTGTTCTGCATCTTTAGATGTTTCATTCTCTATTTCCCCTGAAACAACTTGTCCAAATGCATCTTTTGATAAATATTCTTTATTTTCATCTGATGAATTGCCACCAAAAAGCATAATAGATGCCAACATCACAACAACTACTGCTACCGCACTGGTGATTACATCTACTCTATTATCCAAAATATACTTTTTTATCTTAGGTAAATACTTTCTAATCTTAAGTAACATAATAGCTCCTTATCAATCAAGCACTTTTATTAACATAGCTATTATACAAAAGACGCCTGTCTATGACAAGCGTCTTTGCTAAATATTTCCAATATATTTCTACTAAAACTATTCAGTTCTAAGTGCCTCTACTGGATCCTTCTTCGCTGCCATCTTAGCTGGTACAAAGCCTGAAATCATAGTAAGCAACATACTTATACCGATAAGAATAATAGCTCCTGCAAATGGAAGTGCTGCTATATTATCTACACCTGTAAGGTTTTTGATTATAATATTGATTGGAATAGATAATAACAACGTTATCACTATACCCATCACACCTGCTACTAAGCCGATAATAAATGTCTCCGCATTAAATACTCGAGATATATCCTTCTTAGAAGCACCGATACTACGCAAGATACCGATTTCCTTAGTTCTTTCCAATACTGAAATGTATGTAATAATTCCTATCATAATAGAAGAAACTACAAGCGAAATAGATACGAATGACATAAGTGCTATACTTATAATATTAACAACATCTGATACAGACTGCATCATTGTACCTACAATATCAGAATACTGAATTGCGTAATCTTCCTTACCCTCATCTGTATACTTTTTATTGTAATCCTTAATCGCCTGAACAATATTTTCTTTACTATCAAAATCCTTAGGGAAAATATTTATACACCATGGATCATCTAAATTAGCAATTCCTATTGCCAACACGTTATCCTCATATGTGTTCTTTGTTCCCTGAGTCATAGACTGCATAAGAGCCTGCTTTTCCTCATCTGACAATGATGCCAAATACTGCATCTGCTCTTCTGTAAGGTTGTTCACATCAAACTGTGGTGCCTGCTGTGTATCATCTGTTTGGAATGGCTTTCCAGTAAATATATCCACTGTAGGATTTGCAAGCTGTTCCTTTGCTATTTCACTATCATTAGTATGATTGATAATATACTCTGTAAGCGCACTTGTATATCCTATAGAACCAGTTTCCATAGCATTTTGATTTGTGTTGCTTACAATACCACATATATTTATTTCCAATGCTTTCTCAAGAACAGACTTCATATATTCTTCATTTGTAGACATATCAATCCAAATACCGTCAGTCTTTTTAAATCTATCACAATTTGGTACAACCTTAAATGAAAGACCACAAAGCTCCTCATATGTGTATCCTACAGATTCTTCGTCTTTCATGTCCACTTCTCTACCTAGCAAAATGTCCTGAAGAAGCTTTGACAATTCATCTGAATCCTTTAAGCCCAACGCATATAACATATAATCACTAATTTCATTGTTCTTATCTACAACGATAACTACATCATTATATTCCTTTGGCCAACTTCCATGTATTAATTCATACTGTGACTCAAGTGATTCCTGATTATTAAGAAGTTCCTTCCAAACCTCAGCGTTATTCATAGTTGAACCCATAGATGAACCCATTTCCATCATGGCTCCCAATCCAATATCTTCATATAATGTAATTGGATTTACCTGCTCAACACCCTTTGATGTATCGCCCTTATATATGTTTAATGGAACATTATATACATACTGTACATCCTTAGCATTATCCCATATACTACCAGCATCGTTCTTTGTGCTATCTATATATTCCTTAAATGCCTTAAGGTTATTTGTCTGTATCTTAGATGTCATAGCTATAAGAATCTGATTCATAATATCTCTTGAATAAATCTTACCATCCTCATGCTTAACACCATCTTCGTCTACCATAGCTTCCATCATACTTGTCATCATGGATGCCATATCTACTGTCTGTTTCTGAAGTGTCAATGGATATGATGCCAATGCATCCTCCTGAACCTTGTCAATATAAGCCTGCATACCTGTAGACAATGCAAGAATAAGAGCGATACCTATAATACCGATGCTTCCTGCAAATGATGTAAGGAATGTTCTTCCCTTCTTAGTCATAAGGTTGTTTAAGCTTAATGATAATGCTGTAAAGAAAGACATAGATGTCTTTTTCTTCTTCTCCTTAGCAGCTTTCTTCTCTGCACGAGTAGCCTTCTTAGCTGCTTTTTCCTTAGCTTCCTTGTCTGACTTTTCATCTATTGTATATGGATTTGAATCTGCCTTAAGCTCACCGTCAAGTATTCTAATAATACGAGTTGAATACTGCTCTGCAAGCTCTGGATTATGTGTTACCATTATGATAAGACGCTCTTTTGCAATCTCTTTGAGCAATTCCATAATCTGTACACTTGTCTCCGAATCAAGAGCACCTGTTGGCTCATCCGCAAGTAAAATATCTGGATTGTTTACCAATGCTCTAGCGATAGCCACTCTTTGCATCTGACCACCAGACATCTGATTTGGCTTTTTATGAAGCTGGTCACCAAGACCCACCTTCTCCAATGCCTCTACTGCACGCTTTCTTCTCTCTGCCTTAGATACACCTGAAAGTGTAAGCGCAAGCTCTACATTAGATAAAACCGTCTGATGTGGAATAAGATTGTAGCTCTGAAATACAAAGCCAATTGAATTGTTTCTATATGTATCCCAATCTGCATCCTTAAAATCCTTAGTTGACTTACCATTGATAATAAGGTCACCGCTTGTATACTGGTCTAATCCACCTATAATATTAAGGAGTGTAGTCTTACCACATCCTGACTGTCCTAAGATTGATACGAATTCATTCTCTCTAAATTCTAAATCAATACCCTTCAAAGCCTCTACAGTTGTATCACCTGTTACATACTGTTTCTTTATATCCTTTAATTGAAGCATATGTCCCTTTTCCTTCCTTGAACTATCTATATACCTTTATATATACTGATATAATATAAATCTTATTGGAAATTTTGACAATAACTTTTTAAAATTTCACACTTTTTTCATTATTTGAAAAAGCTTCAATTCGCAAAGTACAGCTTAAACGCATAATTTACACTATCAGAACGTTATAAAATGTATCTATATCTAAATTTCTGCCCTTATTACAGATTTACATTTGACCGAAGTATATTTCATATATTTTTCTGAGTCTATGAGGGCTCCGATGATTTGCTTATATGCCCCTCTTGATACTAAGACTGCGTGTATTTTCATTAAAAACACAACTAGCTAGTGGTGTTCACAAGACAAGGACAACTGATTCGATTTTCTATTTTCAGCATTTCGCGCCAAAGAATGCTTATTATCCGCCTGCTTCCATAACTCATTGGCTTGGCTTATTATCTCTCGCACAGCGAGAGAGCCAAGCCACTTCGAACAGATTTCAGCAGGCGGGCATTATCTTTGACGCGAAATGTTGAAAACTTAACGAAAATCTGCATATGTTGTCCTTGAACTTGCGAACATCACCTAGCTATGTTGTGTTTTATTGAAAATAGCTCGCAGTAATAAACTTGTATCAAGGGGGCATTTAGCAAATCACGGATTCCGATATCAACTCAGAAAAATATATGAATATACTCGGTCTATATAGCAAACTTTCTAAGGGCAGAAATTTAGATGCCATATCTTTCTAACGTTCTGATAGTGTAAATTATGCGCAACTGTACTTTGCGAATTGAAGCTATCACAATTTGAACTGACTTGGGAACAATTCTCTTAAGCTTGTCTCTATCAATGCTCCGTTTTCATCTTCATACACAATCCCAAGCTCTTCATTAAACTCTGACATAAACTGTCTGCACATACCACAAGGAACTAAATTCCTTATAGAGCCTGCCACTGCGATTTTCTCAAACTCTCGCTCACCCTCTGATACAGCCTTAGTAAATGCAGTTCGCTCGGCACAAATAGTTGCACCGTAAGACGAATTCTCCACATTCACACCAGTATATATATTCCCGTTCTTGCATAAAAGTGCTGCTCCAACCTTTATATTGGAATACGGACTATATGCATTCTCCGATGCCTTCTTAGCCAAATCAAATAATTGTCTACTATCCATATTATCACCTACTTCATTATTAGCTTCTAAGATACCTCTCTAAGGAAGCTACTGCATTAGCTCCATCAGAAACTGCTGTAATAACTTGCCTAAGATTCTTTGTTCGCACATCTCCAGCCACAAAGATTCCTTCTTTGCTAGTAATTCCCTCTTCACCGGCAATTATATAGCCAAAGCTATCCATATCAACAAATCCTTTAACAAAATCAGATACCGGTTTCATACCTATCGCCACAAAGACTCCAGCTACAGCTATATCTTTCATATCCTCTGTTTTAAGATTCTTAACACCTACTGCAGATACCATACCATCTACACCCTTTACACTTGTAACCACAGAATCTTTAATAAATTCTATATTATCTGTTGCAAAAACTTTTTCCTGCAAATTCTTTGCACCTCTAAGCTCATCTCTTCGATGTATGAGATAAACCTTAGCTGCCATATTAGATAAATACAGTGCATCTTCCAATGCAACATCTCCCCCACCTACTACAGCCACTTCCTTACCTCTATAAAACGCCCCATCACAAGTTGCACAGTAGGACACACCTTTACCTGTATACTCTGCTTCACCCGGTACATTCAGCATATTATGAGTGGCACCTGTAGCTACAATAATGGACCTGGTATGAATGATATTTTCCGTTTTTAATATAACATCATATGTCTTATCATCCTTCTCATCTATCTTTACAACTTCATCATCTATAAATTCCGCTTCGAAATGTTCCGCGTGATTTCTAAATTTCATAGCCATCTCAAAGCCATCAATGCCCTGAAGACCTAAATAATTGTCCACATCAGATGTATTGACTATCTGACCACCACTATATCCAACTTTTTCTATAACTAAAGTTCTAAGCTTTGCTCTTCTAGCATACACCGCCGCCGAAAGTCCCGCAGGACCACTTCCTATAATAACTACATCATACATAAAATATCTCCATTATTAAATTTATTCATTTCCATTAGCCTTTAACATAAATTCTATAAATTCCTTCTCAGGTAATGGTTTAGAGAAATAATATCCCTGAATATAATCGATACCCAAGCCCTTCATAGTTTTATACTGTTCACTTGTCTCGATACCTTCTGAAACAATCTCCATCTCCATACCCTTTATCATACTCATAGCCGCACCCATTACATAATGAGCTTTATCATTTTCAAAATATGATCTAGTCATATCTCTGTCAAACTTTACTATATCTACTGGCATCTCAGCTATATAATTAAGATTTGACTGGCCTGTACCAAAATCATCCAAAGAAAACTTAACGCCATAATTTCTAAGCTTCTCCATATTTTTAAGTAATATATTTTTACCTTCTATAGATGCTGATTCTGTAATCTCTAAATTGATGCTTTTTGGATTGACAGAATATTTATCCATAATATCTATAAAATCTCTTGCCAGCTTAGCATAACAGCACTGAACCACAGAAAGATTTATCTCCACATACTCCAAGCCAAGCTTAGGATAATCCTCTCCACCTATGAACTTACATACCTTTTCAAATATAACCTCGCCTAGCTTTATAATCATTCCATTTTCTTCTGCTACACTTATAAACTTAATAGGTGGTACTATTTTACCCTCTCTATCCTTTATTCTTACCAAAGCCTCTACAGATGTAAACTTTTGCTTAACTGTAGAATATATAGGTTGATAGTACATCTCTACTCTGTCATTCTCCAAGGCTTCAAGAAGAAGCTCCTCCGTCTCTATCTCCTCCATCATTTTCTTATACATATCCCCATCAATGACAATTTTATCTTTAGCCAATACATCATTATTATTCTGTCTTGCATATCTTATGATTTTTTCAAAATAATATACACTATCTGTAAATGTAGCATCTGGAATATAAAAATATTTTGCCATACCATATAAATCAAAGCCGTCTCTTCCAGCTTCTTCTATATGACTTTCAAACACCTTCTTATCATATATTCCATGCTCACTATCTTCGAAAATAACAACCATCTGATCATCACCATCAAAGAATATTTTTGATTTCTTCAAGCTCTTTATAGACCCTATAAATTTATCAAGCTGCCTACTTGTTACATTCTTCTTATTATCCTCTTTCAAATCAGACAACTCATCTGCCACAATCACGTACACTGAAAATTTTTTCTTTAATTCAAACAACTTTCGCAAATAACCTTCAAAAGCCTTCATATTCAACAATCCTGTTCTTCTGTCTATCTTAGCATCAGGATTTTCCAACATAATATATACTATAAGCACGCCCAACACACCAGCAAAGGTTACGATAAGCTTGGTAGGCACAACAAACTGAACTGCCGATGCAGTAAGCCAAACATATATCCACAATGCTATAGCATATCTTCTTCTCGTACTCATAAGCTCCTTACCTTTAAATACAAGAGCACAGATTACTGCCATACCGTAAATACATATAACATAGGTAACCTGTATACCAGGACCATGAGTATACACTATATGAGCACTACTATACCAATATACTGGACTAAAAATCATCACTATATCAGCTAATATAAAAATTATAGCTTTTGAAAAAGCTATTTTTCTTCTTTTTTCAGTATTACCATAAACATCAGCATATATATAATACATAGCCGAAAACACTGTAGCATTTAAAAAGAACAAATAACTCTTAGCCAAAACAGTCATTCCTAGCCTAGATATCTCATCCAAATTGTTCAAAAAATAAATCGATACAATATCTGTAACCACCATTCCCATAGTAGTAAAAAGCATAATATAAAAAGCTATAGTTGTAGGTAGTTTTAAAGGTTTTGATGTAATAAAAAATATAAACACGACCATCAAAATAACTAGAGCACACAACTGTGACGTCACATTCATAAACATACTCCTTTCAATTTTTCACGACATACATTTACTCTATAATACAACAAAACCCACCATCTTTCAACCACTTTCACAACAACCTTCAATCCGCAAAGTATATTACATAATTCTCATTATCGGAAACATGGCGTTATGTAAGACGATTTTCTACCTATAGTTTTGATTACTGCTACGAATATCCATCTACCTTTCACCGCTGTTTCGATGAACCCGTGATTTGCTAAATGCCCCCTTGATACAAGTTTATTACTGTGTGATATTTCCGATAAAACACAACATATAGCTAGGTGTTGTTCGCAGGGCAATGGACAACAATTGCAGATTTTCGTTAAGTTTTCAGTATCCCGCGACAAAGATAATGCCCACCTGCCAGAATACTGTTTGAAGAAGCTTGGCTGATGAGTTATGGCGGCAGGTGGATAATAGGCATTCTTTGGCGCGGGATACTGAAAATAGAAAATCGAAACGTTGTCCATGTCCTGTGAACACCACTAGCTACGTTGTGTTTTTAACGGAAATACACACAGCCTTAGTATCAAGAGGGGCATATAAGCAAATCATCGGAACCCTCGAGAGGCGGTGAAAAATAGATGGATACTTCGTACGCAGTCATATAAGTTAGTGGCAGAAAATCGTCTCATAACGTTTATAATATTCCGATAATGAGAATTATGTAATATACTTTGCGAATTGAGGTTATATGACAGTAAAACGACCTAGCGTATGCTAGGTCGTTTTATATAGGAAATCAATTATTACTTTGTCTTTTCTGTGCTTGGCTTATTTGCTGGATTGTATCTTCCATACATCTTAGCCATAGTATCCATCTTCTCGATAACTTCTGAAGTAAGAGCACCCTTCTTCATTCTCCACTTCCAGTTAGCACCAACTGTTGAAGGGATATTAATTCTAGCCTCTGAACCAAGTCCGAGATAATCCTGTAATGGAATAATACAATAGTCAGCTACACTTGCCATAGCAGCTGATACCATAGCATCACAAACCTCATCATCATTATTAATCTTGAGATAATCCTTTGTGAACTGCTTATCATCCTTACCCAATGACTCATACCAGCCTACAACTGTGTCATTATCATGTGTTCCTGTATATACAACACCATTATTTACATAGTTGTATGGAAGATATTCGCTCTCTGAATTTTCAAAGAATGCGAACTGTAATACCTTCATACCTGGGAACTTTGTATCTGCAAGAAGCTGCTTTACTGTATTAGTTATGTATCCTAAATCCTCTGCGATAATATTCATCTCACCAAATTCTTCGTTAAGTGCCTTGAATAAATCAAATCCAGGACCCTGCTCCCACTTACCATTCTTAGCTGTTGGATCGCCAAATGGGATAGCATAATATTCATCGAAACCTCTGAAGTGGTCGATACGAACCATATCATATAACTTGTTACAAGCAGCCATTCTATCCTTCCACCACTTATAACCTGTCTTCTTATGATAATCCCACTTGTATAATGGGTTACCCCAAAGCTGTCCGTCCTCACTGAATGCATCTGGTGGACATCCTGCAACCTTGATAGGCTTAAGATCCTTATCAAGTACGAATAAATCTGGGTTTGTCCATACATCAGCACTATCATATGCAACATAAATTGGAATATCTCCAACTATCTCAATGCCATTCTCATTAGCATATGCTCTAAGAGCTTCCCACTGCTTGAAGAACTCATACTGGATAAAGCAATATAAATCAATTGTATCCTTATATTCCTTCATGCACTTCTCTACTGCAGCTGGCTTTCTAAGCTTAATATCCTCATCCCATTCGATGAAGCTCTTGCCATCATTAGCAGCCTTTACAGCCATGAATAATGCATAATCGATAAGCCAATCCTCGTTCTCTTTAACGAACTTCTTATAATCAGCATCCTTAGCAATATCGCTATTCTCAAATGCTTTCTTTAATACTTCATATCTTCCGTTATAAACACGCTCATAATCTACATACTCTGGATGACCTTCCATATTAGCTTCTCTGCAATCTTCCTCTGTAATGTATCCCTTCTTAACGAACTCCTTAAGAGATACGAAATAAGGATTACCCGCAAATGTAGAGAAAGACTGATAAGGTGAATCACCATAACTAGTATGACCAAATGGAAGAACCTGCCAATACTTCTGTCCTGACTCCTTTAACGCATCTATAAATGCATATGCTTCCTCATCAAAACATCCTATACCGAACTCAGAAGGAAGGCTTGATACAGGTAATAAAACACCACATGTTCTCATAATTGATTCCTCTTTCTTTTCTTTATATTTATTGTAATTATTTAACTTAAGAAATACCAAAAAAGGTAGCCCTTCACAATTATTAAAATTCTATCACATTTCTTTTTATATTTCAAGCTTTTACAAATATACTTTGACAAAAATTCGTATATAATTTTGTTTTTTTCTTTATTTGGAAATTATTTCAAAAACAAATCCCTAAACCATTAAAAATATCCACTATATATGTTGAAAATAGTAGTCATACCCCTTATAATATTATCACATTATTTTTACAGAGGTATAACAATGAACATAAAAAACTTTTTTAAGAACACAAAAGACGCAATCGTAGCTTTCTATACATCTGGCACTGTAGCCTCATATGTAGCTATCGGAGCTACCGTTGTCACTGGCCTAGCTGCCCTTACACTGGGTACTATTTTACTTGTAACGGCCGTAACTAGCGCCTCAAAGGATGCTAATAAAGCTACTATAAATATGGATATAACAGAGACTACTACCGAAGAGGAGACTACTACTTCTCCAACTACAGAAGCTACTTCAACTACAGTGGAGACGACTACCAAAGAAACAACCACTGAAGAGCCAAGTACTACAGTAGCTGAAACCGTCGAAACAACCACTCCCGAGCCTACTACTCCACCACCGACTATAGCAGTGGAAGATTTAAATATAGGTAATGCCGAGGAGGAAGCCACAGCAGAAACTGAGCCTCCTAAAAAGCAGGAATTTTACGAAGAGGAGACCGAGCCTGAAACAGAACCACCTACCACAAAAAATGAGCCAGTAACCACAAAACCATCTACGAACACTACTACTGAACCTACTACCAAGCCTACCACTAAGCCTACCACTGAGCCTACTACTGAGCCTACTACTGAGCCTCCTGTCAGCGAATATGCTTGCGTCGTAAAAGGAATCGACGTATCAAAGTGGAACTCACTAGACAAGAAGCCTATCGACTGGGTTAAGGTAAAAGAATCAGGTGTTAAATATGTAATCATACGTGCTGGCTACAGAGGCCAGACATCAGCCCAGATGTATGCTGACCCTTATTTTGAAGAGCACATAGAAGGCGCTTTATCAGCGGGATTACAGGTTGGTGTTTACTTCTACTCTCAAGCTATAACAGAACAAGAAGCACTGGAAGAAGCATCATTTCTTCTATCCATTATAAAAGACTATAAAATTACATATCCTGTATGTTTTGACTGGGAGCCTGTTTCAGGAAGCCGTGCAGGTGCAGCCAAGCTCTCAAAGACTCAGGCAAGTGCCGTAGCCAGAAAATTCCTTTCTACAATGGAAGGCTATGGATATGAAACAATGCTCTATAGCTATCACAGCGCTATAAAAACTTATTTTAATACAGAAATATTAAACGACTACAAAGTATGGATGGCATACTACTTCAAAGCCTATGCCAACAACGGTGTAGAATATAAAGCAGGTGACAAGCTTCCATCCACAACCTACCCATTCCAAATGTGGCAGTATTCATCTACAGGAAAGGTTCCTGGCATCCAGGGTGACGTAGACATGAATGTTTCCTTCTTCTCTTACACAGGAAGTAACGTTCCAACTTCAGCTATCGTCCTTAACCCACCTGCCAAGTCATACACTATCAATGTAGGCGATACACTTGACTACACTACAGGAATTTCAGCCTTTAACACAGCAGGTATAGACTCTACAGCTTCAGTAAAGGCTACTATCAAGGATAAAAACGGCAATACATTAAAGGAAAATGTTGCTTTCAATACACCAGGCAAGCACACTATTATATACAGCTTAAAAGACTTTACAGGTATTACAAAAACAGTGGAAGTTCCGCTTACAGTACGTGATACACCAAAGTTCACATTGGTAAGTGACACATTGAAATTCAACATAAACGATATAACATATTCAGAAATAATGGATGAAATAACAAAAAATATTGTATCCATAAAAGACAATGAAGGTAACACTTTAGATATATCTTCTGTAACTATAGGAGGCTTAGATAAGCTTCTTAACTCAAATGAAGATGAAAGTACTTCTGGTTCAGACGAAAACAACTCAACCGAAGAAAATACCACTGACGAAGCTACTAATGCAGAAGAAAATACCGATTCCGACGAAACAAGTACGTCTGATGAAACAAATAATTCTGACGAAACAAACCCATCAAACGACTTAGACTCTGAATCAACATCAGAAAAAGCTTCACTAAAGACAGGAAGCTTCACAATTACCTATTATATTGTAGATTCAAAGAATCTAAGAGGTATGCAAGAAATCACTGTAATCTTAAGAGATAAAGACGAAGAAAGCACCACGCTCCCATCGTCCGAAAGTAATTCTTCAGCAGAAAGCACCTCTGAAGAAACCACAACCAACTAAAGAAACAACACATAGTTTTTTCAAAAAGTGAGGTGTCAAAATTCCTCACATAAAGTAAAGAGGTCATATTATATAAAATTATGCTATGTCTTTTCACGATAGCGAAGAATATTAAGTTTTTCTTAATACTTTGTCCTTAACTAGTAATTTTCCAACACGATGTTGGAAAAAGGCGCATTCCGACACGATGTCGGATAATGCGCCGGTTACGTCCGTTATAAAAATTTACATCAAAGTATTTAGAAAAACAAATATTCGTAGCATGTGAAAAACATAGCATAAATTTTATAATATGACCTTCAAAATTTATCCTGGAATTTTGACACCGTACTCTTCCCAAAATTACTTAAGGAATCCATTCACGATTTGCTCTTCTGCTTCTGCCTCTGTAAGTCCCAAAGTCATAAGCTTTACAATCTGCTCGCCAGCAATCTTACCGATAGCAGCTTCATGAATAAGCTGCGCATCAAGATTATTGGCTGTAATCTCTGGAATAGCACTAATCTTAGCATTGTCCATAATAATAGCATCACACTCAGAGTGACCAGCACACTTATTATTACCATTCATCTTAGCTAAGAAAATCTGATAAGACTCATCCCTTGCAACTGCTCTAGAGATAACGTTGGCACTAGAATCCTCGCCATCCATCTCCACTTCAAAGTAAGTTCTTGCATACTGCTTACCATGAGTTACAAGCTTCTCTATAACCTTCACAGACGCTCTGTCAGCAAGGCGTGCCTTAGTGATTCTATCTGTAGAATCTACACCCTTTATCTGAACAGTCTCCATCTCCATGTAGCTATCTTCACCAATCTCGATAATAGTCTGAGGATTCATGATTCTTTCTCCACTACCATCGCCCTGTCCATAATGCTTTTCCACATATTTAACCTTAGAATTCTTGCCTATGAAAAAGCTATGAATTCCATCGTGCTGCGACTTCTTATCACCACTGTTATGTATACCACAACCAGCAACTATAGTTACGTCACAGTCATCTCCTATATGAAAATCATTATAAACCATCTCTTCTATACCACTCTGACTAAGAACTACTGGAATATGTACACTTTCATTCTTTGTGCCAGACTTGATAATAATATCGATACCCTGCTTATCTTCCTTAGTTACGATATCAATATTTGCAGTTGTATTTCTACCTGCCATCTCACCGTTCGCACGGATATTGTATGCTCCTGCCGGAACCTCATGGAGGTCAGCAATTTCTTCTAAAAGAGTTTTTTGTATCTGATCCATATTACCACCCTCCTAATCATTATAATGCTTGCAGCCTTCTAAAGTATTGCCATGAAGAACCTGTGGAAGTATAACATCCTTTGGTCCCTTATCCTTTATAGAACCTGCTGCCACCACGATAATCTCATCTGCTATATTAAGTATTCTTTCCTGATGAGAAATAATAACGATAGTCTTTTCCTTCTGATGCATCTTCTCAAAAACCTTGATAAGATTTTTAAAACTCCAAAGGTCAATTCCTGCCTCAGGCTCATCAAAAACTGAAAGCTCCGTATTTCTAGCTATAATAGTAGCAATTTCAATTCTTTTAAGCTCACCACCAGAAAGACTTGCATCTACCTCTCTATTTATATAATCTCTAGCACAAAGTCCTACCTCTGACAAATATTCACAAGCACCTGCCACAGAGATACCATCGCCTGCCGCAAGCTTGATTAAATCCTTGACTCTTATGCCCTTGAAACGAACTGGTTGTTGGAAAGCATAGCTTATACCTAGCTTAGCTCTGTCAGTTATACTCATATCTGTTATATCCTGTCCGTTGAACAATATAGTACCTGAAGTAGGCTTTTCGATACCAACGATAATCTTAGCTAACGTTGACTTTCCACCACCGTTTGGTCCTGTAATTGCCACAAACTTCTTATCATCTATAGTAAGACTAACATCCTTTAAAATGTCCTTTGTAACACCATTTTCTTCCACTGAAAAGGAGATATTTTTTAATTCTAACATTTTTTCCTCCTTGGTTGCATTCCTATTTAACGCCCATATTATATCAGAGCTTTCAATTCTTTGCAATATTATTAAGTTCCTTCTTCCTTTTGGTCATAAGACCACCGATTTTACCTGTTTCCTTCGCAGTAAGGGACTTCCAACCATTCTCTAAAACTCGGTCAAGAAGTCCCAATTCTCCTGCTATTTCATACTTTAACTGTTCCTCAGGCTTTATCTTAGTCAAATCTATCTTCTTCTCTTTTTTAGCCATATATAAACTCTCCTGTGCAATTTATTTCTATATTGCATTTTTCCCTATATATAGCTTTTTATTCCAATAATTACAATTTTTCTAAAGTACCAATGAAGAATCAAACTTTGTGGAATAAATTACCAGTTCTTTTATAGGTTTTCCAGTCATCTTGGCTAAAGCCTCTCCATAATATTCCAGCTGACTTCTATATCTTGCATCCAAGTCCTTGATATTATTTACGCTATCTGTCTTATAATCAACTACAACTATGGAATCATCTTCTATAAACCAAGCATCTATAATACCCTGAACCACCACAAGCTCTTCGCTGGTATATTTATCTGGTTCTATTTTACAAGCTGGTATACCCATAACAAATGGTTTTTCTCTATACAGACATCCATTACTATAAGCAGCCTTCATACGAATACCTAATTCTGAACATATAAATTTATATAGCTTTGTAGGATTAATCAACCTTACTGACTCCTCATCCATAAGCCCCTTAGTCAATATATCTTTAAGCATATCCTCTATATCCACCACATCGCCTATAACCTTATCATAATCAAACAATTCCAATGCTCTATGGTAAGCATTACCTCTTAAGGCACCATTTGCAGAGCTAATTAACTCCTCAGTATTCTTATTCTCATAAGAGCGCTTATCTGCGAGTCCTTCCTCCTCATATTCAAGCTTCATAAACATATGCTTAATGTCAGAAATGCTCATCTTTGACTTAATACCACATTCCTCCTTATAAGCATACTCATAAGAAAATATCTCTTCTATCTGCTTTCGAATATCTGAATTATAGATTTTTTTGTTATCCCAATGTAATAAAGCATTCTTATAGCTATCAGTTGCCGCTACCTCAAGCATCTTTGAATATACTATATTTTCTGGAAGAATAGACTTAAAATCGTATAACTCATTATCGATACCACGGATAATCGACATCAATATAAAGTCCATATACGAGGTTGCACTACTTATTATACCAGCATTGAGCTCCACATTATTTACAGCTTCCAAATACTCGTATTTTTCAAGCTTGCTTGTCACATTTCCAACACCTGTAATAATCAATTTTTCCCTAGCTCTTGTCAATGCAACATATAAGACTCTAAGCTCCTCCGCCATATTTTCCAGCATAATCTTGTGACCGATAGCTTCTTTAAGCAAAGTCTTATAGCGAACGCGTCTATCTATATCTATTTTATTTAAACCAATTCCCATAGTATGATGTATTACAAGCTTCTTTGACACATCCTGCATATTCATCTTCTTGCCCATTCCCGCAACAAACACTACAGGATACTCAAGACCTTTACTCTTATGAATAGTCATAAGCTTTACTGTATTATCATTTTCATCGGCAATATTTGCCTCACCTTGTTCTACATTGTACTTATTTAGTTTTTCAATATATCTTACAAAGTTAAACAAGCCATTGTATGGGCCATCCTCATATGCTTTAGCTTTTTCTAGCAGCATCTCCACATTGGCTATACGCTTGTCTGAAGCTTTTGTAGCACTGATGAATTGTCTAAAGGATGTATCCTCTATAATATGACATATTAAATCATAGATGGATGTATACGAAACCATCTCTCTGTAAGAATTTATCTTATCCTTTATGTCTGAAATAATATTTCCATATACACCGTCATAATTCCAAAATGCTTCAAAAAAGCTTCCTTCTCGTCCTATTCTGATATCAGAAAGCATATTTTCTGACAGACGGAACATATTTCTAAGTACACTTGCAAGCTTTATATCCTGTCTAGGATTATCAATAACTGAAAGCATGTCAAGAATCGCACCTATCTCAAAAGTATCGAAATATCCATCCTTAAGACTTGTAGTTACACCTATCCCCTTAGTCATAAGAACCTGTGTCAACACTTCACCGTATCCAGCAGTACTTCTAAGTAAAATAGCTATATCAGATAATTTTACATCTCGCATAGCCTTAGTGCCTTTATCATATACCTGCAAAGGCTTACCATTGCCCTTTTCTCCTACAAGTTCAAGTATTCTGTCTCCTATAAGCGCTGCTTCAAGTTCAATCTTATCTAATGGCTCATCACTTCCACTATCTTCCTCTTCTGTATCTGCTCCTGTATCTACAAATAATATTTCTGTATTGTAGCTATCCTTATTTTCATCTTCATATGGAAACTTTGGATAAAGCATATTCTCCTTGTCGTAAGATATACCGCCAAGGTCCTTTGTCATAATCTGCTTAAACACCATATTACAAAAATCTAGAACCTGATATCTGCTTCTAAAATTACTTGAAAGAACGATTTTGCCATCCTCTCCCTGCATATTTATATCATCTTCATAGATTAATTTGTAAGTATCATATTTATCTAAAAATAGTTCTGGTCTTGCCAGTCTAAACTTATATATACTCTGCTTTACATCTCCCACCATAAAAATATTGGAAGCATTTACACCTCTGCCAGCTATTGCATTAAGTATAATCTCCTGCACCAAGTTACTATCCTGATACTCATCAATCATTATCTCATAAAAATCCTTTGATATAGCAAGTGCAGTCTCTGTAGGTACATAATTGCCCTCATCGTCCTCTTTAACTAATATCTCTAAGGCATAATGCTCAATATCACTAAAATCAAGAATATCCTTGTCCGATTTTATACTCTTATATTCTTCCATAAATTTTAAAGTCAAATCTACAAGCACCTTAACCAATGGATAACAGTCAGTTACATCCTTCACTATATCCTCGTAGCTTCTTCCAAAATATTTAGTTGCCAGCTTCTTTATAGTCTTTTTGTAACCATCTCTTAAGCTAGATATTCTTTTCTTTACAAGCTCATCTTCCCCTGACAAGCCTTTCACAATAGGCATTCTGGCAAAATCCATGGCTTTTACCAATCTACCTAACCTATCAAACTCGTCTATTTCTAACATTTGTTCAATATAAGCCTTCTCCTCCCCAAAAAGCTTTAAATATTTATCAAAGGCAGGAAGATTGCTCAATTCAAACGCCATATTCACGCTTATTTGACACTCCAAAAGCTGCTCTTTTAAATTGTCCACTATGATATCAAGCCATTGCTTAGCATTCTCCTCCTCATACATATGGCACAAATTATTAAGCCATTTCTTTGGATTTGGATAGCTTGATGCAAAATTATAAAGGGTAAGAATAGCTTCCTCCACATCACTATCACTCTTAGAAGACGAATACTCATCTATAAATCTAAAGAAATCCTTATCTCCCGCCTGATAGCTTTCCTCAAGGACTTTTCCTATAGCATCCGACTGCATAAGCTTCAATTCCCCAGTATCTCCTATCTTAAATCCAGGGTCCAAATCTATATCGCTAAAATATTCCCTCACTATATCATGGCAAAAGCTATCTATAGTTGCAATCTTGGCATTATGTATATAGGTTGTCTGCTTACGCAAATGTTCGTTTAACGGCTCCTTTATCGAAGCCTCCTCCAGCGCCTTTAGCACTCGCTCTCTCATCTCTCCTGCCGCAGCTCTAGTAAATGTAACCACCAGAAGATTATCTATATCTACAGGTTCATTGCCATATTTTCCCATAACTATAGATATAATACGCTCAACTAACACCGCAGTCTTTCCGGAGCCTGCTGCCGCTGACACAAGCAGATTGCAATCTCTTGTCTTAATTACTCTTTCCTGTTCCTTTGTCCACTTTGTATCTGACATACTACTCCTCCTTTCCTGCTTCTTGCTTCTTGCATACATTCCACTTCTCACCAATAATTTTCAAATCAGTTCCAGAAAGTGTTCTGTACTCATTATCAAACTGTTTATTGTCAAAGGCACACACCCTGTTATATTTGCAATAATTACAAGGTGATATCTGCCCTCTCTTGTACGGATTTATGTCTATCTTTCCATCCATAATCTCGCGAGTCATAAGCTCTACCTTATCCTTTACTCGCTCTATAAGCTTATCAAAATTTTCAACCGACATAATTCCAGCCTTTTTCTCCACACGCAAATCTATGCCACTATCAGAATATTTAGCCTTACTTATATCAGAGCTGCCCTTGACAAATTCCATATTTCTGTCAAGACCCAAAAGCATCTCATGGCTGCTATTGATAACGCCAGACATCTGATACTCTCTAAGAAGCTTCTCTGTAAGTACATCATCATCTACCATAGATTCCTCAAAATCAAGAATCGGGTCCTTTATATTAAAATAAAATGCGCCACCTGGAATAACCTTTTTAGAAGGATTTGCCTTGCTTTCTCTATCTACCATCTTATCCATATAGTAGATAAGCTGAAGCTGCAAACCATTCTCCACCATAGCAGGGTCAAAGGATGTGTTTCCAGATTTATAATCTATAACCTTTATATAAATGTCGCCATCATCCGACATCTTATCAACTCTATCTATTCTTCCTTCTTTAAGCTTCAATTCAAATTCTGAAGGGTTAAAATCGCCTCTTTTAATATGCTCTATAATAGCCCACGCCGACCTGTCAGTTATACGGCGAATCTTTTCTACCATATAGGAATTTCTAGCAGTGCTTGCAAGAATTTTTCCGCCATAAGTCTCTGTGACTTCATTAACTACCTCGGTCACTATATCCTTACGCCACTCATCTGTGACATCCTTAAAATCTATATTCTTCTCGACTATTTTTCTAGAGAAGAGTTCAATAGCCTCATGGAAAATATTACCCATATCTACAGACTTTATCTCATATACCTCTCTCTCAGCAAGCTTAAGTCCATATGTCAAGAAATGTGCATAAGCACAAGCTGCATATTTCTCAATTCTAGTTATACTATTACCCACGCCCTCCTTATAAAGAGCCTGTGCCACAGTCTTATCAAGAGATAAATTATTATTAAGGAAAAACGCTCCTTCTATAGCCGCATTAAGTGCCCCCCTATATTCCTCATCCTTAGAAAAATATGTAAATAACTCCTTCCATAAATCATCTAAAGATGTCTCACCGTACTCACATATACTTTTTGCCATTCTGTCAAAAGCTCCCTGCTTAGATAATACAGAAGCCTTCATACTCTCCTTGGCACTATATTCCTTATAATCTGTAAACATATCCTTTAGAACACCTAATAGATAAGAAGGGCGTAGAGGCGAGCCATCAGCTGCACTAGTTGCATAAGTCATAATAAGCTTATCTGAAGCCTTTGTAAGATTAAGATACAGATAAAACTTCTCTATAAATGCCTGCTCTCTAACTGTAGGTGATAGCTCCATATTAAGATTTTTAAGAACAGTTCTGTCACTGCTTGATAAAAGTCCTGGTTTACCATTTTTTGCTGGTATGATACCATCATTTACACCTATTACAAACAAAACCTTAATATGATTAAGTCTAGTTCTCTGAATATCACCTACTACCACCTGGTCCATTACAAGTGGAATGATACCAACCTTAATCTCATCAAAGCCATCATCTAATAATCTTCTATATTCTTTTAAGGAAATCTTCTCCTCACCAAGAAGGCTTACAAGCTTGTCAAATAATTCCATCACTAGCTTGTAGGTCTGACTATATTCAGCCGCAAGTGAAAACTTGCCCTCCTCCTTAAATCGCTCCTCGTACTCAGCCAATGCCTTCTCAAGCTCATGTTTTGTCACAAATTCACGTATAGCCTCTGTTATATCAGCTACGGTCATATTAGGAAAATCTCTGTCTGTAAAATCAGACAATGCTTCCATAAGCCTAATTCTTATCTCCTCGCACTTAGCTAATTCCTCGTCTGCAAGACCTCTGTACTTTCGCGAAAATGGATTGGCATATGCTTTTTTACCTTTTATTCCACATCCGATTACATAATTTTCAAATATATCCCCATCCTCGTAGGATATAGGACTCATACAATTTTTTATATATGAAAATACACTTTCATAACTAAAATCCTCAGCTACAATTCTAAGTATAGCTCTGATAATATTTACAAAAGGATTTGTTATAAGAGTTCTTTTATTGTCCATAAAAAACGGAATATCTACTTGGTTAAACGCCTTTTCTATATTGCGCTTCATACCTTCTAAGTCACCAGTCACAACAGCTATATCTCTATATTTAAGCTCGCCCTTTGACTTTCTTACAAGCTCGCTTATCTTTTCTGCCACAAAGGAAGTCTCAGACATAGGATTCTCTGCCACATACACCTGAAAGCTATCATCTATAGTTTTTTTATCACTATTAACAAATCTAAAAATATTACTTTCAATATGCGAAAGTACCTCTTTTCCATCAAATCTAGAGCCTGACTTACCATCTAATATCACAGGTTCAGCTGTCGTTATATTTCTATCTGCCCCTATAGACATAAGAGAATTAATAGTTTTCTTCGACATAGCAAATAGCTCATGGTCTTTTATATCCACAAAGCCCGTACTAGTTAAACCTACGCAATCCTCCTTTGGCAATGTAACAGCCATATTAACCTGACTAGCGCACTCCATAAGTAGCCCTAGCAATCTATTCTGAACAGGCGTAAAACCAGTAAATCCATCTAAATATATAATGCTATCCTTAACTATCTTCGAGCTTCCTATAACCTCACAGAGCTTAGATAGCACCTCTTCCTTTGTAATATAAGTATTATTCTCATCACTAATACTTTTAACCTCTTCCTTAAAAGCTTCATATATAATCTTAATATCATATAGCTTCATAGAGGTTGTCTTATGGTCTTTAGTATCCTCTATAGCCTTTTCCAGCTGTTCTGAAGAAATACCATACTGATAAAGCTCTGATATGGAAGATTTCATCTCCTCCACAAATCCAAAATACTTATATTTATCAGAAAATAGTTTAAGCTTATCCTTACTTTTTTCTATGGCATGACGAAGCAGAAGTGTCTTTCCCGTATCATCTAAAATAGACATCTTACTGATACCTAGTTCTTCAAACACTCTAAATGCAAGCCTTGTAAAGCTTAGTATATCTATATTCATAGTTCCATTATTAGGATGTCTATTTACTATGTCCTTCTGTGTCTCCATAGTAAACTGATCTGGTACAAGAAGAATATACTGCTTGTCCATATTTTTTATAGAATCATTAATTATCTCATCATATATGTATGTGGTTTTTCCTACTCCACTAGCTCCTAGAATAAAGCGTAACATTTTGCTACCTCCTCTTTTTAACAATCTATATTTTCCTTAATCTATATTAATCTTTTATATGTACAATAAACTACTCATAAAAAAATCTTCCTTGAATAATATATATAAATAAGACTTATGTTCAAGGCTTATGCCCGATAGGAGAATCTATGAATCAAGACGACAATCCAAAGATTTATGTGATGCAGCTAAAAGAATTAATCTACACCGCTATATTAATCATCCTTACTATCATATTAATCATTGTTATGGTTAATGTGTTTGCTTCAAAAAAAGATACAGCAGCTACTTCAGCCAATGCCAATCTTCCAGCTAACGACAATACTTCCTATTACTCTTATACATATAATTGATTACAAAACTATTGTAGTACTAGGGATATTTTATCTAATTTTATATAACTATTCAATGGGATATTTGTATTTTTCACTTTAATATTATGGTTTTACAGGTTGCATTTCTCTTCTTAAAATTGTATTATATTTGTATATAGTTTAAGTTCGTTTTATTATAGTTTAGATATAATTAAATATAACACTAACGCATATAAACATATTATACGAGGAGGTAACCTATGTCTTTCACTAAAGAAAAACGTGACAAAATACAACATAATCTCATGGAGCTTATCAATAATGATGATGCAGAATTTATCCAAAAACTTATAAAGAAATATTCCCTTACTGCCACAAGCATAAGAAGATATATCAAAGAGCTTATAGACCAAAACATTATCCGCAAGGATGATGAGAGAGCCTGTGGATATGACCTTACTTGGACTGAATATGAATATATCTATGATATAGCCAATGAAAATTTTGAAGAGCATGAAATATATGGTGAAATATTAGCACCTGTTATAAAAGATTTTTCTGAATCAGCGAAGAAAATCTGGCCTTATGTATTTGTGGAAATTATGAACAATGCTTTGGAACACTCCGGCGCTGACAAGGTAATATGTAAGATAAGAACCAGCTATCTATATACTGACATCATAATCGCTGATACAGGGGAAGGTATCTTCCAACGTATCAAGGATTATGTAAAAAAAGAAAAGAATATTGACATAAGCACAAGAGATATAATCCTTGAGCTTCATAAGGGTAAGCTAACCATAGCCAAGTATCTTCACACTGGAGAAGGAATTTTCTTCGTATCAAAGATGCTTGATTACTTCGCTATCTGTTCAGATAATCAGGTATTCTATCACGGTATGCAAAGTGCTGATGCATCTTTAAAGGCATATCTTGAATCTTATGCCAACAAAATAAGCGGCTACGGCACTACCGTATGGATGGAGCTTTCTAACTTCTCTACAAGAAAGATGAATGAAATATTTGATGAATTCTCATCAGACAATGAAGGTTTCTCAAAGACTATTATTCCTATCCGTGAGATTTGCCATGGTGGCTATCCTGTAGCTCGTTCTCTTGCAAGAAGACTTGTCTACAGAATGGAGCAGTTTGGCGACATTATTCTTGACTTCTCTGAAGTACCTATGATAGGACAAGGCTTTGCTCATGAAGTATTCGTAGTATTTAAGAATAAATATCCAGATGTAAATATTACAGCGATAAATGCTAACTCTGATGTAAACAAGATGATACAGCACGTAATAAATACCAAATATGATGACTAAATATATACACTAACATTCCTAAACGAAAATAAAGACTTACTGTTAATTACACATTAACGGTAAGTCTTTTACATTAACCCAATTCAATATCCTCGCATATAATAATATAAAACTTAAAATCAGGTGCATATGGCATATAAAATAGTTATAGACCCAGGACATGGCGGCGAAGATTTCGGCGCTACCTACAAAGGAAGAAATGAAAAAGACGACAATTTAAACCTTGCATTAGCCGTAGGACAAATACTTGCAGATAATGGTATCGATGTGGCATACACAAGAACTGAAGATGTATATAACACTCCTTTTGAAAAAGCTACTATGGGAAATAATGCAAACGCAGATTTATTTGTATCAATTCATAGAAATGCAGTACCCACACCAAATACTAGAACCGGTGTAGAAACTCTTGTCTTCAATGATCAAGGAATCAAATCCACATTAGCCAGAAATATCAACAACGAATTAGGAAACCTAGGCTTTGATGTAAATGGTGTTATCGAACGACCAAATCTTGTAGTTCTTAAGCGTACAAAAATGCCTGCTGTCCTAGTGGAAGCAGGCTTTATAAACAATGATGCCGACAACGAAAAATTCGATGCCGAATTCTATGATATAGCACAGGCCATAGCCGACGGCATATTAAATACCGTAGGCTAAAGCTGTATAGCTAACATTTCACTAAATATAGATAATATCTTAAATTAGTAAAACTATCTCATCCCATTACGACCAGCATCATTGCCGCTAGTTGTTTCAGTAATACTATCCTTAAGATCACTTCCGATTTCATCGATAAGACCTGTTCCTGTAGTACCATTGTCTGTAGTACCATTGATAGTATTGTTACCATTTGTGTCATTAGATGTCTGTCTGTCAGTTGTTACTCTATCAGTTGTTGTTCTGTTGCTTGTTGTTTCTGTACCCATCTCTGTGTCAGCGCTACAAGAACAGCCTGCTGCTACGGCTAATACGCCTACAACCAATAAAACCAAAGACATTCTCTTAAATTTACCCATAATAATAGTCTCCTTTGATATATTTAGTAATTAATTTACTACCTATATTTATTAACAAAGGAGACTTTTTTTATACATTTTTATTACTATAATTCTAATAAATTATAATTCTATAAATGATTTTTTAAACGATAACTTTATTCACCGATTACATCCTTCATAGAGTACATACCTACATTCTGTCCCTTTAAGAACTTCGCAGCCTGTACTGCACCCTTAGCAAATATAGCCTTCGAATATGCTGTATGCTTAAACTCAAGCACCTCATCTGTTCCAGCAAAAATAATCTCATGTTCACCAACGATTGAACCGCCTCTTACAGCGCTGATACCAATCTGCTTCTGTGGACGCTTCTCTCTAATCTGACTTCTATCATAGCAATACTCATACTCGTTATTAAGCTGCTCATTTACAGCATCTGCAAGCATAAGAGCTGTTCCACTTGGAGCATCAATCTTCTGATTGTGATGTTTTTCAACTATCTCCACATCAAATCCTGCATCTGTAAGCACCTTTGTCACAGCCTTCATAACCTTAGCCATAGTGTTGATACCAAGAGACATATTTCCTGAACGAAGAATTGCCACCTTAGTTGCAGCTTCGTCGATTTTAGCTATCTCTTCCTTAGAATAACCTGTTGAACATAAAACTGCTGGTACCTGTGTTCTTATAGAATATTCCAATATAGATTTAAGTGATGCTGGATTTGAGAAATCGATGATAACATCTGCATCTTCCTGAACCAACTCAATATTCTTATATACAGGATATGCGTTATGACCATCATCAAATACGTCTACTCCAGCTACGATTGTAGCTTCTGCATCATCATTTACAATATTAGTTATAACACGGCCCATTTTGCCGTTACAACCTACCATTATTATATTAACCATTTTTTCTACCTGTTCTTTCTTAATCATAGGGCCTTTGCCCGTAATCCATTAATCTAAGATTCCATACTTACGCATAGCTGCTGCAAGTCTCTCCACATTCTTCTCTTCCATATCAGTAAGTGGCATACGAAGTGTTCCTACATTCTTACCCTGAAGATTCATAGCTGCCTTAACTGGGATAGGATTAACCTCACAGAATAAAGCTTCTACAAGCTCGATTGCATCAAGCTGTAACTGACAGCTCTTCTCCACGTTACCAGCAAGATACTCAGCTACGATATCATGTGTCTGCTTAGGAGCAACATTTGATAAAACTGAGATAACACCCTTTCCGCCAAGTGATAAAAGTGGAACTATCTGGTCGTCATTACCTGAGTAAATATCAATTCTTCCCTTTGCCAATGATGCAAGCTTAGCAACCTGTGAAATATTACCTGAAGCTTCCTTTATAGCCACTACATTTGGACATACATCGCAGATAGCCATAACTGTTTCTGGTAAAATATTACATCCGCCTGTTCTACTTGGAACATTATATAAAATAATAGGAACATTAACAGCATCTGAAATAGCCTTATAATGAGCTACAAGGCCCTTCTGTGTAGCTTTATTATAATATGGTGTAACAACAAGTAAACCGTCTACTCCGTACTTCTCAGCTTCCTTTGAAAGATAAATAGCTGTCTCTGTACAGTTAGAGCCTGTTCCTGCTACTACTGGAATTCTCTTATTAACTTTGTCTACTACAAATTTGATACACTCAAGATGCTCCTCGTGTGAAAGAGTTGAAGCCTCACCTGTAGTACCACATACGATGATACAATCAGTACCACCTGCAATCTGATCCTCTACAATGTTTCCAAACACTTCATAATTAACTGAACCGTCCTGATTCATAGGTGTAACGATAGCAACACCAGCTCCTGTAAAAATTGACATAAATTTTTCCTCCTTTTGATTGAAGATAATGTAAAGAAAAGCTGACCGCAAAGGTCAGCTCATGAATATCGTAACAAAAGATTCATGATAGCTCAACATTTGCATTCTCTCTTAACTACAAATGACAGTCATAGAGCTCTTAACTCTATGCCCAAGAATAATAATAACAGTCTTATCAATCTTTCGGCGTATTTTCCTTTTCACATATATCTTCTGCTACTGTTTGCATCCTTATGTGTACTCTTAAAATACGCGACCTCTACACATTATCTTAATATTTAATTTCTCTTTTTCAATATAACACTTAAGCTCTTATGTGTCAATCACTTGATTATATTATTATTTACCAAGCTTCGACTCAATGCTTAAATATATCTCATCCTGTGACATATTATCCATATCGTAGATAATAAGGTCTCTTCTCTTACGAAGCTCGCTTGTAAATTCATTATTAACTGTCTTCATAAGAATGAATACATTCACATCCAGCTCAAGAATCTCTCTAATCTTCTCCATAAATTCTGGAGACTGGTACTCACCTCTTCCAAGCTCGTCTAATATAATACAGTCGTATTCTTTTTTCTTCATCTTAAGCACATCAGAAAGACAAAGTACACCAAATGTATCATAAACCTCTGTAAGATTTATTCTGTGCTTACTCTTAAGAACTGTCTGAATAGGCACATTATTGTGATATCCTTCCACATTCTTAATAGAGCTCATATAATATCCCTTAAATTCATTCTCAAATACTATGCTATGCATTCTAAAACCAACCGGTCTTAGCCCGTTCTTCTCCAGTAATTCATCCATCAGGCATGACTTCCCACTATTAGACTTGCCTATAATTAAAAACTTGTTCATCCTAGGTACCCTCTCTCCTTTTCTTACCTTAAGCCACCATTATTCAGTATATTCACTTTCTACCTTTCTGTCAACTCTATCTTTTCTAAAGATAAGATAAATTCCAAGGGGAAGAAGTATCAAGCTTATCCACTGAGATGTAGATAAACTGAGTATGCCACCTCTTATCTCGTCACCTCTTGCGAACTCAAGTAAAAATCTCATAATACTGTATACCACAAGATATATTCCTATAGGTTGTCCGTCCTTTTTTACACCTTTTCTCACGAAAAAGTAAAGACATACTGCCAATATAAGATTTACAACAGTCTCCACTAGCTGAGTCGGAAATCTAGACACGCCACACATTCCCATAGTCATCTCATTGCATGGATAAGTGATAGCAAATGGTCCGTCATACTTCATACCATAGCAACATCCCGCACAGAGACATCCAATTCTTCCTATTCCATGCATAAGAGGAATAGCAGGTGCTGCCACATTCATAAACGGCTTAAGAGGAATACAAAACTGCTTACAGTAGATAATAACACCGATAGCACCACCTATAAGTCCTCCATAGAACACAAATCCTGCAAACACATATATAAGCACTGCCCAAGGATTCTTTAAAAATACATCAAAATGTTTAATAAACTTTGGAAGCATCGTTATAAAATACATAAGCTTCGCTCCCACCACTATACCTATAGCACAATAAAAGCTGGCAAATCCAACATCTGAAGGTGGCAAGACATATCTTTTTGCAAGACTCATAGCAACTAAAACAGCTAATACAAATCCTATAATAGCCAATAATCCATACATAGGTAATGGATAACCAAATATATATATATACGGTAACATATCAACTCTCCTTTATGTATTAATTTTGCACATACATAAAGATTTTATCATATTAATACGGGATTTACTACTGGAATCATTAAAAAAATGGCAGTTCATAGAACTGCCATTAAAAATATAGGAAGATTCGAAGTTAACTTATCTTAATTCAACTTCCAATGTGTATTTTTTATTTATACTGTAGTGTCATCTGTATTAGGTGATTCTGCTACAGGTGATTCTGGAGCTGGAGCTGCTTCTACAACTGGCTCAGCTGCTGGAGCTGGAGCTGGTGCTGCTGCACTCTCACCTAAAATCTTATTAACCTCTGCATCAACTGCTGAAGTGCTAGACTTCTTACCAGACTTCTTAGCAACTACTGCGATGATTGCAACTACTGCAACTGCAGCAACTACGAGGATAATTACAAGGTTATCCTTGAAGAAGTTACCTGACTTCTCATCCTTTGAATCATTAGAATCAGTAGAAGCGTCTGGAGTTGTTGTTGTTGTGCTACCAACTGCATTTGCATCCTCTGTTTCACCCTGTACAAGAGCTAATGTAGAGATAGGACTTACAGAAATCTTACCACCTGAAACTGTCTCGATAACTGCGATACCAGCCTTGTTATCCTTGATACATACGTTCCATGTACCTTCTGGAATTGTAACTTCCTTAGCTTCCTTGCTAGCGTTGTAGATGATAAGTAACTGATCTGCAACTTCGCCTTCAGCTGCACCATCGATTGTGAAACCAACAACCTGTGATGGTGTATCGATAAACTTAAGATACTTAGATACATCTTCTGTAGTTGTCATACGAAGACCTGCATGGTTCTTTCTGAACTGGATGAGACCCTTATAGTACTCGTAAACTTCTGTATTTGTGAAGTTATCCCACTTAATTGAGTTGATTGCATCTGATGACTTATAGCTGTTATGATCTCCATCCTTTGAACGAAGCATTTCCTCACCTGAAAGCATAAATGGAATACCCTGTGCTGTGTAAACAATACTTGCGCTTAAAAGGTTAACCTTAATCTTATCTTCTTCTGAATCATCCTTATTTGATAATGCTATCTTATCCCAAAGTGTTAAGTTGTCATGAGCAGATACATAGTTGATTACCTGTTCTGGTGAAGCTGCCCATGGTGAGCAAATATCTGTATGTGTGTCAGCCCATGAAATTCCAGGATACTTTGTAGCTGCGATTACACCAGACTTAATTCTTTCTTCCTGTCCAAGCTTACCTGATGCGAAACCTGTATCTGTATCTCCAAATACGCTACCCTTGATACCATCACGGATATCATCTGAGAATGCAGCAACCTGCATATCTTCAAATCTGTATGTGTTCTTCTTTAATGACTGATCGTAAGCTCCAAGTAATGAGCCACCACCTGTCCAACCTTCACCGAGGATGATGATTGAAGGATCAATCTTATCAAGCTCTGTTCTAACCTGCTTAATTGTCTCCATATCGATAAGAGCCATTAAGTCAAATCTGAAACCATCAAGGTGATATTCTGAAGCCCAGTACTTAACTGAGTCAACGATATACTTTCTAACCATTGATCTCTCTGAAGCAACTTCGTTACCACAACCAGAACCATTTGAGAATGAGCCATCCTCTTTCATTCTGTAGTAGTAACCTGGAACTGTTAAGTTCATATAAGAGTTTGCACTCTCTGCTGTATGATTGTAAACAACGTCCATGATAACACGGAGACCGCTGCTATGGAATCCCTGAACCATCTGCTTAAACTCATTTACACGAACCTCACCATTAAATGGATCTGTTGAGTATGAGCCTTCTGGAGCATTGTAGTTATATGGATCATAACCCCAGTTGAACTGTGGTTTGTCAAGCTTTGTCTCATCTACTGAGTTTGGTGAGTAATCATATACAGGGATAAGCTGTACATGTGTAACACCTAAATCAACGATGTGATCAAGACCTGTAGAAACGCCTGCGCTGTTCTTTGTACCCTTTTCAACAAGGCCAAGGTACTTACCTTTATTCTTAACACCTGAGCTCTCATCAATTGTGAAATCTCTTACGTGCATCTCGTAAATAATAGAATCTGTAGCTCTTAAAAGCTCTGGTCTAACGTCCTTATCCCAATTCTCTGGGTTAGTCTTAGCAAGATCGATAACCATACCTCTCTTACCGTTAGCACCTGTTGTTCTAGCGTAAAGGTCAACCACCTCGCTAGTAATTTCATTATTTGTTACTGAATATGTGTAATATACACCATTTAAGTCACCATCAACTTTTACTGACCAAACGCCCTTCTCGCCCTTAGTCATATCCTTAACTTCATAAGCCTCGCCTTCTAAGCCTTCCTTGTATAAGTTAAGCTTAATAGCTGCCGCAAATGGTGCCCAAACCTTAAATGTTGTGCTATCCTTTGTATATACAGCACCTAAATCATCACCTTCATAATAGAAAGCGTTATCAAAATCTTCTGAACTGTATACGCCACCGTATGAAAGACCCTTCTCTCCGTACTCAGTTGAAACAATCTTATATGTATTGTTAAGGTCAAGTGGCTGCTTCATATTAATGTTGAATTCTGGAGATGTAGCTTCCTCACTGAAGAGATTCATAATCTCATACTCTTTACCGTTCTGGTCAACAACCTTGAACATAGATAAAGCTTCTGTAGATTCTGTATTAACAGGAACAGTTACCTTTACTGCGATTCTCTTAGCTGTTGTAAGTGAAGCGCTAAGCATCTTAGGTGATAAATCTGCATCATCCTTATTGAAATAGAGGTTAGGGTCTGCCTGGATAACCCATACATCAAGCTTACCGTCAACTGCCTTAGATAAATCGATGTATCTATCAGCGTCTACGTCCTTAGCTTCCCACTCGTTTAATCTAACGATGAAACCAAGCTTACCTGCTGAAGCATCTACATTGTAAGAAATAACCTTACCGTAATCATCTTCACCTGTAAATGCATTACCTGAACCTTCGCCACCTTCTGGCCAGAACCAAAGATTCCATCCTGTATAATTCTGGTCAAATCTGTGATAATGAAGGTTAACCTGAATCTGTCCTTCAGATGGTGCCTGTGCCTCTGGTTGCTTATCGCCACTTCCACCACCGCCAACTAACTGACTCATATCAAATGGTGTAGCACCTTCTGGAGCTTCTGTCTTATATCCCTCTACGCCAGAATTAACCCATACCTCTGTTACATCGCCTGTAAGAGCAATAAACTGGTCACTTTCAAAATCCTTTGTCCAGTCTGCTGTACGGATAATAAATCCTAACTCTGAGAAATCTCCTGCCTTCTGGATAACACAAACCTTACCCCAATCGTCACTGTAAGAGAATGGTGTAGCTTCGCCGTCGCCATCCTTTGGCCAATTCCATACGTCCCATCCATCATAGTTACCATCTTCTCTGTTATAATGGATGATGATCGTCTTCTTTCCATCTGCCTTAACTTCTTCTGGTGTAACTACTGTAAAAATAGTAGAAAATACCATAAGTAAAGCAAGGAACATTGCACGAACTCTTCTTTTCATTAAATTCGTCTCCTTTCTTTTTTTACGATGAGCATAGCCCACCCAATTAATACTATTTTACCATATTGTTTTTTTTAGATATATATAACAAATTTATTTTTCATATCAGTTTTTTGTAGTCAAAATAAACCTATAAAAAATTTGATATAAAAACCCCCGAAAACATAGTAATATACTAGTTTTCAGGGGCTAAGCATAAGTATTCTAACTACTTAAGTTCTTCCAATTCTTCCAACTGTTTCAATGCCTCTATATATTTCATAAGACGTTTTCTCTGTGCATCCTTCATAGAACGAATATCTTCTATGATACAAATATCTTCTTTCGTTATCCTTGTTTCTGTTTTCGAATTTTCAACTTTATTATCTACACAGTCTTCATCCACGCCCTTACCAGTCAATAATTGCTCTGGTGTCACCTCTAGTACCATACAAATATCCATAATTTTGTCTGCTGAGGGGTTAGTCTTTTTTGTTTTCCAATCACTAACTGTACTGCTAGCCAAACCAACCCGCTTCGCAAAGGCTCCCTGCGACATATTTTTCTCTTTAAGAATTTTAAATATTCTTTCACTGATAATCATAAGCTACTCCTTCGGTGTATCACTAATACATTTTTTCCTCAAACTCTTCTATAGATGATACTTCTGTGGTAAGCTCTAACCAAGACTCCATTACATCTACATTCTTTTCTTTATTTATCTTTTCTTTCAAAGACATAGGAACATCACCCTTCTTACGGAGAACTGTAATAATCGCTAATGTCATACCTTGTTCCTTACCTTGTTCTATACCCTCACTTAGTCCTTCCTCTCTTGCCTTTTTTGTCGCTATATCTACTTCATCCTGAAACAATTCCAAAATAGCCTCACACATACTTTTTCCCTCCTCAAACTGTTCCTTATTTGCTCTTACTATGATATTCATAACAGATTTATATAACTCATTCCTTCGATGCTTCCTATATTCCGATGATATCTTATCTATTATACTACGCCCCTTCAAATCATTGGTCAAGCAGCTAAGCCAAAAATTATTTTCCCGCGACAATTTCTTTGTAACTATAAGCTGTATGGGGAATGAATCGCCTAAGAGGTAATAGATACCTTTATCCACCTTCTTAACCTCCAATTCTCTATCCTTCTTAAGAAGCTCTAGCATCTTATTTGGATATCTAAATGATACAAATGTTATAGTTACTTCATCCGCTGGTATACTATTCACTCTTTTAGATGAAAATATATAATAACACGTATACGCATACACCTTATAGAAATCATCAATACTTAGATAATCTCTAGGACTTTTATACTCTACAATATTATGCTTTCTAAATATCCGTCCAATATTTTTCTTAATCTTGTCTTCCGTATTTTTTTTAATAATCAGCACATCAATGAGTATAGGCCTTGTGGCAAGAGGATATTCTCTTATAAACGTAAGCTTATCAGCTTCAGCTTCAAATTCAATCTGTATACCTGCATAAAAAGCAGGATGCCACTGTAAAATGTGTTTCTTGTTAACTAGTTCCTTTAGAACCTCTGATTCTTTTTTCATGGACATGTTCTCCTTGTACACCTAATGACTTAGATAGCATGGCCCTCTCCCTATTTACGTTAATACGTATATCCCAAATCCATTCAGACGTCTATACGAGTATATTATCACTATAAATACTATTCGTCAATCAATTATTTAAAATGAAGTACATCCTTAGCGGAGCGTTTTTTGTCATATAGAAAGTTCTCATTGAGAACTTTCTATATGACAAAAAAGCCACGACAGTTACCTGTCATGGCTTAATGTACATATTAGTATAAACTAAAATTAGTTGTTAGCTGTCTGTCTTCTAGAAGCTACTACTAAAGCACCTGCTACTGCTGCTACTGCTGCCATAGCTACAACTGCTGTAGAATCACCTGTATCTGGAGTATCTGCTGGCTTGTCAGCTGGCTTATCTGCTGGCTTATCTGCTGGAGCACCTTCCTTAACTGTTACAGCTGCCTTTGTTCCATCAAATGTAATTGTTACAGAAGAACCATCCTTCTCAACCTTAACCTTAGCATCATCACCTACTGAGTTAGCTGTTCCTTCAAGGTTATAAGCATCGCCCCAAGAGTCACCCTTAACTACCTTAAACGAATGCTCACCAGCCTTTACATTATCAAATGTAATCTCATATGTACCATCACCCTTAGCAGTCATCTTTGGTGCGTCCTTTGGTTCCCAACCAACTCCGTTTAACTCTGGAGCACCTGCAACACGTACTACCTCATCTGCTGCAAAAGCTGTTGTTGTCATAGCTGTTACCATAGCTACTGCTGCTACTACTGTAGCGATTTTCTTGAATAATTTCTTCATTACTCTACACCTCTCTTAAAATATTATTTTAGTATGGGTTTCTTCCCAGATTATGTAATGATTATAAACCCTTTTTTATAACTTTACAATAGCAAAGTGTATTTTTATATAAATTTTTGCTAATTTTCATATATAAGCTTATATTTTTATGTGCCATTTGCACAAAAAATGTGACAGGTTAACACCTGCCACATTCATTATTCTATTTATGATGGTATTGTGAAAATCTAATTAATTATTCGCAAATTGTCTTCTTCTTAGAAGCAACTACCATACCTGCAGCTACTGCAGCTACTGCCAACATAATAGCTACTGGAGCACTATCACCAGGTTTTGCTGAACCGCCACCTGCTACTGTGCCAGCTGAAGCAACGAAATGACCCTTTTCATTCTTTTCTGCTGTAACTGTAATCTTAGCATTCTTTGTAGATACTTTTTCAATGTTAGCTGTCTGCTCTTTACCATTACCTGCATTAATAACAAAACTTAACTCTGCAAGCTTTGTATCAAGTGTAGCATACCACTTGCCGTCCTTAGCTGTCATCTTAACACCTGGCCACTTTGTTTCAAAACCTTCACCCCAAGCATGAATGTAAACTTCTTCCCACTTGATTGAAGGATCAAGTGTAACTTCTACAGTAACACCCTTCTCTTCTGTCTTGCCGTCTTCTGTCTTGCCATCTTCTGTCTTACCGTCTTCTGTCTTACCGTCTTCTGTCTTACCGTCTTCTGTCTTGCCGTCTTCTGTCTTGCCGTCTTCTGTGTTTCCACCTGAAGATTCCTGAACCTCTGTAGCTGTAATTGTAACCTTCTTTGTATCTTTGTTGATAGAAACTGTTACATCAGATTTCTTTTCTAACTTTAATACATTATTGCCATCACCATCTTTTTCTAAATCATCACTAGTAAACTGATTAGCCCACTCAAAATTAGCACCATCCTGAACTACTTTAATTTTATACTCGTTAGCAGCAACATCCTTGAACGAAAGCGAGAAAACACCATCTTTCTCTGTCATTAAACCTACATCCCCCTTTGGATTCCAATCCATACCTGGAAGTGTACCTTTAACAGTATAAACATCAAGTGCTTTTACCTCTCCTAACGCACTTCCTGCAGCCTTTATTGACTTTAATGTTGCACCTTCAAAAACAGCAGTAATAGTAACTTTTCCAACGTTTCCACATTCGATTTCAAAATTATCGCCGCCTGCAATATTTGTTAATACAACCGATTTATCTTTTGCGTTACGCTGTGCACTCCAGTCTGTCTTACCAACTAATAACTTAAATTCAATTTTTTTTGCTTTTGCAACAGTAAACTCATACGTAAATGTCTGTCCGTCCGTTGTTATCATTTTTGGAGCATCTGCTGGTGTCCATGTTGTATCACTTCCAACAATATATACAGCCTTATCTCCTCCAACATCAGCAGCCTTAACTTCTTCAGCTGGCATTGCTGTAAATAATCCTGCTGCCATAGCTACTGTAGCTAATGAAGCAACAATTTTCTTAAAAATATTTTTCTTCATATTTTTCATTTCCTTTCTGCCCTTTGGCAAATATTCTCCTTTATGCCTGCCATCATTCAGGCAACTCATATCAACATTTTATCACAAACCTATATTTTTTCAATATCCACCCAAATATTCAAATTTATTTATATCAAAATATAAATTTTTTATATTTGATATTCAAACTTTTTAACAAAACTATCATTCTATAGTATTTTTTCGCCTATCTAATACTTTGATATTATTACTTATCGTTATTTTTATTGCACTTTTCTATCATTTGATAGTTTTATACCATTCACATTGTGATACTACTATATTTGACCTCCGTAATGCGAAATTTTAAATTCTATATGTACTATAATCGCCATCTATTTTAAGAGCAAAAACATATTTACTTCTTAATAATCTATACAACCAAACCAATACTTCATTATATTTAATACAATAACAGGGTGTAACCTTATGATATGCCCCTTGTCAAGTAGACAAGATAAATATCTAAAATGATGTGCTTATGAACGACCGTACAAAATTGATTTGTGCGGTCGTTTTCCTATGCACACCATTTCGCTTTGTATTTTTCAATTCGCTTATTTTTAGGAATAGGATATTCCTGTGTTTTTGCTGAAGATAGTGCTTCGTTTCTAACTTCTAGCGGTGTTTTACAACAATACCTATCTTGAGGTCGTTCTTCGCTGTAGAATCTAATATAATCTTTTATAGCAAATCTTAATGTGGCTTCATCTGTTATTTTATACATCTGATACATTTCTGATTTTATGATACCCCAGAACCCTTCCGTAGGACCATTATCTATACAATGACCAACTCTGGACATAGATTGCTCCATCTTATGTTCCTTGAGTTTCTTTTGAAAAACTTTACTTGTATACTGAAAACCTCTATCACTATGAAATAGTGGCTTAGCATCGGGATTTGCAGCAAGAGCTTTGTCAAAGGTTTTAAATACAAGCTGATTATTATTTCTAGTGCTAATAACATATGCAACAGGATATCTGTCATATAAATCAAGAATAGCACTTAAATATAACTTCTTTTTCTCACCAGGAATTTTAAACTCCGTCACATCAGTTGCCCATTTTTCATTTGGAGTAGCTGAATAAAAATCTCTGCCCAACTTATTTTCCGCAACTGCCTCTGGGGTTGAAGATGTGTATTTTCTCTTTTTTCTTCTGATCACTGAATGAATATCAAGTTTCTTCATAATTCGGTGCACTCGATTTTTACTGTAGTTAGTATGATTGAAATGGTTAATCCATGATGTCATTCGTCGATAACCTAATATGTGATTAAAACGTTCATCGTACTCTTTTATAAGCTCAGCTAATTTAATATTTTCCTTCTCCTGCTCTGGGATTTCTCGGTGTAACCACTTATAATAAGCTGCTCTGGATATTTCTAGTTGTTTGCACATCCAGTTTATACTCCAATGTTTTGTTTCAGAAAAAAACTTTATCGCCATGAACTTTGAATCGTAGCGAAGTTTCCCAAGCCTCACATCCTTTCGAATTCTTGCACTTTTTTTAACAGTTCAGCTAACATATCCTTTTCTTCAAGCTGTCTTTTTAAACGGATATTTTCTCGTCGGAGGCGTTCTAATTCGTCAACTTCATCATCTGATTTATGACGACCACGTTTATCAGTTAAGGCATCTTCTCCATAAGTATCATATTTCTTTACCCATGAATAAACCTGACTATATGAAACATCAAAGATACTAGCTGTTTCCTTGTAGTTGTAATTATGCTTGATACAGTATTTTACGATTTCCTTACGTTCTTCAATGGTTGTTTTTCTTCTCGCTTCTGCCATATAGACCTCCCTTTTAGGTATATAATCCTTAAGTTCTCTATTGGCATTATACAACTTTATCCATGATTCTAAAACAGCAGGATAAACATTATTTTGAGCCGCAATCTCAATAGAGCTGCCAGCACCCGAAATAACGGATTCTACGCATGATATTTTAAACTCTTTTGTATAGCTTTTATTTCCAGTCTGAGAAACAAAAGCATTTAATCCATGCGCACGAAATAAAGCTACCCATTTTCGTACAGTCGTCTCACTAACTTGATACTTATCCGCCAAGTAATATGCAGAACCTACACCGTCTATATATTCCTGTGCAACCATTGCACGGAATTCTGGTGTATGTTTAGATTTGGACATAAAAATACCTCCTAAGTAGATTTTGGTTATTTACCTTGTCTACTTAGGAGGTATCATATCATTACGGTTACACCCCATTTATTTTACTCATTGCAGATAATATCTACAATAAATTTATTCTTCTATCAACTGCTTTTTTCTAGAGAATACAACTATACCTACCATAACACATAATAATGCACACCACATTACTACATTCGAATTATCGCCTGGTTTTGCTGTATTACCAGTATCAGTATTTGTCTTACTTTCTGTCTCTGTTTCTGCTACATTTACATTCGCATCATCAAGAGAATTCACATCCTTAGCTACGCCTGCGAGCTTTTCTCCCATAAGGAAATATGTTGAACAGTGAGTAATTGTATATTCTACATAACCGCCCTTTACTGTAAGTGGCTTATCGCCTACCATAAGTACCTTATTTGCTTCTTCATCGAAGTAATATAAGTAAACTGTATCGCCATTCTTATACTTATCGCCCACATATGTCTTAATTGTAGCTGGTCCTGGAAGTTCTCCATGATGAGCAAATGAAATATATGCAGCCTCTTTGTTTCCAGTAAGTTTTGAAATTTCATCCTTCTTAGGAGCATCAAATGTAATAGTTAAATCAATATTCATATTTGTATTATTTATAGCCTTATCGCTAAATGTCCATGAATACTGTAATTTGTTATCCGCATCTGTTACACCTACTGTAAGGTTCTTGCCTTCTGACTTAATTGTATCAAATATTTCCTTTGTAAGTGTCTGAGGCTTTGGAGATACAACCTCTACAGTTTTATCATCTGTCTTCTCCATCTTTTCTACAGCTGTATCTACAACCTTTTCTGGCTCTACTATTTCTTCCTTCTTAACTGTTTCAGGAGCGCTATTCTTACCTTCTTCTTTAGTGATTTCAGATGGTTTTATAACACTCTCTGTCTCTTTTTCTGTAGTTTTCTCTGTTGTAGGTTCTTCCTTAGCTGTTGTCTCTTCCTCTGTTGTCATTTCTTCTTTTGTTGTTGGCTCCGCCTTCTTTGTTGTCTCTTCCTCTGTTGTCACTTCTTCCTTTGTTGTTGTCTCTTCCTCTGTTGTTGATTCGTTACTACCTGTTGTTTCTGCTGGTCTTACAGTTGTTTCATCATTACTTGGTTCTTCAGTAGCAGGTTCTATCACCTTAAGTGTTGCCTTAGAACCATCAAAACCTATTATAACTGTTGAACCATCTTTTTCTACTGTAACTCGAGCTTCATCCCCCATGCCATTAGCAGGACCTTCTAAGTTATAAGCATCTCCCCAATTGTCACCATTTACAACTTTAAATCCATACGTACCTGCATTTACATTCTCAAATGTTAAAGTATATGTACCATCACCATTATCTTTCATAGCATTATCTGTTGTAGACCAATTTTTGCCTGTAAAAGCCTCGTCTCCTGCAACATGAACTGCATCTGATGATGAAACTGTTGTTTCTTCCTCTGTTGTTGTCTCTTCCTTAGTTGTTGTTTCTTCCTCTGTTGTTGTCTCTGTCTTAGTTGTTGTCTCTTCCTCTGTTGTTGTTTCTTTCTCTGTTGTTATTTCTTTCTCTGTTGTTGTTTCTTTCTCTGTTGTTGGTTTTTCTTCTGTTGCTGTCTCCGTTTCCATTTCCACTGGAACAACTGTCACTTCGACATTGCCTGTTTCCTTTGTATATGTAAATATTACATCCGACTTAACTTCTACTTCTACCGAAGAATTCTTTAATATATTATCCCAGCTCTTTAGCTGAATCACGTTATAATTATATTTTCCAACTTCTACATCCTTTACTGTATATGTCCATACACCTGTAGATGTTTCAACTAATGATTTTGCACCTGCAAAATTTTCTCCACCCCAGTTAGCACCACAGAGGCCTTCATCTCCAACTAAATAATATTCATCTGGAAGTTCCTTTGGAACAGATGTTATCTCAAGTTCACCTGTCTCCTCTATGTATGTAAAAGTTACATCTGATGTCTTTGCAAGTTCAAAAGAGGAATCTTTTTTCTTATAATCCCAGCTCTTAAACTGAATCAAATTATAATATCTCATACCAGCTGCTACATCTTCAATAGTACAAGACCATACACCATCTGATACTTCCACAAGCTGTCTGGCTCCTGCAAAATCATTATCTCCCCAACTTGGATTACAAAGTTTGTCATCACCTACTATATAATATTCGCTTAAATCCTTTACAGCCGTACCTGATGCTTTAACTTTCTGAATTGATCCATCATCACCAAATGTTACTTCGAAGTTAACTGTACCTGCCTGTGTACAGACAACCTTCATATTTTTATCATTGCCACCTGCATTTAATACATCAACAAGTGCCTTAACTGCCTCTGCATTCTTATCATTTCCCCAGCCTTTTCCGCCGACCAATACCTTAAATTCAATGTCTTGTGCAGCTTCAACATTATGCGTATATGTCCATATATTTCCATCCTGCTCCATTACAATTGGATCATCCGCATTCCAATTATTTAACGCGCCTACTAAATATACTTCTGAAGGGGCCGCCTTTGCTTTTTCAGCTGGCAATACATAAATTACTCCCGCCACCATAGCTACTGCAGCTATAACAGCGACGATTTTCTTTAAAATTTTGTTCTTCATTTTCTCATCTTTTCTGCCTTTTTGGCTTGTATTTTATTGTTTCAATACTTTTATCCACTCTATCTCCATATTATATTACCGTGTTATTTTATTCCATATAAATTTTCTTTTTTTTAATATAAATTCATTTGCTTTTACACATATAATAAGTTTTACATTTTCCACCTTTTAACGTTTCCCCTTTTAGTGTATTATCTTTAATAAGAAATTGTAATTTTAGGAGGCTTATTTAATGAGTGAATTTTTAAAACGCGCCGATGTAGACCCATGCAATACTTGGGCTTTAGAGGACACCTTACAGATTCTGCATTTGAATTGTTTGGACAGTTGGTTGATGAACTTGATACATTAGTAGAATAAAGTGAACAAGTCCGCATCTATATAACAGATGCGGACTTGTTCTATAACATTAATCTTCATAATGATATTTGCATGCATAAATAATCAGATTATGATTACCATCCATATTATACACCAATCTATGTTCATCAGTAATGCGTCTGCTGCACACCTTACGATGCTTTAATGGTTCTGGTTTTCCGATACCGTTTAAAAGTCCATTACGATCTATGTCTTTAATAAGTTCGTTAATTCGTTTTACGACTTTTTTATCTTCTTTCTGCCATTCAAGATATTGCTCCCATGCAGTAGGTGTGAATATTATATTCATTTATTCATATGCCTCCAATTCAGCAATATTTTTTACAATATGACCTCCCGCCTCTGCCTCTGCAATAGATTTATCTATCATAGCAAGGTAATCCGCATTTTTTTTGAATCTCATAATTTCATTATATTCAGATTCAGATAACATCACAACATTTTCATTTTTAGGTCTTGATATAATCAATGTCTCACCATTGAAAACCTTATCACATAAACTTTTAAAATTTTCTCTAACATCCATACTTTTTACAGCTAACATACCAAACACTCCTTTTCGTACAAAAAATCGTATGTTTTTTCGTACTTATATTATATAGTATTATTATATCCAAGTCAAGGTTTTTTAATCGGGTAGGAGGTAGATAATTATTTTATCTACCGACCTCCCACACCACCGTACGTACCGTTCGGTATACGGCGGTTCTTTAGTTTTCACATATTTTCAAATAGAACTCTGTGAATGTAGGGTATCCTAGTTCACGGAGT
>JBGVNF010000045.1:0-3946 GCA_045125245.1 Lachnospiraceae bacterium
CCAAGAGTAAATAACAATGGTGCAATCATAGCCATAGCCGGAAAATTCGAAAGAATATACAAGCTGGCTGTCGGTGTCTTAAGTCCAGGATCAATTTCCTTCATCATAATCATACCATTAGATGCTGTACCAGTCATAGTACCAAAGCTCATCAAAAAGAATTCGTGTTCAAAGCCTTTGAAACATTCCTTTGCAACCTTACGAACATAAACATAAGTAACTAATGCACCTGTAACCGTTAATAAAACGATTGGAAGTACATAATTCTTAACATCATCAATTCTAATAGCTGTCACACCAGCTACAATCATAAGGTCAAAGGCAAATCCTGAAATTCTATCCATTTGATAATTGTTGATATATTCACGAGTCATTAAATCTGTTCTATGCAAATGCTTTACAACAAATTTAATCACCATCGCTGCCAAAGAAGCCCATAAGAAGTTAAATCCCCATGCTATATTATTTGCAAAATCAGATAAACTTCCTAAGAAACACATAAATCCAAATGAAATCGCATATGCCAATACCACAAATCCCATCTGCAATGAGAATTTATCTACTGATTCATTATCCGGAATCTCTTGACGTTCTGAAACATTATAAAACATCGCCTCATCAACAGGTATTCCCTTACGAACATGAAGTGTTCCACGCTTTTTATAAATATTAATGTAAACTACACCCAACACAGATGCCACAACGAATCCTATAGAAGCCAAAGACAAACCAAAGCTTCCATTTCCAGCAAACTGTGTTGCAGGTGTATTTGTAAAATTAATATCCCAGCTCATAGCATTTCCAGGTCCCTGACCAAATCCCAATGGTAACAGCAATCCGCCTATATAAGAAATAACTTTACTACCACCGCGAGTCAAAAAGAACAACACTAATGTAATGCCTAGTCCTACCATAGCCTGCAACATATAAGTAGCACCCTGTAATGCGCCATATTCCATAACCTGTACAGGATTTGTCTTATGATTACTCTTTTCTGATTTTAAACTCATAGCAGCAAAACCTATTGCCAGACAATGATAAGTAACTACCTGCATAACCTGATTGTCTATCAATATATGTCCCAATCGTTTTGATATTATATTTGTAGTCAATAACAGTACGCCACCCAATAGTGCAGAAGGAACCTGAGCTTTTCTTAACACAGCAATCTTACGGCGTAAAATATTTCCCGCCATCAAAAAGGTTAATAGCAAACCAAGCTGCACCATAAATGCCCAGACAGCATCATAGTTTGCTAACGTAAAATCCCAACTTGTATCTTGAGTCATAATTCGTCAACTCCTTGTATTTTTCTATAAGTATATTTATTTTTATCATACATAAATCGTTCTATATTTGTTATGATTTTATCACGTTATACTATATACGGTCAACCTTTGTTCGCATATTTTACTACAATAATTTCCACTATTTACATCCTTATCTTATAAACAATTTAGCGTCTTCAAGCTCTCATATCGTTCATCTACCTCTTGCTGTATTCTCTCCACTATTTCCTTATACTCTTCCTTCTGCAAATGCTTTGTTCTTCCCATCATAGCTAACCACTCAAGCACTGGAATCTTCTTTCCCGTCTTTTCTGGATCATAGGTAAGCTTAGTTACTCCATTCTCAATTTCATACAACGGAAAATAGCAAGCATTCACGGCCGCTTCAATAACCTTTCTCTCCGTAGCTGGTTTATCATTCCAATTAAGCGGGCAAGCAGAAATAGCTTTTATATAAGCAGTTCCTGTAGTCTTTGCATAATGTGCTGCCTTAGCAGCTTTCTTTATGAAATCTGTAGGATTTGATTCCGCCACAGTAGCCACATATGGAATACCTGTAGCCGCCATAAGTTTAGGCATATCTTTATGAAGAAAAGTTTTTCCCTTTTGCTCCTTGCCAATGTGAGATGTTGAGCTTCTAGCTCCAAGCGGGGTTGAATAAGAATATTGATACCCTGTATTCATATATCCACCATTATCATATTCAAATATTAAAAGTCTATGACCTCTTAAGGCAGTACCCAAAGCACTTCCCATACCAATATCCATACCACCGTCACCGCTCACCATTACAAATACAATATCTCCCGGTGGAATTTCTCCCTTTTGCTGCTTTCTATAACAAATTTCTGCCACACCACTTAGGGTTGCTGCACCATTTTGAAAGAGATTATGAAGATAAGGTACCTTAAAGCTCGTTCTTGGATAAGCTGTAGTCACAATCATGGCGCAACCAGTTTGGAATAAGAATACTACAGGGTCTTCGATACCCTTAAGAAGCAAATTAAGATTAACTGGAATACCACATCCTGGGCAAGCTCCATGACCTGGCGCTATACGACCTGGCATCGCTGTGACAGCATTAAGATTACCGCCTGTAACCTTTACATTTTCACCGTCTGCTTCTACCTTCGTGGCTCCGATGGTTGTTTTTTCACGTGTTATAGGATTGAATAACTGACCATTATTTGCACACTTACATCCAGCAACTACTCCATAATAGTCAAAATCCGGCTTAGATGAATCTTTCGCCCACTTAAGCATCTCAAACGCATCTTCTTTAAAGAAATCCTTTCCACCAAGACCGTACACCAAACTCTTTACCTTCGCCTGACTTCCATACCTTTGTAAGGTAGCACGCACTTCCAATGACAAATTTCCACCATTAGAACCGTAGCTATCCTGCCTATCTGCCACGAGAATATTTTTAACATTACCTACAAGCTCCATAAGCTCTTTTCCTGGAAATGGACGAAGCATATGCAATGTAGCCACACCAAACTTTTGTCCATTTTCTCTCATTTCTGTGACTGCATCTATAGAAGTATCAAAAGACGACCCAAGCAGAATCAGAATACTATCTGCGTCCTCACAACCTACACCCGCTACCTTTTTGTATTCCCTACCTGAAATATTTTTATAATCGTCAAATAATTCATTTATTACATCATTTGCCTTTTCCATAGCTAAATGAAGTTGATATCTATTATTGATAATATCAGGCTCATTCATATACGAGCCAACTGTTATAGGATGCTCCAAATCCAAAAATGGATATTCATCCTTTCTTTCACCTAAAAATTTCCTTACATCCTCATTATTTTCAAATCTAAAAACGCGACACTTCTGATGACTTGTAAAAAATCCGTCGAAGGCTACCACTACAGGAAGCCTCACCATTTCTGCAAGCTTTAAGGCAATAATATTAAAATCATAAACCTCCTGAACAGTAGACGCAAATAAAATAGGCCAGCCCGCATTTAAAATATACATAATATCACTATGGTCCCCTTTAATAGACAGCGGTCCCGAAACCGTTCTACACGCCACATTCATAACCATAGGATATCTCGTACCAGACTGCACTGGAAACTGCTCAATAGCATACAAAAGTCCATTGGCGCTAGTGGCATTAACCACACGACCGCCAGCCACCGATGCACCATAGCAAATACCAGCCGCACTATGCTCGCCCTCCGCAGCTATCATCACCATATCCGTTTCACCATTAGCACGCATAATGTCAAGGTTCTCCGCAATCTGCGTAGATGGAGTGATAGGATAATAGCCCATCAAATCGTAACCAATCTGTTTAATGGCTATGGCAGCGATTTCATTGCCAGAAGCATATTCCATGATTTGACTACATATTTGTTTCTTCATCTTATTCTCTGTTTTGTTTTCATTTATACTCTCCATATGGCTCATTACACCTCGCCTCCTTCCATTCTCTTCTCTGTCAAATAAGACTCTGATGTAATATAACCATCCGGCCCTGCTTCCTCATAATATTCTGGCTTTCTGATAAGTTCTATATTTGTCATAAAATAATCTTTATTAGGATGCTCAGCTTCTACACCACGAACCAAAGCATTAACAGGACATATATCCACACAACGCAAGCAACCCTTGCAATGATAATAATCAAGTCCTTGATT
>JBGVNF010000046.1:0-15014 GCA_045125245.1 Lachnospiraceae bacterium
CTTAGCTGCCTGTTCTTCCAGCATCTTATTCTGCTTTCTAAGTCTGGCTGTCTGCTCATCAACTCTGTCTTCCAAATCGTTTTTATATACATAGTAATATGCTACATTTCTTACTCTCTTCTTAACTATAGAGCTGTCAAATGGCTTTCCTATAAAATCTGCCACACCGAACTCTAAGCACTTTGCTTCCGTAGCTGGCTGATTAGAAGCACTTATAACAAGAACTGGTATCTTCTTCATAAGTCCCTGTTCTCTAAGCTTACTCATAACCTCATAGCCATCCATATTTGGCATCACTAAATCGAGAAGTATCGCTACGATATCCTCCTTCTCCTGGTCTATGATTTTCATAGCCTCTATGCCATCCTTAGCCTGCAATATGTCATACTCATCCTCCAATATATTGACAAGTATTTCTCTATTTATCTCCATATCTTCAACTATTAACACTTTTTCTCTCATTGTAGTTTTCACCTACCTATAAATAAATTTTAATAGCAATTCCTAATCCATTACCTGCTTTATCTTCGCTACTATCTGTTCCTCTGTAAATGGCTTAATCACAAAATCTGATGCACCATACTGGATTGCCTTAGCTATGGACTCCTGTTGTCCCATAGCAGAACACATAATAACCTTTACATCTTCTCTGATAGCCTTTATCGCTTGTAACGCCTCGATGCCGCTCATACGTGGCATCGTAATATCCATTATAATTCCATCTGGCTTAAGTTCTTCAAACATATCTACTGCTTCCTTACCATCACCAGCTTCGCCGATTACCTCGTGACCAGCCTTTTCTACATACTTTTTAATCGCTGCACGCACAAATAATGCATCATCTACTATTAATACTTTTGCCATAACCTTATCTCCTTCTTGTGTTATATTATCACATAATCTTTTTTTATTTTATACACGAATACATCTGTTTACAATTTTACTGCTAAAAGTTCATATAGTCAATCTTTTATATTTCTATATTATTCATATCTTCCAATATCATCTTTGTGTAGAGGAATATTCTATCACCCTCACATAAAATCATATTACCATTTGGGATAAGTGCTTTATTCTTTCTCTTCACAAGAACTATCACGGAATTTCTCGATATATCAAGATTCTTAATGCACTTATTATTCCATGGATGTTTATTCTTTACCACTATCTCCTTGAGATTAATTGTCTCCTTTTCATCATATGGCTCTGCTCCAAGTATAATCACATCATCATCTTCTATGACTATATCGCCTCTCGGTATTATCATTTCTTCCTCTCTTTTTACAGCAGCAATTATAATACCTTCCGGTAATTTAAAATCTGCGATACGCAATCCGCACCACTTATCATTTTCATTGATAACTACTTTTATAAAATGCATATCTCTTTCATAGCCATACTCAACTCTTTTCTTAAGAGTAGTATATTGGTCTACAAATCCGGCTGAAATAATACCTGTAGGTATGGCAACCATACCAACTCCCAAAAATGTTATCACTATTCCTAGCAGCTTTCCTATAGCCGTTATAGGATATATATCTCCATAACCTACTGTGAGTAGTGTCGAAGCTGCCCACCAAATACCTGAGAATGCATTTTTAAATTTGTCTGGCTGCGCTTCATGTTCCAAGCTATACATACATAAGCTTGCGCTAATCATAAATACCAAAATAATAAATACTGATGAAATGAGCTGCTGCTTCTTGCTATTCAATACTTCTTTGATAACAGACAACGAATCATAATACGCATTTATTCTAAACAATCTAAATATTCTTATAATTCTTAACATTCTAAATGCGACTGTTCCCTTTGGAAAAATAAATGGTAAGAAATATGGTATAAATGATAACATATCTACAATTCCATTGAAAGAAAACATATATTTTCGTAGTGCATGACACTCCTTAAGTCTTGGATATGCGCACTTTGCCGTCAAAAGCCTCAATATATAATCCACCGCAAAAAATACAACAGTTATGCCCTCAACTATCATCAATATTGTTCCATATCGTTCTTTAACACTTTCATACGTATATAAAATGCTTACTATTATATTGATAATTATTGAAGCTACATTAAAAAAATCATACATTCTGCTGGCTAAGTCCAAATCATATCCAACTTCTATAATTTCAAACATTCTTTTTCTTTTCATTTTCCAAGACTTATTTTTCACCATAACGTTACCCTTCTTAACATACATATTATTCCATATTTTATCACAATTTGTACCATCACACAACTTTTATTGCATTTTAACAACCTGTTTATTTACAATTGGAAGTCACTTTACACCTTTAATCTTTTATATTATACTAAGATAGAATATTTTTATAGGAGGGATGGAGGACAATGAAATTCGTTAAGTGGATTTTTATATCCTTATTTTGTCTTCCCTTTATTCTAGCCATAGGCGCCTCTTGTTTTAATTCTTGTACAGAAGAAGGCTGTAATCCTGTGGATTATGCTCGTATTACTGACGTAGAATATAAAGCAGTGGTTGTAGATGAGCCTGGAAGTATGGGTAAGATAGTCGTGACGGAACGACTGACCTTTGATATCCACGCCTTTTCAAAGAATAACCTATTCTGGGAATTGTGGCGTGACTTATGCGAAGATGATATAGACGGTGCAGAAGTTAGATACAAGGTAAATTCCGTTAAACAGATTTTAGAAGATGGTACTGAGATTGAGTATGAAAAAAGTCCTAAATTATATTGGGATGATTATGATTACGTAGAAGAAAATCCTATATATGGACCAGGCAAATGGTTCCACAGTCCAGGACCTTACAATGAAGAAATGGAAAGATACGAATGTGTATTTTTCTATGTAGACGGTATATATAGAGAGGAAGTTGTATTTGAAATCGAGTATGAAATGTATAATGCGGCATTGAGATACGGCGACTGCTCAGACTTATATATCAGTATGTTCTCAGAGGATGCAGTAAATGATTTGGAATCATTTAAAGCTCAGATTCTTTTCCCAGAAAAAGATATGCCTTCTCCAGGCAATTATATATTTACAACATACGGAACTGACTCTCATACTTTCCCTGTAGAAGAATCAGACACAATCAATCCTGGATATCACACATTTTTAATTGAATTGGATGAGGACGACTTAAGCTTTAAACCATACAATGAATACATAGAATTTGATTTAGTAGCATTTGGAACTGATAAACACATTTTCACAGAGCATGCTTCTTATAATGACTACTATAACGACCCAGCTTTAGAAGAAATTCTTTGTGAGCAGGACGATTACACTAAACTTCCAGAAAAATATAAAGTTCCTAAGGCAATTATCTTCATAGTCCTTATGGCACTATCAGGCTTAGTTCTTTTCTACTGTCTTACAAGAAAACACAAAATAGCTAGCAAGCATCTATTCTTTAAGCCAATGGTTGATTACCATCATTTTAGAGATATTCCAGGGGATTTAGATCCTAAATTTGCTGCGGAGCTTGTATTCTGTAAGGATAAGAAAAATAAAAAGGTCAATGATGATGATGTATATGCAGCATTAATGCTCAGCCTAGTTCGAAAAGGATATATCGAGATTGTGGACCACGGCAATGACAATGTCTATATAGAGATAAAGAAATGCCCTTCTAAGGAGCCACAGCGTGCTGTTCCAGCTGATGGAGTTACAGAAACTTATAACACTACAGCTTATACTAATATGAATTCCTTTGATACAGGAAACTCATTTAACAGTTTTAATAATTTCGATAACGTAACTTCATATAACAATATGAACAGCTTCAATAACGGAAGCTCATATAACAGCATGAATAATTTCAATAGCAGTAACTATAATGGTGTAGATGACACATTAGTCGGAAACTCTTACACTGGAATAGACTTAACTCACGACCCTATGCTGTCTACAAGCTTCAATAACAGCTTTAATAATGGTCTGGGAAGCAGTACTGCTCCATTTAGCTATAGCAGTATACTTACACCTCAGAATTCTGACTTAACAGAAAATGAAGCTCATTACTTTAACTTAATCGTACATCACGCTACAGGCCGCATAATCACAATGAAAGATTTAAGAGCAGGTATCATAGATGATTATACCGACACAGATAAATTCGTTAAAAATGTTGAAAACTCTGTAGTCAACATAGGTATCGAGCAGGGATATTTCCAGAAGTCTGATTACAAGCAGGTACGTAAATCACTCTATTCAACAGCTGGATTATATAAGTTCTTAGGATTATTATCACTTATACTTATAAACATTATTTCCTGCAGCTCTCGATTAGATTTTGCGTATGGAGCATATACAATATTTGGTATTACATGTTTATTTGCTTCTTATTACTTAAAGAGAATTGGAAGAAAATACATTCTCCTCACTCAATTTGGTGAAGATGAATACGCTAAATGGCGTGGTCTTTACAATTTCTTAAACAGTAGTACTTTGATAAATGAACGTACACATATTGAACTTCCTCTTTGGGAGAAATATCTTGTATACGCAACAGCATTTGGATTGTCTACAAAGGTATCTAAGGCTATCAGCGTAAGATGTCCTGAATATAGCACAAGTAAAATGCTTAGCAATGATTACTACCGTTCAAACAGAATCCGTCATTCAAGCAGAAGCGTTGGACGTTCTGTAAGAAGTGGTTCTTCAATCGCCCGTGGTGGCGGTGGCTACGGCGGTGGTGGCCGTGGTGGCGGTGGCGGCGGCGGCGGTCACTAAGCCCTAAAATCACAAATTAAAAATGAAACTTAAAAGGACCATAGAAAAAATCTATGGTCCTAAATTTATGTATTTATTATCTAAAGCTTACATTCGGTACCTTATCAGCTTCCTGTACAGCATCAAATAATTCTTCTGCCTTAAATCCACTCATTGAAGCCACAATGTTATTTGGGAAAATAAGTATCGAATCATTAAACATAGTTACTGCATCATTGTAGAACTGTCTTGCATATGTAAGTTTATCTTCAGTTCCTGAAAGCTCCTGCTGAAGCATCATAAAGCTCTGATTTGCCTTTAAATCTGGATATGCCTCTGTCACTGCAAATAACTTTCTTAAATGAGAACTTAAATCATTATAAACTTCCATCTTTTCCTGATTGGAACCAGCATTCAAAAATCCTGATCTAGCTGCTGCCACATTCTCAAGCAATTCCTTCTCATGAATCTGATAACCCTTTACAGTTTCAACTAAGTTTGGAATAAGGTCAAATCTTCTCTGAAGAAGTGTCTCAATCTGTGCAAATGCATTCTTTACCTGATTTCTTAATCTCACCAATTTGTTGTAAGTCATAATATAGAAAATAACTACAACTGCAACAATTGCTATAAAAATAATCGCTCCTACCATTTTCTATCCTCCGTATTATAAATATTTGTTAAGTTCTAAGAACCTTCCTAATATGAATAAAAACATTTTAACACTAAAATTAAGCTTTTTCAACCCACATATCTTCCATCTGTAACTCATCAAGCTTTATATGCAGCCCTTCTTCTACTTCCTCTTTTGTAAATGTCTTATAAATAGTTTTTGAAATATACTTTTCCGCCAGCTTTATAATATATTTATAATCCAATATATCATCTGGGAAATATATACCGCCCTTATCCTTATTTTTAATCATCCAGCTAACGGCTGCCAGAGCTGACATAGCTACCGGTGTAATAGTAGGTGTCTGCCAATAGCTACTGTTCTTAGCCTTTGAACCTTTACATAAGAACGGTAATTCCACTCGATTACCCACCCATACCGGCTTAAAGTTTTCACCTAAAAGCAATACTCCTACATACTCTGTTCCTTCACTTATCTTTTCTATATAGAGAAGCTCGATTTCCCTCGGATACTCATGACCTCGTACTATAGTATTTTCATTTGTGCCGTCAAAATCTTGCGGTTTATCAGGGTCAGGATTTGGATAATCATTCACCTTTGCTTCCAATAAATATTTTGTAGCATATTCACAAGGTGCATACACAAACATTACTGTAGGTCGGTATATAATGTCTTCTTCTCTCACTTCCAGACTTTTAGCAATCGTTATAGTCTCCTCATGTGGTACCACAAAGCCTTCAAAGGTTCCACCTGGATAAATAGTATTGCATTTTACATTAACAGCTATATCCTCAAGCTTTAAATATCCTTTTTCCTTATCCTTCATTAAACAATTTCTATTAAACTCTAATTTCTCATGAGTACCTATATTGTAGGCCGTCTCACTTAAAAGCTCGTAAAGAAATGTCTCCGCACACCATGTATTGTATAGCTTTTTATCTTTGTACGGGTCTTTTACCTTCTGCAAATCTATATCATTTACATGAAGCATACGAAGCCCAAGCTTTCTTGCCAACTGATTGTATTCATTTTTCTTTAACAAGGATACCAATTCTTTGTAAGTCGCCTTATTACCTTTAAATTGATTTTCTACAATATACTCAAGAGCAGCCTTCACAAAATGAGACACCAAGCCCGGATTATTGCCATGCTGTAAAACCATTGGCACCTTAAGGGATGCGTATTCCTTCTTCATCAGGCATTTCTTTTCATTTTCTTCAAAGATACAATACCACTCGCTTGGCCAGTCCGCTTCACCTGTATTTATGTACATAATGTTATTTTCAGCGCACCATTTAAGAATATCTCTAGTGCCCACGCTATCAGCAAAATCTATGAGCAAATCTCCTTCTTTTAAGATACTTCCAAAGATGTCTTTATAGTTATCCTCCGTAAGCTCTGCCACCTTAAAATTTGCTGCAATACCTCCAAGATTTATAAATGCCTTAAACTCACCTTTATCTCTTGTAAGCACATAATAATTATATTCATCAAAATCTATTTCATATTTAATTTTTTCAAAAAAACTTTTGCCCACTGCTCCGAATCCAAACTGAAGGATTCGCCCCTGAAATTTAACCATAATGTTACCTCATAATAGTTATTTTTTCCATAGACTATTTATTTCTTCGTCTTATCTTCTTACGAACCTTAATTTTTTTAGGTTCTTCATATATATTTTTTAAATATATATCTATCCCAGCCTTCCTATAATTCAAAAGAATTTTTCTCAAATCACCTGATATTCTCTCTGATATAAGCAATATTCTTTTAACAGAATTATTTTTAAGATATTCAGCCGATGGCATATCCTGTCTATAGACATCCCAGCTGTTATCGTAGACTGAAATTTTACTTTTATATTGAAGTAGTCTATTGCTATCAAGTAAAAATGCCGGCATAGCATCATCACTTATATTGATATTAAATAATTCCTTTGCCATCCACAATAGACCTGCACTTACAGTCTGGTTATCCACCACACTTTTTGAATTTTCCTCTTCAATGATTCCATTATATATAGGAATCGGTCTAAACCCTTCTCGCACAAGATTCATACCTGCGTTGATACTGCTAGCTCCCGGCATGTCTACAATCACTGCCGCGTCCTCCAAAAACAGCTTCATATTCTCATCATTACTGTGAAATACATGCTGCTCTTTAAAATTGTAGCTATAATTTTTCTTGCCCATTCCTATGTTAATAAATGGAACTGGTCTCACCCAGTTAGACCATTTATTTTCTTTTGGCACAAATGCCTTATATACATCCCACGATAATTTCGCACTATAATTTCGTTTTAAATATTCAGGTGCATATATCTTATCTGTATTTAAGTTAAGTTCTAATTTATTTTCATTAATCTCATTTACCTGTGATTCATCCCACTCCACAAGCACTGGTATGTCCGCCGCATGGGAATCAATTCGTGGCAAATTGCTAATTCGTGCATAAAATCCGGCATGGTCATCATCCACTGAAAACGAACCTATGCATACATGAAATTCCTCACCCTCTTCTGTCACAAGAGGCATACTGTTAAATTTTTTTTGCGCAATATATTTCCCAGGATGTCTTTTCACATCCTTTATAATCTTCTTAAATTCATCACCTCTACAGGCTTCTTTTATAGATATCTTTTCACCCACTCGTCCGTAGGCAGGCTTAAAAATATATTCTTCTAAGCTTTTTTCGTCACAATATTCTTTAGTCACCTTCACCGTATGTGGCAAAAGCTTTTTCCAAGTGGACATATCTATTCCATTTGATTCTAATATTTCCCACATAAAAGGAAATCTTTTTGTCTGTGCATATAGGGAAACTGGATGATTTATAGAAGGTGTCGCCGTGTTAAAATATCCCTGCCATCTCTTAGGTTTTATATCCATAACCCATTCAACAGGCGTATATCTAAATATTCCATCTAACTCACACTCATTGCCATCTAATATGCTATAAGCCTTACCTGCCTTAAAAGCTATATGGTCAGCGGCTCCTTTTAATATCTTGTAGCCATTGGCAGCTAACCTATCTCCGACAAATTCCATAACCTGTCTATCATCACTGTAGCAAGTACAATAATTTAAGAAAATAGTCCCCTGTGGCTTTACCTTTTTAGATATAGCTTCTAGAAGATAATCACTTAAATCTATGTATCCGTATTTGCCCTGAGCTTTTCCATCATCAAGGATTTCTTTGGCAATAGCCGGCATAATGGATGCCTCTCCATGTCCACCTGGCACATCACTATTTACTTCACTTACTGCAAAGCCGCCTTCCTTTATAGGATGAAAATCAAATCGCATAAGTCGTACGTGCTTATCTCGCTCATAATTACTCATGGATTTTATCTCATTTTTTAAACGTCTTGGCAACTTCAATGTCTTAGCCAAATGAAGATTATCGTTGATAAACTCCTCAGCCTCCATAGTTTCTTTCGCAAGCTTTCTAGTATAATCTGCAAGCTCCTCAGCCTCTTTTTTTGTAAGCACTAAGACATGTCTAGCTACCGTGTTATTGTCTAGAAACTGTGGGTCCCATTTATAACCTTCAAACATCAATCTCTGCTTATAATATTCATATTTTTCCGCTAAAATGGGAACCAATTTCATCGTTACATCTCCTCATATCTACCAATCTCATTAACAGCTATTAAGTTCTTCGACATTGCCACTTCAATGCTAAATGAAATGGAAGAATCTATAATTGTTCCAAGCCTTGTGTATCCAAACTTCTTAGCTGTCTCCCTTATTAAGTCCTCCTTAGGCAAGCTTATCTGCTCATCTAAGACTTCCATAAGAGCATTTATTATTTCTACTGAAGCTACATCCTCCATGCTTCGCTTCACATTTTCAGTAGAATTATCTACTCTGTAGCCCTCATAATTATCAGGCTCCTGCTCCAATAACCAATAGAATACCACACCATTTTCAACAGTCTCTTTTTTCTCTACTCTTAGCATTGCATTTTCAAGGACTGCCTCCAATCGACTACCAAGTCTAGCGATTCCAAATGCTCCTATAAGCTTTCTATACAAAGCTCTCCTACTTATAGGCGCTTCTGTGGCAAGAATATTTTTAGCCAATGCCACTATTACACTCAATGCTTCTGGCGCGTAAAAGAATTCTGAATCATATGTTTTTTCTATCTGGTAATGCTCGTATGGTACGGCAGCAGTCTGCATAGCAGAATCATCTTTTTCAAATATAAGACCATCTATGTTTACGGTGATACTTTCGTCTACGGACACTTCTTCTAATTTCTCTTCCTCTAATTTCTGATCTTCTACTTTTCCGTCTTCTGCTTCGAGCTGATTCTCTTCTGCAACCTCTGTAGCTTGTTCAAAATTTGCATCAGCCTGTCTAGCTTCCTCTGCCAATCTAGCTTCCTCTGCTAATCTGGCTTCCTCTGCTAATCTAGCTTCCTCTGCTAATCTAGCTTCCTCTGCCTTCTTCCTCTCCTCTTTGATTTTCTCAACTTCCAACCTTATCTCGTCAAGGACTTTATTTGGTTCATCTACCCATTCAAGCACCCATATGCGCATAAGCTTCCAACCAAGTCCCTCTAACACACCTGGAATAGAGACAAATCTATCTTTGGCTGTAGGTATAGATTTACTATTCTCTCCGTCGAGAAGAATTCCAAGAAGATATTTTCCTGGATTTTCGCTATCTACGATACCTATATCCATCTTAAACTCAGAGCTTCCGATATTGCAGTCAGCTTCTAAGCCCAATTCTTTTATAGCTTTAGTTAATCCTACTACAAATAAATCTTTATTTTTTATAATATTTCCAGACTTTTGAACAAGCGCACTCTTACCACGCATAGCGAATTCCAAGAAGCCCTTAAGTCCTGCCACACCTTCTGCTCTGGTTCTTGATAAATCAATATGTTCTGGCTTAAGTGTAGAATACACTATCATATTCTTTCTTGCTCTTGATATAGCTACGTTAAGACGACGCCAACCGCCATCTCTATTAAGCGGACCAAAGTTCATAGAAACCTTGCCATTTTTATCAGGACCATATCCAATAGAGAATAAGATAACATCTCTCTCATCACCCTGTACATTTTCAAGATTTTTAATAAACAATGGTTCCTTTGAATTTCTATCATATTCTTCTAGTTCAGGATATTTTGCAAACTCCACTGAGAGCAAATCGTCTATAAGATTCTGTTGAACCGAACTAAAGGTTACAACTCCTATGCTATCCTCACGAAGCTTTTTGTCCTTAAGTCGTCTTATAATTTCATCTACAACAGCCTTAGCCTCAGCTAAATTGTGCTTTGTCTTTCCCTTATCATAGAAGCCTTCCACAGGCACATATTCCACTGCCGATACCATATCCTTTGGCGAAGGGAAAGTATAAAGCTTGTTCTCATAATATTGAATATTGCTGTATGTAATAAGGCTCTCATGTCTTGAACGATAATGCCACTTCAAATAATCCTGCGGCATAGAGATAGACAAACAATCATCAAGAAGACTCTCTAAATCTTCCTTCTCCATATTGTCTTCATCCACTCTATTTGCATTGAAAAAGCTTGTCGGTGGAAGCTGCTTAGGGTCACCTACTACAACTACATTCTCACCACGAGCAATAGTACCTACTGCCGAGCTTGTAGGAATCTGAGACGCCTCATCAAAGATAACCAAATCAAACTTAGGGAAGGTCGGGTCAATATACTGAGCCACTGAAATTGGACTCATAAGCATACATGGACAAATCTTTCTAAGAAGATTTGGAATATCGTCAAATAACTTTCTAATAGAAAGCATTCTACCATTACTCTTTATCGCCTTCTTAAGTATACCAAGCTCTGAAGTAGCCACTGTAGCGCCATTAGATACCGGCACATTTGCAGAAAGTCTAGCCACAAGCTCTTTTATAGTAATATCCCTATATTCGTCTATAAATTCCGAATACATAGCTATCATATCCTCGTACTGCTTGCCCTGGAAGCTCTTAAGTCTATCATCATCTCTTATAGTCTTAAGCATAAGCAAATAATAGAGATTACAAAGGAATGTATCAAGCGCATTTGTTCCATCTATTTTTCCCTGCTCCCAAGCTATATGAACATAAGGTATAGAAAGTTCAGATAGCTTAGCCGCCTTTTGCTGCAAGGTAATCCAGTTCTTAAGAATAGATAAATTATCCCTATATCCTTCCAGACGATTAGTTAAACTATCAAACCAACCATTTTCAGGAGCAAGGTCGCTTATATCGATACTATACTTAAAGGCAAATCCGTTAAGCTCTGAATCAAAATTCTTAAGAACTGCAATATTTTCTAAGACCTTTGTATCCTTTGATACGCTATACGATTCCAAAGCCTGCACATAAAATGCTCTCTTTTCATCAGAAACCTTTTCTAAAAATCCGCGAACTGCCGACGCCTTATTTAACGCCTTTAATACAAGCTGCCAATCAGTTGCCTTTTCTTTAAACAGCTCTCCAAGCACCTCTATGACTTCATCTGAAATCTGGCTAATATTTATATTTAATCTAAGATGATTGCTAAGTTTTTCATAGTATGAATATAGATTTCCTCTATTTATTACTGACGGATTCTTTGCATGAATCATAAGCTCTTTTTTAAGCTTATTCTTATCAAAAAATTCTGGTAAGAACCATTTAATTTCAGCCTTTTTGTACTCAAGCATTGCGTCATTTACATTAAACGTAAATACACTTTCTTCAAATGTATTTCGAATCTCTGCATCAAGGTTATTAAATGCTATGCCATCTTCCACGGCAGCAGATATAAGTGTAGCTACTCTATCAAACTCTTCTGCAAAAATAAGCTTACTAATAACCGGGCCTTCTATGCAAAGAAGCTCTTCTAACTTCAAGAATTCATCTATAGCGATTCTATCTTCATATAATGGTAAGTTCGCCCATTGTCTAAGTTCCCTAAAGCTGTTATTAGCTAACGATATCTTCTCCAATACGTCGCCTATATCTTTGCCAAGCTGTTCTCTAAGCTCTATGGAATATTCTGTACCCTTATAACCTTTTAATGGGTTTGCCATATAGCTTCCCACATCATTTAAAGCTACTGCATACTCTCTTATAGCGTCTTGCCACGAGGCAATATCTGCGGCTTTCCCATTCTCCATAGTTTGTGGCAGCTCAATTCTTCCTTTATATTCTTTTCTATCTTCAAAAAAGCTCACTACGTCATAGAAACTCTTACCGTAAACTCTTATCTGATGTACAGCTTCCATTACGGCATTTAAGTTGCTTCTTAATTCATATAATTTAGCAGCTGTAGACTCATACTCCGCTGGAGATTTAATTCTACCTACCTCCAATACATTGTTAAGCTGATTCAATACGCTGCTTTTACTTGCTTTATTTGAATGAATTTCAAGGCAAAATGGAGCTAAACCTATACCTGTAAGTCTCTTTTTTACTACATTTAACGCTGCCATTTTTTCTGCTACAAATAATACTGACTTTCCATTGTACAATGCATTGGCAATCATATTTGTAATTGTCTGAGATTTACCTGTTCCAGGTGGTCCGTGAAGAACAAAGCTCTCGCCCTTGGCCGCCCTAGCTATAGCCACTATCTGGGATGAATCAGCACTAAGAGGTACCGCCATCATCTCAGGCTTCACCTTCTCATCCAACTCTTCCAATGTCACTGGTGCCTCCTCAGCTTCCCAGGTCATCTTGCCATCTATAAGACTTGATACAACCTTATTCTTCGCCAATTCATCAGCTCGATTTCTAATATCATTCCACATAACAAACTGACCAAAGGAGAATAATCCCACATAGGCTATATCTTCTATATTCCAGTTCTTTTTATCCATTATGGCTTTTCTTATGGTGTGGAAAACCAATTGCAAATCGATTCCGTGGTCATCTGCTGGCAATGGGTCTAAGCCATTTATTTTTATTCCAAATATCTGACGCAAATACTCTAAAAGCGTAATATTTATCTGTGCATCTTCCTGTCTGCTTCTTATGACATATCCGCCATTTTTTACACTTTTTACAATCTCTATTGGCACAAGAATAATCGGCGCATATCTAGGCTTTTCAGATAATTCCGATTCAAACCATCTTAAAAATCCCAATGCCAGGAACAATGTATTTGTACCATTTTCTTCTATACTAACCTTAGCCGCTCTATAAATACTCTTTAGATTTATAGCTAAATCTTCTGGCGTCATAAAGGTTCTTATTCTATAATTTTTAAACTCTTCTGTTGCTATGGCATTTAACAAGTCCTTATGATTTTCCACCTCATACATCTTGGAATCCATAACAGGAATCGTCCAATCCGACGGAAGCTCTAGCACCTTAAAATCCTTGCCTTCGCTAAGCTTATCCTCTAAAGCCGCCAAATCTGCTGTAAGAATCTGGAAAGAATTTTTTCTTGGTCTAAAATTAAGCAAAGAATTGCGCAAGCTAAAATCTAGAAGCTTTCTCTCCCACACTCTCTGCTTTGTAATATTTAACTCTCCGGCTGGCAAGTCAGCCATTTCTCTTATGACAAGCTCACTTGGCGCAGCTATATATTCAGATTTGAACTGACCAAACTCATCCACATTGCCATTTGTCGCTATGCCTTCATTTTGTCCTGTTCCTTCGCTTGTATTTGCCATTGTATTTTGTACTAATATAGGAATAGGACGAATTCCGCTTCCTCTTGTACGCTTAATATCCACAGCGCATACAAAATCATCTCTCTTAATCAAATGATCTAATCCATGCTTAAGAGCATGCTCAAAATCAATATTTTTCCCAACTACAAAATCTGTGCACTCCACTAAGAGAAGCTCCTCACTTCCCTTTACAACTCGCTTCTCTATACTAGCCAAATCATCCTCTGCCACATCTGCAAACGTCTCCTGCTCAAGATGGCATCCTGCATAAGCATGACCTTTTACAAATATTATCAATGGATTAAGTCCCACTGCCTCAAGACATGCCGTATAAAGCACTGTCAAATCAAGACATGTTCCTTCCTTCGCCTCCATAACCATATGTGGCATACGTACTCTCTGCCCTACCATCTCATAGCCTGCTAGCGGATTATTATATACTATCTGACTTTCCATAAGCGCTGCATATATAGCTGCCATCTGCAATTTTACATTGTTCGGATTATTTGTCTGATATCCTGTAAACAATGGTTGCTTGCCCCACTGAGCCAAATACTTAGCTCCTATCTTTATTATCTCATTTATCACTGGATGATTAGGTGTCACAAAGGCTGCTATAAATTCAGGCATAAAGCCAAGTCCCGTCCACTGATCATATGTAAGCAGCTCCACATCCTCACGATATTCATATATCTTCTCTTCACCTTCATATACATCTACAAATATATTTCCTATCATCTTCTCTGTAAGTGAATATAAAAATTCTGTAGACAAACTTATAGGAACCGGTGAAATCTCCATCTTTTTCCCAGCCTCTATACACTGTATATTATAGGTAAACTCCTTTGCAAATGCAGGCTCAAAATTCACCTTTACAGTCAAGTTATTTATCGCCTTCTCCGTTTCATTGGTAACAACGATATTTCTAATAATTGGTACATAATTCTGCTGCATGGCAAAATTAATATATGTATTAATATGACCACCAACTGAGATTTTCTTTTCTTGTATTACTTGTTGATCCATATAAACCCTCCCGTGCACATACTA
>JBGVNF010000047.1:0-4439 GCA_045125245.1 Lachnospiraceae bacterium
TGGATTATAAAAAGCAGGAAAGAGAAAAAGAAGTGGCGGCATTAGGTGCGAAAATCGAGCAGAAACAGATTGAATTTGATGTGTTGTCGGAACGAGTATTGAACTATGATAAGGCAAAAGACGAGCTGTCAAATCTTGAAATAGAGCTTGATACTGCACCGAAATATCAGTTGCCAGAACCAGAGAAATTTATGACTGCAAAGGCATATAAAACCAAAATGGCAGAGCCGGTTGTAAGGAAATTGAAGCAACTTGTCAAAACGGTGCTTGCCCGCTGCTTTGAGGGGTGGGACAACTATCATAGGCTGAATACAGCGAATGCACAGTTATACCGCACCAATCAGCGTTTGGAGAAAGTCAATGAAAGATTGACCGAAGAAAACAAAATCCTAAAAGCAGAAAATAAAGATTACAGCCTGCTCCGTAAGGTTTTTGGTCGCAAACAGATAGATGATTTGTTGGAGCAGGCAAGAACAGTTAAAGGTCGCAAGCGTGATAATACACGATCACGATAGACAAAAATCACAGGAGGAAAAGGAAAATGACAAAGACAATTTTTGAAGAAATGGGCGGAACTTATAGACAGGTGGGTGATTATTTATTGCCGAACATCACAGTACCAGCCGAAGAAGAAATAGAGCCGATTGGTTTATGGGGGAAACGACATGCAAGGCATTTAAAGGAACACTATAAAGTGTTATATATGAACCTGCTGACAAGCGGAAAGCTGCATAGTTATCTTGCAGAAGTCGATAAGCAAGCAGAGGATATGTTTCTTCGACTGGTAAAGGAATATGCCGACAGACAAGATGTGACGGAACAATTAAAGAAAGATAATCCCTACGAATGGATTGGAAGAATGAATAATATTCAGGCTTGTGTGAGGGAAGTTGTAGGAACGGAGTTGATTTACACATAAGCGTTTTACGGTATGGTGCTCCTGCGTTTGCTGGAGTGCTGTGGTTGTGGTTGTAAAGAGGTTGTGAAAGATTGAATTTCGTAATGGTTGGATGTATAATTAGGAAGTGAAAATTTTAATTTGCACTTCCATAAGGTGAAATGTATTGACACAAAAAATACAGTATGATAGTATTGCCATTAGAAGAAAGAAAGGCACATTTTGTGTAAGGTGAGGAAATGATTAATAGATAATTTGATTTAAGTAAGACACATATAGTTATTGAGCCTGTAGAGAATAGGTTTGTTTTGTGTACGCTTAAGTTGGATTATCGCAAGAGGCATTTCCTTTGTTTTCCTTTTGGAAAAGAAATAAGGGTCTATTTAGCGAGTCTATTTTTGCGTATGCAAAAAAGACTCGTTTTTGTGTGTTCAAAATAATAATTGGCTCAGACTTCGAAAAGGAGAAACTTTAATGTTGCAGATAAAAAAATTAAATTTAACACATAAAAAAGACCTGAGAATAATTCTTAATGATTTCAACCTTGTGCTAAATGATGGAGATAAGGCAGTTATTATTGGAGAAGAGGGAAATGGGAAATCGACATTAATGAAGTGGATATACAATCCGTCGCTTGTAGAAAACTATATAGAAGCAGATGGGGAAAGGATAATGGGACACGAACGTCTTGGTTATCTTCCGCAGGAGATGCTCGATGAAGATAAGGAAAAAACAATATACGAATATTTTTCTGAAGAGGAAATATTCTGGGAGAAAACGCCTAAAGAATTGTCTGTTATTGCGGGAAAATTTGGAATGAAAAATGATTTTTTCTACAGTAACCAGACAATGGGTAGTCTTTCAGGAGGCGAAAAAGTCAAGACACAACTTATGAGGCTTTTCATTCGCGATGTTTCTGTGCTGTTGTTGGACGAACCTTCCAATGACATCGACATTGCGACGCTTACATTACTGGAAAAAATCATAAATGACTGGAAGCACATTGTGCTTTTTATTTCACACGATGAAACGCTGATAGAGCGTACTGCCAACATGGTGATACATATCGAGCAGATTATACGAAAAACAAAGGCGAGATATACCGTGGCAAAGCTTCCCTATAGACGCTATGTGGAAGAACGGCTTCATAAATTTGAAATCCAAAAACAGCGGGCACTGAGTGACCGTAGGGAGAAAAAGATTCGCGATGAAAAATATCAAAGAGTTATGCAGAGTGTACAAGGTGCATTAAGAAGTTGTACCAGACAAGCACCGTCTGTTGCCAAAAACTTAAAGGACAAAATGCATACGGTTAAGGCAATGGAACGAAGATTTGAAAAAGAAGATGAAAATATGACTCAGATGCCGGAACAGGAAGAAGCAATCTTTGTCAAATTAGGGGATGAAAACTCACACATTCCCGCAGGAAAAACGGTCATAGAATATGAACTTTCAAAGCTTGTGACTCCGGATGGCAAAAGAATTTTAGCAGAAGGAATTCATTTAAAAATAAAAGGTTCAGAAAAAATCTGTATGATAGGAGCCAACGGGGCAGGAAAAACGACTCTTCTAAAAAAGATAGCGGAAGAACTCCTAAATCGGAATGACATTAAAGCAGAATATATGCCTCAAACTTATGAAGACCTGCTGGATTTGGATGTTACACCGGTTGATTACCTTGATAAAACAGGAGATAAAGAAGAGCGTACAAGAATTAGAACATACCTTGGTTCACTTAAATACACACCAGATGAAATGGAGCATCCGATTCGGGAGTTATCAGGCGGACAAAAGGCGAAAGTGCTTCTCTTGAGGATGAGCTTAAGTGGTGCAAATGTTCTTATTCTGGATGAACCGACAAGAAATTTTTCACCATTGTCCGGTCCGGTAATAAGAAAAATGCTCCGAGAATTTCCGGGGGCTGTCATTAGCATTTCTCACGATAGAAAGTATATTGAAGAGGTGTGCGATAAAATATATCAGCTAAATCCTAATGGATTACAGCTAATTGGTGATTGATAACAAAAAGGATGAAAGACTGACAAATTTCAGGCTTTTAGTGAGTTGGAAAGCATACAAAGATTTGAATTTGGAGGATAGATTATGGTACGTACAGAAGATGCATGTGAAATTATAAAATATGCTTTGCAAAACGAAATTAAAGTATATTTAGATGGCGGATGGGGTGTTGATGCACTTCTTAAAAGAGAATCAAGAATACACAATGATATTGATTTGTTTGTTGAACTGAAACATTATCATGATTATATTTATGTGATTAAGCAGCATGGATTTGAGGAAGTAAATACTGATTATACAACGGATGGTCATACTGTCTGGAAAGATGATAAACAAAGAATCATTGATTTACATTGTTTTGAATTTACAGATGACGGAATTGTTTATGAGGGAGATATATTTCCATCAAAAACTTTTTCCGGTATTGGAAAAGTTGGAGATATAACTGTTTCTTGTATTGAACCATTGAGTCAGGTAATGCTTCATTTGGGATATGAACACGATAAAAATGATGTGCATGATGTGATGCTGTTGTGTGAAACATTTCAAATAGCAATACCAGATGAATATAAGGAAAAGTAAAATTTCAGTTTTGTGTTGAATCTCTAAGCAAAATAGCTTATAATTTGACATGCTACATATAGTTATTATCCACAGTTATCGAGTAGGTGTTATCAATGCCGATAACAAAATGATAACATTAGCTCGTATAGGCAGGATAATATGGATATATCAAATAATCAAAAGAACGAGAAACATTACAGAGAATAATTCCTAAACAAAAAGCGTTAGTCTTTGTAGAGTGAGAGTAGTAGAAATTGTATATGTAGTATTTTAGATGACAGGTAGTCTATATGATTACCTGTCGTTTTTGTGTTACATATATTTTGAAATTATAGTAATTGTGGATGTAACCAATTATATATATGAAAATATACTTTAGTATAAGTAAAACAAATAGAACGTTCTTGAAATAATATTTGTTACAATGTATAATAACGAACAATTAGGGTATGCTTTTGTGGAGGTATACTTGAAAGAGCTGGTGCATGCCGGCTCTTTTGTGCTATTGTAAGCTGTGGAAATTTATAATAGTTTTATTATAAATAATTATAAAAAAAGGCTCGGAAGTCCTTATCAATAGGACTTCCGAGTTTTTTTGACGGGAGATACCTATGTGCAATCGTAAATTCACTTCACGTTATACAAAATTAGTAGTTGACAAGATGTGTGTTTAGGTGTATATATACACTATACACACTCGAGAGTTTAAAATGAAGAAAGGTATACCTATGAACATTTATATTAGTAACACAAGTAGTGTTCCCATTTATGAACAGATTGAACAGCAGATTAAGGATATGATTGTTGCCGGCACTCTGCAGGCGGGAGAGATGCTTCCTTCTATGCGTTTTCTGGCGAAGGAGCTTCGAATTAGTCTTATAACCACGAAGCGTGCCTATGAGGAGTTAGAGCGAGAGGGCTTTATTGAAACCCGAGTAGGTGTGGGCTGCTTTGTTAA
>JBGVNF010000048.1:0-2158 GCA_045125245.1 Lachnospiraceae bacterium
ATTATGGAAGTACGAAACGCAGGACAAGGTGTTGCACGTATTCCTCAATTATTCCCTAAACTAGTTTATTTATATGACCACTCTCTACATTCAAAAGGTAAAGAGTTACGTAAAGATTTTGAGTATGCAGTATATTGTCAATCACAAACAATGTTCCCCGACTTCCTAAGTTTAACGGGAGATAGTACTGAGAATGATATTTGTGATGTGTATAAAAAACATGGTGTAGCTACTTCACCTATGGGGTGTCGTTCTTATTTAAGTCCATACTATGAACGTGGTGGTTTCCATCCATTAGACGCAGATGATGTTCCTGTAACAGTAGGTCGAGGTAATTTAGGTGTAATTTCACTCAACTTACCGTTGATTTATCAACGTGCTAAAGTTGATGGTATTGACTTCTATGAGTTATTACACAAATATTTACACATGGCTTTCAATTTACACTTAAAAACTAAGTCATTCTTAGGAAGTAAGAAAGCAAGTACTCACCCATTGGCTTATTGTCAAGGTGGATTTTACAATGGACATTTACAACCTGACGATAAAATTGAACCAGTGTTAGAAGCATTTACTGCTAGTATTGGTATTACTGCTCTTCATGAGTTGACAGTATTACACACTGGTAAAGGAATTTATGAAGATAATACGTTTGCAAAAGAAGTTATGCAATATATTAATGATGAATGTGCAAAATATAAAGAAGAACATCACTTAGCAGTAGCAACTTATGGAACACCAGCAGAGTCATTATGTAAAACACAAGTTAATCAATTCCGTAAGATGTTTGGTGTAGTACCAGGTGTTAGTGATAAAGATTACTTTATGAACTCATTCCATTGTGACGTAAACTTAGAGATTAATCCATTTCAAAAACAAGACGCAGAGTATGATTTATTCCACATGATGAATGGTGGACATATTCAATATTGTCGTGTTAATACTAAGTCTAACTTACAAGGAAACATTACACTAGTTGATAGAGCAATGGATTTAGGATATTACTTTGGTATTAATTTACACAACTGTTATTGTGAAGATTGTGGTCATAATTTCTTAGATAGTGTAAATTGTCCTGAATGTGGTAGTGGAAACATTACTGAGATTAACCGAGTTAGTGGTTATTTAGGTTATTCACGTATTAAAGGTGACTCAAGAATGAATGACGGTAAATTAGCCGAAATAAAAGATAGAGTAAGTATGTAAGAGAGGTTGAAAAACCTCTCTTTTTATAATACAATATATCTAAAGGAGCTGATAATATGAGTAGATACCATCAAATTGATACTTGTAATATGGTTAATGGAGAGGGTATACGTACCGTAATTTGGTTGTCGGGGTGTCCTTTTCACTGTAAAGCCTGTTTCAATCCTACAACATGGCACCCTCAAGGTGGAAAAGAAGTTACATCATTTGTCATAAAAGACGTTTTAAAAGGCGTAGAGAGTCCTTATTGTGATGGCTTAACACTTTTAGGGGGCGAGCCTTTAACGCCTTATAACGTGGAAGTATCAACGTGTATGGCAAGGGAAACTAAGCGTATGGGCAAAACAGTTTGGTGTTATACAGGATATACTTATGAACAAGTAAAAGATTTAGAAGTAATGAAGTACATTGATGTACTGATAGACGGTAGATTTATTCTTTCTCAATTCAACCCTAACCTCAAATGGAGAGGTTCTGCAAACCAACGTGTAATAGATGTACAAGCAAGTCGTGAACAGGGTATAGTGGTATTACACCCCGATAACAATTTTGTAGATAGATACCAACCTGAGTTAGCTTTCAACCCTTGTGAGGGTATGACAGATGAAGAAATAAAAGAAAAATATATTGATAATGTTTGTGATGAAGGGTTGAATTAAGAAAGAAAATATAATATAATATACTTGTAAGACAAATACGAAAGGATTGATAAGATGATTTACAATATTGGTGATAAAGTGAATTATAAAGGGCATATGGGGATTATTGTTGATATTAGTAAAAGTCATGACGTATTGTACTTAGTTTCATTCTTTGAAGCGATTAAAGGCTCAAGTATTGCTCAAACAGAAGATGGAATACTATGGAATGAAACATTATTTTTAAGAGAGGAAGATTTAAACCCTATGATTTATGATGATGAATTATATTTTGCGAAAGTTAAACCTAGTGC
>JBGVNF010000049.1:0-31132 GCA_045125245.1 Lachnospiraceae bacterium
TGTAAAGTACTTTGCCCAAAACTGATCGCTTTCCTTCTGAGTCTTACCTGCACCATATGCAATGCCTCTCCAAGTTTCAAGAAGTGTATATTCCTTTTCCATTTCCTGTGCCATAATATTACCATCCTTTGCATTTTAATATTAGTGCTGTCTAATTATTACAGCATATTCTTAAAAATTTTACTACATATGACGACAAAAATCAAGTTTTTTTTATGTCTACTTCAATTCGCAAAGCACATAATTCTTATTATCAGAACATCACATACATTATTAGACGATTTTCTGTTCAGTACTGTTATGACTGCATACGAAGTATCCATCTATTTTTCACCGCCTCTCGAGGGTTCCGATGATTTGCTTATATGCCCCTCTTGATACTAAGGCTGCGTGTATTTTCACTAAAAACACAACTAGCGAAGTGATGTTCACAGGACAAGGACAACGATTCGATTTTCTATTTTCTAACACCCCACACCTCAAAACGCTTATTATCCGCCTGCCTACATAACTCATCGGCTTGGTTTATTATCTCTCGCGTAGCGAGAGAGCCAAGCCTCTTCAAACAAATTTCGGCAGGCGGGCGATTATTTTCGGTGTGGGGTGAAGAAAATATACGAAAATCTGCATATGTTGTCCTTTGCCCTGCGAACATCACTTAGCTATGTGTGTTTTATTGAAAATATACGCAGTAATAAACTTGTATCAAGGGGGCATTTAGCAAATCACGGGTTCCGAGATTCAACTCAAAAAAATATATAAATATACTTGGTCTGTATAATGGTAAGAGGGGCAGAAAATCAGATAATAAAATAATATGTGGTGCTGGTATTGCAGACTATGCATAGAAGACAGCTGGGGCGGGATACAAAAACCCTCGGTCTTTTGACCGAGGGTAATATGTGAAATATTAGGTTTCTTATTATGATAAGTGCCAGATATCTCTGTTGTACTCTTCAATTGTTCTATCTGATGAGAAGAATCCTGCCTTAGCGATGTTTGTAAGCATCTTCTTAGCCCATGTCTTTCTATCAGCGTAATCCTTAAGAGCTGTCTCCTTAACTCTGATGTAATCCTTAACATCAAGTAATGTCATGAACCAGTCTTTCTGGATAAGTTCTGCATGAAGTCTTAATAATACATATGCATTACCAACCTTCATCATCTCTGGGCTGATAAGGAAGTTGATGTACTCTCTGATATCAGCATCATTGATATAGTAATCCTTAGCAACATAGTCGCCCTTAGCGTAATGCTCGATTACCTGCTCACTGCTCTCACCGAATGTGTAGATGTTGCCTTCGCCAACAAGCTCAGCGATTTCTACGTTAGCACCGTCCATTGTACCAAGTGTAACAGCACCGTTAAGCATGAACTTCATGTTACCTGTACCTGAAGCTTCCTTTGAGGCAAGTGAAATCTGCTCTGAAATATCACAAGCTGGGAATAACTTAGCAGCCTTAGATACGTTGTAGTTCTCAACCATAACAACCTTAAGGTATGGAGCTACCTCTGGATCGTTAGCTGTAATATCCTGTAAGCAAAGGATTGCATGAATGATATCCTTAGCAATCTGGTAAGCTGGAGCAGCCTTAGCACCAAAGATAACTGTGATAGGTGTCTCTGGCTTATTGCCCTTCTTGATTTCTAAGTACTTATGGATTACATAAAGTACGTTTAACTGCTGACGCTTATACTCGTGAAGTCTCTTAACCTGGATATCGAAGATTGAGTTCTCGTCGATATCAACGTTCTGTGTAGCCTTTAAGTAGTTCTTAAGAACAACCTTTCTAGCCTTCTTTGTCTCAAGGATTCCGTTGAGAACTTCTTCGTCGTCGATAAACTTAAGTAATTCTTCAAGCTTTGTAGCATCCTTCTTGAAGTCTGGTCCGATGAGCTTCTCAATGTAAGCTGCAAGGTCTTCGTTACAGTGAAGTAACCATCTTCTGAATGTGATACCATTTGTCTTATTATTGAACTTCTCTGGATAAATCTTGTAGAAGTTATTTAACTCGCTGTTCTTTAAAATCTCTGTATGGAGGTAAGCAACACCGTTTACGCTATATCCGTAGTGGATATCCATATGAGCCATGTGTACTCTACCCTGTCCATCGATGATATGAACTGAAGGATCGCTATACTTAGCCTTTACTCTCTCATCTAATACTCTGATGATTGGAACAAGCTGTGGTACGATTCTCTCAAGGTAATGGATTGGCCACTTCTCAAGAGCCTCTGCAAGAATTGTGTGGTTTGTATATGCACAAGTCTTAGATACGATCTCAATAGCCTCATCCTGTGAGATACCTTCTGCTGTAAGAAGTCTGATTAACTCTGGGATAACCATTGAAGGATGTGTATCATTGATCTGGATTGTAGCATACTCATGTAAATCATGAAGGTTGCAACCCTTAGCTTTAACTTCATCAAGGATTAATCTAGCACCACATGATACCATGAAGTACTGCTGATAAATTCTAAGCATATGACCAGCTTCATCTGAATCATCTGGATATAAGAATAATGTAAGGTTCTTAGCAATCTGTGTCTTATCGAAGTGAATATCATCACCCCAAACAAGGCTCTCATCGATTGACTCGATATCAAATAAGTGAAGCTTATTTGTTCTGTTCTCATAACCTGTTACATCTATATCGTAAAGTACAGACTTAACTGAGAAACCACCGAACTGAACTTCGTATGACTTATCAGTCTTTGTAAGCCAGCTTGTATTCTCGATCCAAGGATTCTTTGTCTCCTTCTGGAAGTTATTCTCAAATACCTGCTTGAAAAGACCAAAGTGATAATTTAAACCGATACCGTCACCGTTGATACCAATGCTAGCCATTGAATCAAGGAAACAAGCAGCAAGTCTACCAAGACCACCGTTACCAAGTGATGGTTCTGGCTCGATCTCTTCGATATCATAAATGCTCTTTCCAGCTGCTTCTAACTCAGCCTTAACCTCAGCGAAAACGCCTAAGTTAATTAAGTTGTTAGATAAAAGCTTACCGATAAGGAACTCAGCTGAGATATAGTAAATCTTCTTCTTACCTTCCTCAGATACTCTGTTCTTAGAGAGCTCCTTTGTCATCTCGAGAAGTGCTACATAAATCTCTTCATTAGAGCATGCGCTTAAATCTCTACCGTACTTGTTGTTACAAAATTCCTTTAACATAATTACCTCCTGTTTTTCGATGCAACCTTCTCCTACGCATCTTAGTATTTTATATAATGTTTAAAAGGTTCCTTTTTTCAGATGAGCCCCAACAAAATAACTCATCATATCAGAATTATAATAGCATTTGCCAAATATTGCTTGTATTTTTCATACATATTATTGTACAATACTATCAATTTTGTAAATAACAGCTTCATATGGTCGAAGTTTCAATTTTCCTAATTCAATGCTCGAATTTTCGTAATTACTGAGTACTTCCGAAACCTTCACATCTTTACCGTCAAAATCTTCAACTTCAATAATTCTATCTCTTCCATAGAAATTACATACAACCAAGAACTTGTCCTTACCATATACTCTATAATAAGCTACTATTTCCTTATCGTCAACTAAAATCGGTTTAAAATCTCCGTACACAAATGCTTTTTCTTCTTTTCTAAGCTTAATGAGATTCTTATAGTGATGAAGAACACTATTTTCGTCAGCCAATTCACTTTCAACATTTATGTCTCTATGATTAGGATTTACATTTATCCAAGGATTGCCTGTTGTAAATCCACCATTCTTTCCACTTGTCCACTGCATTGGTGTTCTACCATTGTCACGACTCTTAATATAAATAGATTTCATTATATCTTCTACTTCGTAACCCTGCTCAACACGCTCCTTATACATATTTAAAGTTTCAATGTCTTTATAATCAGAAATATCATCAAACTTTATATTAGTCATACCTATTTCTTCACCCTGATAAATGAACGGTGTACCCTTCATTCCATGAAGTAGTGTAGCAAACATCTTTGCACACTCAACTCTATAAGTTGTATCATTACCATAGTGTGAAACTATTCTTGGAAGGTCATGATTATCCCAGAACAATGTATTCCAACCCTTAGTATGCTCTAATTGCCACTTAAATAATACATTCTTAAGCTCTATCAAATCTAATGGTTTTGTATCCCACTTAGCCTTTCCCTTTTGTTCATCTAAGCTAACGTGTTCAAACTGGAATACCATAGACAACTCTTCATTCTCTGGTGCAGTATACTTTGTAGCAATGTCAATATTAGCAGACCAACACTCACCTATAGTAACTATATCTGGTCCTGTTCCACGTGAATTAAAGCCCTTCTCATATAATTCATGAATGTACTCGTGAAGCTTTGGTCCATTAGCAACTATCATATCATCAGGAATCTTACCAATATTTTCGATAACATCAAGTCTAAAACCTTCCACTCCCTTGTCGAGCCAGAATTCTACTATCTTAGTTATATCTTTTCTTACCTTTTCGTTTTCCCAATTTAAATCAGGCTGTTTCTTACTAAATATATGAAGATAGTACTGACCTGTCTTTTCATCAAGCTGCCATGCACTTCCAGAGAACACAGAACCCATATCATTAGGTTCCTTTCCATCTACTGGGTCTCTCCACACATAATAATCTCTATACTTATTATTCTTAGACTTTCTAGATTCGATAAACCAAGGATGCTCGTCAGAGGTATGATTAAACACCATATCCATAATAATCTTGATACCACGCTTCTTAGCCTCAGCTATAAGATTATCCATATCTTCCATAGTACCAAACTCATCCATGATATCATAGTAATCCGAAATATCATAACCATTATCATCATTTGGTGACTTGTATACAGGGCTTAACCACAACGCATCTACACCAAGCCATTTAAAATAATCCAATTTTTCAGTAACACCCTTGATGTCACCAATGCCATCTCCGTCACTATCATTAAAGCTACGTGGATAAATCTGATATATTACTGCTTCCTTCCACCAACGTCTCTCGCTCATTTTTACCTCCATACTCTAAATAAATATAAATTACTTATATGTTTCTAACCAATTTGATATATTTATGGTTTTTTTTATACTTACACATATCTTTTTCTATTATATAATACTATTGTAATTTTGTAAATACTTCTAGTAATATGCCTTAATTTGATATTATTCTATCAATAAGGCGATTCAGGAAAGGATGTCTGCATGAATATACTTGAATACGAAAACTATGAAGAGAAAAAAACACACGGCGAAGATGAATTTCCTTACATAACATATTTATGTACAATTCCTCTTGATTTCACATCAGTCCCAACTCATTGGCACAATGAATATGAAATCATCTATGTCAAAAAAGGACAGGGTGTTATATCTCTTGATTTAGAATATCACGATGTTAAAGCTGGTGATATTATTTTAATAGTACCAGGTCAGCTTCATTCTATTGAACAGAAGGCTGATGAAACAATGGAATACGAAAACCTGATTTTTGGTGCTGATATTATAGCAAATAAGCATAATGATTATTGTTACACTAACTTCTTTAGTTCCTTAACAAAAAGAACTTTGCAGTACCCAACAATATTCAATCAGTCAACATGCAAGTATTACCATGACATAGCCCGCTGTATAGATAACGCAGACGAAATATGTAAAACATTTCCACATGGTTATCAACTTGCTATTAAAAGTTATCTTTTCCAAATGTTCTTTGTAATATTTACAAATCTTCCAAAAGATAAACCACCTACAAAGAAAAAGAAATCTTTGGATAAGATGAAACTAATTGTAAAATACGTAGAAAATAATTATGCCGATAATATCACTATCGAAGATATGGCAAATCTTTGTGATTTCAGCCAATCTCACTTTATGAAATTCTTCAAAAACAATATGGAGGTTTCATTTATCGAATACTTAAACAACTATCGTCTAACTATGGCATCTAGATTGCTGATTTCATCATCTTCATCCATTATTGCGATTTCTATGGAATCAGGTTTTGATAATTTATCATACTTTAACAGATTGTTCAAAAAGAAGTATGATATGACACCAAGCGAATTTAGACGATTATATCAAACCTAATAAATTTAATTGATAAATATTTATATCATAAAATAAAATAAAAGCGACGAATTAGTTTAATACCAATTCGTCGCTTTTATTTTCTTATGTTTGATACTTAATTATAAGTTAATTCCTTGTTCTCTCTGCTCATTATACACAAGCTCTTCCAACTCTTTTATATCTCTCTTACACTGTTCAATCATCAAATACAAGGAATCATATCCTATCTTTCGAGCCAGCTTAATTCCATATATATTTGAAGAATTAATAAACCATTCAAGATACCCTTTTCCACCAAACAATAGCAATGTAATACCCACAAGAAATAGCTTTGGTAACAAAACAATACTAACAATACCCAATATCAGCGTAATAATGCTACCTGTTTTTTTCTTTTTAATTCTCTTCTGCCTTCTTGTAAGATATCTCAACATATTCTCTCTATTAATAAGTTCATCATCCTTGTTATTAACAAATTCATATGTTTTGTAATTATTTAATTTTGGTTGCATTACTGTTTCATCAATAAGGCTTTCAAATCCTCCTCCATCAATAAACAATAATACCGCAAACAAAACTAATATAGCGCCTGTTCTTATATTATTCCAGTAATCCTCTTTATCAATTTCTCTAATGTAATAGCTAGAAATGATATCATTTATCCCCGGATATACGCGTTCATCCACAGCTCCATACCAAGCTCCATTCACTGTAATTTTCTTATTTTCTATTATACCCTCAAAATATACTTTTTCAGAATAATTCTCCAGCATATTTTCTAATTTTTTCTTGGTATTTTCTTCTCTTGCCATTAATTGTATATATTTTTCTTCTTTAACAGGTATCGTATATATATCGCCTTCACCATCAAACTCTATAACTGTCTGAGATACAGCCGATTTTACTGGTTCATCATTAACCATTTCTCTTCTTATGACAAAATCACTAATGTATCCACACACATAAGCGCCTTCTTTAATATCCGATTCTGTTAATTCATCAAATGATACCGCATTTTCACATTTCGAGAATCTACTTGCACCTATCACTATACAATACATACCCCAAATAAATAGCAAAATAATAGCAATTACTTTCCAATTAATATGTATTTTTTTCTTCATAACACACCCATACCTTCTACAATTAAAAACATTCCCATATTCCCTTATTTATTAATACTTTATATCCAGCCGACACTTTTCATAAAGAACACAAAAAACGTAACTGTAAACGCAGACAATAACGTAGTCAACGCCACTATACTAGCTGTAAGCGTACCCTCATGTCCCATATTTTTTGCCATTATATAACAGCTTGGCGTAGTTGGTGCACCTAACATGACTAAAACTGCTGCCATCTCTGCCACACCGAAGCCAAGATTAGCTGCAACAGGCAAAAATATCAATGGCTGAATAACCAATTTAATAAGCGTCGCTGTCAACGTAGGACCTAACATTTTTATAGCTGCTGTCCCCTTAAAGCTGGCTCCAATACAAATAAGCGCCAAAGGCGTAGTTAGCTTGGCTATACATCCTATTGTATCATTAACAACTCCTGGCAAGTCTTTTTCTATATACGAAAATAATAAACCAGCAAACAAGCTTATAATAATAGGATTTGTACACACACCTTTTACTGCTTGTGTTATCAATTTCTTAAGGTTTCTGTCAGCATCATTTCTATTCTCAATAGCAAGTATAATAACCGCAAACACATTATACAATGGCACTGCACCAACTATCATAATAGGCCCCATACCTACATCTCCAGCCACATTGGCTATAAGGGCTATACCAAGTACTGCTGCACTTCCTCTGTACGAACCCTGGACAAACTCTCCTATAATAGACTTGTCCTTAATAAAAAATCGCCCATAAATCCATGTTAATAAAATACATGTCAATGTAGCAAGAAAACAATACAGTACATATTTACCATTAAAATTCTGCCTAATATTGCAGTCTTTCATATCAAGAAATAAAAAACAAGGCAGAGTCACATTGAAATTAAGCTTATTGGAAACCCTGACAAATTCATCACTTATAAAGTTTCTATTCTTAAGAAACCAGCCTACTACCATGACCAAAAATAATGGCATGGTAGCATTAAGGCTAAATAAAAGATTGTCTAATAACATCTATTTGCTCCTACTGGTTCTCTTCTACCTGTATCTCTCTAATTTCCTTTGTACGGATTTCCTTACAGATTTCATCGATAAATACAGAAAGATCCTTCTGTCCTTCATCACCAAGGTAACGGCTTCTTACTGATACCTTTCCTTCTTCCTCTTCCTTTTGTCCTACTACTAGGATATATGGAACTCGTTTCAGTCTTGCATCTCTAATCTTGAAACCAATCTTTTCAGAACGATTATCCATTGAGCAACGGATACCATTTGCTTTAAGCTCTGCCTCTACCTTAGCTGCATAATCTGCATATTTTTCCGAGATAGGAAGTACTCTTACCTGCTCTGGACATAACCATGTTGGGAAAAGTCCTGCATAATGCTCGATAAGCCAAGCAAGTGTTCTCTCATAACATCCCATAGATGTTCTATGGATAATGTATGGTCTAACCTTCTCGCCATTCTGATCAATGTAGTACATATCAAACTGCTCAGCAAGTAATGGATCCCACTGGATTGTAATCATTGTATCTTCCTTGCCGTATACATTCTTCGCATTGATATCAACCTTTGGTCCGTAGAATGCAGCCTCGCCTACATCCTCTGTAAATGGAATTTCAAGCTCATTTAAAATATCTCTAATGTGCTGTTCTGTCTGCTCCCAAACCTCAGGCTCACCGATGTACTTAGCTCTATTGTCTGGATCCCACTTAGAAAGGTGGTATGTTACATCACTCTCAACGCCAAGTGTCTCCAAGCAATACTTAGCAAGTGCAAGACACCCCTTAAACTCCTCAACCATCTGGTCTGGACGAACGATTAAGTGTCCCTCTGAAATTGTAAACTGACGAACTCTTGTAAGACCATGCATCTCACCCGAATCTTCATTTCTGAAAAGTGTAGATGTCTCACCATATCTTAATGGAAGATCTCTGTAGCTCTTCTGGCTATTCTTATATACATAATACTGGAATGGACATGTCATAGGACGAAGGGCAAATACTTCATCATCCTTCTCTTCATCGCCAAGAACGAACATACCATCCTTATAGTGATCCCAATGTCCTGAAATCTTATATAAATCAGACTTAGCCATAAGAGGTGTCTTTGTTCTAATATATCCTCTCTTTGTCTCCTCGTCCTCAATCCATCTCTGAAGCTCCTGAAGCATAATTACACCATTTGGCATAAGAAGTGGAAGACCCTGTCCGATTACGTCAACTGTTGTAAATATTTCCATCTCTCTACCGAGTTTATTGTGATCTCTCTTCTTAATATCCTCAAGATGCTCAAGATATGCATTAAGCTCATCTTTCTTAGCAAATGCTGTACCGTAGATTCTAGCAAGCATCTGATTCTCTGACTTACCTCTCCAGTATGCACCTGAAGACGAAATAAGCTTAAATGCCTTAATAGCACCTGTCTTCATAAGATGTGGCCCTGCACAAAGGTCTACGAAATCACCCTGACTATAGAATGAAATAACCGCATCCTCTGGAAGATCACGGATAAGCTCTACCTTATATGGCTCACCCTTCTCCTCCATAAACTTAATAGCTTCTTCTCTAGGCATTGTGAATCTTTCGATTTTAGCATTTTCCTTAATAACCTTCTTCATCTCTGCCTCAATCTTATCAAGGTCTTCTCTAGAGAATGGCTCATGCTCAAAATCATAGTAATATCCTGTATCTATTGATGGTCCAATAGCAAGCTTTGCTTCTGGATATAATCTCTTAACAGCCTCAGCTAATACATGAGAACATGTATGTCTGTATGCTGCCTTACCAGCCTCATCATTGAATGTAAGAATGCTTAAGTTGCAATCTTCCTCAATAACTGTTCTTAAATCAACAACCTCACCATTTACCTCACCAGCGCAGGCAGCTCTACCTAAGCCCTCGCTAATGTCATTGGCAATATCGATAACTGACATTGCCTGTGCGTATTCTTTTACAGAACCGTCTTTTAATGTAATCTTCATAATGTTACCTAACCTTTCATGTATTATTAATTAATTGTTTACTTATATATGCTTACAGCACCTTCTCCATAATGTAATCGTCCATTACGAAGCCATTGCCAATATCAGCCACCTGAGTTCGAGCTTTAGCAAAGCCCATATGCTCGTATACTTCAATAGTATGCTCGTTATGCTTATTAACAGTTAGCCATACTATATTAAGTCCTCTCTCTTTACTCATTTTAAAGAGTTCTTTAAGAGTTTGACCAGCATAACCTTTTCCCCTATGCTCCTTCTTTAAATAAAGCTTACTAAGGAACATTTTCTTATCCTCTGTTTCTTCATGTATACCCATATATCCACAGATTTCATCATTATCCTTTATAAAATAATATTCATAACCATCTTCCATCTGTTTTTTCATGGCAGGGTAAGATTGAAACTTATCAACCATATAGTCAATTTGCTCATCAGATAAAATGCACGGAAAGAATTCATGCCAGACTTCATTTGCAACATCGGCTAAGATATTTAGTTGTTCATCGTTTAATATTCTTGCTAGTTTTAAAGCCATAACGAACTCCTTTCTGTTAACTACTGCATGATATACGAATTACTCCGTTTGATAAACTTAGTAATTCTACAAATATAAAAATCCCCTACAGATACAAATCTGTAAGGGACGATATTATCGCGGTTCCACCCAAATTGTAGCAAAAAAAGCTACCACTCTTATGATTATAACGGAATCACCGGACTTTATTAGAGTCACTCAGAGGTGGTTTTCAATTAAGCCGGGAATAAGACAATCACACCACCTGTCTCTCTCTTTGATTCCTTTTTGCTAATCTACTGTCCTCGTCAACGTTTTATTTCCATATTTGTTTATATGTGTTCTAAACACATATTTATTTTAACACGATTAACGGATTTGTAAAGTTATTTTTTACTTTTATTCATCTTTTTTACTAGATGTAAATATTATCATTATGCTGTTTCAAACAATGTCACCCCTTCTCTATTAACATTTGCATAAAAAGGATAATTATCTACCCACTTCATAAAATGTTCTTTACTTTTAGCTATAGGCTTAATATCAATATCATAGTCCATATAAAAATCAAATGTTTGCTCCGATAATTTATGCCTATATTCCTTTATTTCTTCATCTGTAAGATTCAAAAGTATCATAATATCTATATCCGAATCTTTATTAAAATCACCTCTAGCATAGGAGCCATATAATATGACTGATTGCAAATGTCTACCATATATATTCTGTAATTCGACAACATATTCGCTCAACAAATTCTTCACTGTTTCAGACATAAAAAACGCCTCCTCTCTTTTTATACTTTGAGTATATCACTATTATGTCAAGAATAAAAGTGTAGATTTTCTCAATCCAAACAATTACTTTACAAGTCCACAAAATGTTTTTTCAATCATTTTCTATTCCATTAAATCTTCCACATCACAATACAATCTCTTCGCAAACGCTAACATTCTTTCTGCACTAGCCTTATTTATATCCTTTTGCCTCTGTTCATATTGCTGTATAGTTCTAACAGAGATACCAGTTTCTTTAGCTAATTGGGACTGACTAAGACCTACCTCTTTTCTTCTTTTCTTCAAACTTGTTTCTACCCTATCATTACTCATCATTTCATCAAGCTTATCTACAACCTGCCTTATATCCATTTCATGATACGGCGAATACAATGTCAAAATATCTCTTATAGATATTTTTTCGCTTATTTTCGAAAAAGAAATATCATATAACCATTGATAATAAGCAAGCACCCAACCAACCCAATATTCTTCACTTCTGCCCGCTGTAAATTCTATCTCGATAGGTTGAACATCACCAAAGGTCTTATATAATACTTCATATCCTATCTCTATCCCTGACTTGCCAACCAATAAACTCACATCACCATTTTCAAATCTTTTTGCCACCCCAGATGATATAAATAAGTCATAGAATTTTTCTATGCTATATCCCAATTGATACACAGCAAAATCAAACATTCTACCTAATGCTATTCTCGCTTTTTCTAAATACATCTCATCGTAAGCGTGCATCATACCATCTCATCTCCTCATCCAAAATATTTGTAATATATATATCGCCTTTGACTCTTTTATTCCCCTCTACATCAAAATAATCTCTTCTCGTCTTTTTGTCACGATTTATTTTTCTTACATACCATTCATTATATCTAGCTATTTCATAATTCAAAAAACTAATACGTTCAAATGCCTTTTCACTCTTCAAAACATACTGCTGACCTAGTTTTCCTAAATGCATAGCCTTACATAACTGCCTATATGATATCGTACCATTGATAAAATCTTGGGCAAACGAAAAGTAACTATCATCAGCCCTATAGCCTACTATCACATCATAATTTTCATAATCCACATGAAAATTCTCTCGAATATATACCTTTGCCTCCATAGCTAAGACCGACGAAATATCAAATGTTCTATTTTCTAGCAATATTCCTAACCAATGAAGCATACAATAATCTTCACTATTTAAATCCAATATAGATAAACTCCCATCATTAAATTCATAACAGTTTGCATATCCATCCCTTTCAAAATTCACTCCCCATTCCTTAGCCATTTCAATATTATAGGTACAATAAAAACCCAGGCCATAATCGTTATAAGATTTTCCTAGTCCAAATTGCGGGCTTTGTATTATCTTATCTGAACCATGATATATTTTTATGCTCATAGAATATTACCTCCACAACTTATATTACCTATATCAACTATACGCCTTTAGGAGTATAATGTCAAATAATCAAAAAAACTCAGTGAACAACTCTGTCCACTGAGACATCAATATTTTAATCAATTCTTTAATAAACTATTTTTTCTGACTTAATTTCATACTCATAAATAAAATTAACAAGTACTTCTTGTATTAATTCACTATTAAATTCTAACACTTTCTCATCTGCTTCTGTCCATATTCCATGAACCGCATGCAAATTACCTTTATAATTTTGCTTAACTTCTTCATCCTTATATATACTGCCTATATATGCAAATGATAATTCTGCTTCATTAAAATCAGATGCAAAGCCTAGTCTTACCAAATCATCTAAATAATTTTTGCCTATGTAGAACATATCTAAATGTTCGTTTTCAACCTGTTCCTTTATTAACAAAAGTTCTTCGTCAGATATTTCCATTGTTCCATTATAATCAAATAACACAATACATCTATAACTATAAAATTTATCTTTCTTCAAACTCTGCTCTGATACAGAATGAATCCTTCTCCATTCAAAATCTTCTCTAAATCCCGGTTCTTCACCATATACCATTACGTCAATATTTGTATTTTCATTAATTCTGTCAATCTGTAATGAATAGCTATCTTTCTTCTCACTATCTTTATTGTCCCATATAATAATACCTATAATAGTTCCTATAGCAACTAACAATATTGTTGTAATAACACTTACTGCTATAACTTTTGTTTTCTTATTCATTTATTTATCCTCTTTATTCATATTGATTACAGTTCGTCCTATACCTTTGCCAAGAGCTTTATCTTCTTTTTCAGCATATACAAAACTATTATCTATCCTACTTCCGCCTACAAATTCTGCTACTACCTCTACGTCAAATTCCCAATCACTAAAATCTATATCTTTATTCAAATTCCATTTAGCAATACCATATAACTCACTAGCATTGTAAAAATATTTATCTATATCTTTATTGCGCTTATAATATTCATAATCCCAACGCAATTTACTATTATCATCTATACTGGTTATATAAAGCACGGTTGCTTCTTCACCAAATATCTCATTAATACTACTTCCAGCACACACCATTGCATCATTCATTTCATCATTTCGACCAATATTAACTGTAAACCAATATGGTATTGACTGTTTCGTATCTGTTATGTATCTTGGATGCATTTCAGCTTTAAACAAAATCATTTGGTCAATGAAATCATCTCCATCATCTATTTCCGTAGCAAATCCAATCGTAAATTCTACATACCCCAAGTATTCTCCTTGCTTAAAATCTGAATCTTTTGATTTCTCAGACTGATAAACCTTTATTATTATCGTTTCATACCAATCCACATCAAATTTACTCTCATCAACTAATAAATCACTTTTTCTAACTGTTTCTGGGGTATATGCTAATGCACTTTTTGAAAACAAACCATTAACTATTATAATAATTACCAATAAAATAGACTTCAGTATCTTTCTAGAATATTTGTTATAATATCCCTTCATAATTTCTTCCTCCTCAAAACCTCATTACACCATCACTTTAAAATAAAAAAGTACTTTCTTAGTATATACTGAAATAAAAATATTGTCAATGTATATACTACAATGGTATAAACCAACTGCTTCGCAGTTACCTCCATTCGTAACTTCGAGCTTCGCTCTTCGTTACTCATGGAGGACATTCGTCAAATAGAAAAGCTAGGATAAGCTTTTGTGCGAGCACAAGCTTATCCTAGCTTTTCTATTTGACTCATTGTTTATACCATGTTTACGACTGGATTTTCCATAGGTGCTGTCACTACTAATTTATCTGCATACAACACTGGCCCTTCTCCATTGTAATCACTTCTGTATTCTTTTACTACAGATACTAGCATATCTACTGTATCCTTATTCTCTAAATTCTTCGCTTCTCTTGATTTACAGATTAATCCCATAAATACAATATCATCTGCGCAGCATGTCATGGCTGGTCTTCCTGCTACAAAATAATTCTTAGGCAAACTTGGCTCCTTCATTACCATTGTCTGAAGATGGAACATTTTGCCTGCGTATCTATCTGGATTTTCCCATACATCCAAGTAAAAGATTCCGTAATCCTCTGGCTCTATTTCTACTGGATTTGCTTTAAGGTCATATGGTAAATCTTCATCTGTGATAGGCAAATCGATTTCACCCTCTTCATCTTCAAATACTACTTCTACTGCTTGATTTAAAGACATTATTGTTCTCTTATAGCCCTGAAGCTTGTCTATGTCCCTACAGCGATTCATTATTACAAGCTCTGAATTTCTTACCATCTCTGCAAATAATGAACGCATATTTGCAACATATGTTTCAAATGTCACTCCATCCACAATTGTAATCTGTTGACGTATCTCGAAGTTTGCTGGCATTTTTTCTTCTATGTCCTTAGCACTCCACATTCCATTATATTCTATAATGATTCTGTCAGGATTGTGCTTCTTCGCAATTGCTTCAAGATTTTCAGGATTAAAATCTTCAAACTCTTCTATACTCTCTATGGTTGTATTCAAAGTTTCAAGCTTATCTACATCATATTCTTCCATACCTTCTTCACACTGGATAATGAGAGTTGGTTCGTCCTGCTTAAAATAATCCTGAGATGTAGTAAAGTCTATAAACTGTGTCTTTCCACTTTCAAGAAAGCCATATATCATATATACCTGTATTTTCTGTTCCATATCAACACCTGATACCTTTCTAAGTTAACATAAATGTCTAATGTTAGAATTAAATCTTTTTATACAAAAAATTCCTTTAATTCTTCCTCTGTATATCCAGCTGCTATTACACACACCTTACCGATATAATCCTTATTGCCTTCTCTTATCTCGAACTGACCTGGAACATAATCAAAGTATAACCAATTATCGCCTTCCTCTGACTTTAAGATACCCTTTGAACGAAGTATTGTTCCCTTTGTCTCATTATCAAATCTTGTAAATATTTCTTCAAGCTTATTCTTTGAGTATGCCTTAGAAGTTTCCATACCCCAGCTTGTAAATACCTCATCTGCATGGTGGTGATGATGGTGATGTCCATGCTCATGGTGATGGCCACAGCAACATTCCTCTCCATCCTCGTGATGATGGTGATGATGATGCTCATGTTCCTCGTCATGGTGATGGCCGCAACAACATTCCTCTCCATCCTCGTGATGATGATGGTGGTGATGCTCATGTTCCTCATCATGGTGATGACCGCAACAACATTCCTCTCCATCCTCGTGATGATGATGGTGGTGATGCTCATGTTCCTCATCATGGTGATGACCGCAACAACATTCCTCTCCATCCTCATGATGATGGTGATGATGGCCATGATGATGACCACAGCAACACTCTTCTTCATGAATAAGGTCCTTTGCAGCGCCTTCATTCTTCAATGCATTAATAAGTATCTCGTCATCCAATTCCTGTACTGGAGTTGTAATAACTGCCGCCTCCTTATTAAGAGACTTCACAAGTTCAAGTGCTTCTTCCACCTTCTCAGCCTTAGCTATATCTGTTCTTGAGAAAATAACTGTGCTAGCACTCTCTATCTGATTCTTATAAAATTCTCCAAAATTCTTAAGGTACATCTTGCACTTAGTTACATCTATAACAGCTACCTTATAACAAATCTCAAGGTCCAACTCATCCTTGACATTCTCAACTGCCTTAATTACATCAGAAAGCTTACCTACACCAGAAGGCTCGATAAGTATTCTATCTGGATTGTATCTTGTAACTACCTCTTTTAATGATGTAGCAAAATCACCAACCAATGAACAACAGATACATCCTGAGTTCATCTCTCTTATCTCGATTCCTGCTTCCTTCAAGAATCCACCATCTATACCTATTTCACCAAATTCATTCTCTATCAAAACTACATTTTCACCTGCGTACACATGCGCAAGAAGATGCTTTATAAGAGTTGTCTTTCCAGCACCTAAGAAACCTGAAATTATATCAACTTTAACCATGACTATTCCTCCGTTTTCATAATTTACCAAATACGCCTTAAAGTATAACACTTTCCCAAAAAAATCTCAACTAAGTAATTTATAACCTTCGACTCATAATGGCACAAAGTGGACAAATTCTCATCGAAAGCTTTCATATATGAGAACAAAGCGGACAAGTCCGCATCATCTCCCTAAATCCCTCTTTCTAGAGGGACTTGCTCCGCTTTAGCGCGAAACGCATGTCACGAAGTGACAATTACCATATGCGTTTCTGCGCATCCTCGCGGAGCGTTTTTTATCATATAGGAAGTTCTCACAGAGAACTTTCCTATATGATGAAAATAAAGGTTGTCAAATCTCAAAAGACTTAACAACCTTTAAGTAATTCTTATTTATTTACGCATCTACACTATAGTTTGGTGCTTCCTTTGTAATATGAATGTCATGTGGATGACTCTCTTTAAGAGAAGCTGCTGAAATCTTAACAAACTGACCATTTGTCTTAAGATCTTCAATAGTTGGAGCACCACAGTAACCCATACCAGCACGAAGACCGCCCATAAGCTGGAACACTGTATCTTCAAGTGTCCCCTTATATGCTACTCTTCCTTCTACACCTTCTGGAACTAACTTCTTCGCATCTGTCTGGAAGTATCTATCCTTTGAACCATTTTCCATAGCAGCGATAGAGCCCATACCTCTATACACCTTGTACTTTCTACCCTGATATAACTCAAATGTACCAGGAGCCTCATCACAACCTGCAAACATACTACCCATCATACAAACGTTTGCACCAGCTGCAATAGCCTTAGTCATATCACCAGAGAACTTAATACCACCATCTGCGATGATTGGCACGCCGTACTCCTTAGCTGCTTCATAACAATCCATAACTGCTGAAATCTGTGGAACACCGATACCAGCAACGATTCTTGTTGTACAGATTGAACCTGGTCCAATACCAACCTTAACTGCATCTGCACCAGCTTCAATAAGAGCCTTAGTAGCAGCGCCTGTAGCTACATTACCTGCGATAACCTGTAAATCTGGATATGCAGCCTTAATCTGTCTTACTGCATCCATAATATTCTTAGAATGTCCATGAGCAGAATCAAGAACGATTACGTCTACCTTAGCCTTAACTAAAGCTTCAACTCTTTCCATAACATTTCTTGTAATACCTACAGCTGCACCACAAAGAAGTCTTCCCTGTGCATCCTTTGCTGCAAGTGGATACTTAATCTGCTTCTCGATATCCTTGATTGTAATTAATCCCTTAAGATTGAAATCATCATCTACTAATGGAAGCTTCTCTTTTCTTGACTTAGCTAAGATAGCCTTTGCTTCTTCAAGTGTAATACCCTGCTTAGCTGTGATAAGACCTTCGCTTGTCATAGATTCCTTAATCTTCTTAGAGAAATCTGTTTCAAACTTAAGATCACGATTTGTGATAATACCAACAAGCTTGCCATTCTCTGTAATAGGCACGCCAGAAATTCTGAACTTACCCATAAGCTCGTTAGCATCTTTCAATGTATGTTCAGGTGATAATGAAAATGGGTCTGTTATAACACCGTTCTCAGAACGCTTAACCTTATCTACTTCTTCAGCCTGAGCCTCTACCGACATATTCTTATGAATAATACCGATACCACCCTGTCTAGCCATAGCTATAGCCATGCGGTGCTCTGTAACTGTATCCATACCTGCACTCATCATAGGTATGTTTAATTTTATAGATTTTGTTAAGTAAGTTGATAAGTCAACCAAATTTGGTGTAACTTCCGAATACTGTGGAACTAATAACACATCGTCAAATGTAATGCCTTCGCCGATAATCTTACCCATTTCAATAATCCTCTCTTTCATTATTATCAAACAATGCGAACTTATATAATAAGTCCGCATGTTTCAATTTCGTTAAAGTATAAACTTTTTACGACAAAATGTCAAACACTTTTTTCATTATGAATGCATTTTGCTTGGAATATAATTCCTAATAGCATCTACCATTTTCTTATTTGGTTCAAAAATAACCTTTGCCATTCCATTTTCACCCATAGAAACTACAAATGCATATTTCTCTCTATCTGGGTAACCAGAAGAATAATCCACAACCTTATATGCCTTATTCTCCCTATAATGTTCATACTGTTTAAACACATCACTATCCGCTGGGGCAAACACCTCGACAGTTCTGATATTAAATCTTCTGGCTCTCTTTCTCTTCTTCTTTGAGAATATTACATCAATGTCTAAATCGCCACTTATAAACTGGTATTCGTACTCTATATTTGTATTCTTAAATACATACATACATAAAAATACAAGTAATAATCCTAAAAACAATCCATAAAACGCCAGTAAGAACATACCATAGTAAGTTACCAAAATAGTTGCAGCAACTATCAAATATCTACAGGCAAGTGCCCATTTACCAGTTTTACGCTTAACTATATGTTCGCAATATACATCATTCATTTGTTTCTCCTATCTGTATATGTTTTATTACATCATACCCATTCCTGCGCCACCTGCTGGCATCTGTGGAACATCTTCCTTAATTGTAGCAACTACAGATTCTGTAGTAAGAAGTGTTGAAGCAACACTTGTAGCATTCTGTAATGCACTTCTTGTAACCTTAACTGGATCAAGAATACCTGCATCAACCATAGATACATACTCTTCCTTGTAAGCATCAAAACCGATTCCTGCTTCTGATTCTCTTACCTTATTTACGATAACTGAGCCTTCAAGACCAGCATTAGTAGCGATTGAATATAATGGCGACTCCAATGCCTTTAAGATAACATTAGCACCAGTCTTCTCATCTCCTTCAAGAGTAGCAACAAGCTTTGCAACTTCTTTAGAAGCATGAATATAAGCAGAACCACCACCTGCGATGATACCTTCTTCAACAGCAGCTCTTGTAGCATTCAAAGCATCTTCCATACGAAGCTTATTTTCCTTCATCTCTGTCTCTGTAGCAGCACCTACTCTGATAACAGCTACACCGCCTGCAAGCTTAGCAAGTCTTTCCTGAAGCTTTTCTCTATCAAACTCTGATGTAGTAGTCTCTATCTGATTCTTAATCTGAGCAACTCTAGCTGTAATCTGCTCCTTCTCACCAAGACCATCAACGATAATTGTTGTTTCCTTCTGAACCTTAACTGACTTAGCCTGACCAAGCATATCCATAGTAGTATCCTTAAGCTCTAAACCAAGTTCCTCTGAAATAACTGTACCACCTGTAAGAATTGCGATATCCTTAAGCATCTCTTTTCTTCTATCGCCGTAGCCTGGAGCCTTAACACCAACCACTGTGAATGTACCACGAAGCTTATTAACGATAAGAGTTGTGAGAGCCTCACCCTCGATATCCTCAGCAATAATAAGAAGCTTTGCACCAGACTGAACTATCTGCTCAAGCACTGGAAGAATATCCTGGATATTTGAAATCTTCTTATCTGTAATTAAAATATATGGATTATCTAAAACTGCTTCCATCTTATCCATATCTGTAGCCATATATGCAGAGATATATCCTCTGTCAAACTGCATACCTTCTACTAAATCAAGCTCTGTAAGCATTGTCTTAGATTCCTCAATAGTGATAACACCATCATTAGAAACCTTTTCCATAGCGTCTGCTACCATATTACCTACTTCTTCATCACCAGCAGAAATAGCTGCAACCTTAGCAATCTGATCCTTACCATTAATTTTAGCTGACATCTTCTTGATTGACTCAACAGCCACATCTGTAGCCTTCTTCATACCCTTTCTAAGAACGATAGGGTTAGCTCCTGCTGCAAGATTCTTCATACCTTCATTAATCATAGCCTGTGCAAGAACTGTAGCAGTTGTAGTACCATCACCTGCCACATCATTTGTCTTTGTAGCTACTTCCTTAACAAGCTGTGCTCCCATATTCTCGAAAGCATCTTCAAGCTCGATTTCCTTAGCGATAGACACACCGTCATTTGTAATTAATGGTGTACCAAATGACTTATCTAAAACTACATTTCTACCCTTTGGTCCAAGTGTAACCTTTACAGTATTCGCTAACTTGTTAACGCCCTCTTCTAAAGCCTTTCTAGCTTCTGCGCCATACTTAATTTCCTTTGCCATGTCTAATATACCTCTTTCTTATTCTTATTAATATAGATTATAAACTTATGCAAATACAGCTAATACATCCTCTTCTTTAACGATTATGTATTCCTCATCATCAACCTTAATGCTAGTTCCTGCGTACTTAGAATATACTACAGTATCTCCAACCTTTAAGTCTTCCTTTACTTCGCTACCAATTGCAACTACAGTTGCCTCCTGTGGCTTTTCCTTTGTCTGTCCTGGAATAACGATACCTGACTTAGTTGTCTCTTCCGCTACAACCTGCTTAATCACTAATCTGTCACCTAATGGTTTTAAATTCATAATGAATTCCTCCTATAAATAATTTTCAATTTGCCATATATCTTAATATATGGGTTATCTTACATTTTCATTTTTATTAGTTAGCACTCATTTAATTAGAGTGCTAATATCTAAAGTGTATTTTATACCTCATTCTTACATATGTCAATAGTATTAGCTTATTTTTCCATCTCTTGCGAAATAAAACAAATACTGTTGTGCATATCCCCCATATTCGCCAAATCTTTCTTTAGCATAATCCATAATCTTATCTTTAGATGTATCTTCCTTAAAATATATACTTTCCATAATTCTCTTAATCCATACATCAACTGGAAATGCGCTTGTATACCCTAATCCAAATAACAAAACACAGTTGGCAACTTTATCACCTACGCCTTTTATGGTCATCAGCTTATTTTTAGCTTCTTCGTAAGACAAATCAGCAAAACTTTCCATTTCACCCCATTCTTTTAAATGTGAAATAGCATCGCAAAGGTATGGTGCTCTAAATCCTGTCTTTAAGCTTCTAAAATCATCCTCTGTAATTCTTAGTAGCTCCTCTAGCTTTGGAAAACTGTAAAATTCCTGTCCTTCTACAACTCCAGCCAACCTTCCGTACTCTTTTGAAATACCTGCCACAATCTGTTTTATATGTGGAATCTGCTTATTCTGAGAAATAATAAAAGAAAGTAATGTTTCCGTAAAATCTTGCCTCAAAATCCTGATACCTGATTTTTCTCTTATAGCATCAGTAAGTTCCTTACAATTATCCTTTAGATACTTTTTAATCTTGCCATAATCCGTATCCATATCAAAATATTTCTTCCATACAGAATTATAATCATTCATATCTGTATCATACAAAATCACTGTATCCGATTCCTGTTTTATATGCAAAGCCTTATCATAGGCAACTGTTACATATTCCATATCTTTCAGCTTAACAAAATGAAAGCATTGTCCACATTCTAAAATCTGTTCAATATTAAAATCTTTAACTTTTGTTAATATTAAATTGCCATTCTTCTCTTCAATTTGCATTTTATCACCCTTATTTATATTAATCCATAATGTTCAAGAGCCTTGTATATTCCGTCATTTTCCACTGTATCTGCCACATATGCTGCAACACTTAAAAGTCGCTCATCTGAATTTCCCATAGCTACACCGTATTGTACATATTCAAGCATCTCATAATCATTCATGCTATCACCAAAGGCATATGTATTTTCACGCCTAATTCCCAGTTTATCAAGCATACGCTTAATTCCTTCCGCCTTGGAAAATCCCTTCGGTATAAGTTCTATTATCACATTACCATGCAGTACCACAAGATAATCTTCTTCATAAGCAGCCTTAGCTTTTTCAATATCACTTGCCTTATGCATAACACCACTCATTTTAGCACATTTGATACCTTTATCGTCCGCTGGCATCTTCTCTATACGACCACCTACGTTAGAATAATATTTTTCATATACATACTTGTATTCTGGCGACCAATTTCTTTCATCCTCCAGATAGAAAATATCATGTCCCTCTGGAACCGGTATAATATCTCTCGCTCTAAAATCAGTGGCAATACTTCTTGCCGTTTCCTCATCCAAATCATAGCGATATAAGACTTCTTTTTCATATTCAACATATGTTCCAGCGCCAGCTATTATACCATCAAATCCCATATCCTCTAATTCGTTGAATAGCATAGCCTTTGTTCTGCCAGTACATATAAATACTAAATGTCCATTTTCCTTTAATTTCCTAATTCCTTCTTTAGCAGATAAAGGAATACCTACAGTTGGACAATGTAGTGTTCCATCTATATCAAAAAAAATAACTTTTTTTGATTCTGTAGTACATAATTTACTCTTTTCTTCCATATACTTTAACTGTTAACCTCATCCTTAAGTATTTTTCCTTCAACTTTTTCATTTTAACAAAAAATATTACTTATTGCACTAATTTTATACTTTATTTTTTCCAAAAAAAGTATTACAATAGAATAAATCAAAAAAAGAAAAGGGTGTCGTAACAAACGACAGAATGGAGGTTTTAAATGTCTAGTTTTAAGAAATTTCTTACTTACACAGCTCTCACAGCTGCTGCAGTAGCAGGCGGAATTGCAATATACAAGAAGGTTCAAGAGAACAAGTTTGATTGTGATGACGATTTCGATGATTTCGATGATGATGATTTTGATGATGATTTCGACGATTTAGATTTAGACGTTGATTCAAGAAATTATACATCTATCACTACTGATAACACAGTAGAGGAAGATGCAGCAGATACAGAAGTTACAGAATAATTTTTGTTATAAAGCTATAACTACAAAAAGCCCAATCTCTGGTTCTAGAGACTGGGCTTTTCTTTACTCTTTTATATCTGAACTATTAACCTTCTGAAGCATTCTAGGAAGTGCATCCTTGCTATTTTTCCACGGTTCATCCTTATATCGATAATCAAACTTATCGATAAACCAATCAAGGTCTTCCTTTACCCTCTTCATATTATCTAAAAATAGACTTCTTGTAACTTCTACAAATTCTTCAAGATTCTTTCCCGATAATTCCTTCGAAGCATATTCTATAAGCATACCATAATGCTCTATACAAAATCCTTTTGACTTCTTATACTTCTCTTTGAAGTCCTTATCATTCTTCCAAAGATACATAATTGTAATAATATATCTTTCAAATACATCTTCTATTCTATTGCAGATAAAGCATGAACAAATAAGCTCCTTTATGTATGATTCAAGCTTTGAATTGTCCGCCTTCTTTAAAAATCCACTCTTTGACTCTGGCTTAATCTTCTCTAACTGTTTAATAAGCTCATATGTATGTGTCTGGTACATAAGTGCCATACCCAGACGATTACCTCTAGCATACAACTTACTTACGTGGTCCTTGCAAAAACCAACCTTATCCGTCATAGCTCGAATATCTTCCTCCATATATGAAGGTCCCAATGTAAAATCCAATGCATCACTTTCCAGCTTTCTGTACATTTCACATACCGGACATTCACAATCCATATCAAACGTATCATTAACTGGTATTGTATATAGTTTTTCTGCCATACTTACTCCTTTGGTAAAAGCTTACGCATCTCTCTAGCTTTATCCTTAAGCTTTGTAGATGCCGCCTTAGATACTATCAAATCTGACAACAGTTTCATCGATTTAGCATAATCTTCACATTGTCTTGCAAGCTCTGCCACAAGATATACGCAGGTCCACTCATCCATACCGCATATAGGTGGCATTTCCTTAGCCATAGCAACCACAAAGCCTTCGTATGCTTTTGATATATATTCCTTCTCTTTTGCTTTAAGACCTTCCATAACCTTAGCTTTATCAGGAGTATCTGAAGGTAAATTTTCCATCTCTCCTCTGATTAACCAAGCTAATTTCAAGCAAGTATATGCTTTCTCACTTGCTTTACCTTTTTTAACAACAGTATTCGCTAAAGCCAACTGATGACGAAGAATTGCTTCATCATAAGAATATGTCTCGCACTTATCATCTACACCCTTAAAATAAGGCGAAATATTAGTCTTTATAAGCTTTGCTTGACCAGCTGTAATATTACTAAAAAATCTACTAAGAGAAGAATATCCGCACTTATTACATACTATGCAATCGTACTTAAGAGAGTCTATCCCCTGATACTTAGGACGCAAGTCTGTATCCGCACCTATCATCTTCGCTTTTCCTACCCTTACAGCCTTAGCTTTAAATTCAAAATCACACACAGGACATCTATATCCCTTATCAAATAAGAAATCCTTCTCTACTGGACCAGCAGGTAAAGCTTTTTCTTGTTTTTCTAATTCTTCATCTTTTCTATCGCTCTCATATAAATCCATATCAGAGAGCATGTTTAGTCCGACCTTACTAAGGTCAGAAAACAAACTATCACTCATAAGCTACCTTCTCTCTATGTGTATTTTATAACTTAAATGAGCTCTTAAGAGAAACAATTCTGTTAAATACAATGTTATCCTTATGACTATCCTTACAGTCCACGCAGAAGAATCCCTGTCTTACAAACTGGAAGCTGTCATATGCTTTTGCGCTGGCAAGACTAGGTTCAACATAACAATCCTTAAGTACTGTTAAAGAATTAGGATTAAGATTTAGAGTTCCATCCTCATTAAGCTTGCCCTTCTCTTCATCAACGATATTCTCGTAAAGTCTCACTTCAGCTTTAATTGCTTCTTTTGCACTTACCCAATGAATAGTACCTTTTACTTTTCTACCTTCGAAGCCACTTCCACTCTTTGTCTCTGGATCGTATGTACAATGTACTTCTACTACATTGCCATTCTCATCCTTAACAAAGCTTTCACACTTTACAAAGTACGCATTCATAAGGCGAACCTCATTGCCTGGGAAAAGTCTAAAGTACTTCTTTGGTGGTTCTTCCATAAAGTCATCTCTCTCAATGTAAAGTTCTCTACTAAATGGAAGTTTTCTTGAGCCAAGCTCTGGATTCTCAAGATTATTATCAGCATCAAGATACTCAACTTCACCTTCTGGATAATTGTCTATAATAAGCTTAATAGGATCAAGAATAGCCATAGCTCTTGGTCTCTTAAGCTTTAAGTCTTCTCTGATACAGTACTCAAGCATTGCATAATCTACAGAACTGTTAGCCTTAGATACACCGCAAAGCTCAACGAACTTCTTAATAGACTCTGGTGTAAAGCCTCTTCTTCTAAGAGCACTTATAGATACAAGTCTTGGATCATCCCAACCGTCTACGATACCATCCTCAACAAGCTTCTTAATATATCTCTTTCCTGTAATAACATTTGTAAGGTAAAGCTTTGCAAACTCAATCTGCTTAGGTGGCTGCTCGTAGCCAAGTTCCTTTACTACCCAGTCATAAAGTGGTCTATGATCTTCAAACTCAAGTGTACAAATAGAATGTGTAACACCCTCGATAGCATCCTCGATAGGATGAGCAAAATCATACATAGGATATACGCACCACTTATCACCTGTGTTATGATGTGTCATTCTAGCTACTCTGTAGATAACTGGATCTCTCATATTAATATTAGGTGATGACATATCAATCTTCGCACGAAGAACCTTAGAGCCGTCTTCATACTTTCCAGCTGTCATCTCCTCGAATAACTTTAAGTTCTCTTCTACGCTTCTATCTCTGTATGGGCTATTCTTACCAGGCTCTGTAAGAGTTCCTCTGTACTCTCTAATCTCCTCAGCAGAAAGGTCACAAACAAACGCCTTCCCCTTCTTTATAAGCTCTATAGCTGCTTCGTGCATCTTATCAAAATAATTAGATGCATAGAATAATCTATCTTCAAAATCAGCTCCAAGCCACTCTACATCAGCCTTGATAGACTCAACGAACTCTGTCTTCTCTTTTGTAGGATTTGTATCATCAAAACGAAGGTTAAACTTACCACCGTACTGCTTGGCCAAGCCATAATTTAATAATATAGACTTAGCATGTCCTATATGAAGATATCCATTTGGTTCAGGTGGGAAACGAGTCATTACATGGTCGTATACACCCTCTGCCAAATCCTTCTCAATAATCTGTTCAATAAAATTCTTTGAAACTACTGTTTCTTCCATTTTCAATTGCCTCCTAAATTACATAGCTATGTCTATTTTACAACACAAAAGCCCCACTGTAAAGGGGGCTTTTCATAATATAATTTAAGCTATGTTACTAATTTATAAATTTTTATCTTTCATTATTCTTTCAAGCTCTTTTATATTTTTCTTACAAGTTTCTATTTCTAGATAAATAGATCTCTTTCCACTTTTATAAGCAATATAAGCTGCCAACTTATGTGACGAATTAATAAATCTAGACCATACACCACCTATACTAATGAGTACAAGTATAAGCCCTAATATTTTTGATACAGTTAAAATCATCATCAAAATAACTCTAAACTCTAGCATTTTATCCATAATACTATTCAAAAATTCCATAATATTTCCACTGCATAATAATAGTAATCCTAAACTAAATATAACAGTCATGATATTATCAACTTTTTTACTTTCAATCTGTTCTAGCTTTAGTTTAGTCAAATTATCATTTTCACACAACCATTCATTTCTAATATTGTGTGTTTGAGTATAATATTCAGAATTATATTCATCATATTTATTAGGCTTTATGTCTATATCTGGCACACAACCTTGTATACCTCCATACTTACGATATATAATAAGTGAAACAATTACCAGTGCAATACCAATATATATACCATATCCTTTACTTGGAATTTCCGTTTCCACAATTGCCATATCAGCCACTAACTTATCTCTGGAAATATTCATACCATCTGGCACACCTTTTTCCCATTTTTTTCCAAATTCAAAACCATTATTCGGTGCGTCAATTACCACTCCCTCAAAATATACTTTTCCTTGATGTAAATTATTTAATTTATTTTTTGTTTCCTGATTTCTAACCATTATCTGAATATATGAATTTATACCAGTATAAATATCCCACTCTACCAATATAGTATAAATCTCATATTCAATATCCTCTTCCACATATGTCTCTTTATTAGCATAATCATCTATATAAAATGATACATAATGATCATCAGCTATTTCTTCTAATGATATTTCTTCAAGCGTATTTCCCTCTTCGTAATATTGCAGATTATACGTCCAAACGCATATAAGATTTATACCATATATAAAGCTCATAATCGCTATTAAAATTTTAAATATTTTTATCATTCTATCCATCGTTTATGTTTTCTTCTCCCCATGTTATTTATTATAAAATACTTTCTTCATCTCCGACTTAAATTCTTTTAATATTATAATATCCCTCAAATATATCTTCAAGTTTTTTCATAAAAAGCGCATAGATTTCCACATCTACGCGCTTTTTACTTATGAGAAAAGATCCTTTAACCCTTTCTTCTTTTTACCTTTTTCTTCTTTCTTTTCTGGCTCATCGCCATTTTTTCCTTCTTCCAAGGTTCCACCCATAGCTGCATCAAATGCCTTCAATGCCTCTATCTGTTCTGCGTTAAGCTTTTCTGGTACCTGTACTACTAATGTAACGTACTGGTCACCACGCATATTTTTATTTCTAAGGGATGGCACACCCTTGCCACGAAGTCTTATTCTTGTATCTGTCTGTGTACCAGCCTTTATGTTAAAGAGTACATCTCCATCTATTGTACTGATTCTTACATCACCACCAAGTGCTGCCTGAGCAAATGAGATAGGTGCTGTAGAGAATAAATCATAGCCATCTCTCTGGAAGATAGGATGTCTCATAACTGTTACTTCTACAAGTAAATCTCCTCTTGGGCCACCATTTACACCTGGCTCACCCTTTGAAGCAATACGGATGCTCTGACCGTCATCAATACCTGCTGGTATAGTAACTTGAATTTTCTTTCTTGCTGATGTATATCCTGTACCGCGACAGTCTGGACACTTATCCTTAATAATCTTGCCCTTTCCATTACATTCTGGACATGTCTGAACGTTTCTAACCATTCCAAAAAGTGACTGTTGTGTATATACAACCTGACCCTTACCACCACATTTAGAACATGTCACAGGAGAAGAACCTTCCTTAGCACCTGTTCCCTTACATGTAGTACAGTCTTCTTTAAGAGTAACCTCTATTTCCTTCTCAGTACCAAAGCAAGCTTCCTCAAATGTTATACGTACGCCAACTCTGATGTTTGCACCCTTTCTTGGACCATTGTTAGAAGAACTTCTTCTTCCACCACCAAAGAAATCACCAAATATGTCACCGAAAATATCACCCATATCTGAGAAATCAAATCCTCCAGCGCCTGGGCCACCACCACCCTGAAAGGCAGCATGACCAAACTGGTCGTACTGACGTCTCTTCTCAGCATCACTTAATATAGCGTAAGCCTCAGAAGCCTCTTTAAACTTAGCTTCTGCCTCTGCATTACCAGGATTTGTATCTGGATGATACTTCTTAGCCAACTGTCTATATGCTTTTTTAATTGCTGCATCATCGGCATTCTTATCTACGCCTAGAACCTCGTAGTAATCTCTCTTATCTGCCATATCTTACTCCGTTCTGTTATTCACTAAATTATCATATAACAACTCTACCAATAAGTAATGTAATACGTGCTATAAGGACATGAAATCATGCCCTTATAACATTTTATATCATCTTATATCATCTAGCTATACTTTACACTTCTCTATAATCGCCATCAACTACATCATCATTTGCAGATGAACCAGCGCCCATATCAGCACCGCTCATATCAGGACCTGCCTGGCCTGCACCTGCACCTGTTGCCTGAGCCTGCTCATACATCTTTGTGAAAAGATTCTGCGCACCTGTCATAAGCTTTTCCTTAGCAGCCTTGATTTCTTCTACATCTGCCTCTGTCATAGACTCTGGAGCTGACTTAGCAAGAATATCCTTTAATGCATTAAGGTCAGCCTCTACATTAGCCTTATCGTTTGCATCAAGCTTGTCACCAACTTCATTGATAGCCTTCTCTGTCTGGAATACTAATGAATCAGCTTCATTTCTAGCTTCAATGCCTTCCTTACGCTTCTTATCAGCAGCTTCAAACTCAGCAGCTTCCTTAACAGCCTTATCGATTTCATCATCTGACATATTTGAACCAGATGTGATTGTGATATGCTGCTCCTTACCTGTTCCTAAATCCTTAGCTGATACATTTACGATACCATTTGCATCGATATCGAATGTAACTTCAATCTTAGGGATTCCTCTTGGAGCTGGAGCGATTCCATCTAATCTGAACTCACCAAGGAGCTTGTTATCCTTAGCAAACTGTCTTTCACCCTGTACAACCTTGATATCTACAGCACTCTGGTTATCAGCAGCTGTTGAGAATACTTCGCTCTTCTTAGCTGGAATTGTTGTATTTCTCTCGATTAATCTTGTAGCAATACCACCCATTGTCTCAATTGAAAGTGAAAGTGGTGTTACGTCAAGAAGGAGGATTTCGCCTGCACCTGCATCACCAGCAAGCTTACCACCCTGAATAGAAGCACCAAGTGCAACACACTCATCTGGGTTTAATGACTTAGAAGGCTCATGTCCTGTTAACTGCTTAACCTTATCCTGTACAGCTGGGATACGTGTAGAACCACCAACTAATAATACCTTGCTTAACTCACTTGCATTAAGACCTGCATCTCTTAATGCGTTCTGAACTGGTCCAGCTGTTCTCTCTACAAGGTCATGTGTAAGCTCATCAAACTTAGCTCTTGTAAGATTCATATCAAAGTGCTTTGGACCATCCTGGTTAGCTGTGATGAATGGAAGGTTGATATTTGTTGTAGTAGCGCTTGAAAGCTCCTTCTTTGCCTTCTCAGCTGCTTCCTTAAGTCTCTGAAGAGCCATCTTATCTGTTGATAAATCAATACCTTCAGCCTTCTTAAACTCATCTAACATATACTGTGTAATCTTATCATCGAAATCATCACCACCAAGCTTGTTATCACCTGATGTTGCAAGAACTTCGATAACACCATCACCGATTTCAATGATAGAAACGTCGAATGTACCACCACCTAAGTCGTATACCATGATTTTCTGTTCTTTTTCATTATCAAGACCATATGCTAAAGCTGCTGCTGTTGGTTCGTTGATGATACGTTTTACATCAAGACCAGCGATTTTACCAGCATCTTTTGTTGCCTGACGTTCTGCATCGTTAAAATATGCAGGTACTGTGATAACTGCCTCTGTTACTTTTTCTCCTAAATATCCTTCAGCATCTGCTTTTAATTTCTGAAGAATCATAGCAG
>JBGVNF010000050.1:0-3660 GCA_045125245.1 Lachnospiraceae bacterium
TTGTATCGACTCCAATCTGTAAATCTGTACTTGATTTTGTGTTACTTCATTCAAATCGTAACCCCATTCATCAATTATTGCTCTTAGTTCATCATAAGTGTTTGCTCCTCTTGTTCGTAATTTCATGTCTGCAATTCCATCCTCAACTTGAGGTGCTAAACTTACTATTAAAAACTTAAAACCCTCTGACTTAGCTCGTTTCAACGCTATGTGTAGTTGAAAGTCTAAATACTCTAACACGTCATTAATGTTTGTTGTTTCCACTCTATCAACTCCTTACATTCATATTATATTACAGATAGAGGGATTTTTCAACCCCTCAATTAACATTTTCTTCTAATAAAACAATATCATCTATTTCATCATATGGTTTTAAAATAAAATGTGGCAGCATATACGTTTTACCATTAATCTCTACATCTAAATATTTATCGTAAATTCCGCCACGAACTACACCAACACTACCTGGTAGTTTATACTCATAATTCTCAAATATACTATACATTATTCCGTATCGCATACAGTAGGAAATTCTATTACCGTAATCATCTTCTGTTTCATGTACTGCAATACCTTCATTTCGTAAACAATCCAAATCCTTAACTAAAACAACATCACCTAAACGGAAAAAGTAATCCATTTTCTCACTCCTAATGTTTATTACATGAACAATTACATTCACATTCACTTAATGATTTTCCACAGCAACCACATTCTTCTTCACGTTTGCAAGTACATTCAGCTTCTTCATGGCATTCACATTCGCAACCACATTCACAATGAGCTTTACATTCACATTCACAACATTCACATTCACGTTCTACACAATCTTGACAGCCACACAATTCATCACAACATTCACGACAACATTGTTCTATTTGTTTTGCTTGTTCACGTTTGCTTAAAATTGAATCGTAAATTAGACTTCCTAAACTTAACACTGTTGGAATCCCTACTAATAAAGCACCTAACATTAAAACAGTTTGTTCATTTACACTCATGCACATCAACCTTTCTTAAATTAATTTTTGACCTAGTACGTATCCTATTGCTTTAAATAACGACCACTTCAAACTATCACTCCTAGTATGTTTATTACTTCTATATTATATTACAAGATGGAGGGTTTTTCAACCCTCAATTATTATTTTTTAATCTTTTTAATACCTTGAAGAACTAAATGTGTTACAATCATTGCAATCATACCTACTGCAATTTGTGAAATATTTGGTAGTAACTGAGGTGCTAAGAAGAAAGCCGCAAGTCCTAAAATACCAACTAATAATTCACCATCATCTTTAGCGTGTGTTTCACTAATTTTACTCATAGCAACTAAACTGAATAAGTATAATAACATACCTGCTAATGCCGCACCCGGTATAAATCCAATTACATAATTAACCGCAGGAATGAAACTCATAATGATGAATAAAATACCTGCTACAATAATTGACTTAGGATTTGCATATCCTGTTGCTCGAACATAGGCACATGACTCTGAATAAGTTGTTACTGACATACCACCAAATAACCCTGCCACAATACTAGCAACACCGTTACCAATAATAACTTTGTCTGGTTCGTATTTGTTTCCTGTAACATCTGCGGCAAGTTTACTATCGCCTAATGCCTCTGTTGCCAATGCGAAGAAAATTAAACTAGCTACAAATGTTGTTGTATTAAATGCTGGTGAAACAAATGTTGGAATAAATACTCCACTTACTGTTGAAGTTAATCCATACATTAATCCATGAACTAAAGTACCTGCTAGAATACCTAATGGGAAAGCAAATTGTTTAGTACGTTTAAATTGATTAAACAATGCAATTCCAATAATTGTGACAATACCTGTAATTGGTGCTGCCATTACTAATCCAACACCTGTTCCAATTAAGTTTACTGCAATCATAAATACTGCTAAATTAAGTATGTACGGTGTAAATATTTTTAGTACTTTTGGTTGAAACTTAATTAATAATGCGAACAATACATAGAAAATTCCACCTAAAATCGTTGTACCAACTACATGGTCTAATCCAAATGAACTCATAGCAATCATTGTACCTAACCAACTACCACTCAATCCCAACCCAATCGGAACTTTACCTCTAGTCAAGAGTGTGAATATAATACATCCTAGACCTGATGTAAAGAGTGTTACTGGTAAACTAATTCCTGCTAACTGTCCAATCAGAACTGTTGCTGTCAACATGGTTAGCATTTGAAGAACACCATGGTACAACACTAAAGACATTTTTTCACTTTTCATAGAACTAATCAACCTTTCTTATAGTAAAATTATATTTCCCTCAGTTTTCACTGTTTTAGGACTATTTAACTCACTTACCCCAACTAATAAATAATACTTGTTAGTTGTTTTTTCATCACGTAAAATATGGTAATCTACTAAGGCATACTCTTTAAGAATTTCATTTAATTTACTTGCAATTTCACTTACATCCAAATGAAACTCCATGTATCGTTCATTCATACAATCACTCCTTATTTATATTTTCTAATTTTTGCCAATCGTTTGTAGTAAATCATTTCCTGTAATGTTCGTTCAGCTAATTCCCATTCTTGTTTACAACAATAATCTAATTCAAACAATAATTTCTCTAATACATCAATTTCAATTTCTTCTAATACTTCACCATTTCTAAGTTTCTCAAAAATCATTTCAATGTTAATCACTGTTTATCATCCCTTTCTTTTATTTCTTACACTATAATAATAGTATAAACGATAGGGTTTTTCAACCCCTGTTGTTATACTTTGGAACTTTTCTAATAAACATTTTTAAGTCTAACCAATATTCATTTTCAGTTTGATTTTCTTCTATATATGTACGTGCATCATCTTCGTTGTCAAAATAAAATAATGGTAGTTCATACTCATAATTACATTGACATACTAAATAAATATACTCTAATTCCATACATATCACTCTTTCTTTAATTTTTTTCCACATCTGTAATATCTTGCTCGTCTTTATCTGTTCTAATTCTATGTTGAAATGTTGGGAAACGTAAACTATATTTTGTTTTATCTTTCTCATTCTGAGTTACTTCAAAATACTTAACCTCAATTACTTTCCCCATAATACTTTCGGGGTGTTCCCAATAAATCAATCGTTCATCATCAGTAAATCCACTACCAACTTCACAAGTCATTTCTTTCCCATTGTGTAGGAACTTAACTTCTACTGCTCCTAGCTTTCCTAAATTTTTTCCTGTACCTTCAACAATTCCTGTCACTAAAACGTCTGCGTCTTTGAATGTTTTAACTTTCAATAATTTTTTAGTTCGTTTACATTCATAAGTGCCTTCCATGAGGTTAATCATTAATCCCTCTCCACCTAATGCTTCAACTTGTTTTAGGTGAGTCATTAAAATATCTTCATCAAATTTACCCATATAAAATACAGTTACAGGTTTAACGTGTTTTAAGTCGTTTAGAGCCACGAAAGCCACATCCATAATACTTCGTCTAGCCTTGTATCTAAGAGTCGTTAAACCACTCATAAATTCGTTTAAAGGCACAAAATCAAACACATGGAACTGTAATTTTAATTTATCTCTATGTCTACCTTTTTTACGTGCCGCACTACTTGTTAAAGCGTATAACTCTTGTGAATTTAATCCCTCAACAGGCTCATGG
>JBGVNF010000051.1:0-2780 GCA_045125245.1 Lachnospiraceae bacterium
CAACATTTCAATCGTGTATTTCCATTCTAATTCATCATCCTCTAAAGTGATGTATTGTTCTCCTGTTATTGGATGATTACCTACACTCTTAATCTTACGTAATTCACCTTGACTTAACATTTGTTTAGTAACTCCTGCTACACTGTTCTCATGCAAATATACACCATATTGTTCATACCATCCACTATCAATTAGTTGTCCTAAAGTTTTAACTCTTACATAATCTCCGACTTGTAAACGACTAAAAACTTCCTTTGTGACTAACATCACAATCACTCCTTTCAATTTAATAATAGTACAAATTATGGAATATTTCAACCCTCACTTTCTTTTTCAATAAAAAAAGAAAAGAAGAATTAATCTTCTTTTCTTGTTTTAGTTAATAAGTAGAAAATTGGTGTATCAAGTGCTGCAAGTGCAAATTTAAAAACATATTGTCCAATACACATATTAATTAAAGCTGGCATTGGAAGTCTTAATCCAAATCCAAATGCAATCACAATGAAAATTACTGTATCCCAAATTTGTGAAGTCATTGTTGAAATGTTGTTATATAACCAACGGTGTTTATTAGAACCTGTTTTATTAACTAACCATTCACGAACTTTATGGAACACTTTAACATCCCATGTTTGTGAAACTAAGTAACTAACCATTGAACCTAAACAGAACCACACATTTTGTCCTAATAAAGTAGTGTAGGCTTCACCTGTTGCTTCATAACCTGGTGCCACTGGTAAGTATCCTGTAAAAATAATTAACAGTGTCGCTAAAATCTGTGCCACAAATCCTAATTTAACTGTTCTATTAGCTTCTTCTTTGCCCCATAGCTCTGAAATAACATCTGTCGACAAGAAGGTTAAACAATAACAGAATACTGCACCTGGTATCGTTACAGGATTGTCAAATAACGTCACTCCTGTTTGAATTACTCTTGCCGAAACAACATTTGCAATAATTAAGCAAGTAACAAAAACAACATTGATTAACATTAAATTTGAATTAGTTTTTTTCATGGTTTTTCACCTTTTACGCAAGTGTTTCCTACTTGCGCCCTTTCTTATAGTTTTATTTTTATTTATATTAATACTACATTAATGAAGTAAGGGTTAAAATTAATGTAGTTTAATATACTCAATCGCTTCATCAAAACTTCTGACTACTGTTAATCCAAATGTGAATAAGTACAATGGAGGTTCTGCGTCACTATCCCACACTATAACACATTCTTTTTCATGTTTATTACATAACATCAGTTCAGTTACTGTTCCAACACTCATTCGTTCTGTAATTCTTGCAATTATGTAATCACTCATTACCATTGCGTGTTCATTTATAGCTCTAATCTTATATCCTAACTCTATTGTATCTTCATCTTCAACAGGTCTTGTAACAATAAAAGTTGTAGCGGGGTTTATAACTGTAAACCCCAACTTTTTCAACTCTAATGTAACGTGTGACTTCCATGTTTGGTCGCCCTCTTGACCTAAGTCAACCAAACCCGCTAAGAATACTATCTTTCCGTATCCGTATCCTATCATTATTCATCAATCTCCATTTCAAAATAGTCGTCACCTGAACAAATAATTTCATATCCAATGTGGAACGCATATTCCTTAAAGAATACTAATCCTGTTGCGTCAAACACTTTTACATAACTGTAATTGTTTTCCTTGTCTAACCCAACAATCTCAACTTTGTGTAAATCATAATGTGCAAATCGTTTCATTTAATAATCACTCCTATATAATTTGTCTTACATTTATATTATATTATATTCTTAGTTGAATTTCAACCCTAATAATAAACTTTACTAACAACTTTTATTTCTCTGACAATTCTAGTCATTCGTGGCTCTTCTGTAATTATATCTGTTATTTGAGCAACTTTATATAGTTCACCATTAATACTAACAGTATTATCTACTGCTGTCGGTAATAATTCACCAGTAACAGTAAGTAATAGTGTTTTCCCAACAAACTGAGTTGATTTTACAACCATAAGCGTTTCTCCTTAATTGTGGAAAATTGACCTTCATGAATGAATAAAACATCTACAATCCATTGACCTGCTTTGCCTTCATTTTCTAGTACTAATTCTTCAAATTTCTTTAAGGCACCAGCTGACGACTCAAATCTATGTAATTCCTGTTGTTGTCGTATTCCACTAGGTTGACGTTCAAGCAAACGTACCCAATATGTATCACGAAATTCATCTTTCTTAGCCATCCCTATCACTCCTCTATTAAGTTTTACGATAGAGGGTTTCCCCTCTTATTTGCTGCGTTTTTTACTAGTATCCTCTTTCTTAATGAATTTACTTAATTCTTGTCGAACTTTATTCAAATCTGCGTCGTTCAATAGTAAATCATTTTTTACTACAATTTTCTTTTGGTCACGTACAAACGCTACTGTATGACGTACTCCGTTTACTACAACCACTGCACTTTGACTTTCCTTACTAATCTCAACTACACCTTGTTTTCCGTTTTTAGTCACAACGTTCATTCTTACTCATTCTCCTTTTCGTCTAAAGTTTCTTCTAACGCTTCTTGTAAACGTTTAATTTGTATATTTTTATCAATCACCATTGTAACTAGAGTAATAAATCCAATTAGCAAGGCAAGTAATAACACTGTCGAAACAAATACTTTACTAATAGTCCACAATGTTACAATAACCACAGGCAACATAGCAACCAACAACCCAACAATAATAGAAATAGCAATCCATTTAGTAACCATAAAATCACTCCTATCGCTTTTTTAAAACATATGCCAC
>JBGVNF010000052.1:0-69794 GCA_045125245.1 Lachnospiraceae bacterium
ATCTCATGCTGATAAATCTTTTCACACTGTACCATGCGGTACTGTGCGCTTATGCGGTATTAGCAGTCATTTCTAACTGTTATCCCCCTGCATGAGGCAGGTTACCCACGCGTTACTCACCCGTCCGCCACTAAGTCACAATAAAACGCACCCGAGGGATTGTTTTAAAGTGCTTCGTTCGACTTGCATGTGTTAAGCACGCCGCCAGCGTTCATCCTGAGCCAGGATCAAACTCTCGTTAAAAATTTAATTCTGGTTTATTCGTAGTTGCTACGCAACTGCGAATTGGCTCAAAATAACGTTAGCTATTTTAATCCGTTGACCTCTCGGTCATTACTGTTCGTAATACTCATTTAAATGAGTTTCACCAATCTTTTGATTGGTCTGAAAATTTGTAAGAAATTTTCAGGGATGGTTCATCATTCAATTATCAATGTTCTTTTTATGACCTTTCTACATTTCACCTTATCTACTTTCACGTAGCAAAATTACTTTGTAATTTTGGTCACCTCTGTGCTCTCTCGAGCGACAGCTTGAATAGTTTATCACGTTGTTTTCTGTTTGTCAACAACTTTTTTTATTTTTTCTGATTTTTTATTTTCAAATCTCACAAGCCGTACTTCCGTAGTTATGACCGATTTGTTTTACTGTATCAGCGACAGCTTGGATATATTACAACATAAATCAACATAAGTCAACACTTTTTATCCCCAAGTTCTGCACAATTTTATCCACAGCTACATATTGAGTAGTTGGTCCTATTCCACAACTAAATCTTGCGTTTTTATATTATTATTCTTAAAAAAATATTATATGTCCATCCTCGCGGAGAGTTTTTTATGATATAGGAAGTTCAGAGAACTTTCCTATATCATAAAAAACCAGCTATCTAATATCTTCAGATAGCTGGTTTTAATTCCTAATACGGAATAATCAATTCATTATCTTTCCTACATAAACTTTGTAACTAAGAATATTATAGGATTATTTTCATATATAAATGTAAGCAATTTATTGTCATTAATCTGGCGGAATGCTTCCTGTGCCCATGCCTTATCACCAAAAGCAGTAATTACTAAGCAGCCAATCCATACAATTATAAGTCCCTGTGCTGCACCTACCGCTAATCCTCCTGCCTTATTAACTGTATTAATAAGTGGAAGCTTACTTACAAAATCAAATATCTTAATAACGATACTTAATATAATGTAAATAACAATGAAAAGTATAAAGAATGTTAATGCTTTTAAAATAAAGTTTGAAATACTACTTACAAGATAGTCATTAAAACCTGAAGTAACTTTTTCAGCTCCATCTATCAACTTCTCTTCTATCTGTGATGGTAAGTTAAGCTTTTCAATAGCTGTGATATCTAACTTTGTATCATCTATTTTTGCTTCTTTTACCATCTTCTCTACAGATTCCTCTATAGTTGTGTAAACAGGTGTCGCTGTCTTAAGTGCCATACTTACTGGAATAGTTAACGCACCTGCAAGAATATATGTAACAGCCATAGCTATCATTGATAAAACTATCTTAACCATACCCTTCTTGTAGCCAACCAACGCAAACAATCCTATCACTGCTACTACGCCAATTAAAATTATGTAGTCCATATTAATTTTGTCTCCTTTGCATTATTTTAATTTTATCTTATCTATACTCATCGGAGTTACTATAAGGTAATTGTATCTATCTTCCAGCATAATCACATCAACTATACCTTCATCAAAATTACTCTCATATTTTGTCTTACCCTTGACAGTATAGACTTTTAATGTAACATCATTATATAAAATAATTGTTTTATTTGCAATTTTAATATTCTTATATGAGAAATTAAAATCCATATCACAGACCTTAGTTCCTTCTATATCATATACTAACATAGTATACGGATTGTCCGCTTGTCCACTTGCCACTATCAAGCCGACATATTCTTCATCATAGAAAACACTTTTTATTTCCTTTTCTATAATAATCTCTTTTATCACAGAAGGTTTCTGTTTCATAGAATAGATTATTACTCTGTCGTCACCGTAGGCTACCACTATATCATTACTTATGAATTCCGTTTTGGCAATCATAGTTTTGTCAAAATTGAATCCACCCACAAATCTATCTACTTCATTTTTACCTATTTCGGAATAATTATAAAATACCACCTTTGATTCTATAACACCGCTTCCCACGCAAAGATATGACACGACTAATTTCGTTCCGTCACTAGATATAGATAAATCAACTGGACAGCCCTGGCTAGATAATACAGATTGTCCTTTTGCAATCTTTGTACCATCTTCGCTAATTACTTCTATATAACTGACTTCAGATTTTTCACCAGTTATAGCCGCCACAATTCCTTTGTCTGATACACTAAGAGCCACTATAGGAAATTCTGTCTCTACCTTACCTTGAAAACCTTTAGTATTGCAAATATATATATCATTGGATTTCTGTTGGGCCACAGCCACATAGCTATTAGAAATATCTATAATAGGTTCTCGCATTTCAAAAGCTTGGTTCCAGTATGTTTCCCCGCCATTTAAATATGCAATGCCATCTTCGCTATATCTCAGCATATACTTTCCAAACTCATAAAAGTTTGCATTGTACGCATCACTGATTTCTACTCTTTCCTTCAATTCATACGTTGTATATACCTTATTATTAAGATGAATAATATATCCACCTACACCTATGGCTATTATAAGAATCAAAATAAAAAACTTTGATATTTTTCCTCTTCTATGACTTTTAAGTTTTTTCTCCAAATCATCTTCTTCGTTATCCTTAGATAATTTGGAATCTCTTTGCTTCATGTATTTTCTTATATCTGACATTCTCACACTTCCTATAATCTGAAAACTAAATATACAATATATTTATTGATTTAGCATACCACATATAACACATTTATGGAAGAAAATATTTTAAAGACACTATGGAAGTAATAGCTTTTGCCCTTCTATAACATAATCTTCATCCTCTAATTTATTTATACTCATTATCTCTTCGATCATATTAACCGAGCCACACTGAGTTAAGGCAATACTATATAATGTATCACCGGCTTTTACAATATACACTTCATAATTTTCATTAGGAATAGATATTGAAGCCTCTGTCGTGTGCTCTTCTCTTGTACTTTCCGTAGTTTCTTCTGCTGTAGCATCTGTTGCCACTACTTCTTTTGTGGAAGTTTCTTTCGTCGTTTCTTCTTTTGTCGCATCTTCTTTTGTCGCTTCTTCTTTTGTGGTTTCTTCAGTTTCCTTCGTCTCTATGGGCGCTATAGTAGGTTGCAAACTTCCATTAACAGAAATAATATCTTCATTATCCTTATCATTTTCTGTTCCCACTATATCTCCAACCATTCCCTTCATTTTATCTGACAGATTGTCTAGCTGACCATTACTTCCCATATAATATACAACTCCTGCAAGAACCAACATAGTAGCAAAAGACGCCACTCTATTAAACTTTGCAACTGGTAGAGGTTTATTTGCAGAATTATTTTTTTGATTCCTAAGATTATTTAGGGCTATCCCATATTTACCCCCTTCACTAATCTCTACCTTTGGCTCTTCTTCAGCGGCCACAAAACCCGTTCCAAATATATAATCCTCTAACTCTTCCCTCTTCTCAAAATATACATGAAAGCAAGGTTGCTTTCTTAACCCATTTCTTTCATATAGATAGAAGGCTTCCTCATTTTCTTCTCGATTTATATTAAGATACACTTTACCATTTCCCGCAAAATGATCTAAATGAATCTTTTTGATAGTATGCATGTCTCTTGATAAATCAGCTTCTGACGATGCATACCAACCTACAATATCACTTTTCTTATAATATCTTTTTAAATTATCATATATGCCTGTCCATATATCATCACTAAAAATAATAGTGTTTTCTATAATTTTTTCTGCATCAATCACCCCATGTATAAAAATATAAGTATATCCATTGGCCTGCTTCTTCTCTCCTAGCAGAACGCCGTATCGCAAGTCATTATTTTCCCCTGGCCTCTGTTTTATGTAAAACAAAACATTTTCTTCTATATAAATCTGGCTATTCATATTGCCACTACCCTGACCAATTTGTTTTATATTTTTCGGCAATCTAATATTAACTTCAGGCTTGCTCATTTCTTCACTGTTATCCCTACTATAGATAGTTTCAATCATTATATTTACCTCCCAAAATATTATTATTTTAAATGACAAAAAGACAGGCGAATGTTATTCCACCTGTCCTACGATATCACATAATATATAAAAAATATGTCAAACGCTGTATGCAATACCTTAATATCGTATACAAAAAATCTATTCTTTACGACATATTCTTCTATTTATTGCTAGCTGTCTTTGAAAGATTTACAGCTTCGCCTACATTCGACACTTGTCCATTTAAAATATAACCTGCAAGCATATTAATTCTATCAACGGTCATATTCTCTTCACCAAGATATACCCCGTAATTTGAAGAGAGATTGATAGACATATCCTTCTGCTTTTGCTCAAGTTCTTTAAGCTTTAAAGTAGTCTCCGAAATCTGATTCTTTATTTTTTCTATCTTAGGCATATCTCTGTTAGTAATCTCTTCACAAATATCCGCCTTAGTAGTTTTCTCAAAATCAGCGAGAACATCATTCTTTCTACGGACAATATCTTCTATAGTTTCTTCAAGCTCTTTGATATCTTCATCATATTCATGAAGTCCATATCTGTCCTCGTCTTTATCTTTCTTAATCTTCTTCTTAATACGATTAATCTTTCCTTTATTCTTACGAATAGCACTACGCTTTACAAGCATATCCTCATATGCTTCCCTATTTCTTACCTTTGCAAAATTATAACCCATCATATAAATAAATCCAAACAATGCAATAAGTACAATTATAAGCAATGCTCTCCAAATCTTTTTAGCGCCAAAAAGCCATGCTATAAAACTCGGAAATGCAAATGCTCCCATAATAAATGCAAATACAATAACTATAAAATCTTTAAGGCTTCTAGGATAATACAAGCTGTACATAAAGCCCTTATCCATAAATGTAGGTACACCCTTTTGCTTAAAGTAAGTTTTTATCTCTTCTTTTATATTCTTATTTTCATTAACAAGGTCTGCCGTCTCTTCCTTAATTCTTTCGGCTACCTTTTTGTTTTTTTCCTTGCCCCTGTCATTACGAACTTTCTTAAGTCGGTCCTGAGATTTATCAAGCTCTTTGTCAAAGTTAGAAACTACCTGTTCTCTTCTCTTTTTAACAGTACTTTCAATGTTAATCGACATCTGTTTTTCTTCTGCTACAACGTCTTTCTCCAGACGACGCTTTTCATTGTTCAATGAATCAATCTCTGCTCTCACCTTGTCTCTAGCTTCCACAAGGCCACGAACATTCATCAAATCATCTACATTACCATATAGTATGTTCTGTCCTTCCATTTTCTCCTCCTAGCATGTAAAAAATCTACTAGCATATTGTTATTTCATTATTTACATATACAATAAAATAATACCTTAATATGCCGTAGCAAAACCCTAAACAGCAAGCATTTAATTAACTTTAGTGTAACAAAGTCCAATAAAAAATGCAATATATATCTAGCACAGTTATTGACTTATTAAAGAATTATTTAACTATTCGTCTTCTTCAATTACGTGTATCTCCAAATAATCAAAATCTATGTCATCTATAAAATTATCTTTTGAAAATTTTGTCTTATCATGCCTTTTAAATTCATTGATATTACAATCAAGCCAAATCGGTTTACTTAAATCAAATTCTTCACACACAGTATCTATAGCCGAAAAAACCTTTGCCGTTCTGCTCATAGAAGAATCATCATTACACACTGTCATATCTTTAATTAAATGAGTATTTTCCCACATCTTCGCCCATATACGAAACATATTAAACTCCTAGTATCTTAAAAAAACTTCTTTATAGCATCAGCTACTCCATCCTCATCACAAGATGGCGCTATATAATTTGCTACAGCTTTAGTCTCCGCACAAGCATTTGCCATAGCTACTCCCATACCCGCGAAGTTAACCATACTTACATCATTAAAGCCGTCGCCACATGCTACAAGCTTTGTAGAATCCATTCCCAGCTTATCAAGAAGTCTATCTAAGGATTTTGCTTTATCAATTCCCATAGGAACTATCTCCATAAAGAATGGTTCTGAACGGAAAATATTTAATCTATCTTCAAATCTCTTCTGCATAATAGGAAGAAGCTGCTCCAACCTCTCTGGTTCATCCACAAACAAAAATTTGTCTGGCGCAAAATCCACTTCCTCTTCCATTGACTCCACACCTCTTACATTCATATGAGTTACATAAGCTTCTATTCTAGTATATTTATTATCTGGCTCTGTAGCTATTATTTCGTCGTTCTTATAAGTAACTATAGGCACATCATATTCTGCCGCAGCCTGACACACTTCCTTTGCAAGTTCCACAGGAATAGTCTGATTGTACACTACCTTACCCGACTTACATTCAATAATCTTTCCACCATTAAATGCAAGAATATAGCTCTCGTATTTATCAAAATCCAGTTCCGCTGCTACGTGTTCAATTCCCTTAGTTGGTCTACCTGATACCAATGCAACCGGAACACCTGCTTCTTGTATTCTTCTAATCTCACTTCTAACGCCTGGTGTTATCTCTTTCTTCGAATTAGTTACTGTTCCATCGATATCCAATGCTAAAAAGCCATATTCACTCATCATTTCCTCCTAAAATTATATTGCTTTAATCATTTCCTTCATAAGCTTTACAGAATTCTCTATAGCCATCGCTTCAAAAGTTGGATAATCCATACTTGCAGAATCATCAGCCTTATCTGAAATAGCTCTTATAATAAGGAATGGAATACTATTAAGATATGCTGCATGAGCAATAGCGGCTCCCTCCATTTCACAGCAATATCCATCATATGTAGATATCAAATCATTCTTGACAGTCTTATCTGAAATAAACTGGTCACCTGTAAGCACTCTTCCCACATGTACATTTACATCAGGGCATGCTACCTTACAAGCATCTGTTGCCACCTGAATAAGCTTCTCGTCTCCCTTAAATGTAGAAGTCTCCATTCTAGGAATAACACCTCTGTCATAGCCAAATGCTACCGCATCCATATCATGCTCTATCGCATCCTTAGATAATACTATATCTCCAATATTGATTTCATTTCTTAAAGAGCCTGCAATACCAGTATTGATAATGCAACCTACATTATACTTATCTGCAAGAATCTGCGCACACATACCTGCGTTTACCTTACCGATTCCCGAACGAACGATAACTACTTCTTTCCCCTCTAATAAACCTTTAACAAAATTCATCCCAGCTACAGTAGTTACCTCTGCGCCTTCAAGAACCTCCTTAAGCTTATTAACCTCTTCATCCATTGCACCTATAATTCCTATCATATGCATTTCCTTTCTAATAGATTATTTCCAATCTTTTTAAATTTACTTATAAAACTGAACTATTCTATATTTATCCTTACTCTGGATATACAAGTCTAGTGTTATCAATATTATCAAGTACATCATTTATAAACTTATTAGCAATAAAATTCGCCATAGGAAGATTCATATCAAGATAATTGCCACAATCCTTAGCAGATGCACCAGGCACCTCATCATGATAATCTCTTATAAATACAAACATTTCCTTTATAAGCTCTACTATATCTTCTGACTTGTAATCTCCTGCAAGAAGAAGATAAAATCCTGTTCTGCAGCCCATCGGTCCAAAGTAAACAGTTTTGCTGCCGTACTCCTTATGATTTCTAAGGAAAGTCGCTGCCAAATGCTCTATAGTATGTATCTCTGCAGTATTCATAACAGGCTCAAAATTTGGTCTTGTAACTCTTATATCAAAAGTAGTTACCACACTTTCGCCTACATTATCTTTTCTAGAAACATATATACCCGGTAAAAGCTTTAAATGGTCGATTGTAAAACTGGCAATTTTCTCCATAATCTGTCTCCTCTCGTATAAAGCTACATTGTTTGTCTCAAAGCTTTTGCAAGCTGGTCAGGACATGATGTTCCTCTTCCACGACAGTCGATTCCCTCAAGACGTGAAATAGCCTCCTCTACATCCATACCTTTAACTAATGCTGCAACACCCTGTGTATTTCCATGACATCCGCCAACAAATTCTACTGACTGGATGATACCATTTTCAACTTCTACATTAATAGCTGTGGAACAAGTTCCTCTTGTAACATATCTCATAAAATAATCCTCACTTTCTGTGAAATAAACTAAAAATATATCTGCTAGATAGTATAACATCTAGCAGATATATTTATCAAGAGAAAGGTTATTTCTCTGTAATACGTTATTTTGATTTAGCCAACTCCTTCTGTTTTGCTAACAACGGATAAAACATATCCTCAGGATTTGTACATTTAAAATCATACATCAACTTACCAATATTGCCTAATATATCCTTCCGCCTGCGTCTCTGTCACCTCGTAATTTTCAACAAGCTTTTCTTGAACCTGTTTTTGAGCAACTCCAAAGTCTCTACACGATATTATCATTCGACGTATACTTTCACTTCGCTCAGATTCTATACCTGCTTCCATACCCTCACTTCTAGCTCTTTCAAAATCTTCCGCCCATATTTCCCTTAATGCTTCACACATATCCTTCGCCTCCTCAAAATGCGCTCTATTTGCCCTTACTATAACATTCATCACCGCTTTATACCGCTCATCCTTTTGATGTTTGACATATTCTTTTGCAATTTTATCTACAGTTTTTATTTCTTTTATATTACTAGATAAACTTTTAAGCCATAGATTTTCTCGTTCCGATAACTCAGACAAAACTAATATCTGTATCGGTATTCTATCTTTAGTTATATAATATATCCCCTTACCCTTTTTTTCAATACCCAAGCCTAGATTTTCCTTTAGATGTCTCACTAAGCTTTGTGGATATCCCGTACTAACATAAGTTATGGTTATTTCAGATATTTTTATAGCATCTACAAGGGTAGATTCCGCCTTATAAAACATAGCATATCCATATACCTTCCAAAAATCATCAATGCTTATATAATCGTCAGGACTCTTATACTCGATAATATTATGTTTCCTAAATATTTGACCAATATTTTTATGTATTATTTCATCGGTACGCTTTTTAATAATAAGAACATCTATCTGCATTGGTTTCTTGCTTAGGTGATGCTCATTTTCAAATTGCAGCTTATGTGACTCCTCATCAAACTCAATCTGAATACCCGCATAAAAAGCAGGATGCCACTGTATCTTGCTTTTATCTTCGCCAACTTGTTGTTGTGTTTCCTTCTTATTTACTTTTGTACTATTAATAATAAAGCTCCTTTCTTTGAAAAAAATTATGATACAACAAAAGTTGCTCCTACCAACCTTTATGGTATCGTATTATTTAGTTATGTGTATTGGATTTTCGCAGAACACAAATGAAAATAAGCGACTCATAAAACCTACTCTCTAGAATAAATAAAATACTTCCTGCTTAAGAAAATAGTAACACTTTTTATTTAGATTAACAATAATTATTTATTTCTCGTTTGTATGCAAAAAGCAATGCGAAATAGAGCAAATTAATGACTGCTAATCAATAATTTGCTCTACTAAAATTTACTATATGTACATTTTAAATATTAGTTTAATACCTCAAACTTAAATCCATTTTCCTTCGCATACTTCTCTACCTCTGAACCTGCTGGTGCTACAAATGTAATAGGTTTTGGTTCTCCTCCTATTTCGAAAAACTCATCCTTATGAAAACCTCTATTTCCGTCTAAGCATATTACTTTTTTAATATTACTACATAATGTAAACGCGCCAAATTCTACATTTGGACATCCTTCAAATGTTATAGTTTCTAATTTATCACAACCTGAAAATGCAGCTACTGTAATCTCCTCTACACTCTTTGGTATCGTAACTTCCTTAATATCTGTTGAACCAAAGGCATTTGTTGCAATCGTCTTTACAGTACTAGGAATATTAATTTCATCAAATTTACCTAAATAAAATGCTTGACCTCCTATGCGTTCTATGCCTTCTTGCAACAAAACCTTTTCGATTTCAGCATCTAGGAAACAGCTACTACTAACAGCTTTTAGATTCTTGTTGAGAACTACTGCCTTATAATTATCTCTTATAAACAATTCCTTGTCTAATTCAATAACATCTTTACCATCAATTTGATTTGGAATAACGACAACAGCATTTTCATCATCTTTTAACCAACATACCACTATTTTTACACCACCATCAACATCCTCATACACAAATTCTTCTGGTGATGTCTCAGGTAGTGATAGTAAATATTCATCTGTTAACTCATCTGCGTTATCAGCTTTTTTTTCAGTAGTATCTTCTTCAAGAGTTGATTCTTCGCCAGTACTAACTGTAGTGATAGCCGATGTTGTTTCGTTACTGCTTGTTTTTTCATCCTTTCCGCATGCCACTATACTCACTGTCATAATTGACACTAATCCCATAACTGCTAATTTCTTCTTCATCTTAATTTCTTTAAACTCCTTTTATCTTTATAATTTTGCAAACTATTATATATATATATATATGCTCCATGTCAAGCAACTTTCTTGGCTCTATTTGCTTTTTTGGTAATTATTTACCTATACCATTTGCAACAATCTAAATCTTAGTTTCTATAAAGCTACGACTAAAAAATATGATGCATATAAAGATTCTTTACCATCGCTTTATACGCACTATACTATACATTTTTTAATTTCTAAAACTCAAAGCTATTTTATTTTGATTTAGCTAACTCTTCTATCACATTAATTGGAAGTCCTGTATACTTAGCAATTTTCTCTATTGAAATCTCATCATCTTCAATCATCCTCTCAGCCAACTCCTTCTGTTTTTCTAACACCATTTCATCAGCCCTCTTCTCTACCAATTCTTCAACTGCCTTGCACATATCCTTTCTGCCTCCTTCCGTTTCCTTAAAATATTTAACCTGTTTTGCTAACAATGTATAAAACATATCCTCCGGATTTGTACATCTAAAATCATGCATCAACTTTCCAATCGGTTCACTATCATTTTTATAGCTTCCATTCACATATATTATATGCGAGCCATCTACAAAATCTGCACCTGTTTCCTTAATCGTTCTTTCTATGTGATATAACGATAATCCAGCTCCTATAACATCATTCTCTGTAATAAATATTACATACGAATCATGTATATTTTTAAAATCCTGCTTTTCTTTAAGCATCCTTGTATCAATCATACTGCTATGAAATCTTGCACGATGAAAATCTGCACCTCGGTCTGCTCGCTGAACCTCTACATCATATATCTTACCATCACTGTCTTTTGCATAAATATCAATAGTAATTGACCTGCCACCAGCCATAGCGTTCTTATATTCTCGTTGTGCAACAACCTCTAATACTTTCAATTCTGACCTTTGTAAGATTATATTTAATAATAATTCAGTTGCCTCTATATTTTTATCAAACACTAAATTCATTAAATCGTCATCTAACAAACGAAGCTTTGATATCATCTGCAGATTCTCCTGCATTCTTATGTCTAGTATCTCACTAGCCATGCAATCATCCCTTTCCATTATAAACTTTTTTTGTTCTTTTCTCAATATCATAAACTAAAATATTAAAATAATGTTTCCAAGGAAAATATCACATTTATCCTCATTGATTTAATTACAAAACATATACTTATCAATATAAATTTAGCTGACTCATTTCCAAACTTAATCTCAAATAATAATGTTATTGCAATAAAATAATGCTACTAAAACCTCTTCAAAATATAAAACATTAATTTAATTATAAATATTGGATTTTCGCAGAACACAAATGAAAATAAGCGACTCATAAAACCTACTCTCTAGAATAATTAAAATACTTCCTGCTTAAGAAAATAGTAACACTTTTTATTTAGATTAACAATAATTTTTTTGTATCTTGTCTGTCTACAAATTTCACGGCTTTTTAAAAACTTTGTCGAACGCTTTTCCTTGCCAATCTCCCCTTAAATGCTATGCTTAATTATTATAAAGAAATATCAACAACGAAAGGCGGACAACTATATGAACTCTTCTACAATTTATTTTATAAAAGCGACCATTTTTATACTTGCTCTATTTCCATTTGTTTTAGAATTATTTGCTTTTATATGTATCTTAAGATACAGAAAATACGCCACTAATATAAGCAAAAATACCAATGACTTTTTTCGAGCTATCAAGCTTAGATACACCAATTCAGCCAAGCTCAACATCCCTGTACGCTCATCCAAAAGCTTTATTAAGAAAGTACTTCTTGGCAGTGAGGGACTTATGACTTACATATTTACTATAGATAGATTATCTCTATTTATTACATGTATTAACTTATTTGCTTCTGTTGCTTTTGCAATTAAAGGCCACACAAATTTTACATACATCATAGCGATTATGTCTATTTCTTTTTATCTATTTAGACAAGGCTGCGCTCTAGAAGCCCATAGCGACTTTATAATATCTATGACAGAAGACTATCTGGATAATACACTCTATCACAGAGTTAAACCCATAAGAGAGAATGGAGCACATACAGCTATAGCAAACAAAGAGAACATTGTTAATGAAATAGATAATTCACACTCTGAGGCTGGTGATAATAAATCTACATTACACGATAATAAAACTCAGCTCAAAAAAGCCGCTGCGATGCAATTAGCCGCTAGTAGCAATACTGATGATTCCACAGCAGTACCTGCCGCAACCAACCATATCATCGAATCAATATTGCACGAATTCTTAAGCTAAAATATATTCATTTCATTGACTCCATCACCAATATTTGTTATTATTACTTTGTTATTTTTATTTGCCTTCTTAGTTAAATGGATATAACAAACCCCTCCTAAGGGTTAGTTGTGAGTTCGATTCTCGCAGAGGGCATTACAAATTAAATATAGACATGGTATAGAAATAAAAGGAAATGAAAGCTTAATTATACAGCTTAATCCATAATAATACAGAGGCTGTGACTCTTCTTAAGTCACAGCCTCCGCTATTATAATATATGCTTTAATTACTATTTACTTGTTTCTTCTCTTCCATCCTTGGAAGTATAATTCTTCCCTGCAACCATATGGTTCCCTTAAATCTTCTTCCCGGTTGCGGTTCACCTTCCAAATCTGCCTCATTTATAGCAAGGTTAATAAGCACATCATTATAATTTAATGTAATAAGATATACATTTTCCCCTGTTATTTCATTCTTTGTCACATCTACTGTAGCTATATCTGCCACGATACTATACATATCACTTTCTAGTCCATATGGCATAAATGATGATGCCACTATAGTAAAGACATCCTCATGCATCAATCTTTTTGATATCTTCGCATATGTATCCATATCTTCAAATGTCAATGCTTCCATAGCGGACTCGTCACCCTGTCTTGCTGCTGAGATAAGATTTGTTCGTCTCTTTAAAGACTGCTTCTTCTTGTTCTCATCATTGGGTGACATCTTTATAGGTAAAAGGACCATTCCAGATGTAGACAATGCACTAAATATTACAGAGCAATACTTTGGCATTTCTTTCTTTCTCGCCTTCATATGCATTATATCCATAGCATTTTGAACATGGAAAATCATAGAGACACCTACTCGCAAGTCTTCACAGGCTCCTAGAAATGCATTTCTCTCATATCTTTTCTCCACCGTCACGTCCTCATGAATATTGTTATACTCTCCATATACAAACGGAAAATAGTAATCTATATCCATAGTATTTTCTGAGACACTTGTGCCATTCCATGCTATACCAATATTTTTACCAAACATTTTTCTAAGCTCCACTAGCTTATCTGCCCCAAAGCCTGTAAGCTCGCTCTGTCCATCAAGCTTTTTCACATCTGCTAACAGATTTATAATCTCTTTTTTAGTTTTAAATTTGCTAAACCCAATAGCTCTTAGAAAGTCATGCATAGCTCTTTCCTTCCTCAAAAATACTTATCTGTTTCACACTATACACGGATTTCAAAAAAAATCAACTTATTTTTACGAAAATTCGTATATAAAATTGTAAAAATCCTTTACTTATGTTATTATTGAATTATTAATGTGACCTTGGAGGTGCTTCATGGATAAGCAAAAGAAATATAAGAAAAATTATGGCATTCCGTTTTTCGCAATGGCATTCCTTGCGGCGGCTGTTTTTGAGTTTTATTACATTATGACTGAGCCTTACTCAGAATTTATGTTAATCGGTATAGGTATTATTATGCTTATAACTGGTTATCTTACAATAGATAGTATTCTTACTGCGAAGGCTGAGAGTGATGCCAAGAAGGAAGAGCAAAACGATATGATGTTGAAAGCTCAGAAGGCTATCTACATTGCCACTAAGAAAAATGCTAAGGACGCCGAGATAAGACAGGCCAAAAGCATCAAAGCTGTTGAACTTATGATGAATAAAATGATTACTACTCAACAGGCTTTACTTGAAGAAAAGAAAACTGATGGCGACGATATGACTTCACTTATTGATCAGTTATCAGAGTCTAATGCGAAGCTTGCTAAAGAAGTCCAGTCAGCTATAACTGTCAATCAGCTTGTAAAGGCAAATGCAGACCTTGTGAGAAATGTAAAGGAAGCCTTAAGCGCCAATGCCTCTAGCACTTCCAGCAATATGTCAGAAGATTTAAATGCTTATGTAACAGCTGCTATGGAGACTCCTATGGTAACTGCCGCACCTAAAGCTACAGTAGCTCCTACTGTACAGAATACTCCTGTAGTACCTGAACCTGTGGTAGTACCTGAACCTGTGGTAGTTCCTGAACCTGTAGTTGTTTCTGAACCTATCGTAGAAGCTACACCTATGGTGGAGGATATTATCATAACAGATGAAGAACCTTTCGTAGAGCCTGAGCCTATCGTCGTTCCTGATGATAATCTTGGCTTTGATTTAAATGAATTCGATATCTCAGCAATGCTAGATAATCTAGAGGCTAATGACAACACTATGACAGACATCGAAAACGAAATTAACCTAGCACAGATGGCAGAAAGCGAAGAGCTGGAAAATATAACTGTTCCTGATGAAATGACTCCAGAGCTTGACGCCGCTATGGATGACGGAAGTGACATTATAATAGACACTATCACTACTGAAAGCAATCCTTTCGCTTCAAAAGTTGATGATTCACCTAACAGACAATTAACCGAGGAGGAAATAGCTGCACTATTTGCTAGCTTATAAAACCATGAATTATATTGTATTAGACCTTGAGTGGAATCAGGTCTCACCAGGCAAGGAGCCAGGTAACAAGGATTTACCTTTTGAGATAATCGAAATCGGTGCCGTAAAGCTTGATTCCTCTATGAAAAAAATTTCAGAATTTTGTCAGGTCATACGCCCTAAGGTTTATCCTCATGTCCACTATAAAATCAAGGAGATTACCCATCTAGATTCCAAAACTCTTGCTCTTGGCAAGTCATTTCCAGATGTATTCTCGAGCTTTTTAGAATGGTGTGGAGATGATTTTATGATTTGCACTTGGGGACCTATGGATGTCACAGAGCTCCAGAGAAATATGAAGTATTATGGTTTCCCATTGTTTAATACACCAGTATTTTTCTATGATATTCAAAAGATATTTGGCATCGTATATGAGGATAGAAAGATTAAGCGTTCCTTAGAATGGGCTATTGATTATCTTAAAATTCCTAAGGACGAATCCTTCCATCGTGCCTTAAGCGATGCATATTATACTTCTAAGATTATGGAGCATCTTAAGCCGGAAGACATCAGTAAGAATTATTCTATAGATTGCTTCCAAAAGCCTAAGACCAGGGCTGAGCAAATCTATGTTGTGTATGATACCTATTCTAAGTTTATCTCCAGAGAATTTGACAATAAACTAGAGGTTTTGGATGATAAAGATGTAAATTCTACCATCTGTTATAAATGCAGCCACAGGACTCGAAAGAAAATCCGTTGGTTTTCTGATAATTCCAAGACCTATTATTGTCTTGCTAGATGCCATGAACACGGCTGGTTAAAAGGTAAGATAAGACTTAGAAAATCTGACGACGATAAAATATTTATTATTAAAACTTTAAAATTAACAGACGAAGCCGGTGCTGATTCTATAAGAAAGCGCCAAGCCGACATAAGGCGCAAACGTCGTGAAAAAAGAGCAAGAGCAGACTAACGTCCACTCTTGTTCTTTTTAATGTAGCTTGTTATTTTTAAATAATTTCTTTCTAGCACGTTTCGCTTTTCTCTTGCCACTAGTCTTTCTTATTATTTTTATGATTATTACTAAAACTACGATAATCACAAAAAGTCCTATAACCTTGTACACATTTATAGGCAACTCTTCTTGTTTTTTAATAGGCTCTGTCTCTTCCTTTTTATACGGCGACTTATCGTCCTTATCTTCGTCATCTACATTCAACTTAAGAATAGCCTGTCCTAAATACGCATCACCTATCTTATATTTTATACAAGCCATATGTCCATTCTCATCATTTTCTAAAAATGTTAATTCGTAACCCATTAAATCGAGACTGCTACCTGCAGGAATCGTTACATAGCTATCTGTTAGTTCCATAAGATTACTAGAACTTCCAAAAAGATTATCTCTACTTACAAAGAAGCTATCCTCTGATTGTCCAAATCTTGTTTCATTTCCTTTTACTTCTACATTCTGAAATTCTGTAAAACCATATTCAAACAATCTTCTAGTATCATCATACACCGTCTCTGTACCGGATTTCATAACCACGCACATAAGATTTCTTCCATCTCTACTTGCGTAAGTTACAAGTGTCCTTCCAGCCTCATCAGTATATCCCGTTTTACCGCCCTTAGCATAACTATAAAAAGCCGCTTGCCTACTTACAAGCATATTGTGTCTATTCCAAATTCTTACCACATCAGGCTCTACACTAGTAGGATTAACGATATAACTAGGATTACCCCACACCTCTGAAAAGGTAGCATTATTCATAGCCTCCATAGCGATAAGTGCCATATCGTACGCTGTGGTATAATGATTATCATCATGTAAACCTGTTGCATTTACAAAATTTGTATTTACAGCTCCTATCTCCTTTGCCTTTGCTGTCATAAGCTTTGCAAATTCTTCCTCTGTACCTGCAATTTTCATTCCCAAGCCTATAGCCACCTCATTAGCTGACCTAAGCATAAGCACATATATTAAGTCTCTTATACCTACCTCTTCTCCTGCCACATAACCATACTTTGCAGCATCCCAAGGCAAGGCATTTATTATATCTTGTGTGAATGTGAATGTATCTTCCATAGCAAGATTTTCCACTGCAAGGAGCGTTGTCATAATCTTTGTGATACTAGCTGGATACATTTTCTCATGTGCATTTTTAGAATATAGTATCGCCCCTGTGTCTATATCAATAAGAATACCTGAGTGACCATTTATTTCTGGTGCCTCTGGATAAATTGCTCTAGCTTCGACTACTTTTTTATCCTCTTCTTCTCCCTGTACATATTGTGTATTACTAAAAAGAATAGCTATTATCGATAAATATATTATAATTCTTTTCATTTATTTAACTTTCCTTTTTTCATTCATCTGTTTTTTTATTACCTTAAGTCTAGTGAAATCCTCTCTCTCTTTTTCCTCCAAGGCACTAGAAATAAATTTAATAAGCTCCCTATACTTAGGTATAGTAATATTTTGCAATGCATTTGCACGTTTCTGAGCCTTTTTAACATTTACCGCCAGTCTATATGCCGCATTTTCTATGGCTGCCAACTCTACCGACAGCTCCTTCACTCTTATAAAAGCATTTCTTGCTCTATCTAAGGATTCAGTCGTGCCATACAAGGAATAGGTCAGCTTCATAGGGCCCGCCTTATAATCAATATAAGGTATCTCCACACCCATGATACTTCTTGATTTAATCTTTATATTATCCTTGGTCGATACAGCATCTGCATAGGTTTCTACATTGTTTATACCTAGCTCAACATTAGCCTGCTGCAAAGATTGATAGGCATCCTTATAGACCTCCATAATCTTAGACTGGATATCCTCAGCCTTAACGATTAACTCCATAAGCTCTCGTATAAGTATGTTTCTCTTTTTATCCATAAGCTCATATCCCTGCTTCGCCAAGGCATATGAATTCTTTGCTTTTATTAAATTACCCTTTGTAGGAAACATATTTGGATCCATCTAAAATCACCACCTTATCCCTATGGAATATTAATATTTATCATAATATTTTTCAAGTATTTTTGTATCTATTCTGTCTAATTCTTCCTTTGGTAAAATATGAAGAAGACTCCAGCCTATATCAAGAGTTGTCTCTATAGTTCTATTTTCAAAATCCGCCTGCCCAACAAAATGCTCTTCAAATGCTCTACCAAATTCTAGATATTTTTTATCTGTAGGCGATAATTCATCCTCACCAATAACTGAAGCCAAGGCTCTAGCATCTGTAACTCTGGCATATGAAGAAAACAACTGATTTGCCACATCCTGATGGTCCTCTCTGGTAAATCCTGCTCCTATTCCATCCTTCATAAGACGTGAAAGGGATGGTAAAACATTAATCGGCGGATATATGTTCTGACCTTGTAATGTTCTATCAAGAACAATCTGTCCCTCTGTTATATAACCTGTAAGGTCAGGAATAGGGTGTGTTATATCATCATTTGGCATAGAAAGTATAGGAAGCTGTGTCACACTTCCCTTTGAATTATTTACAATGCCTGCTCTCTCATAGATTGCTGCAAACTCCGAATATAAATATCCTGGATAACCCTTTCTAGATGGTATCTCTCCCTTAGATGATGACACCTCTCTTAAAGCCTCCGCATAAGAAGTCATATCAGTTAAGATAACTAATACCTGCTTACCGCAGTCAAAGGCTAAATATTCTGCTGCCGTCAAAGCTACCTTAGGTGTAATAAGACGCTCTACTACTGGGTCATTTGCCAAATTCAAAAATATAGCTACATGGTCAAGAACTCTATTTTCTTCAAAGGTTCTTCTAAAGAAGTCTGCCACGTCCGCCTTAACACCCATAGCAGCAAATACTACTACAAGCTCCTCATCTGAATTCTCTCCTAAAGAGGCTTGCTTTACAATTTGAGCCGCCAACTTATCATGTGGCAATCCATTTCCTGAAAATATAGGAAGCTTCTGACCTCTGATAAGTGTTACCAATCCATCTATAGCAGATATTCCTGTTCTTATATAATTTCTAGGATACTCTCTCTCCGTTGGATTAAGAGGCTTTCCGTTTACATCCCTCTTAATACCCGATACTATAGGTCCCATATTGTCTATAGGCTTTCCTATACCATTAAAGGTTCTTCCTAAAATATCCTCTGAAAGATACATTTCTAGAGGGTGCCCCGTCAGCTTTGTATGAGTATTTGTAAGAGACATATTTTCTGTTCCTTCAAATACCTGTATAACGGCCTTATCCTCATAGACCTCTATAATTCTTCCAGTTTTCTTTTCCTTACCATATATGCCTTCCACAACGAATTCTACTATCTCGTCATAGCTGGCACCATTTACGCCCTCCAGCGCTACAAGAGGGCCATTTATCTCACTTAATCCCAAATATGAAACTGACATATATTCCCTCCTATTTACGCATTAGTTTCCATAATCTTATTATAAAAATTATCAACTGCTATCTTATAATCCGAAAACATACCTAACTTATCATTTGGCACATCATATTTTATAGCAATTATTTTTTCAAAAATATCTTCACTTTTAAGTATAGACATAGGCATATTCATACCTATAAGCAACTTACATTTCTCATATAAATATAAAATAATCTGCATCATCTTAAGCTGCTTTTCCAATGGAACACAGGTATCATCCTTATGAAATGCATTCTGCTGCAAGAAACCTAATCGTATAACTCTAGCTATTTCAAGAACAAGCTTCTGGTCATCTGGCAATACATCTGAACCGATAAGCTTAACTATCTCTTGAAGACTACTCTCCTGATTTAATATAGCTAATATTTTATTTCTACAATCTACAAAATCACTTCCCACATAGTCCTCATACCACTGACTTAAATCATCTGTGTACTCGCTATAGCTTGTAAGCCAATGAATAGCAGGGAAATGTCTCGCATAGGCAAGGGATTTATCAAGTCCCCAGAAGCATCTTACAAATCTCTTTGTATTCTGTGTTACAGGCTCTGAGAAATCTCCACCCTGAGGAGATACCGCACCTATTATAGAAACTGAACCTTCCGTTCCATTAAGATTTTCATAATATCCTGCTCTCTCATAAAATGCCGATAGCTTACTTGCCATATACGCAGGGAAGCCTTCTTCTGCTGGCATCTCTTCTAGTCGACCAGACAATTCTCTTAAAGCCTCTGCCCATCTAGATGTAGAATCCGCCATAATAGCCACATGATATCCCATATCTCTATAATACTCTGCAAGAGTTAAGCCAGTATAAATACTTGCCTCTCTAGCTGCAACTGGCATATTTGAAGTATTTGCGATAAGAGTGGTTCTATCCATAAGAAAGTTTCCTGTCTTAGGGTCTGGAAGCTTAGAAAAATCCTCTAAAACCTGCGTCATCTCATTGCCACGCTCACCACAACCTATATACACGATAATGTCAGCATCCGACCATTTTGCTATCTGATGCTGTGTCATTGTCTTTCCTGTACCAAATCCCCCTGGTACACAGGCGGTTCCTCCCTTACCAATTGGGAATAATGTATCTAAAATTCTCTGACCTGTTACAAGCGGCTTACTAACCGACTGTCTGGCGTGAGTAGGTCTAGGTACTCTTATCGGCCACTTTTGAGTCATAGTAAGTGCTCGCACATTTCCGTCATCGAGCTTAATAGTAACTATTTCTTCATCTATAGTATAAGCACCATCCTCCTTAACAGAAGTCACCACACCCACTGTATTTGGAGGTACCATAACCTTATGGGTTATAGACTTAGTCTCAGGTACATTTGCTATAACAGTTCCTGGAAATACCGTGTCTCCCACCTTAACCTGCATATATGTATCCCATTTTTTTGTTGTATCCAATGCATCTACAGATATACCTCGATTAATATATACACTATCTGCATTTTTCGCTATGCTTTTTAAAGGTCTTTGAATTCCATCGAATATATTATTCAGTATTCCAGGCGCTAATGTAACAAATAATGCTCTATCAGTTCCATACACCATATCTCCTGGCTTAAGTCCTGTCGTATCCTCGTACACCTGAATAGTTGTCATATCTATATTTAGAGAAATAACCTCACCTACTAGCTTTTCATCGCTGACATATACCATCTCACCCATTATAAAGTCTGTCTTTCCTTTAATATAGATGACAGGTCCATTTATACCATATATTTTACCTGTTTTTTCCATATATCTAGCCCTCTCCTTTTACAAGGTTATAATAAACTTCTCCTTTGCTTCACTTATCTTAGTCTCAAAGGTATTATCTATTAGAATATTTTTACTAGGAATCTCTGCGCGCATTCCACCCTTAGCTATATTCTCATTTATCATAAGCTTTATACCATATTGCTTATATGCGTCCTGAATAATTCCCTCATCCTTAGTACCTACGTAAACCAAAAGCTCTGATTCCTTGGCAATATTCATAGCTTCCTTTATCTCCTTCATAAGAAGCTCTCTATATTCCTTAGTTTCCCTAAAGCTCATAAGCTCCTTCTCAACCAATTCAAATAATCTAGCTCTCAATTCGTTCTGCTTATGATTTATCTTACGCTTAATATGAAGCTGCTCGTAAGTATATTCCTTACTAGCCTGTCTCTCTATGGCATCCCTTAAGTTCTTTTCTTTTATTCTGACCTCTTTCAAATGCTGCTCCTTATGAGTTTCAAACTTCCAGTCCTGCTCTTTTTTAAATTCCTCCAGGGACTTTTCACATTCCTCATGAACACTCTCTATGGTAACCATAGTAAAATGCTGTAGTTTTTCTTCTATTGTCAAGGCTCACACCTTCTTTCTTTGATTTGATTAAACTAAATTTTGATTCCTATAGCCTCATTAATATATGAAGTTATAAAATCTTCTCTCTTTCTGCTTCCGTGTCTGTCTGGTATCTCCAAAATCAGCGGTCTTTTATAATTTAACTTTATATTGGATACCACCTCAGGAAACTTAGTGGATAAAAGCTCTGTAACAAATATTATTCCTATCTCTTTATTTTCAAGAGCATTGTTAAAGGCGTCCACAAACTCCTGCTTTTCGTGGACTACCACACCTTCCACGCCAGCTAGACGCATACCCGTAGCCGTATCGATATTATCACTTATCAAGAAACTTCTCATCCTAACCTCCAAGGTTTTAGAGCTTACCTAAAATCATAAATGAAATAATAAGTCCGTAGAGGGCAACACCTTCTGCAAGTCCTACGAAAATAAGTGACTTACCAAGAATGCTCTGATCCTCTGATATAGCGCCAAGCGCTGCACTAGCTGCCGAAGCAACTGCTATACCACCACCTATACAAGAAGCTCCCGTTGAAATCGCTGCTGCTAAATAACCCATTCCAACTGAAATTCCTGATGAAGAACCAGTCGCCACAGCCTCTGCTGCCATAGCAGTATCTGCAAAGCCAAAAATTACTGAACCTATAAGTACACTAAAGAAAGTTAATACATTCATAGCCAAATATCTTTTGTATCTGCCTCTTGATTTCTCTCCTAAGGCATATGCTCCAAAAGGTATTATCATCGTAAGTAAAAGTGCAATTACTAATAAAATCTTAATCATTTTCTATATCCTCCTAAACTATTTTATATCATCATTTGCGTTGTATGGCTTAAACTCTCTACCATTTCCTCTGTAAAATCTTGAAAACATCTCATAGTATTCTAGTCTAAGCACCTGGATGCCTACTATAAGTCCTTCAAGACCACAGACAAACAGGTTACCAAGTATTATCACTAGTAAATTTCCAGTACTACCATTCTCCGCCCCCGCAAGCATAAGGACAACTTCCATCATAGCTGCATGGCTCACGGCAAAAGCTCCAATTCTTACAAAGGATAAGGTATTTGAAAAGTAGCTAAGTAATACCTCAAACATCTCAAAGAACATCTGAACAAAGAACATACCTAAGCCTTCTCCTTGCTCCTTTTCATTATGTTCCTTATCATTTTCCTTCGCCATAATATGATGTTCTTCATGCTGTTGCTTTTTCTTTTCCAATAAATGCATCAACGGTTCTTTAAACGCCATAAGTAACAACGGTAAACCAAACATAACTATAAGCACCATACTAGCTGGCAATGGTTTTCCTGCCATAAATAAAGCAAGAACTGCAGCCACCGCTCCATAAAAGACAAGTCCCGCGATACCATTTGTATCAAAAATCAAACGCTCCTTATCCTTTGACTTAATAGCATTTATTATATTAAGAATCATTGTAACTAGTATAAGAACCATTCCAAAGCCAATAGCCACTATAAACACCGTATTTAATTTTCCAATAAATGGAACATTTACCATCGCTTTTGATGGATGGAGCCACACCGCATCTATCAGATTCTCAAAGCCAAATACTGAACCAAACATAAATCCAAATATGGTTGAGAAAAATCCTGCTGCTGAAATAATAGCTGCCAGATTCATTTTCTTTATCTTATACAGTAAAAATCCACCTATACATAGTACCAAGCCCTGGCCTACATCTCCAAACATTGCACCAAATATAAATGCATATGTCAGCGCCACAAATATAGTTGGGTCCAATTCATTATAAGCTGGCAAGCCGTACATTTTAATATACATTTCAAATGGTTTGAAAATCCTTGGATTCTTAAGCTTCGTCGGCGGCATAGTATCTACAGTTTCGTGCTTATCATCTATAATACATACCGTATCCTTCTCATACTTATCAAGTCTCGCTTTCAAACTATCTGCCTGCTTTTCATCCATCCAACCACATATAATGTAGTAAGATACACCTGATTCCTTAGTGCAGGCTGCATATTTTCTTATATCAAAGTTCATAGCATAACGCTTTAGTCGATTATATGCCACATCAAACTCTTTCTTATTTGACTTAAAAAGCTTGTCTATTTCACTCTCGATTTCATCAATTTCTGCCTGACAGGAATTTAATCGCTCCTCATATTTTTTACACAAATCATCAGGCTTACCCTTGATATCGTCTGGCATATATGTTCGCTCAAAATGAAGTGACGCGTAAATTGCATCTACACTTTCCTTCTCCTTCTTTGAAACGAAGTATATTCCCCACACATAATGCTCGTCCTCAGAACATTTTATAAATACTGACTCTAAGCTGTCATATGAATAATCGTCAAACTTGTCATAATGCTCCTTCGGAATTCTTCCAAAACGATACTTAAGAAACTTATAGCCTAATATCTCATCAATATTGTGCTCCATCCCTCTAAAATGCATTACCTTCTCAAGCTTTGTATCTATTATAGCCTTCTTATTTACAATCTCTTCAATTGCATTTTTATATTTATTTAACTCTTCATATATATAATCTATCTTTTCTGCAGCTCTCTTTACATCTGTGTCCACATTTTCGTATTCCGGCTTACCCATATATTCTGCTAATTCCTTCATACGTGTTAACTGTTCTCTGTAAATATTCTGCTCTATATACGGCCTCAAGGTCGCTACTGTCTTAAGCTCCGACGGAGCATATTCCAAATGGATTTCATATCTTGTAAGATACTTATCTACTATTCTATCAATATCTCCTCTTGGTCCTATTATGCTAACAAAATTCATCTTAGCAATCAAATCTATCACCTCACCTTACGCCTATCTAGGCATTACAAATCTTTTCTTTATCTATAATTGCTTAATAATATCCTCTGACGAATACCCATATCTTATACTTTCAGCCACTGTTACCAGCTTCTTAATCTCCGCTTCTTTATCCTTTAGATAAGCTGTTATAGCAGACAAAGAATATGGATTACTTCTAAATAGCTTATGATAACAGCTGGATAAATACTCTTCAAAATATTTTCCTATATTTCCCTTGGAGTAATCTTCTTTGCGAAGTTTTTTTCCATAATAACTACCATCCACAATTTTCCAAAACTCATCTTCATTTTCAGCCTCAACTAGCTTCCTTATATGAGACTTTTTAAGCTTAAAATATACTGGAATAATCATCGAGTATATCTGCTCTTTTGGCAGTTTATAATAAAGCTTTGTTCTATGAATCCACATAATATTCAAAGTATCCGCTTCTATTCCATAATTCTTTGAAATACTTTCTAGCTCATCACCTTTAAACAATCTCTTTCTTTTCTTCCATATATAATTAAAGAAAAACAAATCCAATGCTACCTCATAGTCAAAATCTGTGGGATTCATATACTTTCTAACCATCTGCATAGTATCAAAGAAAATACTTCCCTGAAGTCCTTCTATAATCTCATCAATAGTCGTTGCACTACATACCTTCGCTATATCTATATCAGGATACTTTCCAACTATCTTATTAAAATCACTATACAACTCCCTATGCTCTGGATTCTCAAGATGAATTATCGCCTTTTTTATTATGTCTATCTCATACCTAATAAAATAAAGCTTAAGATACGGCCTCTGAGAAGCATTTGCAAATCGATAAATTTTCTCAAAATCCATATATTTAGAGCAAATCATCAGCTTTTCAAATTCACCTCTATGTATATAAGCAGGGTCCTTATCCGCAAATAAATCCTGATAGCTGCCTTGCTCCCTTATATGTTCTATAAGTTCAGCCACACTGGACATCTGAGCCAGCTTTCTATACTGCTCCTTGGTAATGAGTTTTGCACGCATGGCTCTAACCTTAGTAGTTAAACCACTATATTTAAAAATGCTACCCATACTCTACTCCTTTATGATATCTACTATTCTTTGTCGATACCCTTACTCTTTTATGATATCCTCAACAATCTGACGTACCCAGTTTTTGTGTTCCCTCTCGTAGAACTCTTCCATCTTATCCGTCTGGGCACAAATGTCACTTCTCATTTTAGACATCTCTTCTCTCTTTTCCTCCTCAAGCTTTAACTTAAGATTTTTAAGATTTTCCTCTGTCTCTTTATCTACACGTTCATCAAATTCTTTTATCTTACGGTTAGTGAGTATCTCGTACTCTTCCTTCTCTCGCTCCGACTCACTCAAAATATTTGTAGCCGTCGCCTCAATTTTTGAAAGCTCATTTATAACTTCATCAACACTGTTATTCATATGCAGCTCCTTTTCCAATTATAATTCAATTGCAATATATACCTTTAATCATTATACTACTAATTTATAAAAATAAAAGAGAAAAGGATGAATTTTACTTTACTTAACATAGCAATATATGTTATTTTGTTCTTGCGTGGAAATTAAGTTAATATAAGAATTGCAAATTGTTTATTTATCTTATTTTAAGATTATTTATTCTAATTAGATTTATGAATTAGAAGCTTTTATTTCATAAGTTAATTAGTTTAATAAACGCTTACAAATATTTTACTTACATATTTCATAGAAAGGATATAAAATAATGAGATTAAGAAATGTAAAAGGTTCTAGAGAAGCTATAGTGGCAAGTGAATTTACCATAAACGACCCAGAAAACCAAAAAGGAAATTGGAATAAAGTATTTGGGAATGACAAGCCTATCCATATAGAAGTAGGTATGGGCAAAGGTCGTTTCATAACAGACCTAGCAAAGGCAAACCCAGACATAAACTACATCGGAATCGAAAAATACTCAAGTGTACTTATCCGTGCCCTTGAAAAAAGACAGGAAGTAGAGCTTGATAACCTTCTCTTCATCCGTATGGATGCTGAAGATATCTGCGATGTATTCGCACCAGAGGAAGTACATAAGATATACTTAAACTTCTCTGACCCATGGCCAAAGGATCGTCATGCAAAGCGTAGACTTACATCAAAGGAATTCTTCGCTCGCTACAACAACATCTTAAAAGCTGATGGCGTAGTGGAATTCAAGACAGATAACCGTCCACTTTTCGACTTCTCCCTTGAGCAGGTCCCAGAAGCAGGCTGGAATCTTGTGGCCCACACATTTGACCTTCACAACTCACCAATGAACGAAGGCAACATTATGACCGAATACGAAGAGAAATTTTCTTCTATGGGCAATCCAATCCACAAGCTTATCGCTAACAGATAATTTTTTACAAAAAATTTACATTAAAAATTAAAATCGAGGGGTTTTTTGGAGAATTTTAAACGGATTTATACTAATTTTCTATATTTTTTACCAATTTTAAAAATTATCCCACCCTCGATTTTCCTTATAAATACGGGCTTTCTAGCGCCTTGCAAAAACTTTTTTAAAAATTTTTTAATTTTTTTCAAAAAAAGGCTTGCATTTTTCTAAACTATAATATATAATACTCCTTGCGTTGAGGAAATGACCAAAACGCTTAAAATATAAAAGCGCGATTAGCTCAGTTGGTAGAGCACCTGACTCTTAATCAGGGTGTCCAGGGTTCGAGCCCCTGATCGCGCACTGGAAGTACATTTTTTTCGACGTAAGAGCGAGGGGAATGTGCTTTTTTGTTATGTGATATCAACTTTCTAGGAGACCAACGATGAATACTATACAATTTAAAGCTTTCGACGAAGAAAGAGCACTATACAATTTAAAAAATACCGAAGTAAATAAATGCACATTTGCTGGTCCTGCAGACGGAGAATCTGCACTAAAGGAAGCTAGAAACATAGTAATATCTGATTGTAATTTTTCTCTTAGATACCCACTATGGCATGTTATAGATTTTAAGATTAAGAACTCTACTATAAGTGATGCTTCAAGAGCACCTATATGGTATTCTATGAATGGTATAATTGAAAATTCTTCCATAAGCGGAATCAAATCCATTCGCGAATGTAATAACATAAGCATCTCTAATTGTCATATTTCCTCAGAAGAATTCGGCTGGAAGTGTAATAATATAAACATATTTGATTCCCAAATAGATTCAGTTTATTTGCTTTTCGAAACTAAAAATGTTCATATTAAAAATATTAAAATGCAGGGAAAATACTCATTTCAATATATGGATAATGTGATTATAGAAAATTCATATTTAGATACTAAAGACGCCTTCTGGCACAGCAAAAACGTAACCGTAAAAAATACAGTTGTCAAGGGTGAATATCTAGCATGGTTTTCCGAAAATGTGACTTTTATAGACTGCAAAATAATAGGCACTCAGCCATTATGCTATTGTAAAAATTTAAAGCTAATAAACTGCACAATGGAAGCTACTGACTTAGCATTTGAATATTCAGAAGTCGATGCAGATGTAGTCGGAAATATTTTGTCTGTCAAAAATCCAAAAGCAGGAAAAATAGTTGCTGACTCTGTAGGAGATGTAATATTCGAAGATGCCGTAATCCCAGTGGAGGGACAAGTAATTGTTAGAGGGTAGTGATATACTTCATAATACAATATTTATGTAATTGTAAACTTATCTAGATAAAAATCAGGGCATAAAGCCTTGATTTCAGACTATAGACAGGACTCCTTAATTAGGTGTCCTGTCCTATTTTTCTATATCTGCAAATTTTCTGCATATCTAAATTCTATTATCCCTTTCGGCGCAGTCTCTTTATATGCCACTTCATTATGCATAAATTCAACTATTTCCTTTTTAGTCATATGACCAAGTTTATCTATAACTATATTTAATATCTCTTTATCCTCTTTTGTCAAATTAGTAAATGCCGTATCTTCTTCCAATGAAAAATAATAGGCATTCGCCTCTCCCATATCTACTTCCTCACACGGAACACCCTTTAATTCTATAATAGAATTATGTCCTACAGGAACAGCTCCCATAGGCATAGATTGATATACTAGACCGGTAATTGTAACTCCCCTATTCTTATAGGAAAGTGCATCCGCATACCACAATAACTTCATAAGCTTAACCTTATATAAGTTTGTCACCTTCTTAGATGCAGCAAAATAGCGAATCACATCAACCACTTTATCTAATGATAATTCTGTATTTCCATTATACATTTTATTTCCATTAAGGCCTACATAGTTTGCCTCAATAGCTTTTCTTAAATAATTATCTTGAGCGCTCTCATATAAAAGTGTAGCTACTTTTAAATATCTGCGATATGCCTCTTCTGCCAAATTATCTTTTGCATCATTTAGCAAAGAAATATACCATTCCGAATCACTATCTATCTTTCTTAATATGGAATCATGCGCCTTATCTTGTACCTGATGACCTTCATATCTTGTAATAGTCTTTTCTCCCCATCCAAGCAAAATGCAAAAATCCTTTTGACTGATATCATACTTCTCTCTAATTCCACTTATCTCATCAGATTTTAGCAAGCCCACCTTCTTTCGATATGCATTCTTCATATTCAAATCATTCACTCTGGCTTGTTCCTCATCAGCATAAAACTCTTCCGCTAAATCACAATAAAAGTAGGTCGCTTCATATTCTACTTCAATATTTTTAAATATATTTTTTTCATGTATTCTAACGATTTTTACTTCATGTTCTTCCATACAGCATACACAAATTTTTTTTTCAGATTTTAATACTTTCATATCACACGCCCTCCTATTCTATTTTTTTCTATAAGGAAATAACTCAGGCGCTAATGGCCTCTCGGCAAAATGAAATGACATAACAAATGTTGTAGGAGCGCCATACATTCCGAGGATTTCTACTCTTATCTTAATATATACATCTTCATTTTTATTATATACTTTTCCAAATTCCCTCATCTCACTTCTTTTAGGAAAACGAATATCTTTAAGCGTCCTTATATAGTCTTCCTCTGTTAAAAATAATAACTCTCTTTTTAATGCATCAGTAGGATTTTCATGTGGAAATAAAGCACTTATAGTATACGCATTTGTATACCTCTTATCTCTTATATCGTCTACCAGCCTTTTAGATTGAAGCTCAATTTTTGCTCCATGATTTAATGCATATTTAAGATTTTGCAAATAAGATTTTACTTCTAATTCAGTTTCAATTCTAGAATAGATATTATCTGACAATCGCAAGACCTCCAAGGTATCATTTGATACCTTGATTATATATTTATTATGTTTTTTTGTCAATTGATTTATATATAAATATTATTTATTAACAAAAGGAGTGGTTTAATACCACTCCTTCTCCCTATCTATTACAGGTTTTTCTACTGTTATCGCCTTAATAGCTTCAAGAACTTCTAATACAACCGCTTTTCTTTCCTTCTGTGTGTTATCCTCTTCATCATATGTCACTGATTCCCTATCTGTAACCTGAATACATACCACACGTTTTTCATCACCCAAATCAAGTCTTACAACCACGATAGTTGTATAGTTATTTTCAACTAGGCATTCTGTATGGCAGATACCTACATCATTTCCTGCTACATCCATCCATTCAAAGCCGGATATATCAGAACTATCTACCTCTACAAATACAGAAGAATATCCACCACTTCCCTTTACTGTTTTTTCAACATCCTCTCTTGAAAGTTCTTCATTTCTTTCATTAAAACGTACATCATCAAGATAAAATACCTGTACCTCCATACCATTCTTCATACCATATATTCCATCTTCATATATATTTATCTCACCTTCCCAGCCGCAATCTATATTAAACATATATCTAGGCGACTCATTAGTATATGGCGCAGATATTGTATATGGAACAGCATAATGTTTTATTTCATCACTTACATATGGTGCTTCATGCTCATTATGATCATAGCCAAACTCTAATACAAATTTGAAATTAACTACCATAAGCTCCTTCTGCTCTTCGGTTAATGTATCCATAAAATCACCTTCCAATTTCTCAGAATCTACTACAACTGACGTTATCCTATATTGATCATCTATGTAAATCTGAAGTTCAGCTGCAAGCTCTCTTAAATCTACCGTTACATTATTTTCGTTCAAAGTATAATCAATAATCATATGAAATTTATAATACTTTGAAACAGTTTCCAATACTGACATATTCATATTACACGCCAAATATTTTTCTCCATATTTATTCGTAATAACCTTTGTTTTTTCGTTATTCATTGCATCAAACAAAGTCGACATAGCTGCTACATAATCAAGATTATTAACTTCTTCCTCCGTCAACTCTCTTTTTGTCATTATCGATGTTCCACCATTTTCAGCTGGTTCATATAGATACACCTTATTATCAGATTCTTTTTCGATATACCAACTATGATCACCATCCATATATTCAAATATCATATTTTTGGTATCAATATACATATCATCCAAACCATATAAAAAACCAAACGTACTATGTACATCAAATATGCTTATATTCCTAAGTTCTTCTTTACCTTTTGCTATAATCTCAGCCACTTCACTATCTACATTTCCTTGTGGCTCATTATCACCGCTATCATCCTTATCTTTGTTATTATCAAAATCTCCTAGGTTGTTACCTCCCTCACTTGCTGATGTACTTTCTTCCTCTTGATTACTGCTGATTAAATAGACTACTGCCCCTATTCCTCCTACTACTAATGTTAATGCTAGTGCACATATTGCTACTATTTTCCCTACTGACATCTTCAATGCTACCGCCTTTCCTGTACTTGATACTGTTGATAACACATTACCTACAGGAGCATTTATCGAACCTTCTATCATTGCCTGAGATATGACATTCAATGAATTTGGCACCTCACATGCAAATGCTTTTCTTTGATTTGCAAATAATACATACAAAAATGGAAGCATAACAATACAACGATGCTTTGTTTCCTTTGATTCAAGCTTCTCAATTTCTTTTTGCATAAATTTCTTTGCATAATTGAGTCTGCTTCTTACCGTACTCTCGGTACAATTATAAAGAACAGCTATCTCCTTAACAGAATAATCCTGATAAAAATATAAAAATACCGTTGCTCTCTGCTCAATAGGAAGCCTCTCTATAATTGACATCAATATCAATTCGGTTTCCTTCTCAATAACAACATCGTCGGTTGACTTAGACTTATCTGGAAGTTCTAATATTTCCTCGTTAGCATGCATACTATCAATAATTAGTACCTTATTATGCCTTAACATATCCAAACACTTATTATTGGCAATTCTAAGAAGCCATTGCTTAAATTTACTCTTATCCTTCAATGTGGAAAGTGTAGAAAATGCCTTGATAAATGTGTCCTGTGCAATATCCTGACTATCTTCCTCACTAAGCTTAAAATTTCTGCAAATAAACATAACATCCATATAGTATTCTTTATAAAGAATCTCCATAGCATTATTATCTTTTGCTTCTGCTGCTATCACGTATTGCATGATTTCTTTCTCTTGCATTTTTGCTTTTCCTCCATGTATAAAAATGTGTTACACTTAATTGACGTATATACATTAAAAAACTATTTAAATTTTATAAAATTTTTTGTTAAATTTTATTATATGGAACATTTAGTATGAATTCAATAGATATATTTTCGTGCATTATCACGCATTCGATTTGAATATATATCCTTGCCACTTCTTGACATACAAAATTTAATATTCTATACTACATACTGAATTTATAAAGAAATTAGCCGTCACTATTTCAATGGGTGGCGGCTTAATAATGCTAATAGGACACAACTATGAATAATAAAAATATAACCAAAACATTACAACCACAATCAAATACTACCGCCTTTAAAGACGGTATGAAGGACGGTATCCCTATCGGCTTAGGCTACCTTGCCGTATCCTTCTCTCTTGGCATTATGGCAAAAAAAGCTGGTCTTACACCATTTCAAGGCTTTCTAGCCAGCTTCTTATGTAATGCATCCGCAGGAGAATACGCTGGATTTTCAATTATTGCAGCCAGCGCTACATATATAGAGATGGCCCTTGCCATATTCATAGCTAACGCCAGGTATCTTTTAATGAGCTGCGCCCTTGTACAGCGCTTTTCGCCAAAAACATCTATATTCCATAGATTAATAATGGCATTTGATATCACCGACGAAGTCTTTGCCATATCAATAGCCAGACCAGGCTTTCTTAATCCATACTATACCTACGGCGCTATGACAACCACTATGCCCCTTTGGGCAATGGGCACAGCCCTAGGCGTAATGGCAGGAAATATGCTACCAGTAAGACTTGTAAGCGCCTTCAGCGTCGCCTTATACGGAATGTTCTTAGCAGTTATTATACCGCCAGCAAGAAAGGATAAAATAATCGCAGGAATAATAGTTGTCTGCTTCACACTTAGCTTTTTATCCTGCTATATCCCATTTGTAAAGGATATGTCTGATGGCACAAAAACTATTGTACTCACAGTGCTTATATCAACTATAGCAGCTATTATATTCCCACATAAAGAAGAAAGGTCGGCCACAAATGACTAATAATACATATATTTATATACTTATCATGGCAGCAGTTTCTTTCATAATTCGAGCACTGCCAGTTACGCTTATTAAGAAACCAATTAAAAATCAATTTATACAGTCATTCCTATATTACGTTCCATACGTAACCTTATCAGTTATGACATTTCCAGCCATAATAAATGCAACTCAAAGCATCTACTCAGGACTCGCCGCCTTCATAGTCGGCGTCATTGCAGCCTGGAAGGGCTTCGACTTATTCAAGGTAGCCTCATCCTGCTGCCTCATAGTACTCATACTAGAACTATTCTTAATCTAAAAAAGGGCGCCAACGCGCCCTTTTTTTATCCACTCTATTCCGCACCCTTTCATCACCAAATCAAGGCTTTTATGCCTACAATGTTTATCCGTATGTTCATTACACAATTTTTCTTGAAACAATGTTTCTTCCCATATATTTTTCAATGTTTTCATATCACAACTTTTTATTTTTACATAAATATATACTATGAATTTCACGATAGCGAAGGATATTAAGAAAATCAAATATACGTAGCATGTGAAAGCATAGTATATATTTAGGTAATACAATAAAAAGTTGTGCATAAGATGCAAAAAATCAGGGCATAAAGCCCTGATTTTCTTATATTTAATTGTAGTTGCAGAGCAACTGCAATTTGATTTATTCACCGTAGAATATCTGCACAAGTGGCGAATCTGGCGATAAAATAAGTGTCTTATTATTTCCAGAAAGTGATGCCTTAGCCGCATCTAAAGCTCTTACAAACGCATAAAAATCACTTCTAGAAGTATCATTATAAGCAGCTGATAAAATCTGCATATACTGAGCTTCACCCTCTGCTACAATCTGCTCTGCCTTAGCAGATGCTTCAGCAAGCATAATAGAAACATCTTTATCAGTTGTATTCTTGATAATCTGTGATTCAGCATTACCTTCTGCCGTATACTGCGCAGCCATCTGCTCTCTTTCAGAAATCATTCTGTCGTAAACAGCAGCCTTGTTGTCATCTGGAAGGTCGAGATGCTTTGTCTCTACACTTACAAGTTCAATTCCGTATTCATCCATATCATTTCCGATACGTTCCATAACAGTCACGCTAAGCTCACCATCTCTTGCACTGATAACCTCAGCTTGTGTCATACCACCGATTACTCCCTTAAGGGAATTATATACAGCTGCATTAATAGGTAATTCTGCACCTTCCACAGATCCCTTCAATGTCTTTGCAAAGATATATGGGTCTTCAATCTTCCAAAGCACGTATGTATCTGTAACCATAGTCTTTTTATCCATAGTGATTACTTCACTCTGTGCTAAATCGTATAAAAGAATCTGCTTAGGAATAGTATCTACGTTCTCCACAAAAGGAATCTTAAAGCTAATACCTTCCTCTGTTATAACTCTATCTACCTTACCAAAAACCTTAACAAGCTTATATTCATTCTCATATGTAATAACAATAGAATTAAGACCAACTATGACAAGTAATGCCAAAATAATACCTATTGTCCATTTAACAATATTATTTTTCTTCATCGTCTTTACCTCCCTCGTTTACTATAGTATTACTGAATGTTCCAAGTGGAAGAAGCTTCTGTACATTTCCATTTCCGTTATCAATGATAACTTCAAGAGAAGGTAATATTTCCTCCATAGCTTCATAGAACATTCTCTGCTTTGTAATTTCAGGGAATTTAATATACTCTGCGTACATTGAATTAAATCTTGCAACCTGACCTTCAGCCTCTTTGATTCTATTAGCCTTCTCTGCCTCTGCTTTCTGAATAATCTGGTCAACTGAAGCCTGTGCTGCTGGTATCTTTTCATTCTTATACTTATTAGCATTATTAAGTGCTGTCTCTTTACCCTGCTTAGCAGTTTCTACGCCCTTAAATGCACCCATAACTGCCTCTGTAGGTGGCTCTGCATCCTGCATAGATAAATTCACAAGACTGATACCGATATCATACTTCATAAGTCTTGCAATAACCATTTCTTTAATCGCAGACTGAATTTCACCTTTACCAGTTGTAAGAACCTTGTCTACCTCTGTCTGACCTATAACTGTACGAATACAGCTCTGAGCCATATTCTTCAAAATTCCTTCTGGATCAGAAGAAGCATATAGAGCCTTAACAGGATCAACAACCTTATATTCAACATAGAAATCTACATTGATAAAGTTATAATCCGATGTAATCATCAATGATTCAAGTTCATTTGACTGATTTGTAGCCATATCGTAACCAATTGAAAATCTCTTAATAGTTGTATCAACCTTCTCCACCTGCTGTACAAATGGAATCTTAAAATGAAGTCCTGGCTCTGAGATAGTTTCTGCATTACCAAATGTAATAAGTACTGCCGACTCCTGCTCCTTTACCTTATAAAATGACTGACTTCCTATTATTACAGCGAGAATTACAACAACTGCAATAATAATAAATTTTTTGACTGCTTTTGGATCTAAATCCTTGATTTCAAAATCATAATTTCTGTTGAAATTGCTATTCATTTGATGTTGCCTCCTTATTTATTAGTTTCATTTTCTTCTCTTTTCCCCATAATATAAACAAGATAATTGTAGCTACTATAAAGATTAACGTAAGACCGCCCAAGATAATTGACATCCAGCCAAGCATAGAAGTCTTATCCATAAGTTCCTTCGCCTTGCGAATGGACTTTGCGGCAATTTCGATAAACTCTACATCATTAATTCTACTCTTATTTATAAAATACATTATTGTAGTTGTAATCGTACCAGCCAATGAGATAAGAGACAATATTAAAAATGTAAGACTAAGCTTCTTTTTCATTCTTCTTACCTCCCTTTTTTACAATTACAATTAAAACTACCAACATTAATATAGATACAGATAACGATATAAGCAATGTAGAATATTCACTAAAAAAGCTTGTATCTTCTACAATATTATCTGCACCAGCCTTATAAACTGTTATAGAAGTTCTTGAAGATTTCCCAATAATACTTGTCGCTTCAATATCTATTGCATTTCTTCCAACATCTAAATTAACAGTTTTACTAAAGCTTCCCATTTTATCCACTTTCACTTCTTCGCCATCAACTTTAACCGTTGCATTGGTATCATCAACCTTACCTACTATAGTTATGCTTCCACCTTCTACAGTAGTCCCGTTATATTCCTCAAGCAACTTAATTGTAGGCGCATAGTCCACGATAGTTGTAATAAAATCATATTCCCATTTAACATTTTTTCCATCTGTATAAGTGATAAATAATTTCTCATTATCATCATTCATTTCAAGCAAAAATGAACCATCACCATTAAACTCATACTCGCCACCATTAGAATCTGTTTTATAATTAAGCTTTGTGGCTTCTCCATTATAATAATGAATATTCCAGATAGAATCATACTGCTTATTAGGCTCTGGCATAGTAATATAGAAATCCTTTGTATCTGACGGTTTTACTATATCTATAGTATCCGTTAAGCCTTTTGAAAGCTTACCATCTAACACCTGCTTTAACTGAACAGTAATCTGCTTAGTTTTTTCATCATAGTAATAGTCATAGCCACCTTCACCAGCTGGAATGACATCCTCTACAACTCTTTCACCATCCACATCTATAGTGACAAGTACTGATTGTGCCCAATAGCTATCGTATCGAGACCAGTCAATCTTAAGAATTCGCGCGAGAGCGTCCACAGTTATATTGCGACCGCCCAAATCTTCTGCATATGACTCTTGTGTATATTCAAAGATTTGTGAATAGCTATTTGCAATATATTTCTGGTCTTCTACGTAATATGTAACTGTGATTTTAAATCTATAATTGTCAAATGTATTGATACCCGACATATCTATATCAATAATTGTATCCTCACCTGTTGTTCCTCTTCCATGAGCAACCTCTGCACCGTTTTGAGAAATATCTGTGATAACCGCTATACGATATTCAAAAGATATCTCAAAAGCTGCACTAGTCTTTAAGGTCGCGTTAATTCTTTCGTTCTCGTTACTATTGAGAACGAAAGAATCTATCTTAAGCGGTTGCTCTACTTCTGTAGGCTCCGCTTTAACAGCCATAGGTGAGCATATAAATATGGCACACATAAATATGCATACGTATTTTATAAAACTCTTCATCTGTTTCACCTTTCATTAGTATCCTATTTAGGAAATTAATCGTTAAGCACTACATCTTCATCTAAGATAAAATATTTCTCATGAATCTCTTTATCTAATATATTAATTCCAAATATACCTACTTCAGCTTTTCCATCTACGCCAGCAACTATTGTCGCAGCTAAATGCCACTCATCATCATCATTAACCCACACTCCTGCATAGGCTTCTGCATAAGCATTTCCTTCAACATCTAAGCTTGTTCCAAAGAGATTTATCTTTGTCTTAGCACCTACGTTTCCGCTTACATATGAAGCAACAAGAAAATCATCTAATAAAACTGTACCGGAAACTGCACCTGTAACATTGGCACCTACTGCATCCCAATCAAACTGCAATCCCTTTTTACCTAAGAATGTAAATCCATAATGTTTCTCACCATCCTTAGTATTTAAAAGTTCTGCCACATAGTTTGGATAAGCTATAGCGCCCATCTCCATATCGATAGAAGCTAATTCAACACAACCTAACATAGTGACTTTCGCTCCTGCTGCGATATGTGGATAATTTATGCCAACGCTTCCATATACATCCTCTGCTGCGATAAGGTCAATATCATCGCCAAGCCATTTTTTAATGGTTTGTTCTGCTGCCTCAGGCAATGCAGCAGTGCTTACTAATGCAACAGTTCCTGATACCTTAAGGTCTGCACCTTCTTTATTAGTAAGATACTGCTTTATTCCCTCTGTAAAGCCCTGACCACTCACAAGATTATTAATTGCCTGTGTGATGTTATAATTCTCAAGGGATGCCTTTAAATCCTTTACTGTCACAGGCACACCATATACTGTAAATGTTACCTCCAGTGGCAATGCAACTGAAAGATTAAGATATTTATCTCCGTATCTTCTCTGTTCGCCTTCTCCCTGACCTACAATTGACAACTCAAAGCCTAAGTCACCTTTATTGCTAACCTTAGTTCCTGATGCCAAATCCTTTGAAGGGCCTTCCTCTGTTATACCAAATCCAATGGCAAATTCTCTATTATATGTATCAAACATAAGCTTGGCACTAAGCTTTCCTTCGATAGTAAAGAAATCTGCTATATCTACCTCTTTACCTTCCATTCCAGCTTCCACATCCATATTAAAATATGCAAATGGACCTTCCTTCATAAGACGAGAAGTTGACTCTATTTCGCCTTTAGCATAGATATCGCCATCTTCCATCTTAAAGAATTCTACACCGTTAGTTAATAAATCTGTAATTGTATTATCCTTAAGTACACCAATAGAAGATGTAATCTGTACTCTATCCGGATATAGATAAATCAAATTATCCTCAAGGGATACAATTCCTAAATCTACAACACCTATTTTTGAGTCCCATGGCATTTCCACTTCATAGTTCTCATAATTATTATAATTCTTACCATCATCATAGATATTAACCTTTAAGTAATCAAACGCCTTTGTCTTCTGTCTTGTTCCAAGAAGTATTCTATCTATTGCTGAATACTCAGTTGTATTATGATGAACATATGCAGGACTTGAAGTATAAAGTTTTACAGAGCTATCTCTATTTAAATTTCCTTCAAGTGTTACATCTCCAGTAAAATATAAATAATCATTAAGTACAACATTTCCCGAAAGAACCGTCTTATTATCATTATAAGTTATATTATCTGCTGTAAAGTAATATGCACCAAATATAACTTCATCAGTATTTACATCTCCAATTGTAAGTCTATCTACCTTATATTTCTTTCCATCGATAGTTACAAATACTGAATATATTCCTTCTGCAATACTTGGTGATACCTGGAAGGTTATAGTCTCATCAGTAATTTCCTTAATCTTACAATTTGACTTATTGCCCTTAGACTCAAGATAAACATTTGTTATCTTTGCATCCTTAAAGCCTTTACCTAATATATTTACTAGCTGTCTTTCTGTAGAAACAGATAACTGATTTACGTCTATTCCATCTATAGTTATAGACTTAGGAAGCTCTGTAGAAAATTCTACTTCACTGTCTTCCTCTGTTGCACCTGTTTTTAATTTGTATTCCATTACATCCTTTGCAGGTGTCTCCATTGTTCCGTCATCTATCTCAATTTCAAGAACTCTGTCCACTAAGTCTAAGTCTTCTGCACTAAATGTTATAGTATATTCACTGTTAATTCTTTCATGAATAAACTGGAATGCATTTTCCAACACTGAAATATTTGAGCAGTATAGGAATTCACCACCACCTACTCTTGCCAAATTCTTAAGATATGCAGGTGTAATATCACTTCCTAGACCGATAGTATATACTGTAACCTTATTCTTATCTGCTGTGCCACCAATCTTTGTTTCTATATCAGCTGCTGTGAAGCTACCATAATCATCACCATCTGTCATAACTATAAGTGTATTTGCGATATTATTGTCAGCAAATTGGCCAAGACAATCATATATGGATTCACAAATATGTGTACCACCGCGAACACTTATCTCTCTCTCGGCAAACTCAAGTAGCTCTTCCTTATTTGTACTAAATCCAGAAGTTGCATCTATCTTATCTGAGAACAACACGATATTTACCTTTTCATCTGCTCCCATAGATTTTATATATCTAGATACAGCATCCTTTAACTGGTCAATGCTGCCTCTCATACTTCCAGATACATCACACAAAAGAATAACCTTTGAGCTTTCGTAATTCTTCTTTTCCAATGTATACTTTTCTATCTCAATTCCACAATCCTTTAAGGTCATTATGTCCTTAGAAAGTGGTGTATCTCCCGAATGTTGTATACTAACAGTTATTTCAGGGAACTTGCTGACATCTATTCTTCCGATATTAACTCTTGCAAGAGTCTCTGATACAGCGCTACCAGCTACGCCCTTCACATCTTCCTTTGTCTCACTTGATACGATGTCATAATAAAACTGATCTTCATAAAGTGTAGCCACTTTGTCAGCTACTTCTATATAATCTAAATCATCAGTTCCCTCTTCATAAGCATCATGAATTATATCTAAAACCTGCGAAATCTCTTTGTCTCCACTAGCTTCGCTTTTCTCTACGGCTTCATTAAATAATTCCTTGGCCTCTTCATCATTTCCTATTTTATTAGCTATAACAGACATATTTAAATAGAACTCTGATAAGTCGCCCTCTTCCACTTCATCCTCTTCAAGAAACTCATTCATATCCTGTGACATCTGCTGTAAAGCAAATTCATTCTGCTCATCCAATGAAGTGATAATTTCTTCTACTGATTGTCCGTCTACATATATCTTACTGATATCTTCAGTCTCTGCCAATTCTTTAGCAACTTCCTTACATTGCTTACGAACTTCTTCAAAAACTTCCTTATATTCCTCAGAGAATTTATATGAAAAATCCTTTTCAGTTATAATGCCTGACATATACATATTAGAGATAATTTCGTATACCTTATAACCACCCTCTATCAATATGTCATCAAGCTTCTTTCCCACGTGAAGATTAGAAAAGATATATGCTTCTAAATACTTATCCTCCTCAAATAACGAAGCATATTCCTCTTTATATTTCTCAAGTTTTTTATTTAAACTCTTTTTAGTTGCATTATGTGTTTTTTCCCAATCAATTTCTCCGTTAATATTATAAACAAGCTCGTATCTATCCTTAAGCTTTTCTTCCTCAGTTTTCTCTTCCTCTTCTGATTCTTCATCCTTAGGCTTTTCAACTATTGGAACACCTGGAAAATTGTTATAATTATAACTCATCACATTATCTACAAGCTTATCTATTTCTTCGATTTCAGTGAGTATTGTATACTCTTTTTCCATCTGTTTTATCTGGTCATCTATAATTTCCGGAACTGCATCAAATTGAATTTCATTAAGATAATCTACATTTTTCTTTATTTCATCATCAGACAATTCCATAAATCCGTAATCCTTAGGATTAACCCCTTGTTCCTTAAGATAATGTATGTTCGACGCCTGATACGATAACTGACTAGCTGTAAGTGTATTTCCAGCTACAATGCTGGCAATCAATGATTTTTCTGTGCTGTCAAGTAGATATTCGTCAGACTCCTTTACCTTATTATAGAGAGCTACCGCTTCCTCCCAGCCACCTTGCACGGCATACAGTCTAGCTTTTGCCAGCGTTACCTCTACCTGGTCTCCTGATGCTAGAAATGCTTTATTAATAAGCGCCATTGCCTGGGCATAGTTTTCATCCTGAATCTCTTTATATGTCTCATATAGTTCAATGGCCTTTACTTCACTTATAGGCTTAGGTGCATTTGTACCTATCAAATATGAACATACAATTACTTGGATTGCAAATATAATACCTGGCAACAATAATTTTTTCTTTTTTACTAGATACACAACCAATCCGATAAATATCGGTAGTGCACCTATATAGGCTTGCCAAACTACGCTCATACCTTTTCCTCCTTATGTATTTAAATGTTTAAAACTGCCGCACTTTCACCTCTAACTAGTAGCAACTACTCTTTAGGGATAAACACGGCAGTTTCCTTATTTATGCCGTACAATCACGACATTTATTACTATCTTCTATTATAGTTAATGAGACAACCCTTAAGAATTATATCTCTCTCGTCATCTGTTAACTCGCCCATCTTTAATGTGAATTCTTCAATAGAAGACTCATTCTTTATAACATATGCAGGAATCTCTGTTGCCTTATCCTTAATTGCATTGGCAATGTTTGGAACAAAGATATAATCTCCATTTGCAAATGGAAGCTCATCCTCTTCATAAATGAATGGAAGCATACCCCAGTTGATAAGGTTTGAACGATATCTCTTTGTAGCATATTCCTTAGCAATATTTGCAAAACCACCTAATACCTTCTGACAAGATGCAGCCTGCTCTCTTGCAGAACCATCACCTGGCTTCACTGCATAAATTGTTGAACCAAAGCTTGTATTCTCATGACTAGCATCAGCACACTTTGTCTTAATAGCTGCCATTACATTCTTAATCTCTGGATACTTCTCACATGGACATACGCCCTCTTCTCTCATTCTTTCCATATCCTGAACTATCTTTGCCTTACCTACGTACTCAGGATCCTTTCTTGAAAGTGTAAACTCTGCAAGACCAAGTGGATTTGAACGGTATGATGAAGTCTCACCTGAAGGGATAAGTTCATCTGTTGTAGTAACTGGATCATGAATCTCAGAAACAACCTTAAGAAGTACATTATCTGTAAGAGCAATCATCTTTGGCCAATCCTTAATGTTTGGACCAAACTTAATCTCTACTGAAGGATCAGCTACACCCTTTGAATCAAATACTCTGTTCTCATAGATAGCAGAGTCAAAATGATACTTAGGTGATGTGTATTCCATATCAAGGTCAGTTGCTGATGTAAGGTAACCCTTATTAGCTGCTGTAGCTGCGATTGAACGAGCATCCATAAGAGCAACTGATGAAATCTGACCATTCTGAAGCTTAGAACCTTCTCTGTTAGGGAAGTTTCTTGTAGAATGTCTAATACTAAGTGCATTATTAGAAGGTGTATCTCCTGCACCAAAGCAAGGACCACAGAATGCAGTCTTAACGATAGCACCTGTCTGCATAAGGTCTGCAAGACGTCCATTTCTAGCAAGTTCAACATAAATTGGTGTACTTGCTGGATATACACTAAGTGTAAACTCATCAGCACCTATAAACTTGCCCTTTAAGATATCAGCTGCATCACAGATGTTCTCAAATCCACCACCTGCACAACCAGCGATAACACCCTGCTCTACATAGAGCTTACCATTTCTAATCTTATCTGTAAGCTTATAATCAACCTTACCATCAAGGCTTACTAAAGCTCTCTTCTCTACATCATGTAATACATCTAAAAGATTTGCATTAACTTCATCGATTGTATATACGTTACTTGGGTGGAATGGCATAGCAATCATTGGCTTAATCTTGCTTAAGTCAACATATACAACGCCATCGTAGTAAGCAACTTCACCAGGATTTAACTCCTTGTACTCAGAAACTCTTCCATGAATATCATAGAATTCCTTAATCTTCTCATCTGTCTGCCAGATAGATGAAAGACATGTTGTCTCTGTTGTCATAACATCAACACCGATTCTGAAATCAGCACTAAGTGATGCAACACCAGGTCCTACGAACTCCATAACCTTATTCTTAACATAACCATTACCAAATACAGCACCGATAATCGCTAAAGCAACGTCCTGAGGACCTACACCCTTAGCTGGAGAGCCTGTAAGGTAAATAGCTACAACTCCTGGCATATTTATATCATATGTCTGTGAAAGGAGCTGCTTAACGAGCTCTGGTCCACCTTCACCCATCGCCATAGTACCTAATGCACCGTAACGAGTATGACTATCAGAACCAAGAATCATCTTTCCACCACCTGCAAGCATTTCTCTAGCAAACTGATGAATAACTGCCTGATGAGGTGGAACATATACACCACCGTACTTCTTAGCACATGTAAGACCATACATATGATCATCTTCATTGATTGTACCACCTACTGCACAAAGTGAATTGTGACAGTTTGTAAGTACGTATGGAATTGGGAACTTCTCAAGACCTGACGCACGTGCTGTCTGAATAATTCCTACGAATGTAATATCATGTGATGTAAGCTTATCAAACTTAACCTGAAGCTTCTCCATATTTCCTGAAGTATTATGCTCCTCTAAAATTCCATAAGCGATTGTATTCTTTGCTGCTTCTTCTTTAGTAATATATTTACTACCAAGCTTATTTTTTAATAATGCTTCTGACTCAGCTGAAACTTCTACTATTTCATTTCCACCAAGTAAGTAAGCGCCACCATTACTAAGTTTAACCATTGTTCTTCCTCCAAAAATATTTTAAGGCGTGAAAGTAACTTCCACGCCTTACAGTGTAACATAGTAAAGAGACAAAATCAATTATTTATCTTTTGATTACATATATAAAAGCAAATCTTAAGGTAATCTTATAATCATAGACTCAAATGGTCTTAAATGTATGTTAAGTCTATAAGGTAATCTATCACATTCACCTTCCACAGCAATATACTTAGAATCTTCTTCATTTTCCCAATATAATTGCTTTTTATATTCTGCTGCTTCCATATTATCATTTTCATTAAGGTAGCTATAGTTTGTAAGAATTCTCTTATACGCACCTTCCACAGGAACACCTACACAGTAATCTGGTCTGTCTACTGGTGTGAAGTTACAGATAAACATAATAGCGCCTCTATAGTTATCCGGATTCTTTCTGATAAAGCTAAAGATACTTCTATCGCAATCATCACAATTTATCCACTGGAAGCTTCTATAATCATTCTCATACTTATAAAGAACCGCATATCTCTTATAAATATGAAGAAGTCTTCTCATATATTCCTTAAGCTCCTCATGAAGTGGCTCATTAAGAAGATACCATTCAATACTCTTATCTTCCATCCACTCACTGATCATACCAAAGTCCTGACCCATGAATAAAAGCTTCTTACCTGGATGACCAATCATATATGTGTATGCCATCTTAAGATTTGCAAACTTGTCAACCTTATATCCAGGCATCTTATTAAGCATTGAACACTTAAGATGTACAACCTCATCATGAGATAATACTAAAATGTATTTCTCACTAAATGCATAGGTAAGTGAGAATGTCATCTTATTATGACAGCTTCTTCTGAATAATGGATCCTGTTTAATATACTCAAGGAAGTCATTCATCCAACCCATATTCCACTTGAAACCAAAGCCAAGACCACCATCTTCAGGTCTTTCTGTAACCTTTGGCCATGCTGTAGATTCCTCTGCTATAAGGAATGCTCTGTTACATCTTCTCTCTATAATACTGTTAAGATGCTTAAAGAATTCTATAGCCTCAAGATTCTTATTGTCACCATATATATTAGGAACCCAATTTCCATAGCTTCTACCATAATCAAGATAAAGCATAGAAGCAACTGCATCAACTCTTAAAGCATCGATGTGATACTTTTCAATCCAGAATAATGCATTAGAGATAAGGAAATTCTTAACTTCATTCTTCTCATAATTAAATACCTTTGTACCCCAGTCAGGATGCTCTCCCTTTCTTGGGTCTGGATATTCATAAAGACATGTACCATCAAATTCTGAAAGTCCATTCTCATCCTTAGGGAAATGAGCTGGCACCCAGTCAAGAATAACTCCAATTCCATTATTATGCATATGATTTACAAAATACATAAAGTCTTCAGGAGAACCATGTCTTGATGTTGGAGCAAAATAGCCTGTAACCTGATATCCCCACGAACCATCAAATGGATGCTCTAAAATACCCATAAGTTCTACATGAGTGTATCCCATATACTTAACATATTCTGCCAACTGATGGGCCAAAGTTTTGTAATCCAAAAATCCCATCGGATTATTTCCAAAATCTTTCTTCCAAGAACCTAAGTGAACCTCATAAATAGACATCGGTTTAGCAAGTTTCTCATGCTGCTCCTCGTCCATCTTTTTAATCCACTTCTCATCTGTCCATTGGAAGCGATCAATATTAGCAATTTTTGACGCGTTATTCGGTCTAGTTTCACAATGAAACGCATATGGATCCGTCTTAAGTACAATTTTTCCAGATCTTGTCTGAATAGAATACTTATATGTATCCCACTCCTTCGCCCCTGGAATAAATCTTGCCCAGATTCCTGAAGTTTCTACAGGATACATCTCTCCTTCATATGCATTCCAGTTATTAAAATCACCTACTACTCTAACCTGTACTGCGTTTGGAGCCCAAACCGCAAAATACACACCTTCCTTACCATCCATGGTAGTAAGGTGCGCACCAAGCTTATTATAAATCTCGTAATGATTTCCTTGACCAAATACATATCTATCAGCTTCTGATAAAAAACAATTATTCATCGAAATACCACCTCGTTTAAAGTACATGTTCTACCGTAGGTATAACCTACGTAAACTCTTTCACTATTTTTCATTACTCTACCTGAGGTATCTTTAGCACTTACAACATCAAAGCTTTCTCTAAGCTCATTTATAATCGACTTAACTGTATCTGCTGACTGCGGATTTCTCTTAACTATATCTCTTACGAGACAATTGTTTACATATATATATAGATTCATCAGTTCGTAAGAAATGCCATATTCAAAATTAAGGCAAGATGATAAATTATTTAAAAACTGCTTTGCCTTCTGAAGATTAAAAACAACTAAATCCAAATCTTCCTTCGAATACGCATCACATGCTGCATCAACATAATTGACAATTATATCGTATGTGATAACTATAAGCTCTGTTTTTGAGCTGTTCGCTATACGTAATGAAAAAACGTTCTTTTCTTCCTTAGTCATATTATACCCCCTTATTGCAATAACTGCAAGACTTTTTCTGGCATTTGATTAGCTTGTGCCAACATTGAGTTCGCAGCCTGTGTAATTACGTTCTGTGAAGTGAAGGTTGTCATCTCTTTTGCCATATCTACATCCTCGATTCTAGATAAGGCAGCAGTCATATTTTCTGTTGTAACATCAAGGCTTCGAACAGCATGCTCCATTCTGTTTGCATATGCACCAAGCTTAGAACGAACTGAAGAAACATATTTTAATGCATCATCACACATTGCTATGGCTCTATCACAACCAGCCTCTGTATGAAGATTTAATTTATCAATACCCATAGATGCACAGGAAACTTCTGGAATATTAATATCCATTATCTGCCCTTCATTTGCACCCATCTGAATAACCATTGTTCCTATATCAAGAGCTGTAACAACTATTCTAGAATTTGGAGCTGGAAGTGATCCTTCATCAATAGCAACTCTCATCTCAAATCCACCTGAAGCTGATAATGTAACATTATTACCGTCCACTTCAACAGTTGTACTGTCTGGGAATTTAAATAAGCTGTTAACATCCATAGTTGGTACAACTACTGCATCTGTACCCTGTGCAGACATCTCCATCCCAAGACCAAGCTTTTCTGCCAATTCCTTTGTACAATTTATCTCAATAGGATAATTTGAGCCTAATATATCACTCTTAAAGGTTATATTGGTTCCATCATAATTAACAGATATATCGCTAAGGTCTGCAACACTTTTAATCTTGTCTAATACCTGATCAATGGTATCTCCCTTTTCAATGGCAACATTTTCACCATTTACAGTAATAGTTCCATTTACTTCTATTCCAGTTACTGGAACATCTACAGCATCTGATACAAGCTCTGAATATGTAGCCTCCTCTGCTATAGTCAATTCATATCTTGCCGCTGTCACTGCATCCGAGATATATGTAGAATTAATTCCTGGTACATTAGTATAAGTACGTCTTGAAAGTTCTCCATTTATAAGACCTCTTGTATTGTACTCTGTATCACTTGATATTCTATCTATTTCATGCTGAAGCTGTGAAATTTCGTCCATAAGACTCTGTCTGTCTTGTGCTGACATTGTTCCGTTAGCACCCTGAACACCTAACTGTCTCATACGCTGTATCATATCAGTTACTTCATTTAAAGCACCTTCTGCTGTCTCTACAACAGAGATACCATCTGATGCATTCTGAATAGCTCTGTCCAAGCCCCTAAGCTGTGTCTTCATTTTCTGCGACATAGCCGCACCTACTGGACTATCCTCGGCACTATTTATCTTATAACCGCTAGAAAGTCTCTCCAATGAAGCTGACAATCTGTCATTGGCTCTATTTAACTGATAGCACGAACGTAATGCTGACATATTAGTATTTATTCTCATAAGCAATTCCTCCTGGGCTTACTAATTTCAATCTCTCATATTCTTTATATCGGCAGAAATTACTTTTAGCTTAGCCCTAAATATTTTTTAATACCCTATGTATAAAAGATTTTGCCTCTCTTACAAGCTCGCTGTATGTAGTTTCACTATTTTTCGAAGCCTCTTCGTACGCAATTTGACTATAGCTTTCAGTCCACATACCGTCTAATACCTTGTCACTTAAGACAACCTTTCCATCTATATAAGTCTCAAGCTTTTCTTTTAATGTAGGATTATCTACTGCTGCACATACCTCATAAGTTTCTGTTCTTCTTCTAATAAGTACTGATAATTTTCCAGAGACGGTTTCTGCAAATATTGATATTTTGCCCTTCTCCTTTGCGCTACCCTGCTTAAAAGTCATATGTACAACCGTTTCCTCACCTGCTATTTCCATCGGAACATAGTAGGAACGATTCTCAGCCTGCTTAGCCATAAAAGAAAATGTATTTATCATATTATTCTTTAACAAACTTCTCTCAAAAGAATCTATATCACCACTTAAATGAGCTGCTCTTTTTAAATTTTCATATGCTACAACGGCCTGTTCTTCTTCAAACTCTCCATCTTCACTTGCCCACATATCTTCTATCTTTTGAAGCTCATTGGTAGATTTTTCATCTAACTCATCCTTCATAATCTTATAAAAGCTATTATCAAGAGCAATCATAGCATTATAGATATTATTCAAGGACGAACTCTCCATTGTATTTGTAATTCGTAAAAGCTCCTGCTCTGATATAGTTTCATTATCCAATACCTTATCAAGCTTTTTAACAAATCTTTCATATTTATATACATTATGAAGCTGTTCATCTTCCATAAGATTAGCTGCATTTTCCATATATTTTGTTAAATCGTCTTCGCTATATCCACTTTCTAACAAGCCAAAATCATCATCAACTGTTTTATCTATAGCCCCTGCTCGAATTGTCTTCACCGCACTATAAAGATTTGCCAATGTAAGATTTGCTCCTGACTTTGCAACGCTTCCTGCCGCTCTTCCGTCTTCCCTGTTAATATGCTCTATAATTCTATAAAGCTGGATATAAGCATCTCTTTCTTCCTTAGTAATACTCTTATTCTTTTCAAGCTTCCAAAGATACTCGCTATATTTTTCTGTATTATCTTCCTCATAAAGCTTAGCGTTTAATTCCATAAGCTGAACATTTAGTTCTTCAATATTTGTATTTAATGGATTAATTCCATTTCTAATAAGGTGTACTGCTGCCTTTGGTGTAAGATTCTTAGTCACCAAATCAAGCTGTGATACTATATTACCCATAGTCTGAACTGCTTCTACAGTAATCTCTATAGAATTATAGCCTAAAACTCTGGCCACTCTTCTATTCTCGTCATTAACCTCAATTCCCTCACCGGCAAGCAACTCATCTACATTTCTAAAAGCCTTCTTTATATTGTCACCCAAATCTTTTCTCACACCTGTTCCAAGTGCCTCATAGCTTTCCTCCGCTAATTTAAATCTCTGGGCCATGCTATTTCCTTCTCTATAGACAGCACTTACTGTAAATTCAATAGAGCTATTATAAACACTTCCGGCTACAGCTATAGGCAATTTATTAAAGCCGGCCATCATATCCATAGTTTCTATCAAAAGATTTCTGTCAGATTCACTTGGCTTATTGCCATCAAGCATAAATATATTATCTGCTATTACATTTTTATTTTCTACAGTGATATCCATCATTACTGTAATCTCTGTATATGTAATATTTACGCCCATTCTCTGCATGGTAAATAATGAGCCTTGTGTAAGTAACGCTCTAGCCCCTATTAATATTCTATTTGTAGATATCTCTGCTTCCTTCTTTTCGTATAAGGACTTGTCTATATCTTCTTTTTTTCTTTCTTCGATTCTTTCATTAAGATTTTTGATATTTAGCTTTCTATTGTTCTTAAGAATATAATCGACGTCGCTATCCATGGCACTTTGAACAGTTTCCACCGCTTCTTTAATAGTAGTTTCGTCAAAATCTTTTCCTGTAACAAGTACATCCATAGGCTCTTTACCCATGCTTACAGTTTTGCCAATATTTTCTTCCAATGTACTCATGAACGCTTCATCACTAAAATCAACCTGATTTAACTCATCAAGCTTAATGAAATTATCCACATTTAAAGGTAAATTATTGGATATTATCCACTTGGCATTGTCTATGTTTCCACTATTATTTTCAAAACCATTTTTCTCGAAGAATGACTCTACCTGTGGTTTTAACTGCTGCCACTGTTCATCTGATAGTGGCTTTACATTAACAACGCTAATATTTTTACTAGTATGAGATGCTTTATATACATTGTTAAGAGTTGGCATAAGATTATTTTCTAATATATATTTCTTTGCTTCCTCAGATATCTTTCCTGTTTCTTTCATATCCTTAGCATGCTTTAAGGCATTAACCGCTACCTCGCTACCAAGAACCGATTTAAATTTTTCTGAAGTCACATTAACACCTGGCGCATTATATTCATCACTATATGCCATAAGCTCAATCTGAATTCTTTCATAAACTGTTACAAAGGCCTCTGGATTATCTTCATCAGGCACAAGTCCCCATTCCTCAAGCTGGGAATAATCCTCAGGTGTAACCATACTTTTAAGAGTGTCGATACATTCCATCATATTAGCACTCATTGTATCATCACTCATATTATCATGTAAGGAAGCCTTTTTTTCACAAAATCCTTCTCCCTTAGAAGAATATAAATTTCCCTGAGTAGTTTCAAAAGCCTTCTTAAAAGCGTCTACATTTCTGGAAAATACGACACTTTTCTGCTCTACTTCTCTGGAGCTTTCCATATCCTTAGAATTTATCTTATATTCATTTTGAAGCTGTAAATTACCATTGATTTTTATGTCCATATCTAGCACCAAGCCTTTCACTTTTTAACTATTTTTTATTTCGACACAAAATCAAATAATCTTAACGGTTTGTTTATTAAATCCTAGTTGTTTTACATCCTTAATATATTTTACAAAATTTCATCAACTGTATTTTTTTCCATCTCACTATTTTTTACCTGAGATAAAATAAACTTATATCTTAGCTGAATGGCGTTAAGTTCATAAATACAGCAATCGATAAGCTCTGGCTCCACCACATAAGAAAGATTTGCATACGCAGTGTCCAAGGCATTCTTTGTCTCCTTTAACTCTTCTAATAGCTGTCTTTTATTATCACTTGTATTATTTTTCATCTTTTTCTTCTTTAAAATAACCATATGTCCTCCCAAAAAATTCAATAATCAGTCCAAAAATTTCTTGTCTACATTATTAAGTATGGTTGCATTTGGTGATTTTATTCCAAAATCATTCATTTTTTTGTATAAGATTTACAATTTTATTTTAACTTTCTGTCCGATTGTTAGAACGTTGATTTTTCGGGCTTTTTGGGTAGACAAAGAGCTTTTTAGGGGAGTATAATTAGGTCACTACCAAATGGTAGCGGCCGAACATCTAAGATAATTATCGATGAGGATTTCTCCTCTTATTTCCAGAACAAATATTATGTTTAGGAGGTACTTTATTGAAATATGGTTTAATCGCTATATGCGATGAGGATTCTGACTATGCCAACAGCCTTGCAGCCTATTTTAGAATCAAGGGTTCTTTGGCTTCAGAAATAATTGTTTTTACAGAGTATGACCATTTTGCACATTTTGAAAACATTCAAAATATAGATATATTGATTATGCAGGAGGATTTCCTTGACTCATTAACAAATCCCTCCCATCCCAATCTCTTTATCTTATGCGAAAATCAGACTCGCTATGATTATGAGGACGCTCATAAAATATACAAATATAACTCCGCCGAAGAAATTTTGAGAATAATAATGGCTAACTATGACATAAGTGCCAATACTCCATTTTTTACTTTTCATAAATATACTAAAAGCAAAATTATTGGCATTTCATCTCCCGTAGGAAGATGCGGAAAGACCTCATTAAGTCTTAGTTTAGGACTTAAGCTTAGCCAGAATAATTCCTGTCTATTTATCACCTTTGATGAATGTAGTCCTTTGAGAATCTCTCTGTTTAGGAAGGATTTAAAATCTTCCTCCTTTGCAGATATATTATACTACTTTCTTCAGAGTATGGATGCAACAGACAATCGTATTCTATCCTGTTTTCAATCCTTCCAAGGCATGGATTACATTCCACCCTCAGAGCAATTGGGCACATTTTCCGAGTTAACAAAAGAAGAGCTTTATAGCTTTTTGGTTAACATTGCAGCACTGGGAAAGTATGATTACATTATTATCGATTGGGGAAATTTCTCTTATGATTATTCCCTCATTAAAATGTGTGATACCTTACTTTTACCAAAAATAGATAATGACCTTTACTCAGATCAAAAAAATTCCTACTTTTTTGATTCTATAAATGCTCAGACTACAGATGAGAAAATTTTAATCAAAGAAATTTCTCTACCTGTTATTCATTATTCATCTGTTGCTACAGAATATACCTTAGAGCTTACTTCCGGCTTATTTGGCTCAATTTGTTCCAATCTAATACGAGAATTAAATTTATAGGAGGTGCAACATTAACAATTCCATTTTAGAAACCTTACGACAATCCGTAATTAACAATCTCAACTCAAGCAACAACCTGTCTGATGAAGATATTCACAAGGTTATAGATGATGTCATTCTTTCATATAGCAAAGACTCTTATCTTTCTTTAAAAGATAAATGCATATATCATAAAAAAATTATGAACTCTTTGCGCGGTCTTGATATATTGCAGGAACTTGTAGAAGACCCTAGCATAACCGAGATTATGGTCAACGGTCCTGACAATATTTTTATTGAAAAAAATGGTAATGTCTATAAGACAGATTTAGTATTTGAATCAAAGGAACGTTTGCTAAACATAATTCAACAGATTGTTTCCTTCTCAAATAGACGCGTTAATGAAATGTCTCCCATAAGCGATGCTCGCCTTATGGATGGCTCTCGTGTAAATGTTGTTCTAAATCCAATTGCTATGAATGGTCCTATAGTAACTATTAGAAAATTTCAAAATGCACCCTTATCAATTGACCGGCTCATACAATTAGAGTCAATTACAAGGGAGGCTGCTGATTTCTTAGAAAAGTTAGTTATATCTGGATATAACATTTTTGTAAGTGGTGGAACTAGTTCTGGAAAAACAACATTCCTAAATGTTTTGTCCAATTATATTCCAAAGGACCAGCGTGTCATAACCATTGAAGACTCTGCTGAACTAGCTTTAATAGGTGTTGAAAACCTAGTTCGTCTGGAAATGCGTCAGGCAAATCTGGAAGGAACTGGTGAAATCACCATAAGAGATTTAATTCATTCAAGTCTACGTATGAGACCTGACAGGCTGGTTATTGGAGAAATTCGTGGTCCTGAAGCATTAGATATGCTTCAGGCCATGAATACAGGACACGACGGATGCATGGCAACCGGACACGGTAACAGTGCAAGCGACATGCTAGAACGTATAGCCACTATGGCTTTAACTGCCATGAATATTCCTTTACCTGCTATTAAAAGTCAAATAGCATCTGCCATTGATATTATAATTCATCTAGGCAGAACTAACTCAAAAGGAAGGCGTGTTCTAGAGATAAGTGAAATTGACTGCTTTAATGGACAAAACATCATTATTAATCCACTTTACACTTTTGATTACAATAAAGGGTTAATCTCAACTGGCAACAAGCTTATTCACAAGGATAAGATTTTACAACATAATTTATCTCTATAAGGAGGCTCTATGAATTATCACAAATATGTTTTATCCTTATGGGAATACTTACTTTATGGACTTATATATATTGTCGTAAATGGTATCATTTCATACTTATTCTTTATGTCCATAATCCCTTTTATATGCTTTATGCCTGGATTATATCTTTTTTACAAATATCTTGGAAAAGCTTTAAAAGCGAGACGAGATAAAATATTAACTGTTCAGTTTAAAGAATACATAAGCATAATAAGTTCATTATTATCTACAGGATACTCCTTAGAAAATTCAATTTTAGAATCTATAAAGGAACTCCATTCTCTTTATCCAGAGAGCTATATGGAGAAGGAAGCAAAAATAATGGCTGGAAAAATAATGCTACATAGTCCTCCAGATTTGCTTTTCAAAGATTTAGCAGAAAGGACAGATATCGACCACATAAAAAATTTTAGCGAAATATTATCTATCGCTTCAAAAAGTGGCGGCAATCTTATAGATATTATTCTATCTACTACATCCTCTATAAGGATGCAAATAAATATTCAGCGTGAAATCGATACTGCACTAGCAGGAAAAAAATATGAATTTTTAATTATGTCTATTATGCCCATTATAATAATGTTTTATATAAAATTTTCACAGCCTGGATTTTTTGATTCCGTATACGGTAATCTTTTAGGAGCATTATTAATGTTTATTTGCTTATGCTTTTATATGTTTGCAATATACTTATCCTATAAAATTTTATCCAAAATACAGTAATTGTCTACGAAAGGAATAAACCTATGAAGAGTTCTATTATATATATTATATTTTTTTCAATTATGCTTTTGGGCGCATCCTTAGGCTTTGGGATTTTTTACAAAAAATACAAAGTAAAGCGACAAGAGTTTGTTCCAAGAATTATCTTTCTATCCCTTATTTCTACAATGATTATTTCTTGCTTTGGGACAATATACAGTATAAGTCTATTAAACGCTGAGGACAGAGACATTACTAGCATATCCAGACCTAATACAGGTAAAGGCGACAGCACAATTTCTTTAAATGTGGACAGCGAAATATATTCTGGAACCATTGACATAGAAGTACAGGAAAAGGAAATGACTTTTGAGGAAGCTCTGGATATTTTTTCTCATTATAGGACAGAGCTAGACACATGTGTTTTAAATGACAATTCCTCTTTTATGAATGTCAATTCCTCTCTTTGTTTTCCTTCCAGTATAGGCGAAGAAAATATACAGATTTCCTGGTACATAGATAAACCGGAAATCATAGATTATACAGGACAAATTATCACCGAAAACTTTCTTGCAGATACGGAGGAGGTTGAGATAATTGCAACACTTTCCCTAAACGAGCACACAGCAGAAATATGTTATTTTATAACTGCAATCAAGATTCCATTATCTCCAGAAAAAGAATTATCTGCCTATATCAATAAAGAGGTAAATAACGAACAATCACTATATAAGGATAGGGTAGATTTACCTACAAATATGAATGGGGTTAACTTAAGATTTTATGATTTACAAAATGATTTTCCCCCCATTCCTTTTCATTATCTTAATGATTATTATTCCAATATTATTAGTATTTTTTGAAAACAAAAACAGAAAGAAAAATATACAAGAAAAAAATTTGGAGTTGCTTGCTGACTATCCTGAATTTGTAGCAAAGTTTTCACTACTTATTCTAACAGGTCTCAGTATATACAACGCCTTAGTGAGAATTGTTGAAAACTACCAATTGACCATATCAAAAGGCGGTCAAAAAAGAATCTTATATGAGCTACTTACATCAACATGTCAAAAGATACGCAACGGCATGTATGAAGCGTACGCCTACGAAGAATTCGGACGAATAACTGGAATTCCTAACTACATAAAGTTTTCATCGCTTCTAATAAGTGGATTAAATCGCGGTAACAAAGATTTTAATCATCACCTTTCTGAAGAAGTTACAAGTTCTCTATTAGAACATAAATCATTTGTTTTACAGCAAGGTGCAAAGGCATCAACAAAGCTTACTCTACCTATGATGCTTATATTTGCGGTAATACTTGTTATCGTCATTATTCCTGCATTTTTCTCTGTGGGTTTTTAAACTAAATAGAAAGAAGGTTATTTATATGAAAAATTATATATCAACTATTAAATTAAAATTAACAAATAAACTTATGAAGTTGGCTTCTGATTCTCGTGGAATTGGAACTATCGAAATGGTACTTCTTATAGTTGTCATTTTAGGAATACTTGTTTTATTTAGAGATTATATACAAGCTCTTATCTCTTCAATATTCTCAAAAATAGACAATCAAATTAACAATTTCTAAATTTTGGTTATCTATGATGATAAAGAAATATTTTAACCCAAGCGGTTCTATTACGATTTTTTTATCTATTTCCGTATCCATAATTATAAGCCTTATTTTTTACACTCTAGAATCCTGTCATATTGATTCCTTAATTGCAAGAAGTGAGGGTATTACATATTTGAGCCTAGACTCTCTATTTGGACAATATTGTTTACCTTTATTTGAGGACTATGGTCTGTTTTGTCTAAATGAGCAAGGTATGAATTTGGAAAACGAGATAAAAAAATATGCTGACTATAACTGCAGAACACCCGCTTCAATTTTACATAACACATCTAGTTTTCTTAACTTAACAGTAAAAGATGTAAATATAAAAAAAGTATCTTATATAACTGATAACGATGCTAGTGAATTTGTTAAACAGGTCTGTGATTACGTGAAATATATGGAGATTAACTCCTTCGCTAACACACTACGTGATAGCAGCAACAGTGAGCGTCCTGAGGTTTTTACAACAAACAAAGAGGGGACTTTAGAATTAGATTTTGATTCTATAGATATAACTAAAGCTAATGCTTTAAAAAAATACGATTCAAATTATAATAATCCATCTTCAGAAGATAGCACTGACACAAACAACAGCGACTCTGATTCTGGTAAAATACCTTCCGATTTGAAGGATAATGCTTCAGCTTACATTGAACACATCATTAAAAACGGCCTTTTATCCTTCCTTGTTGATAATCCTGAAAACGTGTCAAGTCTTACTACTGATAAGTCTGTTTTACCATCTGTAACCTGTCAGCTAACAGAAGAAGGTATGGCCGCTAATCTGGGGTACACAAAGGATCCAACAAAGACAACTATAGAAAAGGCTTACTTTTGTGAATACATCTATAACACTTTTGGTTGCTATCTAGAACCTGAAAAAGATTCATCTTTAAATTATTCTATGGAGTATATAATTCACGGTTCAAATGAGGATGATACAAATTTTATTAATTGCTGCTCTCACATAATAAACCTTCGACTTGCATGCAATCTTGCTTATCTTTTTTCTGATAAAGATAAGTATAATGATGCAAAAAAAGTTGCTAAAGCCTCTAATATATTACCCATTCCTGGTGCTGAGTATCTCACAAGAATAACTATTCTTACCATATGGGCAGCTGCCGAAGCTTTACTAGATACAAGAGATTTATTATCTAACAAAAAAGTTCCTTTAATAAAAAGTAATGATACTTGGACCTTGGAACTTTCTGATCTGACAACTTTTTCAAAAGCTACTATATCAAAAAATAACGGAAAAAATGGATTTACATATAAAAGATATTTAGAGCTACTTTTAGCTACAGAAAATAACATATCTTTATACTATAGAACCCTCGATGTTATCCAAATGAATATATGTAATAAATATAATGACGAATTTAGAATATCAAAATGCGTTTATTCTATCCAAGCAGATATCTCATATTTATTACCATATTTATTTACGCGAAAAAAAATCACATACAAAAGCACAGGCTCTCATAGGTACCGATGACCAAGGAGGTGTATAAGCATGACCTTTCTGTATAATATAAAAATAAACAGGGCTAATAATTTCGTATTCAATAAAATAAACAAGGCTGGTTCTCTCCCAACTTTTAGCTCTAAAAATAAGGCTCTATGCCACCATTCATCTCATTTCAATAATTCTAATCATTATTCAGAAAGGCCATACTTATATACCTCTTTAAAAAACAACTCTAACCTTAGAGGTAGCCTTACTATAGAAGCTGCTGTCGGCTTTCCTATTTTTATAATTGTAATCTATGCAGTTATTTCATTTATATGCGCAATGTATATTCAATTAAGCATGCAGATTGCTTTAGAAGAAACTGTCAGAGCTACAAATAAAACCGCATACATAGCAAGTATATATAGCCAGCTTGATAAAGCAGAAAAGGATTCCTTAGATAATTCATCCCCTTCTATGGGAGAAACATTTGGTACTTCATTACTCTCTGCCAGCTATCTTCACAATTCTTTTATAAATGAAGATAACAAAAAATTACTTAACTCTCCACTTATAAAAAATGGAGAAAAAGGAATTAGTTTTTTGTCTTCATCAATAGATTTAGATAGTGGTATCGCAGATATAATAATTAATTACCAGATAAATTTACCTTTTATTCCTGAAAAATTTTTTCATTTAAATATGACTAACAGATGCTATATACATCTATATACTGGCAAAGAATTGGCAAAAAAACAAACACCTGTTGATATTTATGTATATTACACATCCTACGGAAAAGTGTTTCACTTTAATAGATATTGCCAGTATCTTTTAAATTACACCGAGGCTATCAGATATAGCAAACGAGACTTTTTATTAAACTCTTGCATGCAATGTGTAAGTAAAACATCTGATTTATTAACTAAAGAAGACCCCATTATCTATATAACAAAATCAAATTACTGCTATCATTTATCATTAAACTGTCCGAGTTTTACTGGCAATATTTTTAGAATAAAACACTCTTCTTTGAAGGAAGATGATAAATTCTGCGAAAAATGTTTGGAAGGAAAATAATATGACTTTATCTCACATTATAGTGTGTGTATTTCTTTGCTACTGCACTTACACAGATATCAAAACAAAGTTAATACCTGCATTGCCTACTGCAATTATTACAGGCTTAATTTCTGTTATTCATATTAATGACGCTATAAACCATACAAACGATTATCTGTATTTTTTACTGCCATTTGTCCCTGGACTCATTATGCTTATGCTTTCTTATTTATCAAAAGAGGTCTTAGGTTACGGCGATAGTGCTTTATTTATGCTATGTTCCATATCCCTTGGTAGCTTAAACGGTTTTTTTATCATTATGATAGCCTTTTTGTATTCTGCATTTTTTTCTATAACGCTCTTATTACGTGGAAAATCTGGCAAGAGTATCATACCCTTTGCACCCTTTATTTTGGCTGCATTTAACACATATTTATTATTCTTTTAACAGGAGGTTTGTATGAAAGGAACTCTTACGATAGAAGCATCATTTATATATCCGATTATAATAACCTTTATATTTTTATCCATTATGTGTAACTTTTATTTTCATGACAAAGTTTCCTCAAAAGCAAATGCCTATACAAGCATGATAAAAAGCTATTTCAACGAAGACAAGGAATACGATAAATCCCCTTTTGCAGATTCCTTCAATAATTTCTGTCTTATTAAGGATAGTTATAAATGTTCTTATAATAAATACACAAAAAAGCTTTGTCTAATGGATAAGTACGGGAATTTTTTTAATGTCCCTTTCTCATCCTATGAAAGATGCGAATATATAAGACAATACTACTGCCTTATAAAAAAGAATCAACTAGACTGAAAGGACTATCTTATGAACATTCAATATAATTTAAGCTATAAAAAATCAATAGGTCAAAATCTAATGTGTCTTGAACCTTTATTAACTCAATCTTCCTCTAGCGAAAACGATTTTACATATAAGGAAGATTTTAGAATGAAAATAATTAGCAATAATAATATTAATGGTATTGCTAAAACTCACATTCAATACATAAATAGCAATCCTGTCTTTTGCTATAACATCAGCGGTTTTCAAAGCTTGGCTGTCATACTTGAAAACAAACCGCTAGATTATAATCTACTTAGCCGATTACTTTATGAAATTTATGATACATTAATTTCTTGTGAAAAATATATGCTAGATATTGATAAATTTATGTTCGCACCAGAGCTTGTTTACTTAAGTCCAGATTACTCAAATATAGCTTTATGCTATTATCCTTTAAAATATGAAGATATAAATGTTTCTCTTCGCAATCTATTTGATTATCTTTTAAAACATATTAACCACCATGACGAAAGATGCGTTTATATTACATATTCTCTTCATAATCATTGCTTAAAGGATTCCTTTTCACCTAATATACTTATGTCCTACTTATCCTCAGAGCAATCAAAAGCCTCACCTTCCACACCTACATCCTTGCCAATAGAAAAGGAGCCTGTACCTTCTTTTTCTACCACCAACATTTCTCATTATGGACAAAATAATATTAATGCGGATACTCCAGAAAAATCTGTACCAAAAGATTTATTTTTTAGGATAGGCATTCTTGCCTCCGTGTTCTTTATATCTTTAATCGCTCTTTTGTGTATGTTTATATTTAATATACTAGATTTGGCTATATTTTTATTTTTATTAATAATTTTAATAGGTACAAGCTGTTTAGGTGGATATAATATTTATAAGAATATGGAAGGTCCAATTACTAGTCTTCTTAACAAGGATAAAACACCTAGTGATATTCCTAGCTTTTATATTAATGACATTGAAGATTCGGGAAACACTATTTTACTATCTACTCCAGAAAATAATAATATACATACTCTTATTTATACAGGTGCAGATATGAATTCAAAAATAGAACTTACTCATTATCCTTTTACTATAGGAAAAAGTAGTGACTGTGATTTCACCATACAAAATCCTATTATAAGCAGACTTCATGGTCGAATAACCTGCGGCGTAGACGATTTAAATATTCCAACATATTATATTGAGGATTTAAATTCTACCAATGGCACTTTTCTAAACAACCTATCCATAACTCCTTACCAAAAATACCCTATCACCATAGGCGATAATATTTCCTTCGGACATTTGACTTATATATTTAGGTAGGGTATACTTTATAAATTAAAGTAACTATTTGAATTACATTTACTTTATTCAATATAGTTATAAATTTATAAATATAAAGGAGCCCTATGATAGTCAAGAATTTAATTCACGCTTTAAGCGAACACGATTATAAAATTGCAAAAATAGAAGGTGGCGATTATACCTTCCTTTGCAAAACAAACAATGAAGAAATATCGACCATCGTTATCATAGATGATATAAAATATCCTAAGCTAGCAGACACAGAACAGTGTGAAGCGATTAATAAGTCCTTCGAAAACACTTTCTTACTGCGCGGATATAAAAAAGTAGAAACATTATTTCTCATACTCACAGATAAGCCTTATGGTTTTAAGAATTTCTCTGAAGGAAAATTCTTATTCTGGGTAGCAGATTTATACTCTGAACGTCTATTAAGTTTTATGGAAAATGATGTTGCCTTTGACCATTTAAGAACTGTTATAGAAAAATCTCTTTCTAAACCGGTAAAGAAAAGCTTTACTGTAAAAAACAGAGCTCTTCGAAACTTTCTTTCCCAGCCATTTGTAACTGTTACCCTTATCATTATTAATATCCTGATTTTTATATATAAGGATATGATTTTAGACTTTATAGATCAGCAAATCTTTCTGGTAAAGTATTCAAATATTTCAACAGTTACTTTTAGTGCAAAACAATATTATCGACTATTTACTTGTACTTTTTTACACTCTGATTTTTCTCATTTAGCAAGTAATATGATGTCTTTATTTTTTGTAGGATATTACTTAGAACCTATAATGGGTCATATAAAATATATAATTCTTTACCTTTTAAGCGGTATATTTGCTAGTGTTTGCTCCGTGGTGTATTTTACAGGCGCAGGCGTAACCGCCTTATGCATTGGAGCTTCTGGCGCTGTGTTTGGAGTATTAGGTGCATATGTAACCTTTGCTTTGTTAGGCAGATTTGAACGCTACCAGCTTTCTATTCCTAGAATACTACTTATGGTAGGCTTAGCGCTATTTGGTGGTATGCAAAATACAAACATAGACAATGCTGCTCATATCGGTGGAATCATATTTGGAAGTATTCTTGCTTATATATATTGCATAAGCTCAAAAAATAAAATATAATGATTATAGTGTGACTTATTTATCATTATGTGAGGAGAAAAACAGTGAATATTAATATTTATTATGGTGGTCGTGGCGTTATCGAAGACCCTACCTTATATGTTTTAGAAAAAATTGAACATGTATTTTCTGACCTTCGTATAAATTTTACTCGTTATAATTTATATGATATGAAGAATACAATTACAACACTACCACAGACTCTGAAGGATGCCGACGGCGTTATTCTTGCTGTTAGCTTAGAGTGGCTTGGTATCGGTGGATATATGCAGCAGTTCTTAGATGCTTGCTGGTTATATGGCGACAAAGACAAAATAAGTTCTACTTATATGTTCCCAGTTGTAGTCTCTACAACATCTGGAGAACAGGAAGCAGCTCTTACATTAAAGAATGCTTGGGAAATTCTTGGTGGTATATGTAGCGCAGGTATCTGTACTTATGTGGAAGATTATATTGATTTTGAAACTAACAAAGAGTATTTATCGATAATTGAAAAGACTGCTGAAAATGTATACAGAGTTATTTCTCATAAAACAAAAGGCTTACCTTCAAGTAACAAAACTATCAGAAGAAACCATATTAAAGCTGCTCTCGATCTCACTCCACAAGAAAGTGAACAGTTATCAAAATATGTTTCTGACGATATATACGTAAAGCAGCAAAAGGAAGATATTGAGCAATTAGCTAGCTTCTTTAAAGGCAAGCTAAACGCACAAGGTACAGATGTAGAAATGGAATTTATCAAACCTTTTACTTCACACTTTACCCCTCAGGAAGGCTTCTCTGCAAGCTACTTATTCGTAATTACAGACAAGAATCGTTCTCTTTACATTGACGTACAGAACGATTCCCTCACTTGTAAATATGAAAATAGCAATTCTTACGACGTATATGCAAAGCTTTCTCACTCTGTTTTAGATGAAATAGTTCACGGAAGAATGACCTTCCAGAAGGCATTTATGACTGGTGATATGAGCGCAAAAGGTAATTTCAAAACACTTCGTATGTTGGATATGCTTTTTGACTTCTCATAAAAATCACTGTTAAACAACTGGTAAATAGATATGTATGGCAGTACCTGTTCCTAGAGCAGATACTGCTTTTATTTTCCCTTGATGATCTTCAATAATCTTTTTTACGATAGAAAGCCCTAATCCCGTACCATTCTTCTTTCCATATGTAAACATTGGTTCAAATATCTTACATATATTTTTTTCGCTAATTCCTTTACCATTATCTATTATCTCAATATGTATCATTTCCATAAAATTATTTTCATCATAATCATTTTTATGAATACTTTCATATGAACCTTCATCCTTTTCAACGGTAACACTTATACGGATTTCCTTACCCTTTTCTGCATCATTTTCACTAACAGCTTCTATGGCATTTTTTATTACGTTAATAAATACTTGTCTTAATTTTACGAAATCTCCAAAAATCTTCTTATCTTCAATGAAATCATGTCTATATATTCCAAACATAATATTTTCATTCCCTTGAATTTTATGAAAAGAGCTGTCCATCTCTCTCACCACTTCATTAATCTCAATATATTTTTTATCTACAGCCTCTGCATGGTTATATTCACGTAGATTATTGAATAGATTACATATATACGCATAATCATTTTTTAAATCGTGTAGATCGCACTTTTCACCTACACGCAACATATCTCCCTCAACATAAAATATACTTGCACCTAAGACTGTTAACGCATTTCCCATTTCATGAGTAAATTTGCGTAGCACCATTTTTAATTCCTTATTTTCTGTTTCAAGCGCATTATAATCAGGTTTTTTTTCATAACCTAGATTATTTTCAACCACCATACAATTTGAACACTTACTATTAAGCATACCTATTCACTCCTTTCATTTTATCAATATAAAAAAATTATTTCTACTGTTAAATAATAATTGTTCGTGATATACTATTCGTAGCACATCTAATGATAACAATAAAGTTAAATCGTGTTACAAATTTCGACAAATAGAGAGGTATTTAGTATGATTGATAATAATTGTGTATTTTGTAAAATAATAAGTGGAGAATTTTCATCGTATACATTGTATGAAGATGATGATTTCAAGGTTATCTTTGATATTAATCCTGCAACATACGGTCATGCACTTCTTATTACAAAAAATCATTATAAAAACTTATTTGAATTAGATGATACAGTTGCATCAAAAGCCCTTGTAATCGCAAAAAAAGTTGCTACAGTCTTAGCAAATGAATTACAGTGTGACGGTTTTAATCTTTTACAGAATAACGAAGAGATAGCTGGACAGACAATATTCCATTTTCATATTCACTTAATTCCTAGATACAAGAATGATAACGTATCACTAGTTCCTGCAACTATGAAAATAGACGAAGCTAAAGCTACAGAGCTTTCAGAAAAAATTAATAAATTAACAAAAAATATTTAATCCTAATATAAATTAATAATTTCGAGGTGTCTTATGAAAAAAATATTATTAACTGGAGGAGGAACTGCAGGTCATGTTACTCCAAATATTGCGCTTATTCCTTCTTTAAAAAAGCTTAATTACGAGATTAAATACATAGGCTCCTATGACGGCATAGAGAAAAAACTTATAGAAGAATTAGATATTCCATATAAAGGTATATCATCAGGAAAATTCAGAAGATATATGTCCTTAAAAAATTTCTCTGATCCTTTCAGAGTTTTAAAGGGTTATCGTGAGGCAAAGAAATTTGTAAAGGAATATAAGCCAGATGTCCTTTTTTCAAAAGGCGGTTTCGTAAGTGTCCCTGTTGTTTTTGCCTGCAAAAAATATAAGGTTCCAATTATTATTCACGAATCAGATATGACACCAGGCCTTGCTAACAAACTTTCCATCCCTTACGCAAAAACTGTATGTCATAACTTCCCAGAAACAAAGAATTATCTTCCTGAAGGCAAGTCCCTTTTAACGGGCTCACCAATTCGTGCAGAATTATTAAGCGGTGATAAAGAAGCTGGTCTTAAATTCTGTGGATTTGATAATTCAAAGCCAGTTATCATGGTAACAGGTGGAAGTCTTGGAGCTATAGCTTTAAACAAAGCTGTTAGAGATGCTCTTCCTGAGTTATTAAAAGATTTCCAGATTGTACACTTATGCGGAAAAGGTAAAATAGATGAATCTTTAAAGAACACTCCATCATATATTCAGTTTGATTATATTAAAGATGAGATGAAAGATTTATTTGCAATGGCGGATATTATTATCTCTCGTGCAGGTGCTAATGCTATCTGCGAAATTCAGGCATTATGCAAACCAAATATCTTAGTTCCACTTCCTGCTTCCGCAAGCCGTGGTGATCAGATTTTAAATGCAAAGTCATTTAAGAAACAGGGCTTTAGCGAGGTTCTTGATGAAGAAACTCTCACTACAGATTTACTTATTTCAACAGTTAGAAATATGTATGCTTATAAAAATAAATATATAGATGCTATGAAATCTTCAAATATGACAGACGCTGTAGCAACTATAATAAATTTAATTGAAAGCACTGTTAATAATGCTTAAAGAACTTAATACAAAAAAACGAATCAATTTTTTGATTCGTTTTTTTTATATTATTATAACACATTATTATATAATACTATTTCCTAGTCTACAGTATCCACTATAAACATTGTTAGACATTCTGTCATATCTTTAATAGTTTCCTCTTTTACAGGTTTTCCATACTTATCAGATATTATCTTTAAAACTGGTCTATCAACGCATTCCTTATTCTGCTTTATTACGATTCCTACTTCTTCGTCACTTGTAATAACCTTGGTTCCTATAGGATACATAGCCACCATTTTAAGTAGCTGTGTTGCATATTTTTCATCAAATGATGTAAGCGAATGAAATTTTATATATTCAACCACTTCGTGAACCTTCATTTGCTTACACCCAATTCCATTTAGCAAACAATCAAACGCATCACAAACTTCTACAATCTTAACTGTATCATCAAGTGATTTTTCGTTATTTTTAAATGGGTAACCAGTTCCATCATTTCTCTCATGATGAAATAACACGATATCTTTAGCTATTTGGCTTAACCAGTTTTCATCTTTTAATGTATCAAAACCAAGTATGACATGCTTTCGAAATTCACTTCTTTCCTTTGATGATAGCATATCCACATCTACGTTTTCATATGGAACAACTATGTATCTTAAGCCAATATCATGTAATATACATCCCTTTGCTATCTCTCTTACAACTTCCTTTTCAAAATTGTTTTTTAATGCTATCAATGTTGCAAGGGCGCATACATTTATACAATGTGCATATATATCTGTACCAGATTTTCTGATATTTGCTACTCGCTCCATAACTTCCTCTTCAGAAGTTATATCCCTGATAATATTATCTGCCGCTGTACACAACTTTTCTAAATCGGATGTATTTTTATATACATGCTTTTCCAAAATATCTTTTACTATAGCTAGACTTTCTTCCTTTACCTTTTCTTTGATAATTCCTTTATTCTCATTATCAAAATCTATATCTATGAATTTAGAATCATCCACAAATACATATTCTATACCCAGTTCCGTAAGTCTATCAATGTACTCCATTTTAATGGTCGTTCCTTTAGCCATTAATTCCGAACCTGATTCTGTCAATATGTGTCTAGCTAATTTTTCATTTCCCTTTAAATCCTTGACTTGTACAACTATCACTTCTGTGTCCTCTAAATCATCTGTACAATTTATTGTACATCATTACCAATAGCTTTATCTAAAGCCTTTTTCTCTTCATCACCTAATGGAATATATGATTCACCTTTGATTATCTCTTTTATATAAATATAACAGCCTTCTCTACTATGCATTGCATTAATCACATGTCCTGTATTATTCTGGTCTAACATAACTAATGCAAAACTCAGTTTACCACCCATTTCATGAAACGCATCATATTTTACAATTCCGCATTTTTGAACAGTTGTCTTCAAGTTCTCAAATATTTCAGCAATCTCTTTTGTTTTCTTTTCATTTTCCACTACAAGAGTATCTACTTGCTCAAATCTCTTAATTATAACATCTTCTAGAGTTTCAGCATCCTTTCCTCTCATAAAATTATCATACTTTCTTGATAAATGCTTAAGCTTATTTGCTGTCAATATGGCATATACAAGCACTCCAACAAACATTAAAAATAGAATAACAAAAATATATGCAGGATCGATATTACCTAATCCTATCTTTTCAAATATCTTACTATTCATACGTTACCTCTCTTTTGAATTCTTATATTTTATTGATAAGAGCTACTATTCTTTCTAAATCCTCTGTGGAATAGTATTCTATCTCTATTTTACCTTTATTCTTATTCTTTCTACTTATAGAAACATTTGAACCAATCTTATTTGTGAGTTTTTCTTCTAAATTCTTATATACGAATTCATCTTCGAATTTCTCTTTTTCCTTCTTTGGTGCAGGATTAAGAATACTCTTCACCATGCTTTCTGTTTCTCTAACACTTAATTTCTCATCAAATATCTTTGTAGCAAGCTCTATCTGTTTTTCCTTATCTTCTATTCCAATTAAAGCCCTAGCATGTCCACTTGTAATCATCTCGTCGATAACCATCTGTTGAACTTCATCAGTAAGCTTAAGAAGTCTCATTGAGTTAGTAATAGCCACACGACTCTTGCTCACTCTTTCTGCCACTTCGTCCTGCTTAAGATTAAACTCATTAAGTAATCTCTTGTATGCATGCGCTTCTTCTATAGGATTAAGATCTTCTCTCTGAATATTCTCTATTAATGCTATTTCTACTATCTGCTGTTCTGTATAATCTTTAATTACAACAGGTACTTCTTTTACTCCCGCAAGCTTACATGCTCTCCATCGTCTTTCACCAGCTATAATCTCATAATAACCATCTCTTTTTTGAACTATTAACGGTTCAATTACTCCATGTATTTTTATAGATTCAGCAAGTTCCATCAATGCATCTTCATTGAAATTCTTACGTGGCTGCTGACGGTTTGGTTCTATATCTGTAATCTTTACTAAGGTTTCTACCTTTTTTTCTACTATTTTCTCTACTACTTTTTCTACAACCTTCTCTACTACCTCTGGTTTTTCCTTCACCTTTAGACTACCTGTTACTTCAGGAATCAACGAATCTAATCCTCTTCCCAAATTATTCTTTTTAGTTTTCACTGCCATATATGTCACCTCCGAACGTTTCTACTTATTCTTCTTCCTCTTCCATTCCAAAGTTTGCAACTTCCTCTGCAAGAAGTCTGTAACTCTCTGCACCTGCCGACTTTGAGTCATATAAATTTATTGGCAATCCATGACTTGGAGCTTCTGCCAATCTTATATTTCTAGGTATAATTGTCTTATATACATTTTGTCTTAAATTTGACTTAACATTCTCTACTACCTGTAAAGACAAATTTGTTCTGGCATCATACATTGTAAATACAACACCCTCTATCTCGAGATTTGGGTTAAGTCTTTCTTTTACAAGATTTATTGTATGTATAAGCTGTGATAAACCCTCTAATGCATAATACTCACACTGTATTGGAACTAACACACTATCCGCTGTAGTCATAGCATTTACTGTAAGCATATTTAAAGAAGGCGGACAATCTATAATTATAAAATCATAATTATCCTTTATCTCATCTATTTGTTTCTTTAATATAAACTCTCTTGCCTCTACGCCTATTAAGTCAATCTCAGCTCCAGCAAGATTTACATTAGAAGGAAGCAAATCTAAATTATCTATAACATTTTCCAATAAGCAATCTTCCATCTCACATTCGCCGATAATCATTTCATAAACTGTATTATCTAATTGATTTTTATCTACTCCAACTCCACTTGTAGCATTTCCCTGTGGATCAATATCTATCAATAATACTCTCTTATTTAATTCAGCTAGACAAGCAGATAAATTTGTTGATGTAGTGGTCTTTCCAACGCCACCTTTTTGGTTAGCAACCGCAATTATTCTTCCCATTATCATTTGCCTTTCTTTAATATAATTTATTTTTTTCACATAATAAGATAATAACACAAAATCATCCTTATTTCCATAACATAATAAAATGTTTCACGTGAAACATTCACATTCCATCACATAACATACACTTTCACAAGAATATAATCTAATATTTTTTTAGAAAAGTTTCTTTAACTGAGGTATATTTATATATTTTTTAGTATATATGAGGGTTCTGATGATTTGCTTAATGCTCCTCTTGAAACTAATCCTACGTGTATTTTCATTAAAACACAACTAGCTAGAGATATTCATGTGGTGAAGACATCTTAGAAGATTTTCTATTTTCATTCCCACACCTTGCAAATGCTTTTTAATCGCCTGCCTCCGTAACTCGCGGCTTGGCTTATTGCCCAATGTCATTAAGATAAGAGAATATGTCGTTAAGAACAGATATGAACGTTATCATGTCTGTTCTTTTTTTACATTTTTCACAGCAAAAAAGCAAAAAAAACACTTGACAAATCATCAAAAAAATGCG